>NZ_JBKTWO010000007.1:0-85614 GCF_047249845.1 Thomasclavelia sp.
GTTTCAAAAAAAAGAAAATATTAAAATGAACTAAAATTAGTTTATTCTTATAAAACTTACCGGCGTAAAAGTCGGTAAGTTTTATTGTGGAATAAATTACTACATGCTGCAGATGTATAGTTAAAGGTTATCTAAATAGAAAACATTTAAAGAATCTAATTTGTTAGTTGTAAAAAGTAATGAGGGGATCAGTCTATAAAAAACAAAAAGGTTATTATATAAACATACCGTAAAGTATTTAATTTTAAACTTGTGGAAGCGTTAAAAGGTATGGTAATATCAATAATTTCTGATTAAAGCACAAGTATGAAATATAAATTTTAAAACAGGTAGTTTTGAACAAAAGGATATTTTGTGGATACAGGGAAGAGTATAAAAAGTATATTTAAAATTAGTTGGCAAAAGGATAGAAAAAATAAAGTGAAAAACTCATAATTAAATGGACTATTTAAATGGTTATATTTTTAAAATGGTTGAATAAAATTAAATTTTATATTTTTTTACTATAAAATGTAGAATTTTACTATTAAAAGTATAGTATAATAAAAGTATATTAAATAACTTGTTTTTGTCCAAATTTAAAAGTGGAAAGGGGGATAAGATTATAACTTTTGGCATTAAGATATAAAAAGAAAGGAGAAGAATATGAAAATATTTGAAATGTTTAAACATAGGCAAATAAAAACTAATTTGAAATGTATAGGATTATATTTATTAAGCTTCTTTATTACAATGAGTTGTTGTTTTGGTTTAAGCTCATCTATTTATGCAGAGGAAATAGTAAATGTAGCAAAGTATGGTACTGCTTATGCTGATTCAGAGAATACATCAATAAATTTGTTAAATGATGAAAATATTAATAATCTTTGGATTGCAGGTAGTCCCAATTGTCCAATTAATGCAGGAATTAAATTAGATGGGATTTATGATGTTAGTAGTGTTAAGATTTATTTTGAAAAGCAAAAAGATATGAATCAAAAAATTAGATTTACGCTCTCTTATTTAGATAATACAACAAATGAGTATATTGAGTTTTATCAAGGACTAAATTTTAACGCAGAAACTAATGAATATAATACAGAATTCATTTTTGGTACGCCAGTAAAAACCGATGATATAAAGGTTACTATCACAGAAAGACTTGAAGGAACAACTATTTGGCCTGCTATTTCTGAAATTGAAATCTATGCCATTGATACTATTGGAAATCATGGAGATAAAATAACTAACATTGCATTAAATAAACCAGTTGAAGTTAGTGCAGGAACTAATGGGTCTGTTATAACTGATGGACAAACTAGTGCTTTTTGGGATGGTGGTGCGGCACCATCAGAATTTATCATTGATTTAGGGACAGGACACTTTGTTTCTAAATTTAAAGCATTAACATATTATGGTGATAATAGATATTATCATTATGAAATCTACGGAAGTTTAGATGGATTAAATTATAAATTATTAGCTCAAAAAAGTAATAATAATTCTGCTACTAGTAAAGGAGAAACTTATGAATTAAGTGAAACAGCTAATATACGGTATGTACAGGTTGTGATGACATATAATTCTGCAAATCCTTCTGTACACATGAAAGAGTTTGAAGTTTGGGGATATCCTGATCCTGATTATAAGGAGCCGGAAATTACGTCTGATACAAAATATCCCGATAATATTGCATATGGAAAACCAGCAAGGTGCCATGTATCAGATAAAGGAATAGAGAAGGTGACAGATGGTTCAGATTCAACTTATTATACTGGTGAATTTTATCCAGCGGCTATTGATGTTGACTTAATGGAAGAATATGATTTAAATAAGTTAATTATTAATTTTCCTGTAAAAGAAGGTAGATATTACTATTATACAGTTTATGGAAGTAATGATTATTCTACTTTTGATGAACTTTATCAAAAAAGAGATCAGGTCTCAACAACATTTGATGGAGATATTATTGATTTATCAGTTTTAGAAGGATTAAAAAATAAGACCTATCGATTTATTCGAGTGTATTTAGAATATTGTAGTGATGCTGGAAGTGCTCGTGTTAGTGAAATTAGAGCTTTTGGGACACCAACAGGAGAAAATACAGAGCAATTACGAACAGGATCAATTGAGGATATTTTAGGAATTAAACCATTTAATGAAACTGAATATGCATCAAAAATTACAGAAAATGAAACAATTGAAAATGTTTATGGTATTATTGACCGTACTGTAGGTAGTCAGTATCGAGAGTGGTTTAGTTTTGAATTAATAGATATTTCTGAAAATGAGGATGATTTTTATGAATTATCAATGAAAGATGGAAAGATACATATAAGTGGTAATGAAGGTGTAATGCTTTCAGCAGGATTAAATTTTTACTATAAAAATTATTGTAATGTAAATATTTCTGAACAGGCAAATCAAACTAGAATGCCAGATTCTATTGTAGAGGTATTACCTGTCCGTAAAACTACTCCTTATAAAGTTCGTTATGCATTTAATTATTGTACAATGGATTATACTTTTGCATTTTTTGGAGCCGATGATTTCCAAAAAGAATATGACTGGTTAGCTTTAAATGGAGTAAACGTAGTGCTTGATCTTGCTGGTCAAGAGGCCGTTTGGATTAACTTTTTAATGAATTACAACTACTCTTTTGACGAGGCAAAAGACTGGTTATCAGGGCCATCATATTATGCTTGGCAGTTTATGGATAATCTTGAAGTATTTGGAGGTCCGGTATCTGATCGTTGGGTAACAGGACGTCTAGAGATGGCTCGTGAAAATCAGCGTTGGAAAAGATCTTTGGGTATAGATACAGTATTACAAGGTTATGCAGGAATGGTGCCGACCAATTTTGTTGATCATCAACCAGATGCTGAAATTTTAGAACAAGGTGGCTGGTGTGGATTAAATCGACCAGATATGATTCGCACTGATAGTCAACTTTATGATGAGTATGCAGCTGCTTTTTATAAAGCACAAGAATGGGCATTTGGTAATACTAGTGATTATTATGCGGCTGATCCATTTCATGAAGGTGGAATTCGCCCAAGTGATTTATCGGATGAAACAATAGCCACAGAAGTACTTGATTCATTGTTAAAATATGATCAAGATGCAGTTTGGATGGTACAAGCCTGGTGGAGTAATCCAACAAACGATTTATTAAAAGGAATGGGAGAATATCGTCAAGATCATGTGATGATTCTTGATTTGACAGGATTGGAAGCTCCTAAATGGGATAAAACAAATTATGGTAGTACAAATTTAGATGCCCCAGAATTTAATGGGACAGATTGGGTATGGTGTATGTTAGAAAATTATGGTGGTAATCCATCTATGGATGGGCAACTTGCTAAAATTGCAAAAGATATACCAAATGCATATAAAGAAGCCAAACATATGAAAGGAATAGGAATAATTGCTGAAGCACAATATGATAATCCTGTTATTTATGACTTGATTTGGGATATGGCATGGGAAACTGAACCAATTGATATTGATGACTGGTTAGATAGTTATGTGATTAGAAGATACGGTGCTGAAAGTGAAAATGCTAGAAAGGCCTGGGATCTTTTAGAGGAATCAGTATATAGAAGAAGCGGAAATACTCCATATACATTAGCACGATTACCTGAAAATGTTGGTACACAATCGGTTGGTTATAATACAGAAAAATTAGAACGTGCTTTAAAACTATTATTAGAAGATTTTGATACATTAAGCTCTAGTGAAGCATATCTTTATGACTTAACAGAAATTATGAGACAAAGTGTTAATAATTATGCTGTTGCCCAATATAATAACGTTATTAAAGCATATAACGAAAAAGATTTAGAAAGATTCCGAGTGGAAAAAGAAAAGTTCTTAAATTCTTTCGATGTATGTGATGCAGTACAAAGCACCCAAGTAGATCAACTGGTTGGAGAATGGATTGGAAAGGCAGAAGATTGGGCAGCAAATGATGATGATTTTTCTAAAAATTTATTACCAATGAATGCTAAAGCATTGATAACTACGTGGGCTGGTGCAGCTAGTGCTAGTGCTCTACCAGATTATGCATATCGTAATTATCAAGGGATGATGATAGATGTATATAAAACAAGATGGGAAACATTTTTGGATAAAGAAGAGCAATATTTGATTGATAGTACTCCAGTAGATAAACTAAATCAATCACAGTATTTTCACTTTTATTGGCAGTGGGTAATGAATACTCCTGAATATACAAGAGAAGCAAATAATTCTTCTCAGCAGGTATTTGATGTGGCTCAAAAGGTGTTGAATGATTGCTCGGTAATTGTTGAACGACCTGAAAATATAGGTAATATAGCAATTGATAAGAAAATATGGGCAAATGAAGAAAGAAATTCACCAGGTTCAGGTGGTGGATATGCATCTAATGCAAATGATGGAAATCCTGACACATATTGGGATGGTGGAGAATGGGAGACCAATGATCCATGGATTATTTTAGATTTAGGAAAATCTTATATAGTTGATAAAATAAATATTTTACCATATGTTGGAAATCGTTATTATTTATATGATCTTTTTATAAGTAATGATGGTGAAAATTGGACACAAATAGAGCACAAAACTGATCAAACAATTGGAACAGATAAAGGTGATATATACACATATGAAGATGGGTTACAGGCACGATATATAAAGTTAAGTGGTAAATATAATTCTGCTAATGAATCGTTCCATATTAAAGAAATTAGAGCCTATGGTGATGATTATTTAAATAATCTAGAAGAAAAGATTAGTGAAGCTAAAAAAATAAATCTAGAATTATATACAGAAGAAAGTGCAAGTCAGTTAATAAACGCTATTACAAAAGCAGAAATATTAATTAATAGTAGTGTAGTAACAAAGACAGAAGTAGAAAATGCTCTTCAAGAAATTAATGACGCAATTGCATCATTAGAAGAAAAACAGTTAAATAAACTAGCATTGCAAGTAGCAGTAGAAACAGCAAAAGCAGTAAGTGAAGAAACACTTAATGGTGTTGTACCAGCAGTAGCAGCAGAATTTAGAGCAGCATTAGCTGAAGCAAAAGCAATTTTAGCTGATCCAAATGCTGATCAAAATACAATTGATACTTCTTTCTATCGTTTAGCACATGCAATCCAGATGTTAGATTTCATCAAAGGTGATAAGACAGAATTAGAAGCACTGTTAAATTCACTGGAAGAATACAAAGAAGAAAACTATACAGCTGAATCATGGTCAGTACTAGAAAGTGCTAAAGAAGAAGCAGTAAAAGTAATGGAAGATGAAAATGCTTTAGAATATGAAGTAACAGAAGCAGCAAATAAGTTAAAAGATGCAATCGGACAGTTAGTACTGAAAGCAGATAAAACATTACTGCAGACAATGTATGACAAGGTAGAAGGATTAGATAAGACTAAGTATACAAGTGAATCAGTAGCGAAGTTGACAGAACCAATGGAAAAAGCAAAAGAAGTATTGGAAAATCCAAATGCAACTCAGGAAGAAATCAACAAAGCATATGAAGAACTAGTAAAAGCATACTTGGAATTAAGACTAATACCAGATAAAGGACTGTTAGAAGGATTAATCAACAAGGCAAACAGTTTAAAAGAAGCAAACTATACAGCAGCATCATGGTCAGTATTAGAGCCAGAATTAGAGAAAGCGAAAGCAGTATTGGAAAATCCAAATGCAACTCAGGAAGAAATAGAAGAAGCAGTAAAAGGATTAACAAGAGCAATGTCAGGATTAGTGGCTAATTCAACAAACCCAGAAAGTACTGTAAAACCAGGAGATACAAAGGTAAAAGCGACTAAGACAGGAGATAATGTTTTAGCAGGAGTATTTGCAGGAATAGCGATGCTAAGTATAGCGGGAATAAGTATCCTAAGAAAAAAAGACTAATTTATAAAATTAGAAGTATGAAAATCCATAAGGATAATCATACTTCTTTTAAATGTGACGTATATAACTTATTATTTTGGAAAAAATAATTTATGTATGATAATGAATTTATCGTTTTTCTTGACAATGAGTATATTTTATAATATTTTTATATCATACTATTTAGGTATGAAAAGAGGGTAAAGAATGAATGCAAATATTATGAAAATTGGGGCATTATTAATTACATTACTTTTCTTTGGTTTAATATATTTTTTAAAGGAAAGAAAAAGGGTGGATTTTGGAGTATTAACAATTTTAGCAGCTTTTTTAGGAGTTTTGGTAGGAATTTGTTTTAAAGAAAATTATGATTATATTGAAATAATAGGAATAGTTTATTCAAATCTTATAACATCAATAGTGATACCACTATTATTATTTAGTATTATTTCGAGTATAACTAATTTAAATTCATCACTTAAATTAAAAAAAATTAGTTTTAAAACAATGTTTTATTTATTGTTAAATACATTTCTAGCAAGTTTAATAACATTATTTTTTTCTGTAGTGACAAAAATAGGAAGCGGGATCAATTATGAATTATCTACTGGTTATAAAGCGGTTGAAGTACCAACGATTATAGATACAATAACTAGTTTATTTCCTAAAAATATTATTGAAAGCTGGTTAAAGGGAGAGGTAGTTCCAATTTTAGTTTTTGCAATTATAATAGCTATTTCATATAATAAATTGGCTAATAAAAATCAAAAATTAGTTGAACCATTTAAGAACTTTATTGATGCTGGCAATCATGTCTTTGGGGAAGTTGTAAATTTTGTGATTGGGTTTACACCATATGCTATTTTGGCTTTAATAGCTAGAGCAGTAGGGAAAAGTACTTTAAGTGATTTATTACCATTATTAGGAGTACTAGCTTTAGCATATTTATTAAGTATTATTCAAATATTTGTAGTTGAAAGTCTATTATTGAAGATTATTGGTAAAATAAATCCGATTAACTTTTTTAAAGGGATATGGCCAGCAGGGGTAGTCGCTTTTACTTCTCAAAGTAGTATTGGTACAATTCCTGTAACTGTTAGACAATTAGTGAAAAAAATAGGTGTAAATGAAGAAATTGCCTCGTTTGTAGCAAGTTTAGGTGCTAATTTAGGAATGCCAGGATGTGCAGGAATTTGGCCAACATTATTAGCTGTATTTGCTATTAATTTATTAGGTTTAGATTATTCAATCACTCAATATGCATTTTTAGTTGTATTATCAGTAGTAGTATCTATTGGAACAGTTGGGGTACCAGGAACTGCGACAATTACAGCTACAGCGGTATTTGCAGCTGCAGGTTTACCAATTGAGGTAATTGTATTATTAACACCAATTTCTACGATTGTAGACATGGCAAGAACTGCTACAAATGTTATTGGAGCAGCAACAGCAGCAACGTTAGTTGCTAAAACGGAAGATGAATTAGATTTAAGTGTTTATAATATAAATTCGTAATACGGATTTATATTTTTTTAATATGATTAGAATGAGTCTTAATACTGTATTAACTTTTAGTATGTTAGACTTATTGATAATAGAAGGAGGATTTGAATATGTGCTAGTCAACAGATAAACAATGTGGTTATATATCAAAAATATAATAGTACTCTTATTAATAATAGACCATTTATTTTTGATTTTGGAGAGTAGACGAATAATCCGAATTTATTTTATAATTATTTATCATAATAAGTTATATTAAATCATATATTAACGAGAGAAAGCTGAAAAATCTTCTTATATAGTTGTAAAAACATTTGATAAAGGGTTATTAATTCTATTGTAATATGATGCCTATTGTGATATATTGTAAGAAAGTTATAAGATAGAGGCGCGAATAGTTATGATATTTTTATTAGAAGATGCAAACTAGATAAAAATGGGGGAGCTTTCGCCGAAGAGGTAAATGATTGCATGCGTTTATACTCTGGGCTTATAGAGAATATCTATAAGACTGTCATTATCAATATCAATTGATAATGGTGAGCTATCATTGTTCATACATTAATTATGTTGCAATGATACTCATTGCAACTTTTTTTATAAAGGAGAAAGGCGATGGAAAGACTTATTGAGGCAGTAAGCTATGAAGAAGATATTATTCAATTAAGATTAACCAATGTACCAAAACATCCAATGGTAATTGCTAAGATTTTTACTATTTTAAGTGAATGTGATGTTAATATTGATATGATTTCACAAGTAATGATTGAAGATGCTATGCAGATAGAAATTACTTTAGATGAAGGTTATCAAAAAAATTTAAATAAAGCAATAATGCGCTTAAAAGAAGAAGTGAAACAGTTAGAAATCGCAACTAATCGAAAGTATTTTAAAATAGCGGTTGGTGGAAAATTAGTTGAAGTTACACCAGGAGCTGCTGCAAAAGTATTTACGATTTTAGGTGAAAATAACATTCATTTTTATCAAGTTACAACATCGAAAAGAACTATTTCTTTTATTGTTGATAAAAAAGATAAAAATCTTGCAATAAATAAATTAAATGAATCTTTTGGCTTAAAATTATAGGAGGAAATAATATGGCTATTTTTGAAGGAAGTGCAGTTGCACTTGTATTACCAATGCATGAAGATGGAAGTATTGATTTTGATGGTTTTAGAAGACAAGTAAAAAGAATGATTGATGGGGGAGTTAAAGCTTTGCTGGTTAATGGAACTACTGGTGAAACTGCAACTATTCATATCGACGATGAATTTAAATTATTAGATATTACACTTGAAATGGCAAAAGATAAGAACATTAAAGTTATTGCAGGTGCAGGATCAAATGATACGGCTACCGCTTTAAAGAAAGCTAAGTATGCTAAAGAAAAAGGTGCAGATGCTATTTTAGTAGTTACACCATATTATAATAAAACTAGTCAACGGGGATTAATTACACATTATACAACCATAGCTGATACAGTAGATATTCCAATGATTATTTATAATGTACCTGGAAGAACAGGAGTGAAGATAAATGTAGAAACTGTAGTAACATTAGCTAAACATAAGAATATTGTAGCTATGAAAGATGCCACAGACGATATTGCATACGCTATGGAAGTATTAGCTAAAACACAAGGTTTAGATTTTGATATGTATTCTGGATGTGATGATAATATCTTACCATTTATTTGTGCGGGAGGAAAAGGTGTTATTTCAGTATTATCAAATATTTATCCTCAACAAACTGAGAGGTTAGTTCAACTAGCGCTAAAAGGCGATTTACCAAAAGCTCAAGAACTAGCTTATGCTTTAAATCCAGTTACACGTCTTTTATTTATAGATATTAATCCAATTATGCCTAAAGCAGCTTTGGCAAGAATCGGTGTTTGTAAACCAACCTTAAGACTACCATTAATTGAAACTACTGAAGAAAATAAAAAATTATTATTTGATGCTATGGATGCATTCGAGAAGTTGGGGTTATAAAATGAAAGTAATAGTATATGGATATGGATTGATGGGTAAAAAGGTCGCAAATAAAGTAAGAAGTCAAAATGATATGGATTTGACAGCAGTTATAAGTTATGAATTTGATGAAAAAATACCTGAAAAAAGTTTTAATTCTTTAAAAGAGTGTGAAGAAAAAGCCGATGTTATCATCGACTTTTCTCACCCGAATAATTTAGATGATATTTTATCTTATGCTTTAGAAAATAAAACAAAATTAGTTATTGCAACAACAGGATATAGTTTAGAACAATTAGCTAAAATCAAAGATGCTTCAAAACAAATTCCAATTTTTCAATCTTATAATACATCTTATGGTGTACAAATGGTAACTAAGATGTTACGCCAAGTAGCTAAAGAATTCTACGAAGCAGATTACGATATTGAAATACTTGAAAAACATCATAATCAAAAAATAGATGCACCTTCAGGAACCGCTAAATTATTATATGAGGTAATTGAAGAAGAAATTGGAGAAACAACAGCAGTATATGATCGTAGTGCATTACATGAAAAGAGAACACATGATCAAGTTGGAATTCAAGCAATGCGTGGTGGAACAATTTTTGGAGAACATACAGTAATGTTTGCTGGGATAGATGAAATAATTGAAATAAAGCATACAGCATTATCAAAAGAAGTTTTTGTTCAAGGGGCTATTAGTGCAGCTTATGCATTGAAGGATAAAGAAAAAGGTCTTTATACATTAAAAACATTATATTAACTAGGGGGACTATATGGTATTACAAACAGAATTTGCACAAATAAAAAATAATAATTTATACATAGATGAAGTTAAAGCTACTGATTTAGCTGAAAAATATGGAACACCACTTTATGTTATGAGTGAAGGACATATTAGACATCAATTCAATATACTTAAAACAAAAATGATAGACAAGTATGAAAATACTTTACCTCTATTTGCTTCTAAATCATTTTCATGTTTGGCTATTTATAAAGTAGCTAAAGAATATGGGGTAGGAATTGACTGTGTTTCAGCAGGAGAAATTTCTGTAGCTCTAAAAGCTGGGTTTGATCCTAAGAAGATTTATTTTCATGGAAATAATAAACTTCCTTCTGAAATAGAATATGCTTTAAGTAATGGGGTCGAAAATTTAATTATCGATAATTTTCATGAAATTGAATTAGTTCAAGAAATAGCTCAAAAATTAAATGTTGTTGTCAATGGAGTAGTAAGAATTACACCGGGTGTATATGCGGGTGGCCATGATTATATTAGAGTTGGTGCTAAAGATACAAAATTTGGATTTAGTAGCCATGATAATACATACTTAAAAGCAATTAAGAAGGTAATTGATGCACCAAATATTAATTTTGATGGAATACATTGTCATGTTGGAAGTCAAATCGAAGATGTTCAAGCATATGTTTTAGCAATGAATAAATTTGTTGACATTTCATATGAAATATATGACATATTTGGAATTGTTATTAATAAATTGAATGCAGGTGGGGGATTTGGAATAGCATATACAAAAGCTGATAAACCTTTAGAATTTGAAACTGTTGTTGATACAATAATGGAAATTATAACTAAAGGATTTGAGGCACGAGGATTAAAAAGACCAATGGTTTTAGTTGAACCAGGGCGCTATTGTGTTGGTAATGCTGGAATAACTTTATATACTATAGGATCTTCAAAATATATAAAGGATATTCGCGATTATATTAGCGTTGATGGAGGAATGACTGATAACATTCGTTCAAGTTTATATTCAGCCACATATGATGCTATAATTGCTAATAAGGCAGAAATGCCTGCAAGTCATTTGGTTACAGTAGCAGGTAAAAACTGTGAGTCAGGAGATATATTAATAAAAGATATTATGTTGCAAGATTCTCAACCAGGAGATATATTAGCAGTTTTCTCTACTGGCGCATATCATTACTCAATGTCTTCAAATTATAATCAATTACCTAAACCGGCAGTGATATTTACATATAAAGGAAAATCAAGAGAAGTAATTAGAAGACAAACATTTGATGATTTAGTATATTATGATATTGATTCAACATATTAGGAAGCGGCAAAAGCCGCTTTTAATATTAAAAGATATTTAAATTTTATAAAAAAATCTATAAAATCTGACATATTTCTGTGTTATGATTATTTGGAAAAGGGTGATAATGTGAAAATACTAATTGTAGATGATGATCTTATTTTTGGTAAAATGTTAGAAAAAATTATTAATAAAAAATTTAATAATAAGAAGAATGAGATTGTAGTAGTAAAAAGTGTATCTGATATAGATATGAAACAAAAGTATGATTATTATTTTATTGATATTCTATTAGAAGGCGAAAATGGAATAAATTTCGGTAAAAATATAATTAGTAAAAATTATTTCGCTAAGATAATTTATATGTCATCTGAAAATAGTTTAGTTTTTGATACTTTTACAAGTAAAGTTTATTTCTTTTTACGAAAAAGTAATTTAAAAGAAGATTTAGAAAGATTATGGCTTAAAATAGAGCAAGATAGTATAAAAAATACAGATTATATTGAGGTAATTGTTGAACGACAAAGACAAATGATTTTAAAGAAAAATATTATTTATATTGAATCGAATAGAAATAAGTGTAAAATTTATATGCGGGATGATAATATATATGAAGTATATAGAACGTTAAAATCATTTTTGGGAGAATTAGATATTAATAAATATTTTCGTTTAAATAATTATACAATTATAAATCTTGAATATGTTAAAAATGTAAGTGGTAAAAAACTTACATTGATAAATGATACTACATTTGTTCTAAAAAGAAACTATGATGATTTTATCGATGCTTATCACAATAATTTTATGAAGAGGTTTAAACAATGATAATAAATTTTATAGAATCACTAATAGCATCATTTTTCTTTACTAATTATTTTGATTTAAAAATTAATAAATATTTATATTTTATGATAAATTTTATTTTAATTTCTACTGAAATAAATATAGATAATGTTTTTTATTCATATAGTATAACTTTACCTTTAGTAGTTGCTTCTACAGTGGCAGTTATTGCATATTTAACAACTAAAAATAATATTTGGGAAATAATTTTTATTTCGTACCTAGATCAACTTATTGTAGGAATATCTATAATAATGTCTTTAATGTTAGAAAATATAGTAAACAATGATACAAGAGTAATAATTGGAAAAATTTTATATCTGTTATTTGTATGTGGTATATTATTTGTTCATAAAACTAAAAATATAAGATTAAATACCCTCTATTGGAAACTATTGACAATAGTAGTTATTGTTTTTTATTTTGCTTATACAATATTATTGCAATTTTATTTAGGTATGAAATTGAATCAGAGATTAGTTTATATAACTTTGTTGTCGCTTGTTTTGTCAGTTATAGGTATAGCTGTGATAGTATACTATATATCAGAATTAGAACACAAACAACAAGAAACACAGTTTTCATTACAAAAATTAGAAATGGAACAAAGTAACTATAAGCAATTAAATAATGTTTCAAAGGAAGTTAAAATAATGAAGCATGACTTAAAACATGACTATGCATTAATAGAAAATTATTTAAGAGGGAAAAAATATTCAAAAATAAAAGAGATTGTTCAATCGAGAATGCAAGAGTTACAAGAAGTAACTACTACTATTAATAGTGGGAATGATGTAATAAATACTATCATAAATTATAAAATGATGATTGCAAATAGTAAGAATATAAAAGTTGATTATGAAATAAATGTAAGTGATAAGCAGTATATGAAAGATTATCATTTAAATGAATTACTTTCAAATCTATTAGATAATGCAATTGATAATTGTTCAAAGAGTGATCCTAAAATTAAAATATTTATTGAAGAAGATGTGTTTTTATATTTAGAAGTAATTAATCAAATTGATGAATCAGTTTTAAAAAAGAACCCAGATCTTCGTACAAATAAAAAAGGAGATAATCATGGGCATGGAATAAAAAGTGTAAAGAGGATTGTAAATGAGTATCGTGGAAGTGTTAAGTTTTTTGAAAAAGATAATAAATTTCATGTATCTATAATGATTCCAATAAATCATCCTCATTAAAAGCCGATTTGTCCCAAGTTTGTTTAAATATGTCACAAAATAATTTATTATGTAGTGCGAGGAGGTGAAATGATTGATACAAGGTATATCTAATTGGTTTTTAAAAATATATAAGAGTAAAATTAGTTTGGACTATGATGATGAAATATTCACCTATGGTATTGAAGTAATTATTACATCTTTACTTAATATATTTTTGTTGTTATTTATTGGGATAATAAGTGGTACAGTCAACCAAGCGTTAGTGTACTTTGGGAGCTATGCATTTTTACGTAAATTTATTGGTGGATATCATTGCGATACTAATTTTAAATGTATTGCATTTAACGTTTCCAAATATATAATCTTTATATGTATTTACCCGCATATAATGATTAATGAGATAATAATGATGTTAATAATTATGATTACATTACTGCTAATAATATTTAGGGCTCCCTTTGAACATAAGAATAGATTAATTAATGATAATGAAAGACCCGTTTATAAAAAATACTCACTTATAATTGCTTCAATTTATGCAGTAATTATATTATTGTCTAGTACATACAGTCGCATTTTGTCCTATGTTTTAGTTGTCATTGATTTATCGGCAATACCTTGTATTATAGAAAGTTATGGAAAAGGTTCTAAAAATGTTTAGTAAACTAGTTCTAGCTGTTTCTAGTGGAGCTGTCAGTGGCGCTTCTAGATATAGTGATTATCAACCAAAAGAATCAGAAACTTTGAAAAAGTTGAAGAAGTTTTAATTGATTGGGAGAGCTTTCTTATAATCATTTGTCTTCTCTGTTATATGGCCATATTATAATATAAAAAACCGGAAGCTAAAATTATTTTAACAACAAAGTTAATTGTGGGGAGAATAATAATGAAGATGTCAGAATAATTTTAGTAACAAAAAGCTAGATACATAAGTATTTAGCTTTTTTACTTTATATAATTAACTAGTTTTGTTGTTTGCAATGTTTTATATAAAACAATAAAAATAAGAAAACCAATAATTGTTTGCATTGTTAATCCTAATAATGCACCCCATGCAGCAGGCCAAGTAAATAAAAATGCTTCAACAATCGTATAAGCAAAAATTTGGAAAAGCCCCCCTAATACCGCACCAATAATAGGATTAAAATCTTTTTCAATCATACTGGCCATAATCCATGCCATAATGAACTTAATAAATAATGTTGGCACTATCCAGATTGTCGCACCACAAAGCAGATCAGCTAATGCACCTCCTAATGCACCAGCAATACTTCCGTTTCGTTTACCTAGTATGATCACACCCGTAAAAATCATACTATCCCCCATGTGGAAATATCCGCCTGTTGCTGGATTTGGAAATCTAATCGAAAAAGTGCCTACAAAAATTAAAGCAATCATTAAAGCAGTAAGAGCTATATTTTTTGTTTTCTTGTTTACCATATTTAACCTCCCTTTAGAATTAACAATATATTATCAAAATATTGTATATACTAAAATGGCCAAAAATGTATTATTTTATATGTACAGTTTTAATCATAATATTAAATTTTTCTTTTTGTTTTACTTAATTCTTCATGAATACCTTGCATCTTATAATCTAGATTAGAAATAGTTTTAGCACATTCAATTAATTCATCACGAACTCCATCAGGAACTTCATTATCAGCTTTATAACGTAAATGATGCTCTAAACTAGCCCAAAAGTCCATAGCAATAGTTCTAATTTGAATTTCTACAGGAATGGGTTGTACTTTTTCAGCTAAGAAAATAGGAACTTCAACTACTAAATGTAAACTACGGTAACCATTATTTTTGGGATGTTTAATATAATCTTTTTTCTTTATTAGTTTAATATCACTTTGTTTAATAAGCATATCTGCTATTTTGTAGACATCACTAACATAGTTACAAATTACTCTTACACCAGCAATATCTGTTAAATTTATAATAATAGATTCTAGTGAGACTTCTAAGCCTCTTTTTTCTAACTTACCTAAAATACTTTTCACTGATTTTAAACGGTATTCCATATGATGAATTGGATTATGATCATGTTTAACTTTAAATTCATCATCAAGAATCTCTAATTTAGTTTTTACTTCTTTGATTCCAGCCTCATATACTTGTTGTAAAGTTAAAAATTCTTGAAGTGTATCGGTTATTTCTTCATTAGCAAGCATTGGCGAAAAGGGATCACTAATAATTTCTTTTTGCATAATTCTATCAGCCATAAAAATACCTCTTTTTAATTATTTTTTGTATAACTTAATCATAGTTGGTAATAATGAACTTGAGGTGAACAGATATGAAAAAAACAATTGTTATATTATTAATTTTAATGAATGTAGTAAGTGTTGATGCTTCAAGTAATGATCCTAAATATAAAATAATTGCAAATAGCAATAATGAAACAGATATTAAAGAAATGTATAAAATAAAAGATAATTTAATTAAAGATTACCGTAATTGGATTAAAGGTGTTGATGATATAGATCAAGTATTAGCAGACCATCAAAAAGATTATAAAGCTAAATATTATAATGGTGAATATAAAATAGTATTAGGAAAAGGAAAAGGAAAAACACTAACAGGTACACTGAAAGCTAGTTATTGTACAAGCAGTAAAGAAATTAAAAAGAAATCATTTTTTGCAGAACTATTCTCTTAATTGAAAATAGTTTTTTATTTTTATAAAATCACTCGCTCATAATTAAAAGATTTTAGTCGTTTAATTAATAAATATCTGATAAAATAATACTATAAGTCATTTAATCGGAAGGGAATTGAAATTATGAAAAAAACAATAAAGGAAGCAAAATCATTTTGTTGTTATGTAGCTCATGAATATTTAGAGAATCGAAATTATGAATTATTATGTAAAATAATTGACGAAAATATTTCAATTATTGGAACAGGAGCTCATGAAATAAGTCATAATGCAAAAGAATTAATGATGGCTTTACAAGATGAGGCAGAATTGTGGGATGGAACTTTTAAAATTGAAGATGAGTGGTATCAGGTAAATGAAATTAGAGAAAATCTTTTTATTGTTTTTGGTGAAGTAAAAGCAAAACAAAATTGTAAAGATCAATTACTTTATGATTTTTCATCACGAATTACTTTTGTTCTTGAATATAAAAATGATAAATGGCAAGTCTTACATGTTCACCAATCAATGCCAGATTATAGTCAAGGAGATGATGAATTTTTTCCCCACCGAATTATTGAAGAAAGTAAGCTCCAGTTAGAAAAACAAATTGCTCAAAAGACAAAGGAATTAGAAATGTCAAATCAACAAGTACTATATAATTTAAAGCATGATTATTTAACTGGTGTTTTAAATCGTCACTATTTAGAAGAGGAACTAAAAAATAAGGTAAATGGTAATAATAAATGGGCAATTATTATTTTAGATATAGATTATTTTAAAGCGGTTAATGATAATTATGGTCACCCCTTTGGAGATCAAGTATTAATAAAGCTGGCTGAGACAATGAAAGCTAGTTTTGGAAATGTTTGTTGTGGTCGAATTGGTGGGGATGAATTTGTTGCGTTTATGCAATTTACTAATCAAGATCAAATTAAAGACTGTATAAATGGTTTTAAAAATAATTGGGATAAGGATATAGCAACTTTAAATAGTAGTAAGCCAATTACTCTAAGTATTGGAATTTCATATTATCCAGAACACGGAACGAATCATAATGAATTGTTATCTAATGCAGATAAAGCACTATATTTGAGTAAAAATAACGGACGTAATAGAATCTCTATATATAAATGTTAAACAGTTCTAGAAAGGGGACTGTTTTATGTTTAAAATAAACTGATTCGTTAATAATTTAATGTGTTAAACATATAATAAAATTAGAGGTGAAACATGTTAACAAAATTTGATGAACAAGCCCAAAAAGCAATTGTTGTAGGTGAAAGTATTGCTTTTGATTTAGGTCATAATAATGTTGGTAGTGAACATCTGTTATTATCGTTATTAAAAATAAGTGATTCAAAGTTAAAAGAATTAGTTAAGAAATATAATGTTAATGATAAGTGTATATATGAAGATATAAAAAGGTTGTTTGGGACAAATGATGATCAACCTTTTTATATGGAGTATAGTGAAGCTGTAAAAAATATTTTAGAAACTGCAGTTGAAATCACTAATGAACAAAATAAAAGTAAAGTTACTTTAAATATTTTGACGATTTCATTATTAAAAAGTGAAGAAAGTGTAGCATATGAGTTATTAAAAAAATACCAGGTGGATTTTGAAGACATTATTTATCAGTTAAATGAAAGTAGTGAGTTAGAGACTAAATTAGATCAAATTCAATCATTGGTAAACCTCAACAAAAAGGTTAAAAAGGGCGAAAAATTAATTGTTGGAAGGCAAAATGAATTAGAAAAGTTATGTATGATCTTAAGTAAGAAAGAAAAAAATAATGCACTGATTATTGGTGATGCTGGTGTAGGAAAATCTGCTTTAGTTGAAAAATTAGCGTATTTAATTAATCAAAAACAGGTTAATGATGGTTTAAAGAAAAAAATTATATATGAGTTAAGTTTATCTAGTATTGTTGCAGGAACAAAATATCGTGGTGAATTTGAAGAAAAATTAAGAAAAATAATTGATAAAGTAAAAGAAATGGATAATGTGATTATTTTTATTGATGAAATTCATAACATAATTGGAGCCGGAGGGGCAGAAGGAGCGATAGATGCAGCAAATATTTTAAAACCTTATTTAGCTAGAAAAGACCTTACAATTATTGGAGCAACTACTACTGAAGAATATTATCAGCATTTTGAAAAAGATCAGGCAATGAATCGACGCTTTAGTGTAATCACACTTAAAGAAAATACAAAAGATGAAACATTTGATATTTTAAGAGAAACTAAATTATTTTATGAACAATTTCATAAAATTGAAATTGATGATGAAGTATTAAGATATTTAGTAGATAATGTTGATCATTATATTAAAAATAGAACTTTTCCAGATAAAGCAATTGATATCTTTGATCTTGCTTGTGTAAAAACAAGATTTAAACAACAACATATTATTACTAAACAAATAGTAAAAGATGTAATTGAAGAATATACTTCTATTAAAATAAACGATAATTATGACTTCGATGAAATTAAAGTAAAATTAAACAATCAAGTAATTGGACAAAGTGAAGCGGTTGAACAAATAATTAACCAATTAAAGATAAATAAATCTTTAAGTCAACCTGCAGCAATAATGCTTTTTACGGGCAGCAGTGGAGTAGGCAAAAGTGAAATGGCAAAACAGTTAGCAAAACACTTATCAAGAAGACTAATTCGTTTAGATATGAGCGAGTATAAGGATAGTAGTAGCGTACAAAAAATTATTGGGGCAGCGCCAGGATATGTTGGCTATGATAAACCAAGTTTATTATTAGCACAGTTACAAACATATCCTAAGAGTATAATTCTATTAGATGAGATTGATAAAGCTAGTCAGGATGTTATTAATTTGTTTTTGCAAGTATTTGATGAAGGATATTTAGAAGATAGTCATAAAAGAAAAGTGTATTTCAATAATACTATTATCATTATGACTACTAATCGAGGAAGTACTAGAAGTAATCTTGGCTTTAAAAAGAACACAGTATCTAAAAAAAGTAATTATGGTTTTAGTGAGGAATTATTAGGTCGTGTAGATGAAATAATTAACTTTAAAAATCTTACTAAAACAGATTTGAAGAAAATTATTCGAAAAAATATTCATCACGAAGTTAAAGAAGAAGATATTAATAATATTTTAAAAGACTATGATACAAAACAACAAGGACGAGGTATTATTAAGAAAGCAAATAAGTATTTTCAAAGTAAAGCTAAAGCGTGATAATAAAACATAGACATATTGATAAGTCTATGTTTCTTTTATTACTTAAATTTAATAAAGAAACGAAAGCTTATAAATGCTTTCGTTTCTTTATCAGTATAATTGTTAAAAAAACAATTCCAATAACTATAGCATATTGTTTGAGATATTTACTAATTAAGATCCAATTATTACCCAATAAAATTCCTAAAAATACTAATATTGTATTCCAAATAATTGTTCCAAGTAGAGTATAAACTGAGAAACTAAAGAAGTTCATTTTGGTTATTCCTGCAGGAATCGAAATAACTGAACGGATAATAGGAACTAAACGACCTAATAAGACAGCGAAACTACTATATTTATCAAACCACTTAACTGAACGATCAAAATCATTTTCTTTAAAATGACATTTTAATAATATTATTTTGATATAATCAATTTTAATTAAATAACCCATAAAGTAAAGGATAACAGCACCTAAATATGAAGCTAGAGTTGCAACGATTATAATACCATACGGTTGCAATGAACTTATAGTAGTTAAAAAGCCGCCAAAAGTTAAGATTACTTCACATGGTATAGGAGGAAATATATTTTCAATTGTAATTAAAATGAAAATGGCTTTATATCCATATAAATTAATTAGAGCAAGGATACTTGTTAGCATTATATCCCTCTTTTCTAGATATTGGAATTATTTTATATGCAAGATATATCAAAGTATTATCAAATGGTAATAATATTATTGTTGACACTATATTGAAAAAAGTATGCATGTAGGCTATTTGCATCATATAATTAGGTGTTAAAGAGCTAATAAACTTAACAAATGGTATAAAGTAAGAAGCGCCTACAAAAACAATTGTACCAAGTACATTTATTAAAATATGAATAACTGTAAGACGTTTAGAGTTACGATCTCCATTTATAGATGCTAATAAAGCTGTAATACAAGTACCGATATTTTGACCATAAATAACATTAGTAGCCATAGCAAAGCTGATTAATCCTTTTTGATAAATTGTTTGTAATACCCCTACAGAAGCAGTTGAACTTTGAATAATAGCAGTAAATACAGTTCCGGCAATTATTGCTGTAAGGGGATTACTTAGTTTTGCAAATAGTTCAATGAAGTATGGTGAACTTTGAAGCGGGGTAAGAGCAACTGACATAGAATCCATTGCTAAAAAAATTAATCCTAAAGCCATAATGACTCTACCCAAATAAGTTAATTTATTTTTTGATAACATTAAAATTAGACCTATTCCACAAAAATAAATAGCAGATTGTCCTAAATCTAAAGCTATCATTAAACCAGTGACTGTAGTTCCAATATTAGCTCCTAAAATAATCCATGTAGCTTGATTTAAAGTAATGAGATGACTGTTCAATAATCCAATAAGAATAACAGTTGTAGCAGAAGAACTATGAATAATTGCAGTTATTGCTGTCCCTATTAATACACCAAGATATTTGTTTGATGTTAGTTTATGAAGAATATTTTTTAATTTGTTTGTTGCTAGAGTATCAAGACTTGATGACATCAGATGCATACCGTATAAAAAAACACCTAAACTCAATATAAATCCAATTATATTTTTAATAATAAAATCACATCCTTATTAATAAGTATATTAATAAATTAATAAATAATGTTTATTTTCAAGATAATCATAAGATGATACAATAAATAAAAGGATGTGAAATAATGAATTATAGTGTAGTTGTATTATGTGCTGGTAAAGGGACTAGAAGTGGGTTGAATTACAATAAAATGTTATACAGTTTTAAAGATAAAACTGTATATGAGATGACAATGGAGTTGTTTTTGAATGATAAACGTTGTAAACAAATTATTGTGGTTACCAAAAAAGAAGAAGTTAGTGAATTAAAAAAATTAATTGTATCAGATAAAATAGAATATATTTTTGGTGGTAAAGAGCGACAGGATAGTGTTTATAATGGTTTACAAGTAGTGAATCAAGATTATGTTTTAATTCATGATGGGGCTAGACCATATTTAAAAATTGAAAATGTAAATGACTTGTTGAAATGTTTAGAAAGTAATGACGCTTGTTTATTAACAGTACCTGTTAAAGATACAATAAAAATATGTCAAGATGGAAAGGTAGTAGAAACTTTACCTAGATCAATGTTGATGCAAGCCCAAACACCACAGGCTTTTAAAACTAGTTTAATTAAAGAATGTTATCAATTAGGTAAGGATAGTGGTTTTTTAGCAACGGATGATACATCGTTAGTAGAAAAATTTAAAAATACTGAGATAAGAACTGTTATGGGAAGTTACGATAATATTAAGATAACTACTCCTGATGATTTATAAAAAGACATTTTAAAGTGTCTTTTTTAATGCTATCCAACCGGTACTAAAAATAAGATGAAACTATCATTTATAGATGTTAAAATAAATAAAGATTCAGAAAGAGGGATTCAATGGAGTGGAATGAAAAACTACAACAAATTGTCGATTATATAGAAAACCATTTACAAAGAAAAGAAGAGCCTATCAATGTAGAAGAAATATCTTTAATAGCTGGGTGTTCATTTAGTTTTTTTCAAAAAGTTTTTTCCTATATGAATGGAATAAGTTTTGCTGAATATATTCGTTATAGAAAATTAACATTGGCAGGATATGATTTAAAAAGTACAGATATTAAAGTGGTTGATTTAAGTTATAAATATGGTTATGAATCACCAACATCTTTTACAAAAGCTTTTCAACAGTTTCATGGCGTTTCTCCTAAACAAGCTCGTGAAAATGATGTTGAGTTACAAGTGTATCCTAAAATGAATCTTATTGATAAGCAGAAATATACATGGAGGCTTGAAAGTAAAAAGTCATTTCGTTTAATTGGAAAAAGTATTAAAGTTTCATGTACAGATAATGTTCATCATAAAGAAATATTAAAATTTTGGAGTGATATTCAAAAGGATGGAACCTTTTTTCAATTGGTTTCAATGGATGAAGGTAATCCTAAGGGAATGTTTGGGATGTTTGGTAAATATGATAAATATTTCAATGAGATTGAGTATTCTATCATGGTAATATCTAGTCAAAAATTGTTACAGGGATTTGTTGAATATATTATTCCAGAAGTTACATGGGCTATTTTTGATTGTCGAGGCGCTATGCCTAAGGCGATTCAAAGCGGCTGGAAATTTCTGAATGAGGAATGGATAATAAAGTATCCGTTTAAACATGCTAAATGTCCAGAATTTGAATGGTATAGTAATGGAAATATATATGACCAAAATTATTTAAGTCAAATTTGGATACCAATTTTAGAAGAAAGATAAGAAGGAGAATTAGATGTGGAAGATAAATTTAAGTTATTTCTTGAATATATAGATGAAGAAAATCGAGATTTTGTCAAAGATTTAAATGATTATTTAATTAATAATAATTGTAAATGTGATATAAAGTCTGCTAAAAGTGGATATCTTGTTTCATATATTTTAAAAGATAATAAAAGGACATTAGCTTCATTTGTGATTCGTAAATCTGGAGTTAAACTACGTATTTATCCAGAAAATATTAATAAATATCAAGGGTTATTAAATACTTTACCAAATAAAATGAAAAAGGATATAAAAAAATCTTCTGTATGTAAAAGATTGGTTAATCCAAATGACTGTAATCCTAAGTGTGTTAAAGGATATAGTTTTATATTAGATGATCAGATATATCAAAAGTGTAGGTATATGGCGTTTATGCCAACTTTAAATATTGAAAATAATTTTTATATTAAACAATTTTTAGAACAGGAATTAACTTATCGAGTATAAACTTTATAGTTTATAAAACACCACGTTTGTTAATGTGGTGTTTTTAATGTATAAATTCATCGTTTGTTCTGTTTTTCAATCATATCAGCATATAAGGGGGTAACCATACCAAACCCACCATGGATCGCTAAAATTTGACCAGTGGTGAAAGCAGATTCGTCACTAGCAAAATATATAACAGCATTAGCTATTTCTTCGGGAGAAGCCATTCTTTTAATCGGAGAGTGTCTTAAAAAGAAATCTTTAAAAACAGAAGTTAAGTTATTATTTACGGCATCAGTTGCAGTCATACCAGGAAGTATGGCATTACATCGAATATTATAAGAAGCAGTTTGACCAGCAATTTCTTTAGTTAAATAATTAATCGATGCTTTTGATACACCATAAGCAATTTGGGATATATCAGGAATTATTCCACTAATTGAGCTGATATTAATAATACTTCCGCCATTTTCTTTCATATATTTAATAGCATACTGACTTGCAATAAATACACTACTGATGTTCATATTGATAATGTTAATAAAATCATCATATTTAGTATGTTCAATATTTAAATCAATTTTAGGATTTGAAGTACCAAAATTATTTACTAAAACATCAATTTTTCCTTCGCCTTTAATTACCTCATCAATCATTGTTATATAAGTTCCTTGTTTATTGGCATCATTATATACAACTTTAACATTATAACCACTATTGTTTAACTCTTGAGCTATTAAATTAGCGCGTTCTAAATTACGCGCAGCCATATATACAATCGCACCTTCTTTTGCACAGTTTTTTACGATTGCTAAACCAATCCCACGAGTGGAAGCTGTAACTAAAATAACTTTATTTTCTAAACGCATATTTTTCCTCCATATAATAATTATAGCCAGATATATTTTTTTAAACAAAACAGTGATAAAATCAAAGAAATTATTGCTTTGTTAAGGATGTTGTGCTATTATATCTTAGCATGTAAAAATATTAATTTACTTGCCTGCTTATCTTACAAGAGATAAGCCAATAGACCATAGGAGGTATAGAAATGAACAAATATGAGATTATGTTTATTGTAAAACCTGATGTTGAAGAAGATGCTAGAAATAAATTAATCGAAAGCTTTAAAGGAATTTTAACAGCTAACGATGGGACTATTGATAGCGCTGATGAATGGGGATTACGAGATTTAGCATATGAAATCGAGGATTACAAAAAAGGTTACTATGTAGTTGTAAATGCAACTTGTACACCTGCAGATGTTGCTGAGTTTGAACGTTTATCAAACATTAATACATCTATGTTACGTCATTTAACGCTTCGTAAATAGTAGGAGGCATGTTAAATGATAAATAGAGTAGTCTTAGTTGGGCGAATGACTAGAGATCCTGAGCTTAGAAGAACACCTCAGGGAGATGCTGTTACTTCATTTACTTTAGCAGTAAATCGTAACTTCACATCTAGAGATGGTCAACAACAAGCTGATTTTATTAACTGTGTTGTTTGGCGTAAACCAGCTGAGAATGTAGAAAGATATTGTTCTAAAGGAAGTTTGGTTGGAGTTGAAGGAAGAATTCAAACTCGCAGCTATGATAATGCTCAAGGACAAAAGGTATATGTAGTTGAGGTGATTTGTGATAGCGTACAGTTTTTAGAAACTAGAGCTGCTCGTGAAAGAACACAATCACAACCTCAAATGCAAATGCAGCAACCACAAAATAATGATAATTTCTATGATATGAAAACAGTAGAATTAGAAAAAGAATTTGATAATTCGCTTAATACATATGATATCATGGAAGATGATATTCAGTTTTAAAGAAAGGAGTTTTTAAAATGGCATTCAGAAAACAAAGAATGGGTAGAAAAAAAGTTTGCTACTTCACAAAAAATAACATTACTTACATTGATTATAAAGATGTTGAATTATTAAAAAGATTTGTATCAGCTAATGGAAAAATTATTCCTAGACGTGTAACAGGTACTAGTGCTAAATATCAAAGAATGTTAGCTACTGCTATTAAACGTGCTCGCCAAATGGCTTTATTACCATATGTAGGTGAATAATCTATAAACTGAACTCTCGATTTATTGGGAGTTTTTTTATGTTTATAAGATAATAATTGTGTATAAGATTAGATTAATAAAAAATATTTAAATGAGTTTATTAAATTGTTTTTTTATATAAAGTGTACAATTATATAAGAAATGAATTTAAAATCTTATAATTAGAGATGTTTTTGTAAAATGACTAGTAAAAAATAAGATTTTAATTTATAAATTATTAAAAACTAAATTATCTATAACAAAAACAACCTTTAATATGTAGGTTGTTTTTTTATCATTTAATTTAAGAGATAAATTGATAAATTTAGATATCCTGCAAAAGTTACCCATAATAAATATGGAATCATCAAATAACCGGATATTTTTTCAATTTAATAAAATAATATTGTTGTTGTTAAAATTAACAGCCATAATATTACGAGCCAAATAAACGCAATTAAATATAACTCTAAATTAAAGAAGATAATTGACCAAAAAAAGTTAAAGAAAAGCTGGATAATATATACAGTTAAAGCAGTTTGATTACGTTTATTAGATATCCAGACAAAATACGAGGCTATTCCTATTAATATATATATAATCGTCCATACTATAGGAAACAGCCATCCAGGTGGAGATAAAGAAGGTTTTTGAAGATTTTCAAATGTTATCATTTGATTTTGACTCAAAAGAGCTGAAACAACACCGACTGTAAGTGGAATAGCAATACAAATAAAGAGTTTTTTTGGTTGTATTTTCAAAAAATCACCTCTTTAATAAGGTATGATAAAAGTTAATCTTTTATGATGTTTTATATATTAAAGGAAATATTCTTTAATATTTGTTATAATGTAATTAGGAGAGGGGATAGTATATAATAATAAATATATTATTGAATAAATTTATTATATGGAGGTATATTTATGGCATTGTTTGATGATTTAAGTAAAAAGGCAGCTAAATTTACTGAGAAAACAATTGAAAAGTCTTCTGAATTAGCAGATACAGCTAAATTGAAGATTAGTATTAAAAGTGCACAATCAGATTTGGATGAACAATTTATTGAATTAGGTAAAGTTTATTATGATATGATTTGTAAAGATAATGTATTTGATGAAGATACTGCAAAAATTGTTCAAGAAATAGATATTATTAAAAGTAAAATAGTTAAATTAGAAAATGATTTAAAAAAAGTTAAAAAAGATTAAAATAAAAAACTATACTAGTTAATAAGATTATTAGTATAGCTTTTTTGTATATTACTTTATATTAGAATAAATATCTTCATATTCCTCATCAATTACATGCCAAAAATCAGCATTTTCTATACCTAGTTTTTCTGGATAAAAAATAGGGTCTTTACCAGCTTTTTTTTGTTCCATATAATCATTTAAACATTTAAATGCTATTTTACCAAGCAATAAAATCACAACAATATTCATAATAGCCATGAATCCCATTAATACATCAGCAAGATCCCAAATAGTATTAAAACTAGCCTGAGCACCCCAAAAAATAACTATAACAGTTATAATTCTAAAGATAAATAAAGCTTTTTTATTATCAATTATAAATTTAAAGTTACTTTCAGCATAACAATAATTTCCAATCAATGAAGAAAATGCAAATAGAAAAATTGATATTGTTATAAAATGAATCCCATATTCACCTACACTTGAAGAAATTGCTTGTTGAACAAATGGCATACCAGTCAATCCAGAATCAACTCCATAGCATAATAACATAAAAGCTGTGGTAGAACAAATTAACATAGTATCAATAAAAACTGAAATAGTTTGAACTAATCCTTGTTTAACGGGATGAGAAACATCAGCTGTTGCTCCTGCATTTGGTGCAGAACCCATCCCTGCTTCATTAGAGAATAATCCGCGTTTAATCCCGTGCATAACACATGAACCTGCAAATCCCCCTGCAATAGCTTTAAAATCAAATGCTTGTGTAAAGATATTATTAAAAATCAATGGTAACTTATCAATATTACTAAAAGTTATGTATAAACCTAATAGAATATATAAAATAGCCATTACAGGTACTATTTTTGAACTAATAATACCAATACGATGAACTCCTCCAAAAATAACAGCAGCGGTAGCTATTGCTAAAACAGCACCAATAATTAAAGCAACAGCTTCATTATTTGCAAAATAATATTCAACTGCACTGCTAACATTGTATGCTTGTAAGGGATTGAATCCAAATATAAAACAGGCGATTAATAAGCAGGAAAAGATTATTCCTAGCCATCTTTTACCAATTGCTTTTTCTATATAATAAGCAGGGCCTCCTCTAAATGAATCACCATCTTTTTCTTTATAAACCTGAGCCAAAGTTGATTCAACAAAAGCACTAGCTCCACCAATCAAAGCAATGATCCACATCCAAAAAATAGATCCAGCCCCACCAGCTGCTAATGCAGTTGCAACACCAGCAATATTTCCAGTTCCAACTCTAGAAGCAGTAGAAATCATTAAAGCTTGAAAAGAAGAAACACCATTATCATGATGGGATTTTTCTTTTAATAAGCGGATTCCTTCTGGTAATAGTCTGAATTGTACAAATTTACTACGAATAGTAAAATATAAACCAGCCACGATCAGTAATGCGATTAAAATATTACTATATAAAAATTCATTTAATAATCCAAGTATTTCTTGAATCGAAAACACAGATTCACATCCTTTATAATTTTATTACACAATGATAATTTATTTGTGCTACTCTATGTTATCATTTTTAATTCAAGGTGTCAAAAATTGTATTGCATTGAATACATTAAGATTATTCTAACATATTCCAACAGTGATTTAATGGACCGCTACCTTTTCCTAAATCAAGATTTGCATTTAATGCACCAGTAATATACTCTTTAGCTCTAGCAACACTATCAATCATTGAATATCCAATTGCTAAATTTGCTGCAATTGCTGAGGAAAGAGTACAGCCAGTACCATGAGTATTAGGGTTATTAATTTTTTCACTTTCTAACCATGTAATATTTCCTTGGTAATAAAGTAAGTCATCAGCCTTATTTTCAAAATGTCCACCCTTTATTAAAATATAACCATTATAAAAGGTACTTATTTTTTTTGCTGCTTCGAGCATTTTCTTTTTACTATCTATTATCATATCAGCTAGAACCTGAGCTTCAGGAATGTTAGGAGTAATAATACTAGCAAGGGGGATAAGTGATTCTTTTAAAAGTTTTAATGCACTATCTGCCAGTAATTGAGATCCACTAGTCGAGACCATAACAGGATCAACAACAATATTTTTTACAGTATATTGTTTTAGTTTTGTGACAATAGTTTTAATTAAGGAAGGACTTGAGACCATTCCGATTTTAATAGCCTCAGGATAAATATCTTCAAAAACACAATTAAATTGTTCATTTAAAAATTCGGGGGTAACTTCCATAATATCACGAACACCAGTCGTATTTTGAGCAACTAATGCAGTAATTATACTCATTCCATATACTTTATGAGCCGTCATTGTTTTTAAATCAGCTTGTATACCAGCTCCACCAGTAGGATCTGTTCCAGCAATTGTTAATACTTTTTTCATTATAGGACCTCCATATATTTTATGTTTTTAAATGTTAAGTCACTTATAGATTTAATTTTTATCCAATCTTTTAAATTACTCTGATCAGCAACACCCCAAACAATAAATCCGGCTTTTTTAGCTGTATTTATTGCATGTAAAGCATCTTCAATAACGATACATTCATTAATTTTTAAATTTAATTGTTTTGCTGCATACTTGTAAATATCAGGATTTTGTTTAGTTAGAGAAGTATCATCACATGTGATAATTTGATTAAAATAGTCTATTAATTTATGCTTTGTTAAGATTTTAATTGTTAAATCTCGTTGATTAGCAGTTAACAAACATAATTTTTTATTTAATAAGACACATTTTTTAATAAACTCTCTAACACCAGATTTTAAATTGGCTTCATTTAAATATTGATATTCGATTAAGTCTAACACTAAATTTTGAATCTCAGTCAAGCTTTCACTTAAATAGTACCTTTTTTTTATGTAGTTAATAGCTTCTTTAATTGATAACGGAGCTAAAATATTTTTTAGTTCATTATCAACAATAATACCTTTATTCTTTAAAAATGTTATAGCAGCATTTTCCCATATCTCCATAGAATCAAGGAGAGTTCCATCCATATCAATAATATATCCTTTAATCATATCCTAACATCCTTACTAGTTGATTGGTGTTAGTTATAATATCATTTGCTTTCATAATCGCAGAAACGACAGCTACACCTGCAATATTAATATTTTTTAACTTGGAAACATTATCTATAGTAATTCCTCCAATTGCAACTACAGGAATATCAATGTTGCTGCATATTTCCTGTAACTTATCTAATGTTATATTAGTTGCATCATTTTTAGTTTCAGTAGGGAATATAGCCCCAACACCTACATAGTCAGCGCCATCACGTTTAGCTTGAAGAGCCTCTTCAAGATTATGAACTGAAACACCTAAAATCTTATTAGTTCCAATTTGTTTGCGAACAATTAAAGCAGGTAAATCATCTTGACCAATATGAATACCATCACTATCCACAGCTAAAGCAACTTCAAGATTATCATTAATAATTAAAGGTATATCATATTTCTGACAAAGTTTTTTTACATCCTTAGCAATATTTATAAATTCTTCATTGGTTAAGTTTTTTTCTCGTAATTGAATAATTGTTACACCGCCTAAAATAGCTTTTTCTAGATCATCAGTAAGTTTACGACCATTAAGCCATTGGCGATCAGTAACAAGATATAATTTCAACATATCTCTATATAACTTCAATTTTAACACCTGCTTTAAATGTGTTATATTTAACAGTGCTTAAAGCATCAATTAAATAGGTTCTAAAACTACTAGTGCCTTCATCACGATCTCTAATTTTTTGACTAGCGATTTCACCACAATAACCCATCAACGCAACAGTATAAGCAGTAGTTTCTAATGGTGAGCTTTGACCAACTGCTAAAAAAGCTCCAAGAATTGAAGTAAGCATACATCCAGTTCCTGTAATTTTAGACATTGTTTCACATCCATTATATATAGCATAGGCTTTATCTTTTGATGCAATAATGTCAATAGCTCCAGTAATGGCAATAATGGCCCCTGTTTTTTGACTAAAATTTTTTGCAAATTTTATTACCTCATTAATATTATCTTTTGTAACAATGTCATTAATATTGGCATCAACTCCTTGGGTAGTGGACATATTTGTAGCTAATGCTTTTATTTCAGAAATGTTACCTCTAATTACATTAAATCTAACATTTTTTAATAATTTTTTAGCGGTATCAGTACGAAACCTGCTAGCTCCAGCACCGACTGGATCAAAAATAATAGGGTGATTTAACTGATTTGCTATCTTACCAGCTTTAATCATTGAAAAAATAGTTCGTTCATTTAAAGTACCAATATTGATTACTAATGAATTACAGATTGTTGTAATATCTTCTACTTCATTGATATCATCTGCCATAATAGGTCTCCCGTTAACTGCTAGAATAGCATTTGCACAATCATTAACAGTAACGTAATTTGTAATACAATGAACTAATGGGTTTCTTATTTTTATTTCATTTAAAATATTTTCAAACATTTTCTTCCTCACTTTCTTTTAAACAAAAAGAGAATATGCCAAAGAAACATATTCTCTATACTTTAATAAGCAGCTATGTTCCCTACGTTGGCATTATCCAAATCAGGTAATCGGTCGAAGTTCACAACTTCCTCTCAGCCTGTTTACAGACTCCCGTGATTTCTTTTATATCATAACACTATTAGAGTATTTGAGCAATATAAGTTATAAAATTGTAAAATTTGCTGATAATGATAGAAAGAATTGAATTTTTAAATGTTATAGAGTATAATTAATAGGGTTTGCGATAAAACTCAGAACGGAGCGATAGAATGAAAGAAAATTATGATGTTGTGGTTGTTGGTGCTGGTCCTGCAGGGATTATGGCATGCTACGAATTATATTTAAAACAACCAGAATTGAAAGTATTGCTTATAGATAAAGGGCAAGATGTTATGAATCGTCGTTGCCCAATTAAAGAAAAAAAAATCAAAACTTGTCCAATTATTAAAAATGGTGAACCTGGGTGTTTACCTGCTTGTTCAATTACTTCTGGTTTTGGAGGAGCAGGAGCTTATTCTGATGGGAAATTTAATATCACCAGTGAATTTGGTGGCTGGTTAACTGATTATTTATCTAATGATGAAGTTGAAGATGTTATTAGTTATGTTGATAATTTATATTTAAAGCATGGAGCAACTAAAGATATTACTGATCCTACAACAGATAAAGTTAAGGATATTGAACATCGTGGATATGCAGTTGGTTTAAAAATGCTAAGAGCTAAAGTAAGACATTTAGGAACTGAAGAAAACTTACGTATTATGACAGAAATGTCTAATGAATTAAAACAGCATATTGATGTAGCATTTAGAACAGCGGTTAAAGAAGTTGTCGTGAAAGATGGACATGCTACAGGGATAGTTTTAGAAAATGGAAATATTATAAATGCTAAAAAAATTGTTTTGGCACCTGGAAGAGATGGCTCAGCTTGGTTAACAAAGGTACTTAAACAACATGGATTAGAATTGTATAATAATCAAGTTGATATTGGAGTACGAGTTGAAACAAGTAATATAGTAATGGAAGAAATTAATAATAATTTATATGAAGGAAAGTTTATTTACAATACTAGCGTTGGGACAAAAGTAAGAACTTTTTGTTCAAATCCTTCAGGACATGTAGTAATTGAAAATCATAGTGGTACTATGCTGGCAAATGGTCACGCGTTTCATGATCCTAAATTAGGTAGCAAAAATACTAATTTTGCTCTACTAGTATCACATACTTTTAGTGAACCGTTTAATCAGCCTAATGAGTTTGCTCATGAGGTAAGTCGTTTGGCTAATAAATTATCTAATGGTAGTGTGATTGTTCAAAGATATGGTGATATTAAAAGGGGACGTAGAACTACATATAAGCGTTTAAAAGAAGGATATACAGTTCCTACATTAGCTGAGGCAGTTCCAGGTGATTTAGGACTGGTATTACCATATAATACGATGAAATCAATTATTGAGATGATCGAAGCATTAGATAATGTTACACCAGGAATTGCTAATGAACATACTTTATTATATGGAGTTGAAGCTAAATTTTACTCTGCTCGTCCTAAGGTAAAAGAAGGCTTTGAGTGTGAAATTGATGATTTATATGTAGCAGGTGATGGTGCTGGCTTAACTAGAGGGTTGGCGCAGGCTGGTGCAAACGGGATTATTGTTGCAAGACATATTATTGATTGTTTAAAATAGTAATTAATTTGTTATAATATAACTATAGCTATATATTTAAGTGATTGTTTGTGAAAGGAGAAAACGCTTTTGGTAAAGTAATTAATACTCCTAAAATTACTGCAGATAAGATTGAAATTAGTAATTATATTGATGTGATTTCTCCGACTTTAAAATCAGTTGATATCGATGTATAATAGATGATTTATTTGTAAATAGGTTATATTTTATAACCTATTTTTATTTTTTTATTGACGAGTAAATGATACTTTAGTATACTCTATTCATACTATAACAGTAGGTTAAGGAGGAGAAAGATGGATTTTGAGCTTCTAGAACTACTTAGAAATAACTTCCGTAATGGACGAATGTATTGTTCTTTATAATCTATAAATAACAAACATTAAGAAAAGAGGGAAGAAAAATGAGTAAAAAAAATTTAAGATTTGAAACAAAACAATTACATGTAGGTCAAGAAACAACTGATCCAACTGGGGCTAGAGCTGTACCAATATATCAAACGGCAGCTTATGTTTTTGATAACTGTGACCATGCCGCTTCTCGGTTTGAATTAAGTGATGCCGGTAACATTTATGGACGCTTGACTAATCCAACTGAAGATATTTTTGAACAGAGAATAGCAGCATTAGAAGGTGGAGTAGCAGCTTTAGCTCTAGCATCAGGAGCAGCAGCAGTAACTTATGCAATTGAAAATATTACCCGATCAGGTGATCATATTATTGCATCTAAACAAATTTATGGAGGAACATATAATTTATTAGCACATACTCTAACTAATTATGGAGTTAGTACAACATTTGTTGATGGTGATCAACCAGAGAATTTTAAAAATGCATTGCAAGAAAATACTAAAGCAATTTTTGTTGAATCATTAGGTAATCCTAATTCAAGTCTAATTGATGTTGAAGCAGTGAGTAAGATTGCTCATGAACATGGTATACCATTAATCGTTGATAATACATTTGGAACACCTTATTTATTCAGACCAATTGAACATGGTGCTGACATTGTGATTCATTCTGCAACAAAATTTATTGGTGGACATGGAACAACTTTAGGTGGGGTAATTATTGATTCAGGTAACTTTGATTGGACCGTTTCAGGAAAATTCCCGCAATTAAGTGAACCTGATCCTAGCTATCATGGAGCAGTATTTTCTAAGGTGGCAGGAGCAGCGGCATTTGTAACAAGAATTAGAGCAGTGGTTTTAAGAGATAAGGGTGCCAGTATATCTCCGTTTAATGCATTTCTATTATTGCAGGGATTAGAAACTTTGTCTTTAAGGGTTGAACGGCATGTTGAAAATGCTTTAAAAGTTGTTAAATATTTAAATAAACATCCAAAGGTTGCTAAAGTCAACCATCCCTCACTAAATGACAGTATTTATAATAACCTATATCAACAATATTTTCCAAATGATGCTGGTTCTATATTTACATTTGAAATAGCAGGTGATGAAGATGATGCGAAGAGGTTTATTGATAATTTAGAGATTTTTTCTCTTCTAGCAAATGTTGCAGATGCTAAATCATTAGTGATACATCCAGCATCAACTACTCATTCTCAAATGAACGAGACTGAGTTAAAGGATTCAGGAATTAAGCCTAATACAATTAGATTATCGATTGGTTTAGAGCATATTGATGATTTGATAGAAGATATAGAAAATGCTTTTAATTATATATGATCAAGTGGTTGTGCTATCTATTATAAGAATTTATGAGGTATAATGAAGCTGAGGTGATACATAATGAGTGAGCTTATAAAAATACCTTATGTTGGTAGAGCAACAGAAGCATCGTTAAAATTGATTGGTTATAATACTTTAGAATCCTTAAAAGGTGCTGATCCAGAATTAATGTATAAAAAGGAAAGTGTAATAAGAAAAAAAAGTATCGATCGTTGTCAATTATATATGTACCGTATGATAGTATACTATGCAAATACTCCTAATCCTGATCCTGATAAATTAAAATGGTGGTATTGGAAAGATTGATATTGACAAGTATGATTAGATAAGTTAAGATTACAACGATAAATAAAGGCGATGAATAGAAGAGTAGTTGTATTTGCTGCATTTTAGAGAGTCTCGGTAGGTGGAAAGAGATAATGTGGAATATAATGAAGAAAGACTAGGAGCTGTATCTAGGATATTTGAATTGATTAGATAACGTAGGCCACGTTACAGGCAAAACTATTATTTGATAGTTGTTGAGGTTAATAAGGTGACTTATTAACGAATTAGGGTGGTACCACGATACTCTCGTCCCTTTAGCGGATGAGAGTTTTTTATATTTTAGGAGGAAAAAATGGAAGAAAGAAAGTTTAGCGAACAAGAGTTAGTTCGCCGTGAAAAATTACAAGAGCTAGTAGATAAGGGAATTGATCCTTTTGGACAACGGTTTGATGTTACTGCATATTCAAAAGAAATTAAGGAAACTTACGGTGATAAGACGCATGAAGAATTAGAAGAAATGGCTGTTGAGGTTAAAGTCGCTGGAAGAATTATGACAAAGCGTCGCAAAGGGAAAGTGTGCTTCATGCATATTCAAGATCGAGATGGTCAAATCCAGTTATATGTACGTAAGGATGCAGTCGGTGAAGATGTTTATGAAATTATCAAAAAAGGTGATATTGGAGATATCGTTGGTGTAAAAGGAACCGTATTTATGACAAATACAGGGGAATGTTCTATTAAGGTTGAAGAGTATACTCATTTAACTAAGGCTTTACGTCCTTTACCAGAAAAATATCATGGATTAAGTGATGTTGAAGAACGTTATAGAAGAAGATATGTTGATTTAATCATGAATGAAGAAGCTCGTAAAATTGCTTTTGCAAGACCAAAAATAATTCGTTCTATTCAACATTATCTAGATAATCAAGGCTATGTTGAGGTAGAAACACCTGTATTAAATCCAATTTTAGGTGGTGCCAGTGCGAGACCTTTTGTTACTCATCATAATGCTTTGGATATGAATTTTTATTTACGTATTGCAACTGAATTAGGATTAAAGAGATTAATTATTGGTGGTATGGATGCGGTTTATGAAATTGGACGTTTATTCAGAAATGAAGGAATGGATAGAACACATAATCCTGAATTTACAACAATTGAAGTTTATAAAGCCTTTAGTGACCTTGAAGGGATGATGGATTTAACTGAAGGAATTATTTCAAATGCAGCTAATGAAGTTTGTGGTACATATGAGTTAGAATATAAGGGAAATAAGATTTCTTTAGCACCAGGATTTAAACGTATTTCAATGACAGATGCAATTAAAGAAAAAACAGGAATTGATTTTGCTGATCAATTAAGCTTTGATGATGCTAAGAAATTAGCAGAAGAGCATCATATTGAGGTAGAACCTCATTTTGGCTATGGTCATATTATCAATGAATTCTTTGAAAAATATGTTGAAGAAACAATTATTGAACCGACATTTGTCTATGGTCATCCAATTGAGATTTCACCACTGGCAAAGAAGAATTTAGATGATCCACGTTTTACACAACGTTTTGAATTATTTATCTGTGGTAATGAATATGCTAATGCATTTACTGAATTAAATGATCCAATTGATCAATATGAAAGATTTGCTAATCAATTGAAAGAAAAAGAATTAGGTAATGATGAAGCAAATGAAATGGATTTAGATTATGTAGAGGCTTTAGAATATGGTTTACCACCAACAGGTGGTATGGGAATGGGTATTGATAGACTTGTTATGTTGTTAACTGGGCAAGAATCTATCCGTGAAGTGATTCTATTCCCGCACATGAAAAATAAATAATTATTATACACAGTGTACTTTGTAAAATATACTGTGTTTTTTAATGATTTTTTGGTTAATATCAATTTTTTTAGACTAACATTTTAGAATAAGTACTAAGGAGTTATGTGTATAAAACATACAATTATGAATATAATAAAATTATATTAACTACAACTTGATTATGGTGAAATGAATTGCTAAATATGATATAATATTAATAGAAAATAAGCCTGAAAGGAGTGTCTTTGTATGAGTGAAGAAACGAGAAAAATCATAGATGAAGTCAATGCGACAATGCGTCTTGAGGGTATGCCTTTGACGGCTGATGACTTAGAAATGCTTAGAAGATGCTTAGAAGGAGAATCAACTTTTGATTTTGAAAGACAACGCATTTTTAAGGAGATTGCTCTTTCAAATGGATAAATATAAATATAGCTATGAGTACAGTTCTAACTACTGCTATCCAGGTTGTGATGTCTTAATTAATAAATTAAATATTAAAGATGAAACCTTTAAAAGCTATTCATAAATATTTGTTTCAAGACTTATATGATTGGGCAGGTAAAACGAGAACATCTAACATTGCAAAGAAGGATTTATTTTGTCTATCACAATTTATAGATAGTTATGCAAGTGATGTGTTTGGTAAACTTAGAAACAAAAATTATATGATTAATTCTTCATTTGATACTTTAATTGACGGATTAACATCTTTATTTGGTGATATAAATGCTCTGCATCCATTTCGTGAGGGGAATGGTCGATCACAAAGGGAATTTATAAATATGATCGCAAGAATTAATGGATATGAACTTAGTTTTGTGAGTATAACTGCAGATGATATGATTGAAGCTAGTCATATGATAAATAATGGTCACGAAGAAATGATAAGAGTTTTATTTGAAAAGAATATTCATAAAATAGATTCTAGCAAGCAAATAGATTATATTGATAAGTATGTAAAAAATAGAATATTAAAAAAACAGCTGTTAACAGTGGTTTCAAAGTAATATATTGATTTAGTTAAAAGAGAATTAAACATTCATGGTGGACGCATAAATGGACACAGTTTATGTATTTTTATAGATTATTATATGTAAAATCTATATTTTAAGGGTATAAAAAGATACATAAATACATATAAAAACATGTGTTTTAAGTTGTGTCTAAACGAAATGGATTTAGATTATGTAGAGGCATTAGAGTATGGACTACCACCAACAGGTGGTATGGGAATGGGTATTGATCGACTTGTGATGTTATTAACTGGACAAGAATCGATCCGTGAAGTGATCCTTTTCCCTCATATGAAAAACAAGTAAGATAATTACAAGTGAATAGAGATTGAAAAAGCTCGTTATAATCGTATAAATTGCGATTTTACGGGCTTTTTGCTTTGTGTGGGAAAGGAGTGATTTCAAAAAGAAAACTGTCAAAAAACTGTCAAGAATGTGAGGTGGGAAAATAAATAAAGATTGTTGCCACAGTGTGGCAACAATTCAAAACGATTAAAACAAATAAAAAATTTTCTATTCACTGCGTGGGAAATTATGATGGAAAGAATATTGAACTCATTGAGTACAATATTAGAAAGTTTTTATATGTGAGTATAAGAGTACTGAGTAAAGCACTGACTAAAGTACGTACTAAAAAAGGCTACCTTATGGTAACCTTCAACCTATGTATTTGTTATGTAAGTGATACTGTTCTAGTAACTGTACCATTCTTTACATCAAATTCAACAATATTTAAATTGAATTTTAATGGTAATTTATGACCTGCAAAAAGTCCGATAAACATTTCTATTGCTTGATTTATTTCATCAACAACAATATCAACACGTTTGAATTCATTGATTTTATCAAACATGAAGAATGGTGCTATGAAATCAGCTACAGTTCTTTGATTTAAGTTCTCTCCGTCTTTAATATTACATCTAGCATGAAATGAATCAACTAAGATTTTATTATTAGGCTCACGTTTTTTAGTAGCAATACCAGAAAAAATCATTTGCGAACCATCTAATGTAGTATATGAAGGATTAAAGATTACATTATATCCATTAAGATATAAATAACACAAGTATCTTTGATATACGGAAATTTTATTGATTTCATCAGGGGTTAATCCATCTTTTTCAGTAGGTATTATGCACAGTATTTGTTCAGCAATATCAATTGGTTGAACTTCTAATATTTCAGCTAGTTTATGTATTGTTTGCATACTTGGATTTTTAACATTATCAGCAAGTATCTTACGAATTGCGACAGTAGTCATATCTAACTTGTTTGCTAATTCATCAAGCGACATGTCTGAATTGTCTATTAAATTTTGCATAAATGTTGCATAGCTCATTATATTCACATCCTTTATATGTTGATTATAACATCATTGAAATGGAAAATAAACACCAAATTAAATAAATGCAAATAAATTGTTGCAAATAGTTTAAACTTGTTATATATTATAGTTGTAAACTAAAAGTACAAAGAATATGTGCAAATAGTTTACAGATAGGAGTGATGCTTATGATTGTATTAGAGATTGAAAATAAAAAGGTTAATTAGCCACGTCTGGTAAACTTGCTAATTAACCACCAACCGAAAGAAGAACCCTTAGGTATTTTTCTTTCATTTAGAATTATATCAAATTTTGGTTCTTCTTTCTATCATTTATGAAAGGAGATTTAAAAATGCCAAGTTATACACAAGAAGAATTATTAAAAAAAGATTTTAAAGATGTTGATAAAGGTATTTTCGGTGGGTTACTTAGAAGTGGATTGTATATTCTAGGTGCAACAAGTAAAGTCGGAAAAACAATGATTGCAACATCATTAGCCAATGCAGTAGCAACTGGTATAGAATATTTAGGAAGAGTGAATAGAAAAGGCAAGGTTATTTATTTTGATAATGATAACTATGATTTTGAAACGAAAGATCGAATACTAGCCCTAAAATTTGCTGGAACACCTAATATTAGATATGTATTTGGGGAAGATGCATCTAGTATTCGCAATATTAAAAATGAATTAAAATATGAAATAGAGGATTTAGAAAATTATATATTAGTGATTATTGATTCATTTATTGGGCTAGATGAATTTATTGAAGAAGATCAAAGTTATCAAAAATTATATCCAGTTATTAAAGACTTAAGAGATTTCATTGTAGAAAGAGGATTAGTTTGTATAATCTTACATCATACAAAGAAAGGTGAAGCAACTGGGCAAGATAAGTTAATTGGTTCTAAAGCAATGACTGGTGCAACTACTAGTACAATTATTATCAATGTAGCAACAGAGTTTTCTAAAACAGGAACACTAGAATTTATCTTAAGACATAAAAAGGATAGTATTCCAATTAAGAAAGATGTTGATGATATTAATTGGATTCTTGGAGATGATGAAGAAGATGGAACGGAGGAAATTCCAAGAAATATTTTAAACTTAATCAACGCAGTAGTTTCTAGAGAAAGCAAAGAAATTAAAGGTACAGCACAAGAAGTTGTAAATGAAACTAAAATGGAAGTCAATCCTTTTTCCTTGTTTAAGTATATAGTAAAACACAAAGAAATTCTTGAACAAAATTATATTCACTTTGAAAAGGGTAAGTCAGGAAAAAGATTTATTTTAGTTCGATACGAAGGAAAAACGTATGATTTGGGACAGTTGGACAGTTGCGAACGTATATGCTTTAAAGTGTCCGAAGTGTCCATTGAACAGATTAAAATTCAAGATTAAAAAATCAAAAGCAACACCAAAAAAATATGGTGTAGCAAGTTATACCAAAATGCGTGGCTTTTGGAAACTTGCCCTGCTGGGAGCTTTTGTTTTAAGGAGTGTGATGTAAATGGCGCACGTTGAAAAGTATATGCGAAGTGATATTACAGGTCTAGCCATTCATTATGAACGTCGAGATGGACATCAGTTATCCAATGAAGATATTGATATGAGTAGAAAATATTTGAATTATAATCTGGCAAGTGAATTACAGCCTTTAACATCAGAGCAATTTATTAAGCAACGACTAAGTGAAGTGAAACATATCAATCGTAAAGATATAAAAGTGATGGTAGATTGGATTGTCACTTTACCAAAGAATGTACTTGAACAAGATGAAGATCATTTCTTTGAATTCACTTATGAATTTTTAAAAGAAAGATATGGTGTTAAAAATGTAGTTGGTGCATGGGTACACAAAGATGAGAAAACACCACATATTCATTTTAGTTTCGTTCCTGTCAGTGAAATTGATGGAGTTGAAAAACTAAATTGCAAAACAATAATTTGTAGATCTGAATTGAAGAAGTTTCATCCAGCACTACAACAATATTTAAAAGAGAAACTTGGATATACACCAGAAATTCTAAATGAAGCAACAATCAATGGAAACAGAACGGTTAAAGAATTAAAACAACATGAAGATTTAAACTTCAAAAAGAGTATAGCGAATATCACAAATCATATCAAAGCAAGTCAAGAAGTAGTTACACAAGCAGAGAAGATTGACTTTGAGGCATCAGGATTATTGGAAAAAACAAAATCATTAAAGAAAAGTAATGAAGTGATTGATGAGTTTAAATATCAAAATAAAGTATTACAAGCAGATAATATATCTTTAGGTCAATTGGTTGTTGTTCAAAAAGAACAACTTGATAGTTATCGTAAAATGCCTTTGGCGAAACAGTTAAAAGAGAAAGAGCAAGTAATTGATAATTTGTATTCGTCTATTGATTCACTTGAAAAAGAGATTGATGATTATAAATATGATAATTATAAACTTAGAGAAAACAATCATATAGCGACTAATAAGATTGATAAATTAAAACAAGAAAAACATCTGTTTGAAACATTTATTGAGATGGTCGGTTTATCAAAGGTATTTGAAACTTTCAAAAGAAAGTATATTGCGAATGATTATCAAATAGATATTCATGATTTAAAAGATATTTGCGAGAGGGCAGTTTTCAAAGTGAAAAAAGTATTTGAAACCATCTCAAAGTAAATTGATTTCTTAAATAAAAATAATAAAGAACATGATGAAGTCATCATTCATCATAAGAGAAACGAAGAACATTTACGTTAGGAGGTTTATTGTATGACGGATTTAAGAATGTATACACAAGAAGAAGTGGCAGAAATGTTGCACACACATATTGGTACGATTACCACATTAAGAGAAATTGGTATTCTACCTGCAATTAGAACTGGTAAGAATTACATGATTACCAAAGAAAGTATTATGGAGTTTCAAAAGAATTATGCTGGATTAGATGTTTCTAATCGTGTAAAAGCAATTGAAGCTTATAGATTAGTGAAAAACAGATTGGAGGCTTAATATATGTCGATTCGTAAAAGACCAAGTAAGAAAGCATTGTCGGGGTACACTTATCAAGTGTACTTCCCATATGTTGATTCTATGGGAATTCATAGAGAATATTTTAAAGGTAGATTTACTACAAAGAAAGATGCACAAACTCATGAAGCAATTAAGCGAAAAGAGTTTATGGATTATGGTGATGTGTTAGCAAATAGAGAAATTACTTTTAATGAAGTATTTGAGGAATATATGGAAGTGGAAGGTGTTGCGAAATATGCTCATTCAACAAAACTTTATTATCAGAATACCTATAAGAAACACATCAAAAATACAATTGGTATGTGCAAATTAAGAATGTTGAAATATAAAGATATCCAGAAATATTTTAACGATTTAAAAGTTGGTTTAAGTACAGCAAAAAACATTAAAAAAGTATTTCACGTAACTTTTAAGTATGGTTTGCGTGCTGATTATATAAGAGAAAATCCTATGTCTTATGTACAGTTGCACATTGTACCAACCGAAAATGAAGAAAAGGAAACAATTGTGATTACAAAAGAACAGTTAGATGAAATGTTACAAAAGATTATTGTAGTAAATAAACATACTCGTGATTTTGATTACACACAGTTTAATTATTACGCATATGCAGTTGCTTTATTTATCGGTTGGTATACTGGACTTAGAATTAGTGAAACCTTAGGGTTAAAGAAAAGTAACTTTGATTTAGAAAATAATACGATTAAGATTGAAAGAAGATTGCAGTATCATGGTGTACGAAAGAAAGATTTACATGATACAAAGAGATTGAAATCAAAGAAAGCAAATGCAATCTTGCCTATGGCAGAAAAGTTAAAAGAAGGTTTGAAGATTTGGTTTGAGAAAAATCCATATGACAATGTAATTTGTGATATTCATGGTAATAAGATTTTACCAGCCTCTATGAATTATCGTATCAAATGTGTTGCAGTTGAAATGGGTATCCCAGAATTTAATTATCACTGTTTACGTCATACTTTTTCTACAGCGTTAGCAGATAATGATATTCGACCAAGAGTAAGAATGGAACTTGTTAGACATTCAAATATTGATTTAACTGAGAGAGTTTATACGCATGTGAAAGAATCAAGCAAAGTAGAAGCGATTGAAAATGTGTTTGGAAAGGAAGGTATGTAGTTATGAGTAAAATTGAATATAGCAAGGTTGGGGATTATTATATCCCTAACCTTAAAGTAAAACCTAGAAGAAATATATCATTAGGTAAATATGGAAGAATGAGATTAAATTATTTAAAAGAACATGAGAGAGCGCATTACAATGCTCTCTTGATGAATAATGAATTATATGATCATTTAATTGAGATGGATAAACAAGCGTATGAAATGCACGATAGACTTGTTGAAGAGTATAAAGAAAAATGGGGAATTACTGAAGAATTAAAACAAACGAATCAAATGGAATGGGTTAGACAGATGAATTTGATAAAAAGAATAATTGAACAAATTGTGTATGATGCTCTTATTATGAAGTAAAAATTACTCCCCATGAAACGTGGGGAGTAGTTTATTTAGATAAAACAAAAATATATTCATGAGCTAAGAGATAAAAATAAAGATTTTGTATTTTGTTTTGCCAGTATTTTGTTGAACTACAATTATGTTGTTCCTTGATTATAATCTCTTTTAAAGTGAAGCCATTATTTAAGAAAACTTGCATTGTATTAAAACCTAAAGGTATAACATTCCCATTTTTTCTAATATCGCCAATCATAAAAGAACAATTATGACCTTGTTTTAAAACACGATATAATTCTTTACTCACTTTATCCATATGTAATAAAAAATCTTTATAATCTAGTAATGATAAATCGTTCTCAAGATTTTTACTATATTTGATTATATTTGCATAAGGTGGATGAGTACAGATGAAGTCTATTGAATTATCTTTGAGCATAGTCATTTTTTTAGCATCACATTGATATAATTCGATTTTAGAAGAATTATGACAATCAAAATGTAATCGTTTTTTAGAAATATTGAGAGCATCATTGTTAATATCTATTCCAATAGCATTTCTATTTAATAATTTTGCTTCAATAAGTGTTGTTCCTGAACCTGCAAAACAATCTAGTATAAGGTCATTTTGTTTGGTATATTTAAGAATTAAATTTTTAGGAATATGAGGAGACCAATTTCCTCTATAATCACCTTTGTGTGTAGCCCAATTTCCTCGATCAGGAAAACTCCATATAGTAGTATTTTGTAATTCGTATGTTTTCATATAAAACCCCTCCTACTATATATATACGTAGAAAAATGTAAATTTCCTTTAAAAAAATACAAAAAGATTTAATTTTCTTTAGTTGAGTTTATTTTTCCCTGAAAAAATTCGTTTTTATTTAGTTTTACCTGAGAATATGATAAAATAGCCATGATATAGGAAGGAGTGTTTTTAATGGCAAATCAGAAAAATTTAGTATTAAGTCCAGTTTTAAAATGGGTCGGTGGCAAAAGACAGCTATTGAATGATATAATTCCTATGATACCTAAAAATTGTTCAACTTATGTTGAACCGTTTATTGGAGGAGGGGCTGTATTATTTGAATTACAACCCAAGAAAGCGATAATAAATGATTTTAATAGTGAGTTAATTAATGTTTATACAGTTATCAGGGATTACCCTGAAGAACTAATCAAAGAATTACAATTTCACAAAGATAATAATACATCAGAACACTTTTATGCAGTTAGAGAATATGATAGAAAACCAGAACTTTTTTCTCAAATGACAGCAGTACAAAAAGCAGCAAGAGTTATTTATTTGAATAAAACTTGTTATAATGGCTTGTATAGAGTGAATTCTGCTGGACAGTTTAATTCTCCATATGGGAAGTACAAAAATCCAAATATAGTGAATGAAACGGTCATTAGAGCGATGTCAAAGTATTTCAATGAAAATAATATTGTCATTAAAAATGAAGATTTTAAAGAAGCATTAAAAGGATTGAGAAGAGGTGCATTTGTTTATTTAGATCCACCATACATGCCAATATCTAGTTCATCTTCATTTACAGGTTATACTGAAAATGGTTTTAATGAAGACAAACAAAGAGAATTAAAAGAATTATGCGATAAATTAGATAAAAAAGGTATAAAATTCTTACAATCAAATTCTGATTGTGAATTCATACGAGAGTTATATAGTAGTTATAGAATAAAAACTATTAAAGCGAAAAGAGCTATTAATAGTAAAGGGAATTCTAGAGGAGAAATAAATGAGGTGTTGATATACAATTATGAGTAAGAATAAGGATTTATCAGTAGATGAAGCTTGGGAAAAGTTATTAGAAAAATATGACATTGTAAAGAAAATAGAAGAAGATGGGATATTTCATATTGAGGCTTCACAAATAAAAGAATTTAAAGAGCCGAGATTAATGTCAAAATGGGATAGTTCAGAACAATTGCCTTCTGCTTTGAAACGCAATAAAATCAATATCTTGCCTAACAGTAGACGTTCTTATGTATTAGGAGATTTTCTTTTGTACCAAGATATTCCTGAACTAGAAGAACATGTAACAAAAATGACTGCAGTGGAATTACCAGAATATGAAAGTATAGATATTAACAATATTACATCTGAAGCTAATGCGATTAATGTATTAATATTATCAAAAATATTAGATGACTTTTTGGGTACTGATGAGAATGTTGGTACATTTAATGGACGTATGGGTACAGGTACATTTAATTTCAATGTTAATACTGTGAGAGGATCGAAACAACATATTCTAGTCAATAACGCTCAATGTGAAATAGATGGTGGATTTGAAAATTCAGAGTCAATAGTAATTATGGAAGCCAAAAATGTAGTTCATCCTGATTTTCACGTTAGACAACTTTATTATCCATATAGATTATGGAAAACTAAAGTTAACAAACCGATTAGACTTGTTTTCTCAATATATTCAAATAAAATTTATCGTTTATTTGAATATGAATTTACTGATATAAACGATTATTCATCAATTAAATTGATTAAGAATAAAAACTATTCTCTTCAAGATACAGAAATTACATTAGAAGAACTAATTGAAGTTAGAAATGCTACACCAATAAAGTTTGATGATAATCAAGAAGATAAGAGTTTACCTCCATTTGTTCAAGCGGATTCATTTGATAGAATAATTTCTTTATTAGAGAATATGAATGATAATCCAATGAATGATGAAGAAATAGCAGAGTTAATGCATTTTGGTTCTAATTTAAGTAACGGAAAACCAGTTTTCAGACAATCTCAATATTATTACAATGCAGGAAAGTATTTAGGATTATTTGAAAAGATTCGTACTGAAGAAAATGAAGTGAAATCAGTTTTAACATCTTTAGGTAAAAAAATTTATAAAATGCAATATAAAGAAAGGCAATTAAAGTTAGTTTCTTTAATTTTAGAACATCAGGTATTTGCTGATTTCTTTGATGAGATTATTGCGAATTTTGGTGAATTACCTGAAAACAAGGATATTCAAGAAAGAATGAGAGAATTAAATGTTTGCAACGAAGGACAGATTGCTAGAAGGTCACAATCTGTAAGATGTTGGTTGAAGTGGATTTTCAATTTAATTAGATTATCATAAAAGGAGGTAATTTAGTGAGCTTTTTGAATAATTTTCAATCTGAATTAATTTCTCAAACATCAATAGTTCATTATATTGAATTTCAATTTGAACAAGAATTAAACAAAGTAAGAAGATATCTTAATGTTGAAATTAAAGATGAGCTTTATAATAATAATTCAAATTATATGAAGTTGATTCTTTCAACTTGTGATGAGTTATTAAGTCGAAATTCTAAATCTTATGTTGCAGAGAAAGAGTTACCTGCTATCGCTAGAAATGTTGATGTTAGAGAACCTATAGGTGAAGTGATTGAATATTGCATTGAAACCTTGGAAGACGGAGGAGAATTAGGAGTTGCTGAGTTAAAACAAGAATTAGATAAAATAAACAAAGAAAATGATGAAGATTATTGTTACTATGATTTTACAGAACAGCAGATAGAAGAAATGATTGATTCTGCATACATTATTAAAGATTATAGAAAAAATTATGAATTGAAAGAGCGAGATGAAATGATCAATTCATTTAAAACTAGTATTAAACTTGTAGATAATTCATCATTATCAAATATATTTAGACAATCTTTTATAAATATTTTTTCGATTTTTGATGCTTATGTATTTGAATATATAGAAGAATTCTTTTGTGCTTATCCAAAAGAATTAAGCCTATTTTTAGAGGTGAAAAATAACGAAAAAATTAAATTTACTTTAGACGAAGTAGTAGATTTTGAAGATATAGAAAATCTAAAAAACGAGATGATACATAAGCAACTTGCAGGTAGATACTTGAGCGAATTAATAAATAAATTAAAAAAATATAGACCTTCTCTATTTACAGGTGTTGAATATCCAGTGTTAATGGAAATGATCGAACGTAGAAATATTCATTTACATAATAAGGGAATTGTGGATGAAAAATATTGTAGTTTTTTTAATATATATCATTTTTGTGATGGAGAATACGCATTTATTGATGATAAATATTTATTCAATATAGTTTTTAATACATTATCTCAATTTACCAAAAACATGGAAAAAGAGTTGAATATTGATAATGTAAAATGATGATTTAAAAAATTATTTTCTATTAAGAGAGTAATTTTTTTATTAATTTATTGACAATATAACGAAATATCGTTATTGTGATAATGCGATATCCGGAATATCGAATTATATATAAGTCTGTTAATATTATGGTGTTAACTAGACAGAAAAGAGGTAAATATGTTAGAAAAAACAATGGTGGTAAAAGATAGTTCGTTTAGAAAGTTGGACGATCCATTTGAAAATGGAAAATCAAGAAAATACGTGTTTTATGTAAAGGTTGATGATGTAGCTGAAGGAATTCCAATGACAACAAATCCAAGAGATCAGAAATTGACATCAAATGTAGCAAAAGCGATTACTGACTCTTTGACAAGCAACGATGGATATTTTCATTTGAAAAATAGAGGTATTGTTGTATCTGCACAAAAAGTGAATTATAATAATAAAACCGGAAAGGTTACTATTTATTTTGAGAATACACAATATCATGGGAATATAGATGGAGGACATACTTATAAAATTGTATGTGATCACAAAGGTGAAAATCTAGACCAATATGTTCAATTCGAGATAATGACAGGGGTAGAAGATATAATTGAAAATCTTGCTGAAGCAAGAAATACGTCTGTTCAAGTAGATGAAAAATCAATGGCAGAATTAGCTCAAAAATTTGATCCTATAAAAGAAGCTTTAGAAGGCATGCCTTTTTATAGAAGAATTGCATTTAGACAAAATCAAAGTTCAGTTGATGAGGAAACAGGACGAAATGAAAAAATGATTGATGCACGAGAGGTAGTCGCTATTATAAATATGTTTAATGTTGATAAATTTACTGGTAGCAATCATCCGATTCAAGCCTATTCGTCAAAAGCAAAAATGTTAAGTATCTATTTATCTGATGTAGAATCATATAGAAAATATGTAAATATCATTCCAGATATTTTTGATTTATACGATGGAATTGAACAAGAGTTTGCAAAGGCATATAATGAAGCTGGAGGAAAATATGGTAGAAAGAAATATTCTGGATTCAAAGATGGAAATGTAATTGCAAAAAGTAAATTTGGATTACATGAGTTACAATACAAGATTCCAGATGGAATAATGTATCCAGTAGTTGCTGCATTTAGATCGTTAGTTAAATTTAACGAAAGTACAGGAAAATATGAGTGGAATTCAGGGGTAAATCCTCTAAAAATCTGGGACAAATGTAAAACAGAATTAGCTAGCAAGGTGATGAGTTTTGCTTCTTCAATTGGAGATAATCCAAATGCAGTAGGAAAAGATCAAAATGTGTGGGATTTAGCATATATGACAGTGCTTTTAAATAAAAGCAATTAATTTTGTATCAATAAGTAAAGAGAATAATTAATTGAATGGAGGGATATTCTTGACATATGAAATTAAATTAAAGGTAAAGGATTTGATTGATGAAAAAGGAATGACACAAAAGACTTTGGCACAACTATCAGGCATTCGAGAATCAACAATTAGTGATATAGTACGAGGTACAAGAACAGTTATAAATTTTGAACATTTGTCAAAAATAGCGGAAGCCTTGAAAGTAAATGATATTAGAGAACTTATTGATTTTAAATAGTAAGTATTGAAAATGAACAAATATGAATAGTAAAATATATTGGAATAACTGTCAAAAAGCTGTCAATTTTCTTTTAAATGGTATACAATAAGGATACACAAATGAAAATATTAAGTATTTAAGGGATATTATTGAACTGCTTATTTTCCTAGATAACGATACTTTTTCAATCTCATATGAATAATAAGTAGAACCTCATACAACCTATGTACAATACGCATACAACCGAAAAAGTACGATTTAATCAATGCTTTTAGCCGTATACAACCAGTATAGAGTCGCATATAAAAATCATTGATTTTGCCGTGAAAATGAATTTTTTTCGTGAATTTCCGTAAAAATTACGTGAAAAGTAAGCAGATTTCTTTGATGATATCTGCTTTTTATTGTGAAACAAAAACCACGTGCTATGCGCGTGGTAACAATAAAGCTTTAGCGTCTGGGTAAAAAACCTCCTCGTGATATAATAATTGTAGCCTGGCAGCTGCAAATAAAATAACGAGGAGGTTAGTCTATGAAAGACACAAAAAGTTTATCACATACATCATATAGATGTAAATATCATATTGTAATAGTACCAAAATTTAGAAGGATGGTAATATACAATAAATTAAGACATGATATAAGATTAATTATAAAGACCTTAATTGAAAGAAAACCGGGAGTAGAGCTGATAGAAGGAGAGTTATGTCCTGATCATATTCACCTTCTATTAGAAATACCACCAAAGTATTCTGTGGCGGAGTTCATGGGATACCTGAAAAGCAAGTCAACGCTTATGATATTTGATCGTCATGCAAGTATGAAATATAAATATGGAAATCGAAAATTTTGGGCAAGAGGCTATTTTGTAGATACAGTAGGAAAGAACGAGAAGACAGTGAGAGAATATATTCAAAATCAGTTAGCGGAAGATAAGTTGAGTGATCAAATGAGTATGGAAGAATTTATTGACCCGTTCACAGGAGAACCAGTGGAAGGGTACAAGAAAAAGAAAAAAAAGTAAAAGACCCTTTGAGGGTCAGTGAGTAAATGACGTTGCGGTTGTCAAGGCGTTCAGTGGTCGAATGACTAGCGCAACAGCATGCCCTTACAGGGTGAGTGCATACCACGTCTTTTAGGCGTGGTTATGATTTTGATAAATAATTTGAAGAATAGATTTAATTGTTGGTATAAATTTTCTATGATAAAATAACGATAGAAAGAATTTTATAAACCAGCTAATAAAGATCAAGTATTTTTTTGAAATAATCAATCAGTTTTCTAAGGCATAACGAAAAGACCATAAAAATATGAGTATTATATGTTTTAATGTTTTATGTATCGCCTTGTTTTGATTCACTTAATATTTTTGATACGCGTGAATGATATATCCTTAGAAATTTATTATAGGCAGCTATCATGGATACTCTATACGGCTTTCCTTCTGCACGTTTCTTTAAAAAAATTGGCATACAGTGTCATCAGTCAAAAAACTTTGGTGCTTGTTTATAGAATCCAATAATTCATATCCTATTTTTCTTAATGTTGAAGAACTACGTTTTGATATATGACGTTTAGTGCCTGTGAATTGACCAGTTTGATAGGGTGGCGCATCTATATCAGCATATGCTACCATCGAGGATCTTTGATTTCTGCAATAAGTCTTGGAGCTAGAGTTTCTCCCACACCACCCATCGAAAGAACCATGCTGTATTCAGGCATGGTCTTGGCTAAATCTCTCATTTGGTTTAAAATGATAAAGAGAGAAGAATCAATTTCTCTTAAAACTATTACTGCCTCTTGGACAAGCATTTTTGTTGATGTTAAGTGAGATGGTAATGTGGGGATACTTGTTTGAGATATGAAATAGAGCTAGCGGGCTTCATTTTCATTTTGACGGTATCCTTTTTTCTTTAACCAGTTAAGATACTTCTTAATGAATACTTTCTCGGAACTCTTTGTAGTATTATCACAACGCCAATAGTCAAAAATGAAGTCACATAGCTTATCTTTGCCATTATAGCAATTCAAATCATCGATTGAGTGCTTGTATTTTTTAGGAGAAAGAAGGATTTCACTATAAGACTTTATAGCACAAATGGTACACTTTTCTTTAGCTACATCAACACCAATACTAATCATAAAAAACACCTCCTTAAGTGTAGATTATAGTGGATCCCACTTACTACAACTCATTTTCGTTGGTGACACGTAAGCTTCTATGTAATATAAAAGTCACAACCTGCTTAATCGAATAGAGATAATAAGGGACTGGGTGACTGTTTATAGACGGAAGTATATGAAATATTCCAATTAGAATTGCGTCAAACCACTATATCCCTTATTATATAAGTAAGTGTAGATGAATATAACTAACATCTACATCTATATAGTACGAAATTATAATTTGAGGAGGAGGTATAATGAGCAAGAGAGTGATTCATATATATGGAGCATCTGGTTCTGGAACCTCAACTATTGGCAAATATATATCTGTTAAATGGAATTACTATTTTATGGATACTGATGATTACTTTTGGCAAGAAACCAATCCACCTTATACGAAAAAAAGAGATGTTTCAGAAAGATTATCTATGATGAGAAAAGATATAAATGAACATGAAAAAATTGTTATAGCAGGTTCCCTTGTTGATTGGGGAGATGAGTTAATTCCCTTATTTTCATTAGCTATTCGAGTAGAAACTGATACGAACATAAGAATTGAAAGATTAGTGAGGCGAGAACAAGTACATTTTGGAAACAGAATTGATATAGGCGGAGATATGTATGAAAATCATCAAAAATTTTTAAACTGGGCGACGGCATATGATAATGGCGGTATAGATATGAGAAGTAAAGCAAAGCATGATGAATGGCAAAAAAAATTAGGTTGTAAGTGTATTTTATTAGATGGAAGTTTGCCATTAGAGGAAAACTTCCAAATTATTCAAAGTTATATATAAATCGGAATTTGTCGAGAAGGTATTGATAATGAACGGAAAAGATGTACGTGTCGGTGTGAGCCTGCTGGTCAATGACATGGAAAATATGGTTCAATTTTATAGAGATATACTAGGTTTTCAAACTCAATGGAGTGGTGGACCTTTTGCGGATTTTGAAACCGCAAGTGGAGAACTGTCCTTATTTATGTATAGCAGGAAAGAATTTGTAAAGACAATAAGAGAAGACTATATATTTCCAAAGGGTATCAATCAGACATTTGAAATCGCCCTTTGGCTATCCAATTTTGCTGAGGTAGATTTGGAATATGAGCGTCTGTCAAAGTTGGGTGTGCAGTTTCCTATAGGAGAACCTATCACTTATACTTTCGGTATCCGCAATTTTTACGTAGCTGATCCAGAGGGGAATTTGCTTGAAATTGGAAGTACAAGTGAAACATAGGCTAGAAACTCTACAAATTCCAGTTTATCTGAAAAGAAAATTATAATTTATGGGGGTGATAAGAATGTATAAAACGGAATTAGTAGAAGATATTTCAGTAGGAAATGTGACGAATAAAATAGATGAGAAAATAGCCGAAATGGAAAAGAGAGGTTATCGACTGATTACTATGTCTTTTTTAGGAACGCAAAGAGCAGTCTTAGTTTTTAAAAAAGGATTAAAAGGAAGTATGCTATAAAATAAGTGATTGAAGATATCTAAGTTTTAAAGCACAATATGAGGGTTATTGATCCTAAAGTAACTATGATATTCGAGAATATTATGTATAAAATAAAGTAAAGAAAGAGAAATGGAGGCATTATTTAATAGAAGGAATTATCCTTCATTACAAGAAATTTTTGATAGTTTATATTACTATTATCAAGAAGGTAATCGATTATTAGAATTTGCCAATAGTAAAGACAAAGGAATTGCTTACAAAGAAGCAAAGCTGCTTAGAAATCAAATACATGAAGAGTATCATGAATTAAATCTTATGGCTAATTTTAAATTCTATAGTAAAAAGAAGTTATTATCAAAGCTATATCATGAATATAAAAAGGCAATATCTGATATGAATAAATTTGCAGGTAACTTAAGCTATAAGAATCTAAATAGTTATTTATATGATGTTTATGATTATGTTGCTATAGGATTGTTTAGTTGTAAAAGTAGATTTGAGAGTAACAACGTCACTACAAATGATTTTTTATGTATTAGATATTAAAGAAAAATTGCTCATAAAGGAGAAACGTTTGAAGCATGTAAAGATATCATTGTCAAAGAATCTGAAAAAAGCGGAGTATATGGGCTAACTACTATCAAGTGATATTTGAAAAAGAAGTTGATTATATTAGGAAAAGAGAGACTTTCATGAGAAGAGCCAGAAAAGAAGAATTAGAAGAAATAGCTACTTTTATAGTTGAACGCTTTGAAGGATTAGAGCAATTTATGTTTTTGTATAAAGATTTTGAAAATGCAAAATCAGTCATGAAAAAAGTTACAATTTCAGAATTAAATCTATATTTTGATAAAGGAGATATATTGATTGAAGATGCTGGTGGGCTTCATGCTGTTATTGTAGCTATTAAATCTACTAAATTTACATTTCTCAACATATTATTAAATTCACTTAAAACACAACTCTATTTGAGTGAACTGTCTAAAAGTGATTTAGTTATTTTAAAAGAGAAAATGAAACTTCAAAATAAGCTTCATAATAGAAAATGGTTTAAAAGATATTGCAAAGACTGTTATTATATTACACAGATTGCTATATCAAAAGAAAAAAAGGGTAGTGGTTTATTTCGAAAGGTAATTACTCCAATCCTTGAGGAGTGTCAAAAGAACGACATATGTGTTGTCTTAGAAACCTTCACAGAAAGTAATGTATCTCTTTATGAATATTTTGGTTTTAAATTAGTTGAGATTCATACAAATGATTGTGTTCCTCTTACGGAGTATTGTATGATAAAAGAAAATTAATGAATTCTTGTTTATTAAACTTGAAAATTTGAATTTGTGAGGTTAAGCTGTTTGATTGAAATAAAAGAAATTCGTAAAAATGATTATAAAAAAGTACAAAAATTTGCAATTCAAGGAATGCATTTAGATTGGTATATGGAATTGAATCGTGCAACAAAAGTTTATGGTGCTTATGTTAATGATATTTTGTGGGCGTTTTGATGGCTGAAATGAAGAATGGACCGAAATGCTATTACAGCTTATCAAAAGCAGTTTGTGTGAAGATATTTGATTGGCTTCAACATCTCGTCGCAGGAAAAGGTGTTGGAGAATAGATACAGCAAATAAAGAAATGCTTTCGTCATTTTGTGAAAAGCAAAAAACTGATGGAGAAATAGTTTTTTTGCTATTGACTTAGGATGTAAAATTAAAGGAGCTGGTACAACTTTACTGTCTGTGTTTGAAGTGGGAAAAATGAATTATCTTTATACAGAAAGTGCTTGTAAATATAAGATTTATAAACACCGAGGATTTACAAGGTCAGAAGCAAGGAAAGCTGATGTGGATAAAGTAAAGAAAGATGGAATGTCATATATTATAGCAACGCATGACAAAAATAATTTGAGAAGTGTGAGTGTTATGAAAAAATAGGTATGAAATATTGTTATTCCTATGAAGAGCAATGGCAGCCAAAAGATTTTTTTGTCATATTTTGAATGTATCAGCTTAACTTTGATAGTAATACTGATTTTGTATAAAAAAATATTGGAATGATCCGATAATCATTTTGTTGAGGAATTATAATTTTGCTTTATAAATCTGCTAATAAAAATAACTAGAAAATTAATATATCAACTCTAGCAAATCAATTAAACAAGGCTAAATATTTTATGCTTATAGTAAATAATGATACTCATAATAACACATGAATAGACTTTATGAATGGATTAAAAGTGCAGAGTTTGAATTTATAGATATGTATACAATACCTATAGAATAAAAGGAAGGCAAAGCATATATGAAAATTGAAAGATTATTATCTATTATCATACTATTGTTAGACAAACAAATTATTTCTGCAAACACATTAGCTAAAAACTTTGAAGTATCAAAAAGGACAATATACCGTGATATTGAAACATTAGAATATGCGGGATTTCCAATTATCTCATATCCTGGGATTAATGGGGGTTTTGGACTACTTGATACTTTTAAAATACACTCATTTACGTTTAGTGATTATGAAAAACAAAAAATAATGAACGCTTTGCAAGTACAAGAACAGTTATTACCATTCCAAGAGTCAACATCTAATATTCATAGTAAATTAAAAGTAATTCATGATATACCTGTTAAAATTCCCAATATGACATTGACTTCTGCTACTTTACATAATCCAATTGTAGAAAAACAAACAAACGCAAAGTTAAAAGAACTATATTCTGCACTGACAAATCATCAAAAAGTAAAGGTTACATATATTACAGCCAATGGAGATTTTTCAAATAGAATCATTCTTCCTCAAGAATTAGTATTACAAAATGGCAGTTGGTATCTCAAAGCCTATTGTGAATTAAGAAAAGACATTCGCTTGTTTAAAATTACAAGAATTCGTAAACTTGAAGTATTGCAAATATTTTTTGATGTTGATATCCCGTCTTCTGAAAGAAAAAATGATGTAGAAATAGAAATCCAATTATCTTTTACAAAAAGATCATTAGGAAAACTGTATGATTTCTTTTTAGATGAGCAAATGAAGATTGATGAAAATAATGTATTTGTAAATTTTAAGTATTCAAAAAATCATAATATTATTCCATTTCTACTGATGTTTGGAAGTGAGGTTAAAGTAATTTATCCAGAATATGTAAAAAAACAACATATTCAATGGGTCGAAAAGATGCAAAAAATCTACTAAGTTAAAATCACTGACATAATGGTGTCAACATTTCCATGATAAGATAAGAACAGGTGTGTAAATATCTAAATATAAAATCAAGGAGAGTAATCATGGAAAAAATAATTATTAAAGGTAAAAGAATAAGGACAAATAATACAACGCTAGAAGGAGTCATGGATTTATGGCAAGAAATCACAACCTTACAACTATCAGGAGATATATATGCTATCTATTCGAATTATGAGTCAAATTATTCAGGAGATTATGATTTGCTAATAGGGAGTGAATCATGTGATTTACCTGACTCTATTGAACTTGCTAATTGTCAGTATATAGAGATTCCGGTAGATGGGAATTCTATTGAAAATGTAGGTAAAACTTGGCAGAAAATCTGGTCAAATACTGAGATTGAAGCGAAACGTACATACCAAACTGACTTTGAAAAATATGGTCAGGATGGTAGTATTATGATATATCTATCAATTAAGTAAATATAAAAAACTCCATTGTTGAATTAGACATTGGAGTTTTTTAGTAAGGTTATAAATATTAGATTTGATTTAATTACTAGCAATTGATACAGTTTTTAAAATAATAATTTTTAACTTAGTAGTATAAATTATGTAGTAGAAAGAGTTGTTTTTATATCATATTTTAATTAGCTTTTTTAACTACAGATGTTTTTGGCACATATCTTTATTTCATTTTCATAGACTTTAAAGTTCTTTTGAAATAATATATAGAATATCTGAAGATAACTAAAAATGATATAAATCTATTTTTTGTATTTTATAGATGCTGCTTTTGGTTATAAAAATCTCTAAAATTATAAAGTAGTTATTTTTTATAATTTAAAAAGTTTGCTATATGATAATAAAGTTATTCTTCTAAGACTAGTATCGTATCTAGCTTTCAATACAGTATGTATAAAGAGGGATTGTCTTTATAAATAAATTATAATTTAGAAACAAGAGGGGGAGATTGAAATTAAAAACCATAAAGAACAGCTGAACATTTTAAAAGACATTTGTAATAGTATTACAGAAACTGATAAATTTATATGAAGTTTTAAAATATTTTATACATAAATGATTAAGGAAGTTTGTTTTAGCGGATTTATCTATTGATATCTGTTACAAAAGTATTTCAACATGCAGATGTCTAAAATTAGAATGATATAGGTGGTACAGCAAGGAGTGTTTAAGCCAAATATGAATTCCAATTATCAACTAAGAAAAAACTAGGAGGAGAAAAAATGAATGTACCATTTTATATAGAAAAAAGAGAGCTTTCGAGTTGTAGGTTATCTAATCAAAAAGGTGAAGGAAAAAGGGCGATTCCAGAACATTGGTCTTATATACAAAAAAATAAACTTGAAGAATTATTATTTGCATTAACAAATTATGATCCTTATGGATTATTAGGAATAAATATCTATAATACTGATTTCTCAGACTCTAAAAAATTTGAGTATATAAAAGCTGTTGCAAGAAATTTGATTTAGTTGATGACCTTGTGAGTATATCCTTACAGCAATGACTTAGGCAGTATTTCTATGTACTAAGGAAACGATTGGTAAAACAGGAGCACAGGCGATTATAAAATGGTTACCTAAAAAACTACTAAATAAAGGTTATATTACTGGTAAAATGAAATCTGAAGCACCAGATATTGAGCATTATGGAAAGGTGGAGATGTTGAAGTATGGATAGCAGTAAAAAAGAAATAAAATTAGTAGTTATTTATGATAAATAAGAAAATCTAATTTTTTACATTATGAATTATTCAAACAAGGATGTATAATAGAAATCAAACAGGCTAAAAGTGGTTTTATGATTGCCTATTTAATTAATAAAAAGGCAACAAACTATGTATTTTATAAGAAATTCTAGTTCATATTTATGGAATCCGTATTAAGGAATACGAAAGTAAGTTGCTGGCTGAAATGATTCATATAACTTATATGGTATATTTAAAAGTATGACTTTATATTGAAAAATAAGTATTATCAAAAATGTTAAAATAGTATACTTGTATTTTTAATTTGTTATCAGTAATTCATATGTTGGTAGTATAGCAATATATACAAATTTATCATTCAATTGAAACAAATGATTAAAAGATGATAAATTAAAAGCATAAGTCTTAGAGTTAGAAATTATTTATAGTAGAGGAGAAATTAGAATATGCAAGATTTTTATGATGCGCTGACAAGTGTAAAGAAAAATATTACAGTACCCGAAGAATTTAATTATTTTGGAAAACTTATTGGCAGTTGGAAAATTAACTATATTGATAACAATAATTCTTGCAAAATTGAAGGTGAGTGGCATTTTTCATGGGTTCTTGAAGGAATGGCAATTCAAGATGTTATTATCTTACCAAATTATGAATATGGAACATCAATTCGTATTTACAATCCCGATACACATGCATGGGACGTGGCTTATGGTTACACAGGAAAAATAATACGACTTGAGGCAAGAAAACAAGATGATATGATAGTTCTTACATACATTGATGATGAAAGAAGAAAATGGGTTTTTACTAAGATAGAGGATAATCGTTTTCACTGGCAAAATATCACAGTAAAAAATAATGGAGAATGGCATATTAATGTGGATATGTATGCTGAACGTATTTAATAAGTATAAGTTACAATATAGTGAGTTTGCTAAGCGACAATATATTTTAACTTTAACTTGTTTTTATGCCAAATATATTTATTTATATGGGGAGTAATTTATGAATTAAAAAAAGATATGTGATAAAATTATTTTAATCAAAAGAATTTATGACTTGAGAATATTATAAAGAAGTTGATGTGAGGACAGATTCTAGTGAAGAGGATGTAAATAATGCTATAGTGATAGGGAAAAGATGTTATTAAAAATATATCCAAATTAATATTTGTAAAACATTAATTTTAAAGACGGTTATAAATAAGATGAAAGATATTTTAATGGAGATTTAGTTATGATAATTAGAGAAGTAAATACTGAAGATGCACAAGATATTTATGATTTATATTTAGAAGTTATGAATTATAATTATCCTGTAAAAAGAATCAAAGAAATGATTAATATTGTGTGTAAGGATAATTGTAATTATGTTTTTGTTGCGGTCGATAATCTTAAAGTAGTCGGTATTATCGAAGTAGTTATTAAATATAGTATTCATAAGAATCCCTATTTGATTGTTAATACACTTGCTGTTCGTTCAAAGTATCAAGGTAGAGGAATTGGAAGTCAATTACTTTATTATACTGAAGAATTTTCCAAGATAAAAGGATTATCTAGTATTATACTTGGATCACAATTCAAGCGTGTTGATGCGCATCAATTTTATTTGAATAATGCCTATAAAATTATTAAAGAACATAAAATATTTGAGAAAAAATTATAACTATATTAACGAAGAAATGTATTGAATCAAATTTTAATTATAAAAAGAACAGACAAAGATTTAGAGAATTTAAAATAGTTTGAGTTTAATTCATTTTAATAATATTGATGGGGATGATATAAGTTATGTTGATTATATTTATAACTGTGACATCAATGGATTAAGTATTTTTTAACAGATTATTTGATGTAAATTATCTTAAAATATATTGACCATTATGAATGTGTATGTTATTGTTATATCGAAAAATATAGATGTGAGGTGATTTGATGAACAAACAGTTTGATCAAGAAACTAAGATTTTTAAAGCATTTTGTGATCCAAATCGATTAAAAATATTAAATATTTTAAAATCTGGTGAACACTGTGCATGTAAATTGTTAGAGATCTTAGATGTTGGGCAATCGACTTTATCACATCATATGAAACTGTTAGTTGATGCTGGAATAGTAAATGTCAGAAAAGATGGGAAGTGGTCTCATTATTCCTTATCTGAAGATGGTATACAGTTTTTGATTGAATATTTACAACAGTTAAAAGCAGATTAATAGTTGTTTAAAAATGCCACCATTGAATTGGTGGCAATAAATAAAATTAATACATCGAAATATATCGATATAAGGAGGATGCTATGAATCAAATTTGGCTATTTTTCCAAAATCAAATTCTTGGAATGATATGGTTAAATGAGTTGATTGGAATAATTTTGAATAGTATAGGTTTAAAGGTAGAAGCAAGCTTAGGAGGAATGTTACAGTTTTTTATTTATGATACAATTAAAATTTTTATATTATTAGCAGTATTAATTTATATTATTTCATATATACAAAGTTATTTCCCACCAGAAAAAACAAAAAAGATATTAGGAAGATTCCATGGTATTTGGGCAAATATAATTGGAGCATTACTTGGTACAGTAACACCATTTTGTAGCTGTTCATCCATTCCTATTTTTATGGGTTTTACAAGTGCCGGGTTACCACTAGGGGTTACTTTTTCGTTTTTAATATCATCACCAATGGTTGATTTAGGATCACTGGTGTTATTGATGAGTATATTTGGGTGGAAGGTGGCTGTTACATATGTAATAGTTGGATTAATTATATCTATTGTTGGAGGAACACTGATTGAGAAGTTTCATATGGAAGATCAGGTAGCAGATTTTATTAAACAGGCAGGTAATGTTGAGATAGATTCGATTAACCTAACAACAAAGGATAGAAGAAATTATGCTAAAGAGCAGGTTCTAGAAACAGTTAAGAAAGTATCCGCTTATATATTTATAGGAGTTGCTATTGGAGCGATTATTCATAACTTGATACCAGAACACTGGATTGAGTCGATATTGGGGGGGAATAATTTTTATTCAGTTCCACTTGCTACTGTGGTAGGCGTACCTATGTATGCTGATATATTTGGAACTATTCCAGTAGCAGAAAGTTTATTATTAAAAGGAGCAGGATTGGGAACTGTTTTATCATTTATGATGGCGGTTACAACTTTATCTTTGCCATCAATGATTATGTTATCAAAAGTAATAAAGAGGAAATTAATGATTATTTTTATAACAATAGTAACAAGTGGAATTATACTGATAGGATTTATGTTTAATATATTTTCATTTCTATTTATATAAAAGGAGACTGTTATGGCAAATGTTGTAGACTTAAATGTGATAGAGGAGATTAATCAATTATTAAAAGATAAAGGGTTATTGTATTCAATTGATTCAGTTGGGGAGATGTTCAGGATTACAAATAAGACAACATGGTAAGCTGCAATGTAGTGAAGAAATTATTGTAACTATAAATAAGTATCTTAAAGATAAATGGATGCGTGTTATACTAGAAAAGATAATCTATTGTTATTGGATATTTCTTCAAAGTTTGATTTTTAATAAAAGGAGAGTTGTGTAAATGAAATTGTTTAAAAGAAAAGAAAAAAACTGTTGTCATTTTAAATGTGATAATGAGAGTATGAAAAAAGTATTAAAAAAGAAAGAAGAAGGTTCGAAAATAAGGATTTTAGGTTCTGGTTGTGCTAAGTGTACTTCTTTAGAGCAAAATGTTAAACTAGCTTTAAATGAATTAGAAATGGAATCTAGTATAGACCATATTACAGATTTTGTGGAAATTTCTAGCTATGGGGTTATGACAACTCCTGCGCTTGTTGTAGATGGTAAAGTTGTTTCTTATGGAAAAGTATTAAGTAAAGATGAAGTGATTGGATTATTAAAAAATATAGGGTATTAAAATGAAGAAGAAAATTGTATTTGTATGTGTTCATAATTCGTGTAGATCTCAGATTGCTGAAGCATTGGGCAAAAAATTTTTATCAAATCGATATGAGTTTTATTCTTGTGGTACAGAAATAAAACCGCAAATAAATCAAAAGGCAGTAAGAATTATTAAAGAATTATATGGAATTGATATGAAAAAGAATCAATATAGTAAACTTGTAAAAGATATACCTACAGCTGATATTGCTATATCGATGGGTTGTGATGTTAAATGCCCTTATATTGGAAAAGAGTTTGATGATAACTGGATGATAGAAGATCCTTCTGATAAAGATGATGAGTATTTCAAGTTTGTTATTAAAAAAATTGAAGATAAAATAATGAAATTAGCTTATTAGTTATTATCTAGTTGTTACAAAAAAGGATAGTGATTTGTAAGTAAAGTATTTTTTATAATAGTCGATTTTATATTACTAAATTGATTTTATTTATGTAAATAATTTTGTTTTTATATATTTATAAGTGATGTAATACTGTATAATAATAATTGATTAACAAATATGGTTTATAGTGAGGTATATTAATGAATAAAAATAATCCTAAAGTTACTATTTCTCAAGAAGGAGAAAAGTGGTTAGATAAAGGTCAAATGTGGATGTATAGGAACAATGTTGTTGATTTAGATGAATCAATAGAAAATGGATCATTAGTAGATATTATAACTACTCAGGGCCGTTATATGGGAACAGGGTTCATATCAAAAAATAGTCATATTACAGTTCGAATTTTATCTAAAAAAAGTGATGAAATTTTTGATAAAGATTTCTTTAAAAAAAGAATACAATTTGCTTATGAGTACAGAAAAACGTTAGAAGAAGAAAATATAACAAATTGTAGATTGATTTTTGGTGAAGCTGATAAATTACCAGGGTTAACCGTTGATAGATATAATGATATATTGGTATGTCAGATTAGTTCATATGGTTTAGAGAAAATAAAAGATATGATATATAATTTATTACTTGAGGTACTAAAAGAAGATAATCAAGATGTTAAGGGAATATATGAGAGAAATGATATTAATGTTCGTTTAAAAGAGGGGTTACCTTTAGAAAAGGGATATTGGAAAAATATTAATCTACCAACTACTACGATAATAAATGAAAATGGTATTAGGTTACATGTTGATGTAGAAAATGGACAAAAGACAGGATACTTTTTAGATCAAAAAGCTAACCGGGTATTATTAAGGAAAATGGCTCATGGAAAAAAAGTTTTAGATTGTTTTAGTCATACAGGTGGATTTGCTTTAAATGCGGCTTATGGAAAAGCAAAAAAGGTAGTGGCTGTAGATGTATCACAAACGGCTTTAAACCAGGGGTATGAAAATGCTAAGCTAAATAATTTAGAAAATAAGATTTCATTTGTTAAAGATGATGTTTTTAAATATTTAGATACTTGTAAAGTTGGTGAATATGATATAATTGTCTTAGACCCTCCAGCTTTTACAAAATCTAGAAGAACTATTGAACATGCCTATAATGGTTATAAAAAAATTAATATGAAAGCAATGAAACTTTTAGAAAAAGGTGGTTATTTAATTACATGTAGCTGCTCTCGTTTTATGGAAACTGCTAATTTTGAAAAAATGTTAAGAGAATCAGCACAGGAAGCAGGAGTTATATTGAAACAAGTTTCTGTTACCCAACAAAATCATGACCATCCAATTTTATGGACAATGGAAGAAACATCATATTTAAAATTCTTTATATTCCAGATAGTCTGAAAAATAATATTGATTTATTACACAGTATGATTTTGATATACTGTGTTTTTATATTATAATAATAAAAAGTTTAGGAGCAGAATAATGGCTAAAGATAATTTAACACCAATAAATGTTAAAGAATATGATAGTGAAATAAAGAGTGTGATTCCCTACTATGAAGAATTTCATAAACAAACAATCAGTGTAATAAAAAATATGAGATTTATGGAAATAAATTGGTTAGATTTAGGATGCGGAACTGGGACTTTAGCTAATAAAGCTAAAGATGTATTTCCAAAAGGACACTTTGTAATGGCTGATCCATCAGAAAAAATGTTAGAAAGAGCACGTATAAATAATAAAACTTTAAAAGCAAAATATCTTAATTGTGGTTCTGAAACAATTGAATTTAATAATCAATTTAATGTCGTTACAACAATTCAGGTGCATCACTATTTACAAATGGATGTTCGAAAAAAAGCAACTAAAAATATTTATCAAGCATTATGTTTGGGCGGAATATATATTACATTTGAAAATGTTGTACCGGAGTCCAAGGAAATAACAAGTTTTGAATTGCAGCGTTGGGGAATGTATCAGCAAGAACATGGTAAATCTGTAAATGAAGTAGAAAATCATCTTTCTAGATGTGGCGTTAACTATTTTCCATTAAGTATTAATGAGCATATTAAATTATTAAAATCGATTGGTTTTACATTAGTTCATGTCTTTTGGTATAGCTTTATGCAGGTAGGAATATATGCAATTAAATAAAGTTATTATATGAAATATGAATGGATTGATAAATATCTTTTAGATAAGAATGAAGTATCTAAGAATATTCAAAAGGAATGGAATTGGATCCGTTATGTAATAAATGATAAAATGTTTGTAGCTGTTTGTTTAAATGAAGATAATCATCCGTATTATATTACACTTAAGCTAAAATCTGAAAATGGTAAAAAACTTAGAGAAAAATATAAAGATATAATTCCTGGTTATTATATGAATAAAAACAATTAGAATTCCATTAAAATAGATGGGGATGTTTCTGAACAATTATTAAAAATGATGTTAAATGAGTCATATCAACTAATTTTTAATAGTTTTAGTAAGAAAAAACAATTAGAGATATTAAAGAAAAAAATCTAAACAGTTTCGTTTAGATTTTTTATAATTTAAATTTTTTAGAGAGTTTTTCTATTTGTGATTTAGAAATACCAAATCTAGAACATAAATTTTCTATATATTGATTTAACTCTGCTGGCGACTTACCTTCTAAATCTTGTTCATCAATTCCCAAAGTTTTCATTACTCCTTTAATTTGGTTTAACATGTCAGGATCGCCTTTTTGATACTTATTCATCATATCATCATAATATTTTTCAGCTCCTTTAAATGATTCTTCATCTTCGTTATTTTTATCATTAAATTGTTTTTGAAGTTTTAAAAGAATATCTATTTCTTCACTATCTAGTGCAAGAGCATTAAAAAAATCTAAGGCTTGATTACACAATTGTTCTAATTCAAATATCTGATTTTCATAATCAAGTTTTTTTATTAACTCAAGTTCATAATAAAAATTTTTTATTTTTTGCTGATCTTGGTTTGTAAGAGTAATATCTTCATACTCGTCATTTATAATATCATCTAAAATAATTGGTACATAATAGGCGACTTTTTCATGATTGGTTAATATCATTTCAACTTTTAAATTTGTAATAGCTGCTAATAGTTCAATAAATTTATTATTGTTAATAAAAGAATTATCAAAGCTGTATTTACACATATCAGTGGTAATATAAGCTAGTGATTTAGAGTTTTCTAATGATAATTTAATAATACTATCATAACTAAAACAACCTTTGGTATCAAATTGGAAGTATATTTTATCAGTAGTAATAATCATTCCTTTACTACCATCCAATTCCATACTACTATCAATAAAGGCAACAAGTTCTAAAATATCATTATCTCCATACATATATATGGCGTTCCCTATTTGATTAGGTATATTGTCATTAAAATATATAACACTATTTGTTACAAAATCATTATCTAAAAAAGTTAAAATTTGTTCTTTATCCATAATTACCTCCCAATATAATTTTATCTCTTAAAAAAGAAAATGTCTACTTACTTAATTTAGCTTCATATTGTAATTGTTGTACCATTTCATTACATAAGCTAAGAAAATCACTTTTATTCATTCCCTTAACAATTGCTTCACTGGCAAGCAATTGTAAGTCACTAAAAATTTGTTCTTTAAAATTCATAGAACTATCCTTACTTGGCAAAACCTTTGCACCGTGACGACGATCAATACAAATATAGCCTTCTTGTTTCAGTAAGCTGTAAGCTTTGTTTACAGTCATATTATTAACATGGAGGTCACTTGCAAGCGTTCTAACTGTTGGTAAAGATTCTCCATATTTAAATTGGCCACTACCAATTCCTCTTACGATTTCATTTCTTAATTGAAGATAAATTGGAATCTCACTATTATAATTTAAATTAATTATCATTTTTAATTACCCCTTTTAATTGCTGATAAAAAGATTTAGTATCTCCAGTGTCATCATCATTTATTATATAGATGTTATCTTTGGTATAAATAATAATATAACATTCATGTAAATTAGCAAGATAAACTTTACAATCACCATACTTATCATATCTATAGTTTCCTTTAGAATAAATTCCTGTATCTGTACCGTTTGTTCGTTTTCCTTCTCCCAAACTGTTTGTAATCTCAAGTTTTTCTATTGTATCTATATCAATATTGAAGTTATAAAACTCACTAGTAATTTCAATTTTATTGTTTTTTAATGATAGATCTACCAAGTTATGTGTTATATCTAAATAGTATGGGTAGCCAAATAGCCAAACTAAAAAACAAAATATAATAGAAATAACGCCAATAATAAAATAACGATAACCATTTTTTGCGGTATTAAAAGTTAATTGAGTACCGCCAGGCATTGAAACAAGGGTTCGAGGATCATAAGGATTATGATAAACAGGACCCATTAAACCAATCTTCCAACAATCATCATCAGATAAGCTATAATTACTTTCATTAAAAAATGAAAGTATTTCAGCTTTTTTATTATAATAATCTTTTACTTTATACAAAGTAAGAATAATTGCAATAAATGATAGAGTAATAGTAAATATAATATATATAAACTTAAGTTTTTCTAAAAGATATAATTGTATTACTAAATTAAATAAAGCATCACATAAAGTTAAGTAAAAAAAGCAGTCATAAAAAGTTTGTTTTCGTTTTAAATTAATAGTAATATTTGCTTCACTATTTTCACAAAATGCTTGATTACCTTGTTTTTTAATAAATAATAATCCACCAAATAATACAATTATCTGTAAGATCATAAAAGGATACATCATAATATCAGCATTATATTTAACCATAAATATAATTGCAAAAATATCAATTAAAATAACATTATAAAAACGTTTTAATTTAAAAGATTGTTGTTCCATATAAGATGAAAGCTGCAAATCAACTTTATAAGATTTTTCATTCATAACTAACCAGTTATTTTCTTTTTTAACTTGAAGTAATTTATCTCTAGCTTTTTTAAAAGGGATCTGCAGGATGATGGCATTTACAAAAATCATAATAAGTAATATAAATGTTATTATTAGTGATGGAAATAAGTTAGATAATAAGATTAGTAGTGCAGATATAATAAAAGTTCCAATTAATGATAAATTAAGATACTTATTATAAAACGTAATTATTTTTTGTACTTCCATAGATTCTATTGCATACTCAGGAATAGTTACTAAAAATAGCATCCCTTCTTTGTATTTAGCATCTCTTTTTGATGAATAATAAAATACAACGTTAATAAATATAATAATTAAAACTAAATACCACATATAAGTTACCTCCAATATTTGTATTATACATTGTAATACAAACAATACATATAATCAATAAAAATATTTTAATCACCAAATATTATTAGTCTAGTAGAAAAGTTATAAGATTTTTGGTTTATTAAAACATGATTATTTAATTTTTGTTGCAATAATAAAAAAAAACGTCTCTTTATCACTAAAATTTATCTATTAATTGGTAAAAAATTACTAAAATTATTGTTAAAAAAGCGCTTACGTGGTAGGATTTATATGTAAGATAATGAAAATTATTTACGGGAAACTTTGAAAAGGAGGAAAATTATGAAGAAGAGTTGGGATAAGAAGATTTCAGCTGCATTAACTGCTACGTTGATTCTAACAGTAGCTCCAGTCAGTACTCTAGCACAACCAAATGCTAGAATTACCCAATCGACTCCAGAAGATGTTTATGTTGACATCATTGGAGAAGGAGAACGTTCAACATTGTTTAATGAAAATTGGAAATTTCACCGTGGAAATGTTGAAAATGCTCAAAATGTAGATTTTAATGATACATCATGGGATAATGTTAATTTACCACATGATTACAGTATTGATCAGGAATTTACAACAAGTGGAGAAGCTGAAAGTGGATTCTTACCAGGTGGAGTAGGATGGTATCGTAAGACATTTGTAGTACCGGAAAAGTATCAAGGTAAACAATTAATGGTTGAATTTGATGGTGCTTATATGAATGCTGAAGTATATCTTAATGGTAAAAAATTAGGTGAACATCCATATGGATATACTGCGTTTGCATTTGATCTTACTGATGAGTTAGTTTTTGATGGAAAAACAGAAAATGTTTTAGTTGTAAAAACTAATAACAAGATTCCAAGTAGTAGATGGTATTCAGGTAGTGGAATCTACCGAGATGTAACTTTAACTGTTACAGATGAAGTACATGTTGGATACAACGGTACACAAATTATTGCTAAAGATTTGGAAACAAACAAAAACGGAACTGTTGAAGTTGATGTAACGACTACAGTTGAAAATGATGGAGATACCAATAAAACAGTAACCGTAAAAAATACATTACTTGATGAAAAAGGTAATGTAGCAAGTGATACAACTACAAGTGAAGTTCAAATTGCAGCTGATGAAAGTCAAGATGTAAAACAAAGTGTGTCAGTTGAATCACCAGAATTATGGTCAGTTGAAGATGCTAATATGTATAAGATGAAAACAGAAATAGTAGAAGGAAATGAAGTCTTAGATACATATGAAACTGATTATGGATTCCGTTATTATGATTTTAATAATAATGAAGGCTTTTCATTAAATGGTGAAAACATGAAGTTAAAAGGTGTTTGTATGCATCATGATCAAGGATCATTAGGAGCAGTTGCAAACCATGATGCTATTGAACGCCAAGTAAAAATATTAAAAGAGATGGGATGTAATGCAATTCGTGTTACTCATAACCCAGCAGCTTCAGCATTATTAGATATATGTAATAAGTATGGAATCTTAGTAATTAATGAAGCTTTTGATGGTTGGACAGAATATAAAAATGGTAATGTTAATGACTATACAGCACATTTTGAAGAAACAATTACTGCCGATAATCAAATTATTAACGGTGAACCAGGTATGCAATGGGGAGAATTTGATGTAAAGGCAATGGTAGATGGTGCTAAAAATGATCCTAGTGTAATTATGTGGTCAATTGGAAATGAAATTGATGAAGGTGTCTCAAGTAGTACATCACATTATGTGAATCTAGCAAGTGATATTATTAAATGGGTTCAAGAAGTTGATACGACTCGTCCAATAACCAATGGTGATAATCGTAAAAATACTAATCCTAATGATGCAATTAGCCAAATTAATCAAAAGATTTATGAAGCTGGTGGAGTAGTTGGAATGAACTACGCAAATAATAATCAAACAGTTTCAATGCATAATACATATGGTGATTGGCCATTGTATGGTGCTGAAACAGCTAGTTCTGTACATAGTAGAGGTGTATATAGCACAAGTGGAAGAGATAACTCAATTTTGCAAATGTCAGAATATGATAATGATGCTGCGAAAGTAGGATGGGGACATTCAGCTAGTGATGCTTGGCAATTTGTTATTAAAAATGATTTTAATGCAGGTGAATTTGTCTGGACTGGATTTGATTATATTGGTGAACCTACACCATGGAACGGAACTGGTGCAGGTAGTGTAAGTGGTCAGGGTGCAAAACCTAAGTCATCATTCTTTGGTATTCTTGATACAGCAGGATTCCCTAAAGATACATATTATTTATATAAGAGTCTATGGGATGAAAACAGTACAACATTGCATTTAATGTCTACATGGAATAATAATGAAATTGTTAAAAATTATGATGGTACAGTAAAAGTTGATGTATTCACTAATGCTGCAAAAGTAGAGTTATATTTAAATGGTGAAAAAATTGGTGAAGATACAGCAACAAAACATACAACAGATTTAGGGTACACATATCAAACTTTTTCTAATGGTGAATTTTATCCAAGTTTTAATGTTAATTGGGCAGCTGGTACATTAAGTGCTAAAGCATATGATGAAGCTGGAAACTTAATTAGTGATACTGAAGGTAGAAATAGTGTATCAACTAATGGAGCAGCTGCTAAGTTGGATGCCTATGCTGATAAAACAGAAATTAAAGCTGATGGAAGCAGTTTATCTTATATTACTGTAGATGTAAAAGATGCAAGTAATAATATGGTTGCAGGTGCTGATAATAGAATCAACTTTAGCATTGAAGGTGATGGGAAAATTGTTGGGGTTGATAATGGAAATGCCTCAGATACTGATAGTTATAAAGGAAATTCAAGAAAAGCATTCAGTGGAAAAGCTTTAGTAATTGTTCAATCTACAAAGAATGAAGGAGCATTTACATTAACAGCAAGTTCTAATGGTTTAACTTCATCAAGTGTAACTGTAAATACAAAAAGAGCAAGTGTTGAAGGAGAAGCTTATTTACAAAGTTATAAGATTTCTAAAAATATGTATGTACCAGTGGGACAAGAACCACAACTACCACAAACAGTAGTAGGAACTTATAATAATGGTGAAACAAAAGATCTTACAATTGTTTGGGATAGCTATGATAAATCATTATTAAACAAAACTGGTGAGTTTACGGTTACTGGAAAACTACAAGATAGTGATGCAACTGTATCTGTAACTGTTCATGTTATTGGTGATGTTGTTGCGATGGAAGGTTATTCAACAGTAACAAATGTTGGAATAGCACCAAAATTACCACAAACATTACGTGGTATTTATGAAAATGGTGATTATAGTGAAGCATTCCCGGTAACTTGGGATATTCCTGAAAATGTATTTGATAATGAAGGAATTGTAACGATTACTGGAACAGCTAGTGTTTTAGATGAAAGTATTGATGTAAAAGCAACTGTACGAGTAGAACCAGGAGCTGCAGAATCTACTAACATCGCATCTAAAAATTACTCTGATGCACCATCATTTACTAATGGTAAAATGCAAAATGGTGTACCAACAGAGCCTTCAACATCTGCAATTAGTGATTCATTACTTAAATTAAATGATGGAATTACTAATAATAGTAGTGATACAAATGCTAGATGGACAAATTGGGCAATTAGAAATGAAAGTCCAGTTGCTGATACATATGTTCAGTTAGAATGGCAAAAAGAATATAAAATGCAAAATGTAAAATTATGGCATTTTACAGATAGTGCTTATAGTGTTTTACCAGGTGATGATAATGTTCGTTTTGAATATTATGATAGTGCTACTAATCAATGGATAGAAATTGAGTCTTCTCATATTACACAAGTTTCATATTTAGCAGGAGATACTCCTTATGGATTCATTAACCCAATTACAACTAGTAAATTAAGAATCTGGTTAAAAGCTCCACAAGTAGGTAAATGTATAGGTTTAACTGAGGTTGAAGTTTATAATTATGTCGAACAAACACCAGTTAATACAACTGCAAATATTGATGAATTAAAATTAAATGGTACTGTTATTGAAGATTTTGATGGATTTGAAGGATATAATGAAGAAACAAGAACTTATACAGTCAATCTAGGAAATAATGATTATCCAACTGTTGAAGCTTTTGCTAATAATAATGAAGCAATTACAGTTCTACCGGTTTTTGAAAATGAAGTTAAAATTATTGTTAGATCAGAAGATGGCAATACTACAGAAACTTATAAAGTTAAATTCATTAAAGATACACCACCAGTAGTGGATAAAGAAGAATTAGCAAATTATGTAGCTAGTCAAGAAATTACTACAGCAATTAATTCAGCTGATAAATATACAGCTTCTTCATATGCAGCCTTTAAAGCAGCTTATGATAATGCTAATGTAGTATTGAACGATAGTAATGCTACACAACAGCAAGTAAATGAAGCTTATCAAAATTTACAAACAGCTTATGCTAATTTAAAAGAAGCATCTGTAGGAGAAACAGTAAATAAGTTTGAGTTATCAATTGCTGTACAAATGGCTCAAGCAGTTTCAGATGCAGATTTAGAAAACGTAGTGCCGGCAGTAGTAAATGAGTTTAAAGCAGCTTTAGCAGAAGCGCAAACAATTTTAGCTAATGATAAAGCTACTCAGGATGAAGTAGATGCTTCATTTAATCGTTTAGCTAATGCAATGTGGAAATTAGAATTCTTTAAAGGTGATAAGAAGTTATTGCAATCATTTGTTAATCAATTAGGTGATTTAAATAAGAGTGATTATAGTGAAAGTACATGGAACGTATTTGAAACAGCATTAAATAAAGCTAATGAAGTATTAGTAAATGAAAATGCAATGCAAGAAGAAGTTGATGAAACTTATACAAAACTAGTGAAAGCATTCTTAGAACTAAGATTATTACCAAATAAAGACTTATTAAATAGTTTAATTAATCAAGCAGAAAGTTTAAATGCTGCTAATTATACAGCTGAATCATGGGGTCCTTTCAATTTGGCTCTAGTAAATGCTAAAAATGTATATAATGACCCAGAGGCAACAGCTGAAGAAATAACAAATGCCAAAATAGCAATTGAAGCAGCTATGGCTGGTTTAGTATCAAAACCAACCGCTCCTGTTGATTCAAATGTATCAGATACAGTTAAATCAGGCGATACAACAGTAAATGTAGCTAAAACAGGAGATACCACTAGCTTTGCTGGGGTAACTGGATTAGCCGCATCATTAACAGCGCTAGCATATTTGTTTGTATCAAAAAAGAAAAAAGATTAGTGTAAGAAAATACTAATATAAATAACCCTATAGAGTAATTGGAGGTAAACCATATTCTATAGGGTATTTTTATATTATAGTTAAAGATTGTTTAAAAATAATAAAGACAGTAAAAAACTGTCTTTATCATATTTAGTCATTAGTTAATTTAAATTTTTCTAAAAAATGAAAAGTCAAAGATAATAACATTGCTATAATACAAGCTAAAACCATACCAGTTAATTGAACTCCACCAAGATTTAAAGAAATACTACTTAAACCTGTTACAAAAACAACTGAAGTCAGAATAAGATTTTTATTTATAGAATAATCAACATTTTGGTCAACTAAAATCCTAAGTCCACTTGTACCAATCATTCCATAAAGTAAAAAACTAATTCCTCCAATAACAGGACCAGGAATAGTCTGAATTAAGGCTGATAAGGGACCCACAAATGAACAAATTATTGAAATTATGGCAGCTCCAGCAATTACTTGGACACTATATACTTTTGTTATTGCCATTACACCTATATTTTCTCCATATGTAGTTGTTGGTACAGAGCCAATTAATCCAGAAATCATGGTTGAAAAATTATCACCTAATAAAGATCTATGTAGACCAGGATCTTTAATTAAATCATGTCCAATAATCTTACTTGTAACTACTTGATGGCCAATATGTTCAGATGTTATAACAAGGATTACAGGTAAAATCATTAAAATTGCATTAATATCAAATTTTGGCATTGTAAAATTTGGTAAAGCAAATAGTGGTGCACTTGTAACAGCAGAAAAATCTACTAAACCAAAACAAATAGCAGCAATATAACCACAGATAATAGCAATTAAAATAGGAATAACACTTAAAAACTTTTTAAAACAAATATTTCCAAAAACAGCTACACCTAATGTAATCAAAAATACCCAAACATTAGACATTTGTATGCTATCACCTAACAATCCGGCATTATTAGCTGCAGTAGCACTAAGCTCTAAACCAATAAGAGCTACAACTGGACCCATTGCAGCTGGTGGTAAAACAATATCAATCCAATCAGTTCCACATTTTTTAATTATAAATGCAAGTAAACATCCAAAAAATCCTACTGCTACAAATCCTCCTAAAGCATAAGGATACCCAAATTTTGAAATGACAATATTTGCTGGTGCGATAAAAGCAAAACTAGATCCTAAGTATGCAGGAGCTTTTCCTTTAGTAATTAAAATAAATAATAATGTTCCTACTCCATTCATAAAAAGAACGATAGCAGGATTTATCCCAAATAAAAAGGGCACAAGTACACTGGCCCCAAACATTGCAAACATGTGTTGTAATGATAATGGTAATAATAATTTCCCAGGTACCTTTTCTTCTACTTGAATAATACGTTTATTAGACATTTTTTCCTCCTTTTAATCGAATGTATTATGTCATTTTTTATGGTTTATGTCTAGATAAATTTTATTATTTATTAAAACGGTTACAAATATATTAGGATTAAAAGATAATAAAGAGTAATAAGGTAGTAAAATTAATAAATGATGATTAATTGTTAGAACTAATTATTATTGGTTAAGAAATATTATTTTTTATGTTATACTTTTTTTAGAAGGAAGGTAATTATGAAAATACGTAAGGCAACAATAGAAGATCTAGATGAAATTACAAAAATTGAAGAAATTTGTTTTCCTAAAACCGAGGCTGCTTCAAGAGAATGTTTTAGAAGTAGATTATTAGTTTATCCTGATTATTTTTGGTTAATAGAACAAGATGGTTTAATTGTTACATTTATTAATGGAATGGTTACTGATGAAAAAACTATTACTGATGAAATGTTTGAAAATTCTGAACTCCATAATTCAAATGGTGATTGGCAAGCAATTTTTGGAGTAAATACATTACCAGAATATCGAAATCGTGGTTTAGCAGGGATATTAATGAAAAGAGTAATTGAAGACGCACAAAAGCAAGGTCGTAGAGGATGTATTTTAACTTGTAAAGATACTTTGATTCATTACTATGAAAAATTTGGTTATGTAAATAAAGGAATTTCAGAGTCAGTTCATGGTGGAGCAATCTGGTATGATATGATTTTGGAGTTTGAAAATGAATGATTTAGTTAAAATGGGTAAGTATCTTAGTCTTATTTTGCGACATAAACCAGAATTAATAAATTTAAAAATCGATGAACACGGATGGGTAGAAGTCGATCAGTTATTAAAGGGGATTAATGATAGTGGACGTTATATAAGTAAAGAAATGCTTGATATAATTGTTAATACAAATAATAAAAAACGTTACCAATATAATGATGATCAAACTAAGATTAGAGCCAATCAGGGACATTCTATTAAAGTGGATGTTGAATTACAAGAAAAAGTTCCACCAGATATCTTATACCATGGTACTGCTCAAAAGTATTTAGATAAAATTAAGAAATCTGGAATAAGAAAAATGAATCGATTATATGTTCATCTATCTAAGGATATACAAACAGCAATAAATGTTGGAAAACGACATGGGCAACCCATAGTATTGGTAATTGATACTAAGAAAATGTTAAGAGATGGATATAAGTTTTATTACTCGTATAATGGTGTTTGGCTATGTGATGATATTGCTTATAGTTATATTGAAGAAGTGATTGTTTAAACTATCACTTCTTATAATTTATCATAGGTTTAAAAATAAAACTAAATGTTTGAAAATATTATGGATAGTAACTTTAAATATCTAACATTTTTGTAACATAAATCATTTAACTATAATCTTATTTTTGATAATAGTATAATAAAAAAAAGGAGCTGAAGAAAATGAAAATCATGATTGTTGAGGATGATTTGATTTTAGCAAGAGAACTAGAGTTATTGTGTAATAAATGGGATTTTCAAGCTAAGTATATTGATAATTTTAAACATGTTGATAAAGAGTATTTTAAATATCAACCTGATTTATTATTATTAGATATTAATTTGCCATATTATGATGGTTTCTATTGGTGTCAAAAAATTCGTACTAATTCTACTGTTCCGATTTTATTCATTTCTAGTCGAGAACAAAATGCAGATAAAATTATGGCTTTGTCTTCTGGAGGCGATGATTATATTGAAAAGCCATTTGATTTAGAATTATTATTAGTAAAAATAAAGGCAATGTTGAGAAGAACATATGAGTATAAGCATTTAGAAAAAGAGTATCTTGATGAAAATATTAGTTATGATGTAGTTAGTGGACGTTTTAATTATCAAGATCAGATTTTAGAATTAACAAAATCGGAAAGTAAAATAATGATCGTTTTATTGCAAAGTCGTGGTAATTGGGTGACTCGGGAACAATTAATGATGGCTTTATGGAATACTGACGAATTTGTAACGGATGCGACATTAACCGTTCATATTTCAAGATTACGTAATAAGTTAAAAGAATTCACAGATGGAAAAGATATTATTAAAACAAAAAAAGGAGTGGGTTATTATATTGATTAAGTATTTAAAAGAAAAAGCACAATTTATTATTTTAGGAGTTATTATATTAATATTTATTAATGGATATTTTCTTTATTTATGTGGTACACGTTTATATTTAAGTGATCTTTTTTATTTAGATATAATTTTAATTGTTGTTGGTATTGCATTAATAATAAAAGGTTATATGAGATATCAGCAAATAAATAAATTATTAATTACGCAACAAGTTATTACAACAAAACAAGTGAATAATTATTATCAAGATCAGTATTTAAACATATTAGAAAAAAATAATAAATATTACCAAGAAGAAATTAATCATTTAAGTGGGCAGATACAAGAATTATCTACATATATCTCTCGATGGGCACATGAAGCTAAATTACCAATTGCTTCTATGCGTTTAATGAATGAACGTAATAAAGATTTAGCTTTAAAAAAAGAGATGCGCTTAACAATCGAACGAATTCAGTTACTTTTGAATACAATGTTGATGTCTAGTAAATTAAGAAATCCAGAAAATGATATTAAGATTGAAAAAGTATTATTGGCTCAAGTAATTAAAGAATCAATCAAACATCATTCATATTTTTTAATTAATGATTATTTTACAATCGATTTAGAAGTAGGCAATGAATATGTGTATAGTGATCGTAGATGGCTTACATATATGTTAGATCAATTCATTGCTAATTCGATTAAGTATAAGCGTGATAATCCTAAAATACATTTTTTTATTGAGCAAGAAGAACAATCACTGACTTTAATAATAGAAGATAATGGAATTGGAATTGCAAAGGAAGATATCCCTTATATTTTTGATCGCGGATTTATTGGTCATAATCTTCGTGATGGAGATTACCGTTCTACAGGAATGGGTTTGTATTTTGTAAAAGATATTGCATCAAGGTTACAAATAGTAGTTGAAGTTGATGAAACTTTTATTGACGGTAGTCGGTTTAAATTAAAGTTTATTAATAATGCAGAGTATTTTCTTTTAGATTACTAAAATGTTAGATTAGCTAAATAAGTGTTAGATAAGAGTTAGGATTTTTATTAGGTTAATTGATAAACTTTAGTTGTAATCTAAGGAGGAAATAAAAATGAGGAAAATAGTTGAGATTAAAAATCTTGTTAAAAGTTATGGTGGTAAAGATTATCAGACAAAAGTATTAAAAAATATTGATTTAGATATTTATGAAAATGATTTTATTGCAATCATGGGACCATCAGGTGCAGGAAAGTCAACTCTTTTAAATATGCTATCAACTTTAGATAAGCCAACTCGTGGAGAAATTATTATTGATGGTGAAGATATTACCAAAGTGAATAATAAACGTTTATCAAAAATACGTCAGGAAAAAATAGGGTTTATTTTTCAAGATTATAATTTATTGGATAATATGACATTACAAGATAATATTGCTCTACCACTAAGTCTTAATGGGAAAAAAAGCAGTGAAGTAATTCAAAAAACAGAGCAGATGGCTTCATTATTTGGATTAAGTGCGCACTTAAATAAATACCCATATCAATTATCTGGTGGTCAGAAGCAAAGAGGAGCAAGTGCTCGAGCTTTAATAACAAATCCAAGAATCATTTTTGCAGATGAGCCAACTGGAGCATTAGATTCAAAGTCAAGTAAAGATTTATTAGTTTCTTTAAAAAATGCAAATGAAAAAGGGAATGCTACAATTTTGATGGTTACTCATGATGCATATAGTGCCAGCTATGCTAAACAAGTATATATGCTTAGTGATGGACAAATTAAGTGTCGTTTAAATCATACTGGAAATCGTCAAGAATTTTATGATGAAATTTTGAGCTTGCTAGCTTCGATGGGAAGTGATCAAGAATGAGTTTGCTTAAATTAGCATATTCAAATTTTAAACGTAGTGTTAAAAATTATGTTGCATTAATTATTTCATTATCATTTTCAATCTTTACTTTTTTCAATTTTCAGAATATTGTTTTTTCTAATGCTATGGATATTTTAAAGGAAAAAAACAGTGAGTATGTTTCAATCATTATTCAAGTAATTTCAATTGTTTTAGTGATTTTTGTTTTCTTTTTTATCTGGTATGCTACAAATGTTTTTTTAGCTCAACGTAAAAAGGATATCGGAATTTTTACTTTTATGGGATTAGATAATTGTAAGATTGGTAAGATGTATGTTATTGAAGTAGGAATGATTGCTATTCTTTCTTTGATTATTGGTTTAGGTAGTGGAATTTTATTTTCTAAATTATTTACAATGGTATTATTAAGAATATCTGATATTAGTATTGATGTATCGTTTACTTTTAGTATTATTCCAGTAATTATAACGGTTGCTTTATTTACAAGTATTTTTGTAGTTATGATTATTAAAGGTTATATTAACATATTAAGAAGTAGTGTATTAGAAATGCTATCAGCAGCTAAACAGAATGAATTAAAACAAGAAAAAGGTATTTGGTCATTATTAAAAGTAATTATAGGTCTTATTTTGATTAGTGGTGGTTACTACTGTGCATTACAAGTTGGTGATATGTCATCATTTATTTATATCCTTTATGCAGTAATTTTAGTTATTGTAGGAATTTATTTTCTTTATAATGGTGTCATTCCGTTCATAATTAGAAAACTAGCTCAAAATAAAAGTTTTTTGTATCAAAAAGAACGAGCTTTATGGGTTAATAATCTAGCATTTCGTTTAAGAAAAAATTATCGTGCTTATGCCATGGTGACAATTTTGATGATTTGTTCAGTAACAGTTTTAGCAACATCATTTGCAATGAAACAACGTTATGATAATATTAGTCACTTTAGAGAAGTTTATTCTTATTCAGTTTTATCTACAAAACCTTTAGATGGAAATGAAATAGCTAAAGGAATTGAACAAAATAATGAAATAGAATATTATAACAATTTAAATTATATTTCATTAAATCAAGATGTAGTTAAAGCTAAGTATATGTATAATCAATATGGAATTGTTTCATATAGTCAATTAAAAAAAGCTGCTAAAGAAGCAAATATAAAATTTGATATTCCAAAGTTAAACAATAATCAAGTTGTTAGTTTAACAAAATTATATTTAATGGATATTTCAGATACGGTTGCTAATCCTAAAGTTCAAATTTCAGGAGTAGATTATCAGATAGTTAAAGAAACATCTACATCATATCTAGGGTTATTACAAGAGAATATAAATACCTATGTAGTCAGTGATGATGTTTATGAAAGTTTAAAAAATAGTGGACAAGAGAACTATTTATATAATTATAAAATTAAAGATCCAAATAATTATCTAGCTTCAAAAAGTTATTTGGATAGTCTTGTTCAAGAGGGACCAACAGATAATATTAGTTATTTAGCAAATGATCCAAATGGTGGCGATATTGCTTGGGTTCGTGTACTGTATTCAATTTGTATTTTCTTGTTCTTAGTATTTATTTTAGCTAGTGGAAGTATTATATTTATGAAGTTAAGTAATGAAGCTTTTGAAGATAAAGAGCGTTATACTGTTTTAAAGAATCTAGGGGTTAGTGAAAGAGCATTGGTAAAGTCGATTAGAAATGAAATTCGTTTTGCTTATTATTGTCCATTTATTTTAATGGTAATCTCATCATATTTTTCGGTTCATGCTCTTGCTAATGTGATGAAAACAGAATTATATATAATAAATATTATTAGTGCAGTAGTGATTTTGATAATGTTTTATGTTATTTATAATTTTTCTGTACTTACTTTTAAAAAGAAAGTATTAAATGATAAATTTTAATAAATAGGTTCCAGTAATAGGTATAAAAATTAAAGAAAAAGATTTCTTATTCTATTTGTAATACAATAGTTTTGAAATCTTTTTTTGTTATTATAATATTTTTTAACTGTAATATTCTAATTTTCAATCTATTTATAAATCCTAACTTATGAGTAATTTAATGTTATGTGTTTAATTATAATGTAAGAGTAGTTTTGATGAAGAAATATTATATCGATTATATAAGTAATATAATAAGAAAGAAATATATAAACAAATAGAAAGATGAGAAAAATGAAAGACATAATTATAAAAAATGCTGATTATAGAAATAAATTAACAGAAGTATTGAGTTCAGAAAATCTACACTTGCAATTGATGTTCTTTCAACATCAATATTTGAAAGCTATTTTATTTCAGAAAATAAATAAACCTAATGTTAAGATAGTAAAAAATGGTAATGAATATACACTATAGGTATTGTAATTATTGTCATTATATGATGGAGAAATTAACAAGATCATATTTTTTGTTTAATACTAAAAAAGGGGCTTATCCTACATGTTTAGGACGTGGTAAAATTTTGGATATTAATCTTAATAAAGTATTGAATCTAAATTTATTATTTTGTAATAGTGTAGTAATCTTTTGGCATCATCACTATAAAGAATATCAAATTAAACAACTAGAGAAAGTTTATCATGAATTAGATATTTAAATAACACCTCAAACAAAAAATAATATTATTATATGGTCAATGCCTAAACAATTTTAGGAACTTTTCGATGAAATAAAAACTAGTAAGTTTGAAGGAATTATAACAAATTTATGGCGTCATGTTGAGGAAAAGAAAGATTAGTGTAAAGAAATAAGGACTTATTATTTTGTTGAACATGTTGTCATGGTGAAAAATTAAATCATTTAAGTCGCCAAGTAGAAGTTAATAATATATCAATTACTAAACTAGTAAAGATGTCATTGACAGGACTGTTAGTTACAAATTACTAGTCCACAAGAAAATACGGGAATGCAATATGTAATTGATTTAAAAAAAGATAAAAAGAATAATTAATGTTGGATTAGGCTATTTGCATCTAGATTACTATACAATGACACTAGGAAATGATGAGGGGCAAGTTATGGTAACAGAGACACCATTTTAAAAATAAGTATAATTCATTAACTGATAGATATTTATAAGAACGGTTATTATAGCGTTCTTATTTTTATGCATATTATTTGTATAATTAAAGTATATGTTATAGAATGAGTTATGAAATATAACACTGTTATATTTTGGGAGGAGTAATAATGAATACAAAAGAAAAAATAATTAAAGTTGCTACTCAAGAATTTCTAAAAAATGGTTACCAAACTACTTCATTACGTAAGATTGCAAAAGAAGCACAGGTTACTACTGGGGCAATGTATGGTTATTATAGAAATAAAGAATCATTATTTAATAGCATAGTTGATGAGGTGGGAATTAAATTTAGAGATGATTATTTAAATAAAGCTATTGATCAAACGATCATTGATTATATTTATCAAAACTTAGTAATTTTTAAATTGATTATATGTAATAGTAAAGGGACTAGGTATGAGGAATATCTTGATAGTTTGGTTAATGAAAAAACAAAACAATTAAAAAAAGAAGGTTTTGATGATAAATTAGTTCATATTATAAATCACTCATATTTATTTGGTGTGTTTGAAATTGTTCGTCATCAAATGTCCAAAAAGCAAGCGGAAATTTTTGTGAATGACCTACAAGAATTTTATCAGGCCGGTTGGAGTAAATTATTGAAAAGAGAGGAGAAATAGCATGGAAATGTTAATAGGAATTTTAATTCCGTTTATAGGAACAACTGCGGGTGCTGCTTGTGTCTATTTTATGAAAAATAAAATGAATAAACTTATTCAAAAAATGTTATTAGGTTTTGCTTCAGGTGTAATGATTGCAGCATCGGTATGGTCATTGCTGATACCTGCAATGGATATGTCAAGCGAGTTAGGAAGATTAGCATTTATCCCAGCGGCAGTAGGCTTTACATTAGGAATTGCATTTTTATTACTTTTGGATCGTAGTATACCACATATGCATTTAGATAATGAAGAAGAGGGACCTAAAAGTCAATTAAAAAAATCAACTATGCTTGTTTTAGCTGTGACTCTACATAATATTCCTGAAGGAATGGCAGTAGGAGTAATTTTTGCAGGATTAGCATCAGGTAGTGATGGTATTACTTATGCAGGTGCATTGGCTTTAGCTATTGGGATTGCAATTCAAAATTTTCCTGAAGGAGCAATTATTTCAATGCCTCTAAAGAGTTCGGGTCTATCTAAGCATAAATCATTTCTTTATGGGATGTTATCGGGAATCGTGGAGCCAATAGGGGCTATAATTACTATTTTAATGGCCAGTTTTGTTGTACCTATTCTACCATATCTTCTGGCTTTTGCAGCGGGTGCAATGGTATATGTTGTAGTAGAAGAATTAATTCCAGAAGCATCTAATGGAGATCATAGTAATATTGCGACAATTGGTTTTGCATTAGGATTTGTAGTAATGATGATTTTAGATGTAGCTTTAGGTTAATCTTTACATAAACTTAATCACTAAAGTATAGTTACTTTTATGTAATCAATTAAAATGTAATTAAGAGGTGATGAAGTTGAATAGAAGGATAAGGCTTGGATTGTTTATAGTAATACTCTTATCTAAAGTATCTTCAGTATCAGCATATAATAGTACTACTGAAAATACTAATTTATCAGGTGGAATAATTTTATTGTTTATACCAGTGATGTTAGGAATTATTTATTTAGCTTGTAAAAGTGAAATAAAATAATATTAAAAATGAGGTGTTAGCCTCATTTTTAGGTAATTATATATTTTTAAAATTTAACATTTTGTTAACAAAATGATGATATTATTTAATTGTAAAATAAGTATTATTAAGATAGTTATAATCATATATTTAATAAGGAGGCGGTTTTAATGAACAAATTGGCTTTAGTTGCGATAAGCTTATTTGCAATTGTAGAAATCTTGATTGGAGATTGTGTCATCCAGGGAATTCCGCTTTGGTTAATAGCATTAATTTTATTTAGTTTTATCTGGATGGGAATAATTTGTATCAAAGAAAAAGTGCAAATTAAAGATTCATACTAAAAAGAGATCAAATGATCTCTTTTATCTTTGTTTAAACATTTCAAATGATGAAGCAATCAATAAAAATAACATTCCTGTATGTACCCAAAAGATTGTATAATCAAGAACACCATGTAATAAAATAACAGTAATACATGAAATTACCAAAGCTACATAACGAAGATTAAGCCTATCTTGGTAGACCTTGAATAACCTTTTACAATTATCAAACATATAGGGAATAAGAGTAGCAACTCCAACAACACCAAATGATAAGATTGGATCAAGATAGACGCTATGAGCATGTTGAGTAACATGACCGCCGTATTGCTTAAAAATCATCATATAAGTCATCGGTCCTTCACCAAATAATGGGTGAGCTTTAATTCCTTCGATTGCAGCATGCCATATTTTAGTTCTTACTGTAAAATTATCAACTAATTTTTCAATTCTTGGGAACTGTTCAGGATTAATGATAAAATATATACCGCTAATAATGCAAGCAAGGCCAATCAAACTGCAAATACGATAATTTTTATTAATAATTAAAAATACTAACATAGCTCCAGCGGTAGCTACAAAAGCAGTACGGCAACCAGTCATATATAATAAAAAGAAGTTAAAGCATGCAACTACAAAATAATAAACTTGTTTTTTTGAATTTTTAGTACCAAAGATTTTATATCCAATCATCATAATGATAAATTCAATCATCATAGCATAATAGTTGGCATTAAAAAATACTGAATTAAGTCGATTTTCTCGACGACTAAATACTTTTAAAGTGAAATGATCATAACCAAGTCGATTCAATATTTGTATTTGTTCATATATGCCATATATTGCCCATAGAATTGATAGAGCAATTAACATATCGAGAATAAATTCAAAGGTATCCTCGTTGATATATTGACGATAGTAGAGCATCAATGAAACAAAAATAAAAATAAGGACAACACATCCAACACCGATCCAATTTTGATAAATTAAGGAAATAACTAATGTTAAAAGCATAAAAATTATTAAATATTTAGATTTTGGGGTGCTTTTAAACGCATTTATAATTTTTTTAGTGTACAATAAGTATAATGTTTCAAGTAGTAAAAAAGGTACACAAATATAAAATGGGGTAGATAAACTAAGCGCAGTAGCAATAATCATCAACTGCTCTTTAGTAAAACGTTCTTTCAATGAATTGATAAATTTCATACTAGACCTCCGCGTACTGTTACTATAGCATAAATATAAAATAGACACAAATAAAGGAGCGACAATGAAAAAGTATTTATATGTTTTTAATTATCCCCCAGAAGATAAGGATTTATGTGCTCTAGAATTTAAAGCACTGTTTAAAGAAAAATTTGAAAGTAAATATTATTTAACCAATAAAGACTATAGTGTTGATAAAAGTGTTTTTGTTAAAGCTAAGATCGATATATGGGCAATTGATGAATGTTTTGAACAACTTATTGAAAAGGTTGCAGCTCTACATAAAAATTATCAAGATTTTAAAGTTATCTATTTAAAAAACGAAATTACTCATGTTGATTATCAAGAAAGTTTGCTTAAGTGTAAAGATATATCCTGGGGTATTGAAGGTAGTGTCAACATGTCTAAGCCTCTTCATACTATTGCAATCACTAAGTTAGAAAATCAATGGCTCTGCGGTTATTATCACCACGGTGTGCCTTCGTGGCAAAAGCATGATGATAAGCCAAATACTTTTTCTAATTCGTTAGATATTCGTTTGGCTCGAACTTTGGTGAATTTGGCGGCAGGTGACAATAGCCAGGTAAGAATTGTCGATCCATGTTGTGGTATGGGAACTGTAGTGTTAGAGGGATTAGCATTGGGATTGGATATTGAGGGCTTTGATATTTCCAGGGAAATATCGTGGCAAGCACGTAAAAATCTAAAATATTATGGATATGATGAATATTTAATTAATAAAGTTAGTATACATGATCTACAAAAACATTATGATGTAGCAATCATGGATATTCCTTATAACTTATATACTCCAATAACATATGAAGAACAGTGCAAAATGATTCAATCTTCACGAAGGATCTGTGATAAAATGATTATGGTTACTTATGAAGAAATGACTAAAGAAATTAATCAGGCAGGCTTTTTAATTATTGATAGCTGTTTAAGAAAAAAGACAGAGTATGTCAAATTTGGACGTTATATATATATTTGCATTTAATTTTTATATTTAATTGACTCTCCGGTAAGGGGAGCATATATGATAATCATGAAAGAATGATAAGATGTTTTCAATTGGTGAATTTTCAAAGATGGCTAAAACAATAGTAAAGAAATTACGACATTATGATAAAATTCAAACTATTTTAAATGGCGGAATTGGTATCACGATTTTAGACCAGCCAAAAAATAAATCAACAAATTAAGGAAACTAAAGATCAACTTTCTCAAATTAAATCTATTCTATTAGTAAAAGAGGAGGAGACTTTTATGAGTTATCAAGCGAGTATCAAAGAATTACCTGCATGTATCATTTATTCAAAACGGATGGTTGTCCCAGGATATGACAGCTATTTTGAATTGATTCCAGCTCTTGGTCAAAAAGTAATGAATAAATACCCAGATTTAAAGTGTGCTGTACCAGAATATTGTTTTATTGTCTATCATGATGGGGAATATAGAGAAAAGGAAATAGATATTGAATTCTGTGAAGCTGTTGATCAGTTGAAAGAAGATTTTGAAGATATTAAGTTTAAAAAGATACCAGCTGTTAAAGCTGTATCTGTATTGCATAAAGGTGATTATTTAGGATTGTCGCAAGCATATGTATATGCTTTTAAATGGGTTGAGGAAAATGGTTATCGTATACTTGATAACCCTCGTGAAAATTACATTGATGGGATTTGGAATAAAGAAAATAAAGAAGACTGGTTAACAGAATTGCAAATACCAATAACAAAATAAATGTAAAGGAATTAGATTAAATTATATATGTCTTTTTGACTATCTTTTTATATCTTCTCAAATGTCCGCA
>NZ_JBKTWO010000008.1:0-84173 GCF_047249845.1 Thomasclavelia sp.
CTTTGAATTCATCAGCTACTGCTGGTACTAATTTACCCAACTGTTCTTGAGTTACTGCATTAGCCATATCAATTGCGATTGACAATGCTGTTTTATTAGCATTTTCAACTTTATATAATTCAAGTGTTTCAATCGCTTTATTAAGAGTAGTCACTGCATCATCGATTTCCTGTTGCGTTATAGCTTCACCCAATATTTTAACAGCCTCAGTATATGCGATATTAAACTCATCTTTAGCAAGACCATCTTGATAATTGTCTAAGTCAATATCTTTTGCTAAATTAATTAACTGTTCTAATTCCTCTTTATTCAAAGATTCCTTTACTTCTCCCATAACAATTAATTCACTAACAGATACTGGAGTTCTTTTACCAGAACTTTCTAATTGAACATTAACTATTTCTAATTTAATATATCGAGCTAAAGTATTATCTAATACATATGTGTCTTCTTTTTCATTTGGAGTATTATCAGTATTTTTATTTCCTATTTCAAACCAATTTTCACCATCGACACTTCCATAAACATTATAATGATGCCAAATAAATTTTCCAAATTTTATTTCAACTGTATCAACTAGATATTCTTCACCTAAATCAACAATTACCCAGGCTGGTGTAATTTTATCTTCATAAGGGGCCCCTGTTAAGCTTAGACGTCCTGCATCCCAAGACGTTGATGTATTCCCATCAACTAGGCGACTAGAATTACCACTTGGATCATTATGAGCAGTTACTGGTTTATTTAATGATAAGTTAAATATTCCTTTTAAATTTAAATTGACAGTTGCATCATACAGGTTCCAATATACTGTATTAATTTCATCTGGACCCGCTCCATTATTTAATGTTTCTGTAGCAACCTTCAACATATTTTCAAAATTCTTAATTTTATTTTGATCATTACCACTAGTATTTAAATTCTCAGCAAATTGTACAAGTGCTTCTAACTGTTCTGATGTAGGAAGCATTCTTTCCCCATAAGCTCTTATTTCCTTAATACCCAATTGTGATTCATTACGCATACCAATAATCTTAATATAACGCGCACATCCTTGGGCTTCAAACTTCGTTTCATCAGCTATACCTTCACCAAGCTTATTCCAATTAATGTTATCTTCACTTGTCCATACTTCAAAATTATAAGTATTATCCATCATAACATTAATTTCATTTAATTGAAAAGAGCCAATTAAATCTATAACAACTTCAGGCGCCTTTTCACCTTTTGCTTTAGCAATATATATTGTAGATAATTCACCATCATTAATCGCATCTGTTTTAGCTTTATTAACATTACTATCCTTAACTATTCCTGCAATTGCAATATTTCCGATATTAGGATCTATATCTCCGCTAACTGTACAATTTTCTAACACCTTATTTAATACTCCAAATACTTCATCTGGAGAATCAGCTGCATCTCTTGTATACTCTTGCTCTGTCATGTTCCATTTCCAATATAGATCGAAATAACCATTTTTATCAATATTATTTAAAGGTGTACCTTTTTCCATATTAGCTTCAACTCGATTTAAATAATCACTCCAGATATTAGTATAAAGATCTTTAAAAATCCCTTCATAGTTACGCCATCCATAATCTTTTAAACTACGATGACCTGCTCTTGAGCCCCAAGAAGTAATTAATGCTTTAGCATTCATAGTAAATGAGTCCATTGCAAAATCATCATAATTAGATGCTAAATCCTGAGCTTTACCAATCCATTCACCACCAAGTTGTTCTTGTTGGGTAGCTTCTACTTCATTTAATATTTCAAAAGCTTTTAAGAATTCTTCTTTATATTTTTTAAATGATTCTAAATCACCATTATTCTTTGCATCTAATACATCATTATATTTTAATACCGCATAATTACTTACCTGCTGACGCATTATTTCACTTAAATCATATAGATAACATTCACTATCTTTAAATTTATCAAAATCTCTAACAAGTAATCTTAATGCATTTTCTAGTTTTTCTGCACCATAAGGAATATTTTGCTCTTTATAATCCTGTGGTGCTTTAGATTTCATTCCAAATAATTCATTAGTAAATCTAACACCATGATTATAATTTGCATCTTTCATAATTTGCCATGCCATTTGAGCATTTTGAGAAGTTCCACCATATCTACGTTCAATATAACCATTAAGCCAATCATCAAGATTAAAATTGTCATCTGCCCATGCTAAATCAAATATCAAATCATATATTACTGGATTATCATATTGGGCTTCAGAGATAATTCCTAAACCAACCATATGTGACGAAGTCTTTTGAGCATTCATAATGTCATTTACCATGACTTCCATTTGTCCATGCATTGATGGATTACCACCAAAGTTTGCTAACAAGCCCCATGCCCAGCTAGTACCATTAAATTCCTTAGCATCTAATTTCGTACTGCCATAACTTGTACCATCATATTTAGTCCAATTTGAAATAGGATACTTGATTAAATCAACAATCAATACATGATCCTCGCGATAATCACCCATTCCTTTTAACAAATCATTTGTTGGATTACTTTGCCATCCCTGTACTACCCATACAGCATCCTTATCATAATCAAGCATTGACTCAAGAACTTTTGTTGCAATAGTAGCATCACTTAAACCAGCAGGGCGAATCCCACCTTCATGAAACGGATCTACTGCATAATAATCAGTAGTAGCACCATAAACAAATTCCTGAGCTTCATAAAATAATTTTGCATATTCAGCATACTCTTTAGAATCAGTTGCAATCATATAAGGACGATTAAACCCACTCCAAGTTCCTTGTTTAATTACATTGACATCAGGTTGATACTCATTAAAATTAGTTGGTACCATTCCTGCATATCCTTGTAAAACAGTTTGCATTCCTAAAGAATTTTTCCAGCGTTGTGTAGATCTTGCTAATTGTAAACGATCTACTATATAACCATCAGGGATTGGTCCACCAAATGATTCCATATTATCCATAAATTGCCATGCATAATATGCCGGTCCACTTAACCAGTCTTTAGCATCATCAAATGAATAACCAAAATTCATCAAAAATTTAATCCATGTTGCTTCCTGTCCCGCAAGATCAAGAACTACATTAACCCCATTTAATGCTAGCCAGTCATTTTCTCTTTGCCATTGTTCTTCACCAAAGAAAGCAAATGTATAGCTTAATGTACAATAATTATAGGCATAACGAACTTGGTATGGTGTTTCTTTTCTAATTGTCTTATTTACCTTAACTAATTCATCTGGCATATTTACTTGCATTGTTTGTTCAGATATATGCACTTTTAAATAATTTTTATAATAATAGTTTAATCCCGTTGTAAGTGATAAACCTTCATTTCCTTTAATATGAATTTTACCATCCTGATCACTAATTTCATACCAGTCATTTTCACCACTATCTACAAGTTCAAAACTAAACCAGTCACAATACTCCATACCGATTGTACGCTCAATAATCCCATACACATTTTCAATTGTCTCTTCATCTGTAATTGGTGTTGCATATTCACTTTCATCATAAGATGTCACGCCCAAAATTTCTTCCAACGTTCCATTCTTTAATTGATTATTATTAGTCTGAACCTGAGTCCCATAAGCTTTAACTTCCGCTAAATAAGCTTTATCTTCCCCTTGAGTATATTCAAGATATACACGAATAATGCGATATGTTTGCTCTGTATCAAAAATAATTTCATCACCATTACTTGTAGCTAAACTATCACTATGCTTTTGATATAAACGGTCATATGTTGAACCATCATTACTTCCATAAATTGTATACCAACAGTTTTTGCCTTCAGGAATATAAATATTTAATTTAGTTAGAGCATAAGTATTCATTAAATCAATATCTACATATGATGGATAAAATAATCCAGACCAATAAGTAGACGTATCCCCATCAGTTACTTTAACAGTTTGTGTTTTTGATAAATTACTTCTAGTTGGTTTATTATAAGCAATATTATCAACATCCTCAGGATCTCTTATTAAAACCAATGCATTTTTAGCCTTTAATAATTTTTCATATGCTATATGCATTTCTAACGAAATACCTTCCGCATATACTTTTTGTGCTTCTATTAATACATTATCTAAAGATTTAAAACTATCTTCAGTATAATTATCAGCATCAAGATTTTCACATTCAGTTATTAAATTATTTAATTGTTCACGATAATTTTTATAAGCTCCAGTAATTTTAGCGCCTAAAGTCCCATCACTGCTTTCTTTACTATGAAACATAATCGACGTATCTAGTCTATTTTCAGCACATACAAAAATAGTAATCTGATTATTTCCAGCTTCAACCATTTCCATAATTTTATCAGTAATATCAATACTAATTGCTTTTTGTGGATCTGGTTTTGTTTCAAATTCATCTCCCTGATTTATTATAAAATCACAAAGAAGATTCTCTCCATCATGTTTAATTGATGCTGGTCGGTTATTCCATGTAAGTGATGATTCACTCCAATCAACTTCATTACTATAATAGAAATGATATGTTTGTGTTCCATTTTGGAAACCAGGATTTTTAAACATATTAAAGTTTAATTTAAATGTATCAAAATCATTGTTTTTGATTTCATCTATAGTTGGAAGAGTAAATTTCATTACATCAATAATTTCTTTTCCATCTGGATAATACTTAGAATTAATTACTTTATAATTTTTCCCCTCATATTGAGAACCATGAGCCTTAGTAATATTTTCATAGTTATATACAGTTGTCCCCTTATCACTTCTAATAAATCCATCTTCTAATACTGGATACTCTGCTACTAATGCTTCCTTTGCTGCAAGTAAAGTAGCATAAGCATTTTTTATTTCTTCATTAGTACCATTTACAAGAATATCTTTTGCATATGTCAAACTTTCTTTTAGTGCGTCATAACTTGTTTGACTATAACTACCTTTTTCAATATTATCACATTCTTCAATTAATTGTTCTAATTTGTTTTTTGTATAATTACTACTAGAAGCAATTAGTTTACCACCTAGTGAACCATCACCGCTTTCCTTACTATGTAACATTAATGAAGTATCAGCTTTTAACTGACCATCAGTATAAATAGTAATAGCTGTAATTCCTTGTTGAACCAATTCAGTGATTTTTTCTGTAACATTAATACGTACTCTTTTTTCATCATCACTTTTATTTTCATATTCTTCATCTTGAGGAATTATAAAATCAAATAAAATATTCCCTGTTCCAATTCCACCAGGTTTATTATTCCATGTAATTGATGTTTCACTCCAATCAACATCATCAAGATAATAAAAACTATACGTTTGTCCTGCTTTATTAAAACCTGGATTTTTAAAAACATTAAATTCAAATTCATATGTATCTAAATTATTTTGAGTTACTTCCTCAATTGATGGAAGTTGTAATTTCATTACACTCATTATTTTAGAACCATCAGGATAATATTTAGTGTTTAAGACCTTGTAATTCTTTCCCTCATATTGCTCACCATGAGCTTTAGTAATGTTTTCATAATTATAATTTTTATTTGCATTACTGCCACTTCTAATATAAGCATCTTCACTAACTGGATATACTAATTCATCATCTGATGCGGCTTTTGTATAATTGATGCCACTTGCAAAAGTAGATAAGATGATTGCCAAAGTAAGAATCCCTTTTAATAACTTTTTCATACTCTTCCTCCTTTACTATTAAAGTATTTTTATAAATAAATCAAAAATTTTATTTATATATATATTATAATATATTTATTATGGAAAAATCATACAATTAGTAGTAAAATTATACAATTTAGTCTCTATCGTATAATAATTCATACCATTAATTATTTAAAACACCATCTTTTGACTAATTTAAATTAACAAACTATTTTTATTATGCTAAAATAAAATAAATAAGGGGTTATCTATATGAAATCAAGAAAAAAAATGCAATGGTTTTATGAAACAACATACATTCTAGCTATTAAACACGGATTGATGTTAGCAATCCCTTTTTTGATACTTGGTTCCTTTGCGCTACTGTTTAATAGCTTCCCCATACCTATATATCAAGAATTTCTTGCATCTTTTTTAAATGGTTCAATTAGTGATATTTTAACAATATTATATAATTCATCTTTAGGATCAATTGCTCTAATTTTGATTATTACAATTTCATTATCATATGGGAAATTAAATGGCCATGATGATGTATTCTTTTACCCTATAACTGCAATAATATCTTATTTATCTTTCTGTGGCGGTTTACAAGATAATACATATATTTTTAAATCTGATTGGGTGTTTACCGCTATGTGTATCACTCTATTAGCTTGTGGAATGTTTAAAAAAGGTATGGTGATTGGTTCGCGTTTAGAAAAGCTGCACACCGCTGGAGCTGATTATATTTTTAACAAAGCAATTCAAAGTATTTTTCCAATTATATTTAATGTTGTTACTTTTACAATTGCGGGTCAAATTTTACGAGTATTTTTTGGTGATACAAACATTATTAATTTTGGTTCTTATATGTTTAGTTTTCTATTTGGTTTTTTGGGTAGTGGATTGATTGGCACCCTATTATATGTTTTTTTCGTACACTTTCTTTGGTTCTTTGGAATCCATGGTACTAACGCTTTAGATATGGTCTCTAAACAATTATTTGAACCAGGTATACAAATTAATCAAGCAATGATTCAAAGCGGTCAACTACCAACCGAATTATATTCAAAAACTTTCTTAGATATTTTTGCTTTTATTGGTGGATGTGGAGCAGCATTATGTCTCATCCTTGCTATATTTATTACTGCCAAAAAAAGCAATAATAAAAAACTTGCTAAAGTAGCAAGTATTTCTGTGCTATTTAATATTAATGAGATTGTTATTTTTGGCTTTCCAGTAATCTTTAACCCTATTATGGCAATCCCTTTTGTTTTAACACCTATGATATTAACACTAACCAGTAGTATAGCAATGTCATTAGGACTTGTACCATTTATTACCCAATCAGTTGAATGGACTGTTCCTATAGTTCTAAGTGGATATCAAGCTACAGGATCAATTGCTGGCAGTATTTTACAAATTGTAAATATTATTATTGGTACCATGATATATATTCCATTTGTGAAATTTAGTGAACGTCGTCAAAGTAATGAATTTGAAAAAGCTATTCATGCAATAGAAACCGATATGAATGATGGTGAAAAAAATGGAAACATCCCATTATTTTTAACAGATCAATATAAATATCATTTTCCAGCTAAAACATTAACAATGGATTTAAAAAATGCTATGCGTTTAAATCAACTACAATTATTTTATCAAGTACAAATGACTGCCGATGAACATATCTATGGTGCCGAAGCACTTCTTCGCTGGGAACATCCAGTATGTGGTTTTATTTCACCACCTTTACTAATATCATTAGCACATCAAGATGGCTTTTTAGATGAACTTGGTTTATATATAATTGAAAAAGCTTGTAAAGATGCTGTTATAATGGATAAAAGAGGAATAAAGCTAAACTTATCAATCAATATATCTCCAAAACAAATAGAAAATGTATCCTTTGTATCTAATGTTCTTGAAATAAAAAAACGATATCCATTACAGCATGTACAATTAGTCTTTGAAATTACAGAACGAGCTTTATTAATTACATCTGATATAATTTTAAAACGTATTCTAGAGTTACGTAAAAATGGAATCAAACTTAGTATGGATGATTTTGGAATGGGACATAGTTCTATGACCTATCTTCAAGAAAATATTTTTGATGAAGTGAAACTTGATGGCAGTCTAGTAAAACGATTATTAGAGAATGACCGTACTAAAGAAATCATTGTTGGTATTACAGAAATGTCTAAACGTCTAAATTTTCATGTTGTAGCTGAATTTGTTGAAACAAAAGAACAAATCGATATCTTAAAAAATGTTGGATGTTCAATATATCAAGGATGGTATTATGGAAAAGCTGAACCATTAGATACATTTCTAAATATATATTTAAATTTAAAAAATAATTATAAAGAATTATAAAATCTATAATATAAAAATACTGTATTTTAAATCTTATTTCAAAAGTGGTGTTATTACTAGCTCCACTTTTTAATATAAATATTATAACATTATAATAAAATATCATTTTTTACTTTTTATTTTATTAATTTGTTCTTGCATTTTTTCAATACTTTTTTGTATAAGTTCATACTGGTCTTCTTGTTTATTAGTATTATTTTGTTGATTTAACAATTGCTCTTGACCATCTATATATAGGGCATAAACACTATTAAAGGATATAACACTACCTAAAGTAGCAAGAAAAGTTCCAATAACCGCCTGCTCATCAGCTGAAAAACTTTCCATAAATGCTGCACTAATAAGAATAATCAACTGATCTGCTAACAAAGGATTAATTTGAGGAAGAGCCATATATATCACCATTATAATTTATGCATGTATATGAATAATGACCATTGTATTAGCCCTGATACAGTTATATTCATCTTGCTATTTAATAAACATAATCAATTAAAAATTATACAATATAAAAAAACAAAGGTTTCCCTTTGTTTTAACAATTATAATATTGTTACATTAGATGCTTGTTCTCCTCTATCACCTTGAGTGATGTCAAAACTTACACTTTGTCCTTCTTCTAAAGTTTTGTAACCATAACCAGAAATTGATGAATAATGAACAAATAATTCCTTACCCCCATCTACTGTGATGAAACCAAAACCCTTATCAGAATTAAACCATTTTACTTTACCTGTATTCATTTGAATACCTCCTTTTTCTACGTTAACAAAAGGAAGCGAATGATATAAAAAATCCACAAAATCAGAAATTGTACATCAAGTGCTAAATACAATCCTTTTTTGTGAATTATAATTTATAACCTTCTATTACCCTTTCACTCTAACACGCTTCTATCAATAAGTCAAACTATATTATCCATCATTTTTTATCTAGCTAATATTTTAACTTCATCACCATTAATAAATATAGCTTGATTATCATTAATAATCTTCAACTCTAAAATTATTAGAATACATACTTATAATTTTTTACCAAACTTTCCCATTTAATAATTATCATAATGCAGAACTACATTAAAATCAATTAAATTTAGTCCTGTATAATCACTCAAATCAAATGCTTTTTCTAGAACATCCATTTCTGCAGAATAACTTATATTTGGGGCAATTATAATAGCACCCGCTGACTCCCCTATATATAATTTTCCTTTATTTATTTCTTGAATTATAATTTTATCTGCACCAATTTTTCTTAATTCGTGTAATAAGAAAAATATATTACCGCCAATAATATAAATATAATCGTTTTATAAGATGCAGTAGATAGGTCTAATTCATCAACAATTAAACCTAATTGTTTCAATTTCCATTTTCTTATTTTCATTAAAAACCTAACTTTTCTACCTTACTTGCTGTTAAAATATATGTTATAGTTTTTTTTAAGTCTGTTCAATCTCCTTTAAAAGTTTTGCAACATTTGGAAACATAGATACAAGTAACATTTTCTTTATCATAATTCTCCTTTCTTTTAAATACATTATATCAACCCAGTTATAAGTACTAAACCTCATACTCTTTCTTATAATAAAAATGTGCTATTATCTATAACACATTTTTATTATTTATTCTAATTATCCTTTAAATACTTTTTTGCTAAAAATATTTATTCAATAACTCCGATATACTCATTCCATTTTTAAAATCTAATAATATCAGATTATTTCTAGTTATGAAAAATTGTTTTGTATCAGTATTTTCTCCCCGTTGTTTTCTATTTGACTTCTTTTTGAGAATATAAATTACATTACCAGCTATGTATTCCTATAGTTGCTCTAACAGTTCTTTAGGTCATAGATCTGGATTTTGATAACTCACTTTCTCTCCTTCTAATCTTAACCATTTAAGATAAGCAAAAGCTATTATTACTATTAAGCCATTTAATTATTACATGCAATAGCTCTTGCTATATACAAATCCTCATTCCCATAATCTTTTCCTCCATCTAATCTTTATAAATATATGTGTTTTTCCCATCTTTTTTAGCTCGATATAATCGTTTATCGGCACATTCAAATAACTGATGATAATTTTTCCCATCCCTTGGATACATGGCAACTCCAATACTACAATGTATATTATAAGTATCATTTTTTGTTAGATTAATATTTGATATAGCAGATAATAATTTATTACACTTTTCTTCAATTTGTTCATTGGTAAATTGATTAGAATTTTTCATAAAGACAACAAATTCATCGCCACCAATTCGACCAATAATATCTTTTTCTCTAAAACATGATTTTAAAGCAAATGAAAATTTTGTTAGTGCTTCATCCCCACAAGCATGACCTAAAGTATCATTAATTAATTTAAAATTATCAATATCAACTACAAACATGATACACCATTGACTTGAATTACTTTCTAATTCCTGAATAATTAGACTTTCTAAAGTAGTACGATTATATATATTTGTCAGACCATCTTTTTGAGCACGTTCTAATAGTTGCAGAGATTTCTGCTTCTCTTGAGAAATATCAGAAATACTCCCAACTATACGTAATAAATAACCTTGTTTATTCAATATTGCTTTAGCATAGATTTTAACCCATATTTTTTCGCCATCTGATTTAGGCAAAATACATTCAATTTGATCACTTTCTACTGTACCTGCCACCATTGCTTCAATTAGTGGAATATAAGAATTATCCTGATGTTCAAAAAGTTGATTAGTCAAAACAAGAAAGTTATCTAATTGGCTAGGATATCCATATTTACTTGTCCACAAATCAGAAAAAGTGATTTGATCAGTATATGTATTCCATTCAAATATAACAGATTCTGTTTCTTTAAGAATCATCTGATAACGTTCTTCACTAATCGTTAGTTTTTCTTGTATCATTTTTAATTCTGTAATATCTAGAACTTCTACATAATACATATATTTGCTATCTTCTTGTATTATTTGACGCTGATCATAAATCCATTGAATTTTATTTTGCTTATTTTTAATACGATATGTATTTGATATAACTGTATTCGGTTTCAAATTTTGTAAGGATGCTTGAAAAGTTATATAATCATCCTTAAAAATAAGAGTTTCTATATCTGTTTTTATCAAAGAGATAATTTCTTCCTTTGTATACCCCGCCAATAATCGTTCATCTTTTTTAAAGAAAATAATAGATTCAAGTTTTGATATCTCATGTCTATAACTTGATCCCGGCGTATTGGAAATAATTGCATTCATTTGTTTATTCATCTTTTTAGCAATACGTGTCCCTTGATACTGTAAATAGAAAAAATATATACCTGTTACTAAAATTATAATACTTATTTTTATAGCAAGAAGAATTGTATGTTGAAGATTATTTCCCATTTCCTCTTTAACAACAACTTGCGGAAGAACAGTCAACATAAACCAGTCAGTATTTTCAATAGGAGAATAATATGCATAACGTGTCATTCCATCTAATTGAAAGACAATACTGCCTTTTTTTCTATGATTAAGATCATCTTTCATATTTTTTATGATCTTTGATTTGTTATTTGATTTTTCTAGCACATCAAAGAAATTACTTTGACTATTATCATTTGCTAATAAATTTATACCATTACTCTGCAATAAATAAGAAGATACCTTTCCAGATAAAAATGACAATTCAAAATATTCATTTAATTCTTTAATATTTAATGTTGCCCGAAGAACTCCAGCAAAATTATTATTTTGATAAACTGGAACACTCATAATAACTACTTCTGTTTGATCTACCATGCTTTTCATCATGTTAGAAATATAGCTATTACCTTTTTTTGCCTCTATATAATATTCTCTCATTGATGAATCATGTTGAAAGTGGTCACTCGTATAAGAAATTCCTTCTGCATTTGTAACTGCAATTCGTGTAAACATCTCTGTATATAATAACGGTTCTAATTTTTCAAACGACTCATCACTAGTAATATCATCTTCATTTGAAATTAAAGAGGCATAAGCCTGAAGGATATAAATTTGATTTTTTAATTTTTCAGAAACAGCTACATTAGTTTGTAAATTATTTTCTTCAGTTATAGACTTTAAATTCTCTTCAATTCTACTTTTATTTTTAAAACTATAATCATAAAAAGAAAAATACAGTAATAATGCCATGATAAGTAAAAACATAATCTTTACATAATTATTATTTAAAACTCTTTTCATGTTAAACACCTACTTTGAACTTATTGTATCACATAATCATCATATAAGAAAAGATAACTAATTTTATAAAAACTCTTATTACTAATAATTGACTTAACTAATATATTATAATCCTTATTCTACCATAAATTAAATTTAATAAAACTAGATAGTTTTATATCTTATATTATCTATCTTACAATCTCTAAAAGTATAAATATAATATATAAAAAGAACAAAATAAATTTTGTCCTTATTTATATATTTTATAGCTTTTTAATACCCTTGATATTACCCTATAAAGCAAATAATTGAAAAAACGAGCTGAGTGAGGGGACAGCTCGTCTTTTCCATATTTAACTATTTTTCTACAATTGTTGCATAATTTTCAACCATAAAATCAATTACTGGGTTAGTTCCCCAAGTTTTAATAGCTGATGCTGTTGCTTGAATAGTATTTGCAGTAACTGTTAGTTTATAGTTAGCATCATCATATCCGTATTTACCGCTTTCAGTAGTTGTGGTAGTAACCTTTTCTCCATTTTCATCAGTTGTTACAATGGTATGAACCTTCTTTGTAGTTACATCTAATAATGGATTTAATTGGACGTTATCCAATAATAACGCTGAAGTTTTACCTTCTTCAATTACTCCCATGTAATAATAATTATCTTGATATAATATCCACTTACCTTTTTGTTCACTTAAATCCATATTAGCAGAATATTCAACCACATTTGGTAAAGCTAATAATGCTGCTCTTTGATTTACACCTTTATCATCAACAAATATATTAGATAAAGTTTTATTCTCTCTTGTCCATAATTCGGTTAATGTAGCTTTTACGACAACATCTACATTACCATTATTTTTTACTGTTACATCTTTATTAACCTCAACCCCTGGTAACCAATCATCTGGTGGGGTAAACTCTTCTTCTATCGTGGTATCATATTTTGCTGTTTTAAACTCATTTGTTTTAGTTATTTCTTGACTAAAATAAGCCAATGATCCAACAACTCCAAGTGTCAATACTAATATCATAATTCCGCCTAAACTCTTTTTATTTTTCATATTTTCTTTCTTCCTTTCATCATTTAATTGTTGCAAAATTATTTGCTACAAAAGTTGCTAATAAATTATTTCCAAAAGTATCTAAGATTGCATCTTTTGAAGCTTGAACTGTTTGTGCCTCAATACAAAGAGTATAATTAGCTCGATCATAACCATATTTGCCATAAGTATAATTTTTAGTTACTGTCTTCTGACCTAATTCATTTGCTTGAACTACAGTATGACTACCACTAATAACAACATCTAACAACGGATTCATTACTATACTCTCTAATAATCCATTAGAGGACATATTACTAGCTATCGTTCCTAAATAATAATAGTAATCATCGTAATAAATCCATTTGTTTTTATATGCACCTAAATTATCTTTTATATCTTCATAATCATAAACAGTATCAATTGCAAAGTTTTTAATTACTGCATCATGTTTCACACCATCTTCTGCTATAAACGTATTTTCTAAAACAGATCCTTTAGCACTTAATATCTTATCAGGATTATTTGGATCCAAAATATCTTCACTTCTCTGCCACAATTCTGTCAATTTTGCTCGAACAACAACATCAACATTTCCTGAATTTTTTACCATTACCTTCTTTGTTATCTCTACTCCTGGAGACCATTTATCAGGAGGAACAAATTCTTCATCAATCACAGTATCATATTTTCCCGTACTTAGTTTATTTTCTATGATTGAATCTTTTGAAAAATAAGCTATAGTACTTAAAACAAGCACAACTGAAAGCAATGAGGTAATAGCAAATAAGTTTTTTCTGTTTTTCATTTTCCTCACTCACCTTTCATTACTCAATTCTGGCATATGTATCTGGCACTGTTGTTTCAAAATTAGTATCAGTTAAAGCCCCTTTATTAGCTTGATATATTTGAATTGTAATCGTTAAAGTATAATTTGCTGAAGCATACTTACCTGTCCCAGTCACTACGGTCTTATTATAAGTAGAGTTATCAGGAATGCCATTTTTTGGGGCAACTACCCAACCCGTTGCAGGATTATCTGTAATTTCAGTTGGCTCAGTAATCATTGTAGAATAATATATTACAGTTGTTTTATTTTCAGCAAAATCCACATCACTACTCAATGTAATTGATTTCAAGAATTTGTCACCAGCTTTTGTTCCTGCTTTAATAATTTGATCATAATAATAAAAACCATCTTCATCATTATAAATCCAATTATCACCATATTCTTTTTCTACAACACTGTTACTTGAATCACTACTCGTAATAGTGATATCACCATCTCTAGTTACCCAGGTTTCACTCCATTTAGCTCGTGCAACAATATCACCTGTCCCAGTATTTTCAATGCCTACTTCTTTAGTAACTTTATCACCTGGTTTCCAATCATATTTAGGAGTAAACTTTTCTATAACCTCTGATTGAAATTTACTAGTTTCTAACTTGTTTGTTACATCAAGGGTCTCATTATAATAAGCAATTGCCCCACCAACTATTAAAATAGTTGATAATGATATTATTGCTATTAAACTTTTTTTATTTTTCATCTCTTTACACCCCTTTCTATGAATTTTATTTAATTAATAAGTAAACTATATATATCTTTGATATTACACCATTATTATAAATATACTTGGTTTGCTTACGGTTATATTTTTATATCTTAATTGATAAAGATATATCTAAATCAATAAAACACCCTAGTATATTACCAGAGTGTTATCATTAACTAATTATTTGCAGATGATAATCCATTTAAGAATGCTTTAACAGTTGCATTAGTATTGTCAGTAATCCAAGATTGTACTGCCTCTTTATTAGCTTGAGATACTTGTGCTGTAATTGTTAATGTATATTCTGCATGATCATAGAAACCATTAGATTTAACTTCAGCACGTTTAAATGTTGCTTTAATTGGATTTGATTCATCATCTAAAACATTAAATTCGGCTTCTGATATTTTAACCCATTGAGTTTCTGGATTAGTTCCAATATCTGTCTTAGCTGGTTCTGTTGCTGCTTTTGTATAATACCAATTCTTCACTGTTTCACCAACTACATCTTTACCATCTTGAAGGGTAATTGATGATAAGAAATTTTCTGTAAATTCATTAACTCCGATTATCTTATTATAATAAGCCCAACCGTCATCACCATTAATCCAATTAGCATGCATTCCTGTCTTTGTTACTACACTTTCACCTGCTGTATCTGGATAAGCTGCATTAGCTATTTCTACACCGTTACGTGTCCACGATTCTTCCCATTTAGCTCGTGCAACTAATGGATAATCACCAGTATTATCTACACGTACTTCTTTGGTAACTGTTGCTCCCGGATTAAATTCCTTTGGTGTAAATTTTTCTACAATATCGGAATCAAAACCTTTAGTTTTAAGTTTATTGTCTACGGTATGAGTTTGGCTAAAATAAGCTAAAGTTCCGACAACAACCAAGGCTCCTGTTAATACAATTGATGCTACCACACTTTTTTTGTTTTTCATGTTCTTCCACTCCTTTACATTTTCTACTTTACATGTTTATCATAACAAATGATGGTTTGCTTATGGTTATATTTCTATTTTTTAACTTTATAGTTTATCATTAGAAATAACCATATACTTTATACTCATTAATATATTCTTTTATGGTTTGTTTATGGTTATATTTCTTAAATACAGATGAAGATATATAAAAAGACAATACATCAAACTGACGTACTGTCTTTTTTAGAACTAACTATTTGTCTATAAATCACCTATAACTATATATTTAATCAATAGAGACTAATTGCTCGTTTTCAACTCTAATTGAATCCCAGCTTTGTGTGGCAATAGCGTTTTCACCATCATCTGCTTGGACTCCATTTGCTGTAATAATAATTTTAGATTTAAGATTTGCATATGACATCATTTCTTCATGTGAATCAAAATTATTTTCAATGATAAAAGATTTAAATAAATTAACAGTCTCGTTAGCTTTTAATGGTTTCCTTAAATAGTAGTATGCTTTTCCTTCCTCCTCAGCAGCTTTATAAATCCACTTATCTCGATCAATTTCCCGAATCACAATCTTATCAGGATCTCTATCCTTTAAAATCACACCATTTTCATCCATCCATACCTTTTCAACTGTCACTCTAATAAATGCATTTAGCTCCTCATTATTTTTTAAATCTACAATTTTTGATTTTTCCTGACCAATTACTACTGGTTCATTATAATTAATTCCATCCTCACTCACAGTGGCATTTGAATCAGTTGAACTTTCTATAACATCTATTCCAAATTCACCAATTCTAATCCGGTTCCTTGTTGTATCACTATCAGTAAACCATGCCAGTGTGGAAGATACAGCAAAAATACAACCAAATAAAACAATTAAACTAATTACTGTTCTTTTCTTTTTACTCATCTTGCTACACTCCTATCTATTTAGACTGTCACTTCTTCTTTTGGTTGTTTTTCATCTACTATGAGATTACTTAAAATAATATTTAATAATAATATTCCACCAATTACTGCAACCGCAATATATTTTACCGACGATGCAAAGACTGAGCCAATAACTGGTAAATAAATTTCTAATGCTTTACCAGCTACATTTTTATATTCAACAGGATCAGCATCATTAGTTGGATTGGCATCCCCTTTAGTTACAAAAGTCTGTGAAATTTCATTTTTAACAACCACTCGATGTGTTACTAAAGTATCACTATCAATATAGAAAGTAATAGCATCATTTTTATCAATATCTTCAAAAGAAGCTGTCTTATAATAAATCAAGCTACCAACTGGATAGGCAGGTTCCATACTTCCCGATAATACTACCACTGGTTTATAACCAATAATCATAGGAGCAAGAATTAACACCAATACGATTATCACTATATAACATAAAATCGATAAATAACTGATAATTTTCTTTAATATCTTCATAAATCTTGTCTCCTCGTTTAATTACTAACATCATCTACACTATCATCAATGACATAATCTGACCAAATAACATTTTCACCTAAAATTTTTATTGACTTCCCAAAACTTATCTGTGCAGCTTTATTACTTACCATACAAGCATCAAGTTCAAAAATAATATTATAAATTAAAGCTGAATAATCAAATTCATGATCATCATTAGAAACTTCATCCAATAAAGTTAATTTATTTAAAATTATACTAGTCGCTGTACCAACTTTTAAAACTTTTGTGTAATAAAAATAACCATCTTTTCCATCTATCCACTCATTTTTCCAAGCCTCTGTCCATTCCTTTAATACCAACTCCGGATTGCCATCAACTCTTTTGTCATTTAAATCTACCCAACTATCACTATACTTTACTCGAATTAATGCATCAATTTTACCGCTATTGGAAAACTTTACTTGTTTATTAACCTTTTCACCAGGTAAGAACGTTGTTCCCTGTGAAAATTTCTCAATTAACTCTACTTCTGGTTCATTAGTTGACAACTTATTACTAATGCTAACAACATTATTATAATAAGCTAATGTAATTCCAATTGTAACAACTAAACATATTGAGACAAAGATCAAAGCTAATTTAGTTCGATTATTCTTTTTATATTTCACTTCATCTTCACCTCCACTCATTTCCAAGTAATATTACCATTATCATCAATATCTACAAATTCAATTCCAAAATTAGCTTTAACAGAACGCCTATTAACATCAATATCTTTACTATATTGAACTGCTTCACTAAAAAATTTCAAGCTATAACTTGCATTACCATAAATATCTGTCAAATTTCCTAAATTAGAACTATCAAATTCTAAACTTGTTAATATTTTAGAACATAAATTATTTGGTTGAAGAATTTTTTTATAATAAAACCAGCCATCATTTCCATCTATCCACTCATTTTTCCAAGCATCAGTCCAATTTTTTTTAACTATTTCCTGACCATTTACTATACTAGATAAAACCTGATTATTAGTATTCCTCCATAATTCCACATATGAAACTCTAATAAAGATAGGAGCTGTTCCAATATTTTTAAATTGAACCTTTTTATCTACTGGTTGATACCAATCTACCGTTGTCTGTTCATCAAATTCTTCAATCACTTCTACATCAATAGTTGGGGTATTGATTTTATTAGTAACAGATGCACTTAGCTTTGACCATGCATAGACACTGCCTATAGCAGTGATGCAAATCATCACTGTTATCATTAACAATATTTGTGATCTATTTATTTTAATTATATTTAAATATTTCATGCGTCATCCCTCACTTTCTTTATCAATTACCAACCACTTCAAAATTAGCATTTTCTAAATCTGTTATATAACCATTTTTATACCCTTGTATTTCTAAATGTAATTCACCAGAATTAGCAGCAATCGTTTTAAATTTAATTCCATTAACTGTAAAGGTACCTAGAGATTCATCAATTATATTTGTCCATTCAATATAAGCATTGGTACCACTACCACCCAATTCACCACCTTGGCTATCAATGACTTTAAACTTCGTAGCATCATATTTTAAACGAATATTTACATCGGTATCCATTGTTGTAATATTTGTAAAAATACTATCAAAAGCTTTTTCCATAGCCTCGGTATTGTTAGTGCGTGTGTAATGTCCATCACTTGCTACCTGATTTAAGAATGAATCAAATGTACCAGTATTTTCTGGATTAATTCCAATTACAAATAATTTTTTTCCTAACCCTTGTCCTTTACGATTACGATTACCCTGATTATTACTATTGTTATTACTACGATTCATCGTAATATCATCATTTGCATGTCCATAATAATTAGTATTATTATATCTAAGACTATAATTAACATTATTTAAATAACCAGACTTTTTAATAAATTCGGCTTGATTGATTGCTTCAGCACCTACTCGATAACCATTAATATAATATGAGCTGCTAGTTGCAAAACCACTGTTTCCAGGTTCTCCATCAGTAAATAGAATAATTGACTTATTATTATTTCCAGTAGCTGATTGTAACTGTCTTCGAGCTTGATATAGACCTAAATCTGTTTGAGTACCACCATTTGCTTTAATACCATTAATACCATTGTTATTTACTGTTAAATATTCATACCAGGTCTGGTTACGAGATTGATTATCTGATAATTTAACAAAACCACCATTAGTTATTGAAGTATTTGCATTATCAGCAAAAGTAATTACGGATACTCTACTTTCGGGATTATGTTTATATAACTTTTTTATAAAGTTAATTGCATTTTTCTTTAAATGAGCCATCCGACTATCATCATCCATATCATAAGCCATACTCCCTGAGCTATCTAATACCATAATGACATCCTGTGGTGCTTTAGATATTGTTTGCTTAACATTACCATTAATATTTACATTATAGTTTTTAACCATTTGTTTACTAGCTGGTAAAAAATTAGTTTTTTCATCTGTAGCTTTAAAAAATCCTACATGAGCAAAATTATTTGTTAGAAAAACATAACCTTTATTATTATCTTTTATTTGTTTAAGTTCAATTACTTGACTATTTGTTAATTTTTCTCTATTATAACCAGCTTCACTTTTTGTTAGTGTATATTCCATTGGTATAGTTTCAGTAACTGTATAATTACCAAATGGTAATTCCTCTAATATAATTTCTTCATTATTTTTTAAAAGTAAATCTGTTTTATAAATAATTCTTTTTTCATCATTTGCATCTCGCCCAATTACATGGATCATAAATTCTTTATCTTCATTACTATTTGTAACTATTTTTTTTACAGTTAGAGTAGCATTTTTAATTGGTAAACCTTCTTTAACTGTTGGAATATTGAAATCTAAATACGATTCTTGATCAATATAATTATTATAATTTAACCTAGTTAGATCATTTGCTGGATAATCAATATCATTTTTATATTTATCCTTTACACCAACAAAATAATTTAAATGAGCTGAACTATTTTTATTTATATTTCCAACATACCATGTTATTTTCTGTTTACCATTTTCACTAGAAACAACTACATAACCTTGATTAAATTCTAATATGCCTAGAATACTGTTTTGATATGTACCATCTTCTATATTTAATAAATCAACATATTGACTCATAGGATCAGTTACTATTCCATTTTTTACAATCGTGTTATATCTAGTTACGATCTCATCAGCAATATTATTATAAATTCCTGTTAAATCGCTAGATGAGCTATAAGCATATCCCTCTCCTTGAGTTGCTATATTTTTTAATATCTGATTATAACTACTACTAGTTGTGTATCCAATTGTAAAAATAGTTTTATTATCTTTTTTAGCTAATAATGCTTCATTTTCTGCCAATACAGTAGCTGCTTGTTTTAATGTATATCTATTTCCTGTTTGGCCATTCCATCTAATATCAATTGAAAAATCACTACTTCCACCTTTAAGTACATTATTATTACTATAATTAATAGCTGATTCACCAAAGGTATAATCTCGATTATACCCCATATTTTTATCTTCACTAGTAGTTTGACTATAATCATTAACACTATAATAGCTATTAATTTTATTATTTAAATTATAACTTCCAGTTGCCTCACCATCAGTTAAAAGGATCATCATTCCATTAGTTGAATCACTTAATATTTTTCTTGCATGATATAAACCTGCTTGAATATTAGTACCACCATCACTAGTATCATTTGATAGTTGAACATTTTTTATTGCTCGTTTAGCCTTATCAAGATCACTTGTAAGATCTTGAGTTGTATAACCATAATAGTTAAAAGTTACTATTGCATACCGATTCTTTTTATTACCTGAGATTTTTTCATTTTCTAAAAATGATAACGCAGCTTCTTTAGCTTTAGTTATTCTTTGATTAACTTCTGCTACACCGCTTGTTTGTGATCCTGAGACATTGTATTTCATACTATTAGAAATATCAAATACTAAGACTATGTCATTCCCAACTGTTTCAACACTATCTTGAGCCTCTTTAGTTTCAATATCTAAGCTGATCATATGCTTGTTATCATCAACTCTTTTAGAAGCTTTTTTAACAGTAACCAAGCCGTCGCTGCTAGTATTAGACTCCGGATCACTTGCTGCTATAACCATTTTATTACTTCCGACAGTTGGGATTATCACTGCTAAAACTAGAGCTAGTATTTTTATCATTTTAGTAAACTTATTTAGTTTTCTTTGTTTTGGTATTTTCATTTAAGTTCCTCCTCACTATTTGTTACTATTAAACCTATGCTTCATTAATAAATTAGTTATTATATATATTAATACTAAACTCACCAAAACTATTTTTGTACTTACTGTTTGAATTAATCCATAAACATAACCTAAATATGGTATATTTGTTTCAACAATTCCTTTTAATCTAGTAAAAGCTACTGGATTAGAATCCTGAGAATCATTTGCATCTCCTTTAGTAAAAAATAAATGATTATTTTGATCAATATCAATAACTCGATGAGTTATTACATTATTTCCTATCCCTTTGTAACTAATAATATCATTAACTTTAATTTCATTAGCTGTTGCTGATTTAACTAATAATAACTCACCAGTCGTATAAACTGGTTCCATACTATTTGATAAAACTACATTTACCTCATATCCCATAATTCTTGGACCTAGGATAATTATTAAATAAAGAAAACAGAGAAAGATTAGGATTGTTGAAATAAGATTATTAATCTTTTTCATTTTTAATATCAATCCTCTTTTTTCTAATAATTAATCCTCCAATCCCTATTAAAACTAAGATTATTCCACCAGCTGTTAAAAGATAAGTATAATTAAATTTATTTTCACCTTTACTTAATGGAGTTTGATTATCAGGGATTTCCTCTTTTTCATCAGCCCCTGGCGCTAACGGAGTAGCAGGTTCCGTTACATCTTCAGTTTCCTCTGGCTGAGTAGGTATCACTGTTTCTCCATTCGCTGGTGTTGTTGATACTGCCACATTTGGTGGTAAGGTAACAGGGATTGTCACTACTGTTTCAACATATTCTTTGGTTACATTTAAATCACGATATACATAAGTAATTGAATTATTATTTTCACTAATCATTATTGATAAATCTGCTGCCCCAATCAGTTCATGACCAGCAATTGTTTTAGCACGTTCTGTTACGATTGTTCCTAGAGGAGCCATCATTACCCTAGTTGTAGCAATTTCCACATTATCTTGATTTACATAATTGATTGAATATTCTCGTCCATTAGTTAAAACGCGATATTTTGCTACATATGTCATAGCTCCTGTCACACCTTTATCAACACTAGGTAGATCTTTATTCCATCCTATCAAATAATATCCTTCTTCAACTTTAATCTCAGGAATATCTGGAAAGCGTTCATTGGCTGCTATATTAATTGTAATTTTATTATCATTATTAGCAATAAAAGTTCCATGTGCACCGGCTCTAAAAGTTATTTGATAAGTTCTTGCCCCAGCTACTGTCATCGGATTTATAAATCCTGTAACTGCAATGATCATAACTAAAATAATAAATATTTTTTTAACTATCTTCATAGCCACGATCCTCCTTATCTTTTTTTCTTTTTAATAAAAACATAATAATTATTCCACTGCCTCCAATCAATCCAATCAATGGAGTAATTACTGTAGCATCACCCGTTCTAATTCCTTGATAAACATTTTTTATTATTTCAACAATTGTTGTTGTATCATCTAATTCCTCAACACTAAATCTAAATTGAATCAATCCTTCACGATTTTGATAAGTATTATCCATTGAATCTCCATTAACTTCCAATGTCATATTAATCGTTGTCGTTTCACCCTTTTGTAGTGTTGCCAATAATGTATCATCACTCATCCGCCCAGCACTAAGTTTTGCTAGATCATCAAGAGTTCCTTTATAAAATTCTTCACCTTCATTAGCAATTGAAATGTTGTAAATACTTAATCCTGATGTATCGTTATCTAAACTTCTTATGACTTCAGCGCTTAAATAAAATCTAAGCTCACGATGATCATTATTTTTTAAAATAATATCTTGTTTTCTTATTTCACCAGGCATGATATTTTTAAAATTATCAAACAAATCTTGACTGCCATTTAAGAAAATAAAATCTTCTGAATTACCATCAAAAATAATATTTGTATCAGCACTATAGATTGTAGTCATGGACATTACTAATGTTACTGTAATAATTAGACTTTTTAAGATATTTTTACCTCTCATTTTGATAACCTCCTTCTATGACTATTCTTCTATATATTGAATAACACCTTGACTATCGATTTTTACATCTAAGCCCCATTCACTCATAATTGCTGATTTTGCATCAACTTTCTGTACTGCTTCTGCTTCAAAAGCCAAATGAGCATTTAATCCTGAATATACCATCATATCACTATTATCGATCTTCCCCGATAACTTGATTTGATTTACAAATAAATCCGTTGCTTCGCCTGGTTTTAATAATTTTTTATAATAGAAATAAACAACTTCATTATTTATATCATTATTTTGGATAATCCAATTATCTTGATCATTAGTAATAATTTCAATAAATTTTGGATTAGCATCAATTATTTTATTTCCTTCTTCATCTTCCCAATATTTAGTAACAGTTATTCTTGTATATAAATCATTATTAGATATATTTTCAACAAAGGTTTGTTTTTCCTTAATTGCTCCTGGATAACCAAAATTAAATTTTATGCCATTATCATCCTTTTGACCATCCTCATTTGTTGTTGCATCCTTTAATTTGATCCCTATATTACCTGTATTTAGTTTGTTACTTGAAGAAGTGTCAGCACGGAAATAAGCAATTGCTCCTCCAACTGGAATCATGATACATAAAATAATCATTAATATTAGTAATTTATTTTTTTTGTTTTCCATGATGATTATCTCCTTTGCTTATTTTAGATTAAGTGGATACTCTCTCCACATTACAAACACATTATAATGAAACCTGGTTTTAAAGCGGTTATATTTTCTTTTTCACCTTGTTTATTAAATGGCTAAATAAAAAAGTTGTATTTCTACAACTTTTATTTATTTCTATATGATAGTTTTGCATTAGCCACATCATAGTTTAAACGATATGTATTACTATTATATTTAGTATAAAACTTTTTATTTATTCTTTGGATAATTGTGTATGCATTATCCATTTCATGACAATTAACTAGTATAATATATTGTTTTTTATTTATTTTAGAAAATAAATCATTCATTCTTAATGTTGTTGCAATTATTTCTTTAAGTTGATTCATGACATGCATCTGTATTTCAATCGCTTCTTTAGATTTAAGTTCAAAAATAATCAAAAAATACTTCTTTCTATCACGCATAGCATTTTTAAGCAAGATTTCATACATATACTTAAACATATCATAACCACAATAAAATCCTCTCATATTAGTATTATTAACTACCAAATCATCATTAACATTACTTGCATCTATAATATAATCTTCTTCAATATCTTCACTAATTACATCATACAATTCTTTAAATCGAGGTGACAACCCAGTTCCTAATTCTTTATAAAATCGCTCATTTAAATCATCATAATATTTTAATGCGCTATGATAATCCTTTAATTCAATTAATCCTTTAATATAATAATAATGTAAACCTTCATAAAATGGTTCTAACATTATTGCTCGATAATCAATTGATATCATTTTTTCAAATTCTTTACGATGCATATAATATTTACATATCTTAATAATACAATTAACAAAATTAGACCTAAAAAATTCCAATATCTGTTCAATCCAAATCGAATGATTTGTCGTAATATAAATCTTCCCTTTATACAAATCAGTCATTTTTTTAGCTATAATAAGACTTTGGCTATCTAATTCATCTATATACTTTATTTTTTCCCAATATATACAAAATTCATCAGTATCACTAACCCACTCAATATTTGGGTTTATCTGATATCCACCTTTAAGAGTTAAAATAACCTCTTCATCTTCTTTAAATATTCCAATATTTTTAAGATCTTTACGTAATCTAAATATTGTAAATTTTACTACACTATTAGGATTTTCACTATCGGGAAATAAAGTATCAATAATATCATTTTTAGTTACTACTATCTCTTTTTGAAACAATAACAACTGTAATAAATTAATTAACTGCTTTCCTAATACCTTAGTTAAATCAACCGTTATATCACCTCGACAAAACGAAAACGTCCCAAAAAACTTTACATATATTCTATTCCTTTCCATCCTGATCCCTCACTTTTAAAAATATGTTATACTGCAACATCTTCTTATGTTCTTTTCATAAAACCTTCTTTTTAATATTTTCTACTTTATTAAAACAAATTATTTGTCACCCTATCATTTAATTAATTTTTTGTTTAGATATTTTTTTCATTAAAAAAGTGCTCAAAATTTCTGAAATAAATTTAAGAATATTAATTTGCTCTTGAGTCCAAAAACGATAATTATTACATTCATCAAATCCAATAAATCCAATAAATTCATCATTATCTTTAATAGTACATAAAAGTAATGATTTTACTTTCTGTTTTCTTAATAATATTGTTAGTTTGCAAGGAAGTTCCTCAATATCTTTACAATAAAGAATGCCATCTTCATTAAATTGCTTTTTAAAATCAATCAAATAATCCTGATATGAAATATTTTGCAGTTTATCTATCTGCGATTCAATGCCATCATTGCACCACTCAAATGTATTACTACAATATTCATTATTAATATCATTTTTAAAAATATAAACACGACTGACATTATACTGTTTTCCAACAAGTTCCAATATATTTACTACTGCTTTATTTATATCAATAGACTTATATAAAAGTTTAAAAATATACTCACCTAATTTTTCATTCATTAACATAACCTCATCACTAAAATCATGTTTTTCATTAATTATATAAATCATAGATTTACTCATTTTACCAGGAAATTCATTCATCATTTCTTGATCATATAAGGCATAACGGTTTTTTCCTTTTTTCTTAGCATAATATAATGATTGATCAGCCTTATAAAATAAATCATTATATTGCGTTCCATCTTCTGGAAAGCAAGCTATACCAATACTACAGGATACTGGTGCAGTTAGTTCTTTATTACAGCTAAGCAGTTTAACCTCTTTTACAAATTCATCAATTGCTTTTAAAACCGCATTCAATTCTTCTATCATAAACACTAAAAATTCATCCCCACCAACTCGAGAAACAACTGCATTTGCACGAAAACTTTTCTTCATTATAGTTGCTACTTCACTTAAAACAACATCACCAAAAAGATGCCCTTTTGTATCATTAATATTTTTAAAATCATCAAGATCTATTATTATCATAAATGCTTTTGTAATATCGTGATTTTCTAACATATCAATAATTATATTTTGAGCTGCTAAACGATTATATGTTTTAGTAAGCGAATCTTCTTGAGCCATCTTCAAAAGGGTTTGTGATTGTCTTATTTCTTCATCAACATTAAAAATCACTCCAACTACTTTTATAGGGTTATGTACTTTATCAAAGATTGTAGTCATTTTAAAACGACACCATAAATATACATCTAGATTATTTTTTATTCGTATATTTCCTTCAGTATAAACTTGTCCATTGAGAATATTTTGAATCATTTGCTTCATTTTTATTCGATCATCAGGATGAATCCTAGAATTATAAGATTCATCACATAAATTTGCACTTACATTCTTTTCTGTCGGATTACACTTAAAAAGACGATACCAATTCTGTGAGTACTGCACCTCATCTGTAATAATATTCCACTCAAAAATAATATCACTGCTTTGGTCAAGAATAATTTTATAACGTTCTATACTTAACCGTAATTCTTCTTCAGCTACTTTTGATTCAGTTATATCTATAATGATACAAGCAAAAAATCTTTTTCCTTTTTCATTTATATGAATCTGACCCTTATCCAAAACCCATACTGTATTACTGTTTTTACATGTGACTCGATATTCAATTACCTTAACAGATTCATTAGCTATCTGCTTTTTCAGTTCTAATAAAGTTCTAGCCCGATCTCTAGCATCAATCATTGCTAAAAAGCTATTATTAAAACATTTTGCAATATCTTCTTTTGTATAACCAAACATTTTTAAAAAACCACTGCTCATTTCTAAAAGTGTCAATTTTTCATCATACATAACTTGAAACATTCCACCAGGTATATTATCACTAATCATTTTCATTATTTTTCCATGCCGCTTTAATTCATCTATTTTTTCTTCTACTAGGTGTTCTAAAATACGAGGTGCCTGGGATGAATAGTTTGCAGGTAAGACATCATCCTTTAATTGTTCTTTATTAGGAATTGATAAATGAATATGATAGATATACATTTTATTATTCTCTATTTTTAATATACTCGTAACACGTACATCCATTTCATCATATAAATTATAATCACTTTTTTCTTTCAAAATTATAATGCTATTAACTAATATAATGCTATCACTTAAATGTTCAATCGTCATATTATGATCAACAATATTAAAATTCATATGATTTTTCATTTTTTCTTCATTAAGAAGTCTTTTAGCCTCATTAATCCCATAACATACTTCATCTTTGCCAGAACCAAACCAACTAATATTTTTATGAAATAATTTCACAACATTATCAATATCTCTTTCAACAAAATACCAATTAGCTAATTGTTTAATATATTTTTGAATTATGCTATCATCAATCATAAAAAGCTCCCCTTTTTTATTTTCTTTTACTAACAGATCATGTTTATTAATTTCAATATTTCTCATTATTTAATATTTCAAAAATGTATAAACAAATAATAAATTATAACCTTTTAATCTTTTTCTATTTTCAAAATAACGAAAAAAAGCAGCAATAACAATATATTGGCTGAAGTTTGCAGTTTTTGGCTGAAATTTGCATTTTTCATCTTTCTATTAAATGTTATCAAAATTTTTCTATAATAAAAAGGTTCGATAATTATTGAATATTTCAATAACATCAAACCTACTTTCTTAATTATCATTTATAAATAAATAATTAAATATTATATTTTTTCAACCTTCCTTTACATATAAAAAGCAAGAAGAGCTTCAAGTTTTGCGAACTAGGACGAAGTCATTTTCTTGCCTTTTTATTTTATCATCCTCTCTTTCCTATGCAAATAAAAAAACTGTTGACTTGATACATGCTGTACTTTGTCAACAGTCTGAAACATAAATATCTATGTTTTTATCTAATATATCATAATTGTGTGATTCTTTATTAAATATACTTTTTTAACTTTTTAATGAGTTAGCAAACCTATAATCATTACGACCTTCTTTTTTTACCTCGTATAAAGCAAGATCAGCAAGCAGGTAAATATCATCATAATTTTGTTTTTCTCTAGAAAAGGCAATTCCAATACTTGTTGTTAAAGTATGCCTTTGACCATCTGAAATATTTCTCATCAAAAGTTTACAATACTTCTCAACCGCTTCCTGGCTTTTTGGATATTTCAAACCAATAACAAATTCATCACCACCAACGCGCCCAATGAAATCCGTTGGTCCAGTTGTAATTGTAATAGCATGCGCCAAGTTTTGTAATACCTGATCCCCATATAAATGACCATAAGTATCATTAATTGATTTAAAGTTATCAATATCTAAGATAATAAAAGCAAGATCATTATCACTACTTTCTTTTAAGAAACCTTCTATAAGTTCACGACAAGCTGCTGAATTATAAACTTTAGTTAAACTATCTTTACTAGCTAAATTTTTCCAAAGTAATTGTTCTTCTTTTTGGGCTTGAATATCAGTAATCTTTCCAATAATATGTGTTATCTTGGCACTATCATTAAAAAGAGGTTGTAAAAATACTCTTTGCCAGCGCTTCGTTCCATCCTTAAATGTAACAAGTATTTCTTCATCATATGTTCTTTTTGATTCAAGTATTTTTTTCATTATTTCTATGCCTGGATGATCTTGTACCAAATAGTGATCTACTGACTTTTTGTCACTTAACAATTTTGCAGCTCCTCCACTTAATGACAAACGATCCGTTTGGACACTGTACTCAATAAAACAATCACCTGAAAGATCACTAATTTGTTGAAAACGATTATATTCCTTAATAATTTTTTCATCATTTTTCTTATTACTATAAAATCTCGAAATCATATATGCTCCAGCTAAAATAATAATAAAACTTATAAATTGTATCTGATTATTATTAATATAACTTAATAAGGATGTATCCCCTTTTGCATATGTTCCATTTTTAAAGACAATTGATTGTATTTCATCATTTGTTACATTATCTATTCCTTTATTAAGAATATTTATAAGCGGAGTTGTGTTGTCTCTTACAGCCAGACAATTTTTTATCTTAGAACTAGTATTATGAGGAATAATTGTAATATTATTAAATTTATAAGCACTACTATAAAAAAGAGCAGTGTGACTTGTCAAATATGTATAATCAGCTTCCCCATTATTAACAGCTTGAATACATTCTAATACAGTATCATAGAAACTTATATTTTTATTTTCTTCACTTGTATAATAAAGATTTTTTGATAATGCTAATCTTTTCCCTTTAATATTATTTGAATCTATACCAGTTCTCATAATAATTTGAATCTGTGAATCCAAGTAAGATCTTGAAAGTGAAAATCCATAGTTTTCTGCCACATAAGATGACGTTATACCACCTGTAATCAAAATATTTTCATCACTAATTATTTTCATATATTCATCATAAGAATCTGTAAAATGATAATTGAATTTAATACCGCAAAGTTTACTAATATAATCAAGAACATCAATAGTTATCCCAGAATACCCATCTTTACCATACTTAGATTGAAAAGGTGCATTACCTCCCAATATAGCAACGTCTATTATAGGATTAGCTTTAATAAACTCTTTTTCTTTATCAGTTAAACTAAAATCAGCATTTTTTAATGAAAAATATTTTTCATGTAGTTCACCCATAAAAGAGGGTTGTTCTTTGTTGAGTTTTGTCATACTTTCATTAAGTTGAATTATTAAATCAGTATTTCCTTTTGTAGTAACGAGATAAAAAGGACGTGGAGAAAATGTTGCAACTATCCGATAATTACCACTTATAGCTGCCTGTTCAGAAAATGCAATAGCCTCTATTTCATTATTATCTAAAGCCGCCTGCATATTAGCTGTGGAATCAAAAAAATGTTGTTTGATTTCAATTCCATTCATTTTACCAAATTCTTTCAACTTTACATTTTCTTTTTTAGCTCCTGAAACAATACCTACATTTAAATCTTTTAATGAATAAATATTTGTATCATTAATTCTTTCATTATCAGAAAGAACATATATAGCCATATTCCCCATACCATAATTTGTAGATGTGTAATCATACATATCCGTCAATGATTCATCATAAATCATAGCACCCATCATATCAAGTTCACCTTTTTGAACTTTTTCCATAGCTACAGTAATCTGTTCATTTTCATCACCATCTAAAGTTACAAATTCAAATTCAAAATCAGTAAATCGTTCCAATTCTTTCAAATAATCATAAGTATAACCCGAATATATACCTTCGTTCGAGATTTCTGTCAAACCTTTTTGAATTGGGTATGCTACTTTTACTTTTGTTTTTGCTAAAACAGGAACACTAATCACAGATACTAACATTATTAAAACCATCATTACAGAGATCAGTTTCTTCATTAATATACTCCTTCTATATAACAAAATATGTCTTTATTTGCAGTCACAAAAAAAGACATATTGAAAACACTATATGTTAGGAATTCAAAAGATTACTTTTTTCTGCAACTGGCTGCCATTCCAGGCCCTATAGCTTTGCGTCACTACTTTTCAATAGTTTTGCCTATGAGTATATAATACGTTCTTATGAATATAAAAGTCAATAAAAACTAGTATTAAAATATTTCTCTTAATCTATCCTTAAACCTCTTTTTCAAAAACAATAGAAAATCCTAAAACTCATTTTAATACTAACCCTACACATGTTAAATAACACAAAAATGCATATCAACCACCTTTTTAATATATACTTGATTAATATAAGTATCTGCTTTATAACAACTTTATAATAATTCTATACGTACACTAAAAAAATCTTTCTACAAAAATTAAAACTATTCTTTTTTTAAAAATAGTTCCAATACCATTTATCATTCGATAAAATCAAACCATAACTCATTGAAATTCCAATATTTTTTTGATAAACACCAATAACATATCCAGTAGCTAATCCAAGTATCATACATCTAAAAATACATAAAATAACAAGGTCATTACTTTTCTTCATAAATCTTAATTAGTATTACAATTTCAACCATAAAGCTAGTCGTACATCACCAATATTGCTTTTAGTTACCGAATGAATATAGTATTGCTGCTATATCTGAAAGTACTATTGCCCTGAATACCTCATCACCCCCGCTGTATTATTAGCATGTCTGAGTGAACGAAGCCACCACCATCCTTGTTCATCAAGATCCGCTTCTATCTTGCTATTATTTTTACCTTTTCTTTGAAACCAATATTTTTACCAGGATTATATAATAATGAACTACTATCACCAAAATATTTACAAACTACTTCCTTGTTGATAATAAGAATATTTTATCTTCTCCACATTTTTAACCATACCATTGATTATCTTAATTTTTATTTATAACTAGCATTATTTTTTCTTGCTCAACTCTATTAAACTTATTATATAAATCATTATCTAGATATTTTCTTAATTCGCAATTAGCCCAAGTTATAATTAAAGCTACATTGTTTTGTATATCTAATACTAACCAACTATAATTACCAAATAATATCTTATCTCCTACTTGCGTTTTTCATCTTCTAGAAAATCTCTTTTTCCTATATTATATCTACTAATAATTTATTATATATCCGACAAACAAAAAAGAGAGAATATTTTATTATTTCCCTCTTTCAACATCCAATTTTTATTATCTAAATACTTATACTATTGATCTTAAATTTCTATATTTAGATAATAAATTATTTAAAACTTATTAAAATAACTCTGTAATTTTTCTACAAACTCTCCAATATGTATTCCATCTACAAATGAATGATGAACTTGTACTGAAATTGGAATTATAATTCTTTTATCTTTCTCATAATATTTTCCCCAATCAAAAAGTGGTGTTGCATTATCCTTCTTTCCTGAATTTGTGTGAGAAATATGAGTAAATGTAACCCAGGGCATTGAAGAACATTGAAATACGTCATTTCCCAAAGGTCCAGTGAAATATTCCTTTTGTTCATTTACTGTCTTCATCGCTAACTCACAATATTCTTTCAAATCATCTATCATAGGTACATTAACTACTTTAAATAACTTAGTGTCTTTATCAAGATATGTAAACGCAGTATCTATCTTTTCAAATAGTATCACCTGTCCATCTAAAAAACGATAACGAAATGCTTCTATCTCATTTGCACATTTACAGACAGCATAAACCATTGCTAATGTAAAAGAAAGTCCCTCTTGTTCCTTTACCATGCGTTTAAAATTTGTGATATCGGCTTCAAATGTTACACAAAATGCTGGTTCAACACTATTTCTAAAAACCATACAGTGCATTGCTCTATTCCAAGTTTTTTCATCAATCACTTTATATTGATTAGACATATCTTTAATCCTCCAATTTCTAAACTTTTATTATTTACAGTATAATACTTTTTTCAAATTTATGATCCTATAAATATAATTTTATTTATTATTATCTAATTATTTTTATAGTAAATATTCTATCTAAATATTAAATGTCCAAAAGATAAAAAAAGAACTGTATAAAATGATTTTTATTTATATCATTTTTTACAGTTCTCTATAAAATTAATCTTCTTTACGTCTACGATACATAATCATTCCAGCCAAACTTATAATTCCTAATCCAGTAAATAATCCTAATAAATTATCATCACCTGTCTTAGTTGCATTTACTTTACTGTCTCCTGGTTTTACGGTTTCAGCAGGAACATTTGTATTATTCTCTACTGGTGGATTATTTGAATTTGTTACTAATCCTTCTATTGCTTTTGTTAATCCACTTACTGCATCGTTTATTTCTTCTTGTGTTGCTTCTGAATTATTAAATACTTCATTTGCTTTTAATAATTCCGGTTCAAGTAATGCCCATGAAGCTGCTGTGTAATTAGCCTTATTCATTCCATTAGCCTGATTGATTAAATCGTTTAATAAGTCTTTATTTGGTTTCAATCTTAAGTTAACAAATGCTTTTACTAGTTCACCATATGCTTCATCTACTTCTGCCTTCATTGCATTATCATTTGACAATACTTCGTTTACTTTAGGTAACACTTCTTGTAAAGCTTTCCATGATAGTTCTGTGTAATCACTTGCTGTTAATCCTGCGATTTGATCCATCATCTTTTGTAATGCAAGCTTATCACCTTTATAGAATTCCAGCATTTGCATTACACTAGCTAGTCTATCAAATGCATTGTCTACTTCTTCTTGAGAAGCTCTTGGATTATTAAATACTGTTTGAGCATTTGCTAAAGCTGTCTTGAATTCACTAGCAACTGCTGGAACAACTTTATCTAACTGTTCTTGAGTAACTTTACCAGCCATATCAATAGCAATTGATAATGCTATTTTATTAGTATCTGGTAATTGAGCTTCTACTAAAGAATCTACTGCAGTTTGTAATGAACTTACCATGTTATCAACTTCAGCTTGAGTAACATCTTCTTTAATTAGTAATTCTTTTGCTAAAGTTAATACTTCCTGCATTGCTTTCCAGCTTTCTGCTGTGTAATCTTCTTCATTCAATGCTTCTGCCATCTGAATTACACTATTAAGTGCATCTTTATTAACAGCTGCCTTAATTCCATAAATATTCATTTCTGCAATTCTTGCATACTTATTATCTTCATCTGCAATTCTTCCAACTGCTTCTAATGCTATCAATTTAATATATCTAGCCTTTACACCATTTAATTCTGCTGGAACATTTACGTTTACTTTTTGTCTATATTCATCAGCCTCAACTGTACCTTCAGTAACCTTTTCCCAGTTTTCTTTATCCATACTTGTATAAATCTCATATTTTGTGATACCACCATTAGGAATAGTATGAGAAATAAATTCTAATTTATCTAACTCATAAACATCATCTAATGTAATTACAACATCTTTTGGTAAAGATGCCTGATTACCACTGTATGGAGATTCCCAATAAGTTTCTAGATTACCATCAAACATTCTATCAGCTACATTTGATTCACTATATAAAGCTTCTGCATTTGTAACTGCTTTATTTAATAATGTATCAGCTTCACGTCCATTTACTTCGATTTCAGCTATTGTAAGCATATTTGTAACAGGTGTTTTATCTGCTTTGTTGGCAGTTAAGAATGTTACATCAATTCTATCTACAGTTTTTTTACAATCAAAGTTAAATTCATATATAGCCTGTTTATCAGAAATAACTACTTCATTACCTTTTGTACCATCTGTATAGACTAATTGTGCTTTAGCACTTGTCAAATATCCATTACCTTCATTAGCATTGTATACCATTAATTGATCTACATATGCCTTTTCTTTTAAATCAAAATGCATTGTCAATGGCAATGTTACATATTCAGGAAGTTTTCCATCTTCACCATGGTTAGAAGCAACATCCCATAAGAATTCGAAATCTCTTGCTCCAGAACCTTCTTTATTACCATCAAATAGTTTAGTATAACCGTTAGCTTTTCCATTCTGAATTAATTTTTCAATATTTGTTCCATCATCATTTGGTAAAAACTCATTTGTCATAGTAATATCAAAATCATCTAATCCAAAATTAATCTTTGTACCTGCTTGACCATCATATAATTTGATATTATCAATCCAGAATTTAGCAGCTTTTGACTCATTGTTAACTAAATAAATCTTACCAATATTCTCAGGTGCTACTGCAGTTGAGCGGAATCCAAAATTATCAGCAATGACATACTCTTTACCAGCTTCATCTGTAGCTGTAGCACTCCATTTTTTAGCTTCTAAATCAATCGTTGCAGTTATATGATAATACTCATCTTTATTAAATTTTAAATTACTTTGAACAAATGTACTACCATTGTGAGCTCCAAATGTTCCATCTTTATACATGCGAATAACTACTGGCATTTGACTATATGCTGTGTAGTTAGAATCACTGCTTCCAAGTGCCACTACTGCATTTGTTTGATTTGGTGATAAAGTAGTAACCATATCAAATTCAACAGTAGTAATTGATCCTTTACTAGGTCCAATAGCTCGTTTAGCAGATACTGATCCACTTGAATTAGCACCTACAGCTACTAATGCAGTATCTGAAGGTTGTAATCCAACACCACTAGCAACAGCGTTTGGTCCGTATAATGATATTTTACTTAAGTCAATCACATTATCAGTAATAGCTGCAATATCAGTTTTTGCTTTCATTGTAATCGAAGCAACAACTTCACTTCCACTATATACTTCCTTATCTCCACGATTTACAAATGCTAAGTTGACATATGCTGTTCCATCTTCATAAGTTTTATTAACAGATAAATTTTCCATCTGTTTGATCGCTTCACCTTGTTCAATACTTACAAACTCTAATAGTGAAGGATCATAATTGATTATCTCACCAAGTGCATTTACATTATCAGCATCATCTGTAGTTACATTGATCGTAAATGTATCTCCTGCTTTCAAACTTTCTACATTTGGTACTAATGCTGCTCTACCAGTTGCAACATCATCTTTCTTTGTTCCACCATCTAGTTTATACATTGTAAATGTGTAATCATAAACATCGTATATACCATTCATATTGATATCTAAGCCATAATTTTTGATCTGGCTAGTAAATGTAGGTTCATCTTTATCCGATAGACCTTTATAGTTGAGCATATTTGTATAATCCGCATCTGTTACTTGATCTCTTTCCTGAGTTGAAATACTTCCTATTTCAAATGGTTTACGTCCTTCTGTTGCAATAACTTTAATTTCACTTGCCGCAAAGAAAGTATTATAAGATTCTCTTGGAATAAAGCTTAGATAACGTGCTGGTCCAACATTATCAATCGTCTTCACTGTAGCATCGAGAGGCCATTGTAATGTTCTTACTTCACTCCAATGAACACCATCAAGACTTGTCTTGAATTCCATCTTCGTTACAGTTCCTTGACCTGCATCATCTCTTGGATAATATTCAATCTTTTCAATATTATATCCTTTTCCATAATCTACAGTCAGTTCTTCATTAATACCACCATTATTAGAATGGAATCCATTATCCCCTACTTGGAGTATATTATCAAAAGCCAATTCTGGATTATGTGAACCCCAGATTTTTCCGGTCCAATTAATATCTACCGGTGTTGGCGTATTCCTCCATGGATCCAGTAATGAACGTGTCTTTATTTCTTCACTCCATGGTGAATATCCATCTTTATTTCTTGCTCGTACCTGATAAGTGTGCTCTGAATCATATTCCAAATCAATGTGATTATAAATCCTTGCATCTAATACAGTATTAACAACACCATCAACTAAGACTTCATAGCTTGTTGCACCTTCTACTTCATCCCATGTTACTGTAATACTAGTTGGTGTTTTAGATTCTTCTGGAGCAGTAAAGTTTGCTGGCACTGCTAATTCAGAATTTTCTTTATCTTGCATATGTAATGCTTCACTATCATTTACAAAACCTTTTACAATCAACGTTTGTGCATTTTCATTAACATCTGTTTTAGGGAATGAAACATAAAGTTTTGGCGTTGTTGTAATTGCTGTATCTTTAAAAACTTCTCCATCCTTTGAATACTTATTCAAGTTTGGCGCTTCATCATAGAACCATACTGCTTCATTTTTAGCAGCTCTCTCTTCAAAATCAGCATAAGAGTCTGCTTTTGCTAAATTCACATCACTGTTACCATTCTTAGCTGTTAGTGCTTCTGGTTCTTGTGATACATTGACTACAAATGTAGAATGTCTATTAGAATCATAACCTTTATAATTACCTTTTGATGGTTCAATTGTTAAAGTTGCAACATCACCATCTACTACGGATTTCATATGTGTTGTTACTTTTCCACCATAATCTCTTGTACCATCTTCAGTAATATCTAATGAAATACCATCATCTTCAACTAAATCAAAAGAGGTTTCTTTATGTGGATAGAATTCAATAATTCTTCTAGTTTTATCTAATCCTTTTTCATTTCCCTCACTTGATGCCATCGGATTGTTATTTTCTTCATACATTGGAATAATTGAACCATTCTTAACAAATAATGGTAGTTTCCAAATTGGTGCATCAAGATTATTAAGAACTTGTCCGCCAAGATATTGTTTACCTGTAAAATAATCAATCCATGTATCAGATGTATTTGGTAAATAAATACCGTTTCTAATATCATTTCCTACACTATCAGCATTTGTATTTTGATAAATTGGTGCAACTAAGAAATTATCACCAAACATATATTGATATTGTGTTGCTGTTGAATATGTGTAATCATTTTCCTCTTCTAAGAACATTGCACGAATCATTGGTAAACCATCTACTGATTCATGAGCATATGTATAGATATATGGCATAAGCTGCGCTTTTAACTTTAGATACATACGATTAATAGAAATATATGGATCATCAGAAATATAAGGTTTTTTTGCTTTTGATCCCCAGCCATCCATATCAAGCATTGTCTGTGTAAATGTCTTGAACTGTAAATCACGTGTTGTAATTAGGTCACTTCCACCTGCAATACCGTCAACATCACTACCAATATTAGGATTTCCACTTAATGACTGCCCAATATATGTTGGAATATGGAAGCGAATGTATTCCCAGTTACCACCTGTTTGATCCCCAGTCCAAATACTTGCATAACGCTGGAAACCTGCCCAACCATCTAGTGAAACTAGCGTTGGACGCTGTCCATTTGTTGATAAAATGTTGTATCCATCCATAACCGAATTCATTGCCATAGAATATCCTTGACCTACCCATGCAACATCAGTTTTTAACGCAGATACACCACCATTAGCCACTTCTTTTGAGAAATCACGCAAAGTTTGGAATCCTTGATAACGTGAGTCTCTTTCAGAAGAATCTGGTGTCAAAGCCGCCTGTGTCCATAATCCTGAACGAACTCCTTTAGATTCTGTATACTCTGTGAATTTAGATAAGTTCGAAACATTAGCGTCGATAACTGCATCCCTACGTTCTGTATCTTCACCTGCAGCTCTCTTTTGATAATATCCATTTTGTCCATATCCACATCCATAACCATCGTTTGGTACGAACCACCCTAATGGCATATCATTATCGACATGTCCATCAACTACTGCTCTTGCAGAGAATTTATAAGTACTGTCATCAATCTTCCCTTTAAATAAATCCGCATCAAATGTTGGACCTTCATTATTTAATGACTCTGCAGCAACCCCTTCAGGAATTCTATAACCTTCTGCTGCACCTAACTCTTTATATCTCTTTCCATCTTCTAATACCCATTTATCTGATGCAGTTCCATCTTGCCAACCATCACGATTATAACAATTTAAATGCGCCAAATAAAATGCATATTCTGGTAATAATAAAGGATTTCCAGTAACATCATAATACCCATTTATTAATGTTTTTGCAGTATTAGCTGCATTTTCTTCATCAGAAACAAAATAGTATGCATCAAATTCTGCTTCATTGTGTGTTGTCTTTACGTCTTTAATACCATTACCAAAATTATAACTTCCTTGAGCAAATGTATTTCTCAATACACCATACCCTGCTGTTGACCAATAAAATGGATTAGGTGATGATACATGTCCATCTGTCCATTTATTTTCATTAGCAATATTAATTGTCTTACCTTTATGGGTAAAACGACCATTTTGAGTACCTCCTCCAAAGAAATACTCATCTTTCTTTTGAGTTAAAGTCTGTACTGTTCTTGAACCAATATTTAATGATTCAGATTCACTCATTACAACGTCTCCACTTGCATTTTTTACCGTCATCTTAGCAGTTGCTTTATCCAATACAATCGTTGTTCCATCCGTACTAACTTCAAATGAACCATTTGTCTCTTTTATCTTAGCCTCTGGATGTGCATATTTATCTGACTCATCAGATTGTGCCTGAATCGTTGCTTTATGGCTGCTACTTCTTGGTGTAGCATATTCTTCAAATTTTCCTGTAGGGTCGACATTATAGCGAAAAATACCATTTTCTAAAAATGTAATGCGCCCCTTTACTGCACCATCATTAAAACTTATTTCAACTACGTTACTATCATTTGTTACACTATCAACTTTTGTTAATTGACCAGTAAAATTTGCAGCTGAAACTCTCATTGGCTTAAATGACGATACCATAGAAAAAGCTATTGCAAATGACAAAAACAATTTGCCTACTTTTCTTGCTTTAATCATAATTGCCTCCATTTTCTTACTTCATATGAGTACGATTTTTTAATTCCCATGATTTTAAATACTTAAAGATATAATATAGAATTCTTTAAAATAAGTGATATTTTCTATACCTTTGATTTAACATATTTAATCATTAAGTTTATATCAATAGTTAATTCTCCCATTCCTATCTTCTATTCACTTACTTTTATAATCTTATTTTTACAATTTATTATTTTATACCTTCTCCTTTCTTTCTTTAAAAATCATAAAATAATCTTTCTTTCCCTTTGTCTGTAATTACAAAAAAGCCTTTAATTCATTATTTAAAGGTTCATATATAAAAACAATTATCTCCCTCCCTTTCCCTATACATCTTCTTATATAATATGAAGCCCTCTCTATCAAAATAGATTTTAAGAACACATATCACCAATTAATTCTAAAATATCATATATTTCACATGATTTACTTATTTAAAACACAATTATTAATTTATTACATATATTGTAACCCCTTACATACTTAAAAATCAATAGCTTGTAATTCTTTTTACTTACACAAATTAATATTTTTTTTGCATATTTTAATTTAAGACTAAAAAAATATTATATTAATTAAGTTAAATATGAATCATAAAACTTTTTTAAATATTAAAGCACTTCAAATAGAAATTACTATTTGTCTTTAGCATTGATAGAAAAAATATGTAAGTATTAAAATCATTGATACATTTTCAAAACTATTATAAATAAGATACATCTTATATCCATTAGTAATCCTTATATAATTTTCTATAACTTTGATTATTTTTGATTGTCTACCTATATCTAGCACTGTTTAGTTTCAATATACATACTACTTTATGCCTATTCATAGATTAAAAACTCTAATTCCTTTTGCATATAAATTCTAATTTTCTCAATATTCTCATATATTTATTTAATCAGTATTTTTTATTATAGCCTAGTATATTTTTTAATTTTATTTATTTAAATAAAAATTTCCTGATTTATAAAACTAGATTACTATCTTAATAATTAATCTTTTAGATACTTAATATTTATTGCAAGACATTTTCTTTAAAAAGAAATATATAAAATCTAAGGTGATAAATACAATGAAGTAGTTAAACAAAATATTGGATAAAATTTAGAAAATGATTTAAATTGTCATAAAATATCATAAATTACTTGTCCTTTATTCAAAATATGTCTATTTTCATGACCAATATAACACTTAGTGAATATATTCTGTATAGAAAAGTGTTGTTAGTTACAGAAGAATTAAAGAATACGAATATTTATGAGATCATAATAAATGATTATCACTTTTTATAATATAATGTGATATTAGGTACCTGATTTAGCCTTACTTATTAATTTTGAATTTCTTAGTTTTAATTGATATTTCAGCAAAGCTAGTAAAAATAGTTTTAAATATTCTTTAATAAATATAATGGTAATCCCCATTGTTCTAGTGCACAAATCATACCTGTTTAGTTAAGTTGTATTTTATGCCACTTAAGTGACTTAGTCTAAATATCGTTCTTAAAATATATATATATAATTACTTTCTTTAAAACATTGAATATTACTTTTATTAATTATCTTTACCATTTTATTCGCTCTTACCTTTTGATATTTTATTATCGCATACTATTAAACATATCGATATGCAAATAATCAGATAAAGACAAAAAAGGTATCAAAATTCCTTGAATTTTTGATACCTTATGTTAACTTTAAATCAATCAAAGAAGCAAAACACCTTCCTAAAGTTGTTGTTTCTATAGTTGAATAAATCTACTTTTACTCTATTTTTTCTAAACTTACTGTCATAATATCGCGCTTTATTGGACTAGTTTCCATTGCTGAAATATAAGTACCCTGTTCTCCCAAGGTCAATTTATTTGTAGCAGCTGTAATTGTAAATTCTGCTATACTCATACGTTCTTTCCCTGACCATTCGGTAGGTAAACTGATATGATTTTTTTGATCATAGATATTACCACACATTGGATAAGCAAACACATCACTAGGTAACCCATTTAGCACAACTGTTAATCTATAATTCCCAGGACTCAATGAAATTGTATTTAAATCAATGGGATTAGAAGATTCATACGACTGATTTGCTGGAAGCATGATTTTATCTCCATTAAATATTAGTGGTGAGGGATAGGTTTCCGTTTGAAATGAGAATTCTAACGGAATTTTATTTACATATTTTGTTAAAGAAACAGTCATTACTAGACGATTATAATATACTGGTTCTGTTACTTGTATATATGTACTATTTTCTCCTAATGTTAGTCGATTTGTAGACTTAGTAACTGTAAATTCTGCGCTATATGTTCGATCATTTACAGTCCACGTAGTGGGCAATATAATATCATTTTGTGCATCATAAATATTTCCACCATTTTCATATAAGAACTTATCACTCTCAAATCCAATCATATCACAACTGATAACATAAGTTCCTGGATTTAATGTATCAGTTATTATATCAATCGGATAATAACTTGAAGATATATTACCTGATGTTACATAAATAGAATTTCCTTTTAAAAGTAAGTTATTTCTATAAGTAGTATCATTTGAAAATGCTAAATCTACTTTAAAATCTTTTATTTTTCTATTTAAAGAAACCATCATCACTTCTCGATTATAATATACTGGTTCCGTTACCTGTATATATGTACTATTTTCTCCTAATGTTAGTCGATTTGTAGACTTAGTAACTGTAAATTCTGCGCTATATGTTCGATCATTTACAGTCCACGTAGTGGGCAATATAATATCATTTTGTGCATCATAAATATTTCCACCATTTTCATATAAGAACTTATCACTCTCAAATCCAATCATATCACAACTGATAACATAAGTTCCTGGATTTAATGTATCAGTTATTATATCAATCGGATAATAACTTCCAGATATATTACCTGATGTAATATAAACACATTCTCCTTTTAAAAGTAAGTTATTTCTATAAGTAGTATCATTTGAAAATGTTAAATATACAGGAAAATCAGAATGATATTTATATCCATCATCAATTGCTTGAACTGTATTTTCCTCATAAACTATAAAACCTAAACACATGGTTAATGATACAAAAAACATTAAAATTTTCTTCATAATTTCTCCATTTCTGTGTCCATTCTATTTGCTAGAACACAACATTTTTTTACTGGTTTCACTAATTTTAGTATAAAGAAGTAAGGATATTATATTGCAAAAAACGCAGGAGTAAACAATTAGTTTTATTCTAAATAATCCAAAAAGATGCATTAATATTTCAAGAATAAATCAATAATACTTTAAAATAAAAAATGTATGATTTTTTATAATAATTGAATGTTAATTTTATCTTACCTTTTTTAGAAGAGTTTTTATTCTTAAGATTATGTAACAACAATAATTTTAACTATCATAAAGACATCATGGTAACTAATAGTGCATTATTAATAAGAAAAGGTCTATTGTAATGTAAGTCCAAAGAGCCCCAATACTTTAAATTATCATTGCTATAACATACTATATAATTCACTGATTACAACTATTATAAAGTATAGTATGAAATCCATAGATAATTACCCAATTAAAATATTCAGTGTTCTTTAAATAAATGATTAAATATATCTTATTTTGATTGTGTTGAAACTATTAAAAGAAAAAAATAAAATTTATAATTTCTTTTAACATGATTTAGTTAAAATTCTTTCACTTTATTTAAAAATATTAAATTAAATCAAAATTGTATTAAAAAAAGACAGCATATAACCTAATAAATTAAAATACTCAAAAAACTTATATTTGTTTATACACAAAAATATCAGAATATTTACTACAATTATGATCATACTTCAAACTAGCATAAATAATAAATAATTTTCCTACTAATTAAAATTCACATATAATGAAGACACTAAAAAAATCAAAGTAAATTAAAAAATCTTATTATCAAAAAACTGTTTAAATAATGAGCTAAAAATAACACAATTTTTAAAAACTTCAGCTATGAAAGAATAACACTTATTTAAATTTACTTACTCCTCCGTTTTCTTCATTTTAACATATTTCTACAATAAGCACAAAATATAACTGTGGATATAAATAGTTCAAAAATTATGAATAATAATAACAGTATAGATTAATGGAGTTCTATAGAAAATATAATAATATCTTCTTTACTCTAAAAAATAGAAGTGTATTAATGGATAATCAAATCAAACAGGCTAAAGAAAATGTTACTGTAGAGAAATTTAGAAAACGGATCATATTTAATCAAAGTGATATGACTGTATCTAAATAGTGTATAGTTAACAATGATGGGATATCCACTTTTTTAAGCATAAAAGGCAGATAAGAATGAAATTATCAAGCAGTAACGATTTACTAATCATAAAGCATCATTTATACCAGCAGTATCTGATTTTACAGCAGGAAAACCTATCTATATTACCAAAGGCAGTATAAAAATAAATGTTAACAGCAGTGATATGAATACTATAGTCGAAAAAATCAAGGTGTTACTATGTTAGATGATGTATCTAAGGTAGAATATATCTATATAGCTACTGGTTATACTGATATGCAAAAAGTTATTAATGGTTTATCTGCCATAGTCCATCAGAATTTCAAATCAGATTCATTTTCCAATTCTTTGTTTTTATTTTATAGAGGAGAAATTTCAAAAATAAAAGCTTTATACCTGGAGATAATGGTTTTTTACTGCTATATAAAAGGCTTGAAAATAGAAAATTCGACTAGAACAAAAAGTAGGAGAAATTACTCTTCAACAGTTCAGATGGCTATATCTATAGAACAACCAAAACCAGTAAAGAAAAGCAGTGCAGGTTTTAGTTATATAAATCGTTAAAATTGCTTATAAATACCAGTATTTACGATATAATGTATACATAGATAGGAAATATGAAAGATATTTTAAATGAACAACTGATTCAAATAACAAAACAATCTTCAGACCTTGCTACAATGATTAACAAAATGCAAAATAAAATTACAGATCTACAAAATAATAATGTATTATTAAAAAAAGAAAATGAATATTTAAAAAGAAAGTTATTTGATACAAAGAGTGAAAAATCCTGTACCCTTTAATATTGACTAGCTTTCTCTTTTTGACGAAGCAGAACAGGTTTGTAATGAAGAGTTGTTAAAAGATATTCATTATAGATGCAATAAAAAGAAACTATTGCTTAAATTAAATGAATTATCACAAATAGATATATTAATGGACTGATTAACATAAAAACTGTCCTGTATGTAAATACAGATGAAACAACGGTTCAGATGTTAAAATGAACCAGATAAAAAGAATACGTCTAAATCATATATGTGGGTATATGCATCAATCAAAGAATCTGGTCATCCAGTCAGAGCAAAAAATAGGGAAATTATTCAAAATAGAAAAAGATAATTCCAATGTATCACATGATTAGTTAAAAGAAATCAGACAGGAAAATCATTACCAATAGTAGATGAAGTCTTTGAAAATATATAAACCAAAAAATAATATTACCAAAATTTCATTTTGGAAAAGCAATAATGTAACTACAGTTCAATATATCTATAATCTGGTAAAATCAGCCATACTAAATAACCTTAAACCATATGACTACATTAATTTTGTTTTAAGTTATTTACCTAAAAAAGACGTAAATGATAAAAATATATTAGAAACAGTAATGTCATAGTCAAAGCTGCCAAAAGAACTGTATAATATTAAAAAATCATAGAAATATGATCTTTTAATGCTTAGCTAAAAAGTACACTGCTATTATAGATCAAATGATAGCGTACTTTTGGGTGTATAATATTGACGCTTACAATTAAAAAATTATATATTAAATGATTTTTAATTTCACTGTATTCCATATTTTATCATATTAATATATAAACAGAAGCTACTAGAAACTCCTCTAAAAAATAACATTTGAGACTATTCTTATCCAACATTTTAAATACATAATTACATATCAAAATACTTTTATTAAAAAATGATATTGGTGATAATTTATCAATTACTAATTATAGTCTTTTTTTCTTTAACCAAATGAATTTTTAAAATAATAAATCTAGCTATTGGCTGTGCAATACATAATTCAACAAAAAATGATATAGCAAAATTTCTTGGCCATTTATAAAAGAACTTTGTAATTGGTTCTAAAGTTAATGAGCGTGTCCCTATCCAGGTACCTATAACCGTTAAGAAAATAGACATTAATAAAACAGTACATAAAATATTGATAATAATATGTGAATTAAAACTATCCTCTTTTGATACAATTTTAGCAGTCATTTTCTCAGCTGGAATATAAGTAAGTAGAACTATGATTATAACACTTATCCAAATAAAAGGTAGTATACTTAATACATCAGTCCACACATAAAGATGAAATCCTGCTTCAAAACATGTGATAATAGGAGCAATGATATTGACTGATATGATTGATATCACTCCCATGAAAAGTACAAACTCTTTTTTGTTACGTGGTAATTTCATATAAAATTCCATAATTTTTACTCATTCTAAACAAAAATAGCGTGAAATCATATGATTTCACGCTGAACAGTTATACGCGCAATTTTTTGAGCAAAAAAATTATATCATTAATCTGGAAAAAAATTCAAGTATAAATTTTATTTTTTATAAACCATAATTTATCTTAATAACAATAATTTTATATTATTCCACTAATTGTATTTAACTTGCAATGATTTATTTGTTCAGTTTCTAAAAGGATATTTTTCTATAAGTTTTATTTATCTAGCTCCCTATAATATTAAATATTATAATCAAACAAGATAATGTTTATAAAAAATATCCAGAAGAATCTTTTCCGTTTTCATTAACATCTTTATAATTCTAGTACCATCTTCTTGCAAATTATAATAAGACTCCTAGTTATTATTGAACCATATTATTTCCTTTAAATACTACTCTTTAATTTTTATGAGTATCTCTTTTGCTTGATATACTACTATCCAGTGAAATAACAGCAACTAGGAAATTTAGGCATTAAAGTTATTACATTCTATTATACTAACAATTATAATAGACAGAAAAAAATCCTTGAATAATCAAGGATTTTATAAGCAACACATTTTGTAAAAATTAACGTTTTGAGAATTGTGGAGCACGACGAGCTTTTTTAAGACCGTATTTTTTACGTTCTTTAACACGTGCATCACGAGTAAGGAATCCAGCAGCTTTTAAAGTTGGTCTGTAATCAGTACCAGCTTGCAATAATGCTCTTGAGATACCATGACGAATAGCTCCAGCTTGTCCAGAGTATCCACCACCATAAACATTTACTTTAACATCAAATTGTGATGTTGTATTAGTTAATTCTAATGGTTGGTTAACAATCATTAATAATACATCTGATGGTAAGTATTCTTTAGCTGATTTATCGTTAATCACGATATTTCCTGTACCTGGTGTCAAAATAACACGAGCCACAGAAGATTTTCTACGTCCAGTTCCTCTATATTGTACATTTGCCATTTTTCTGTTTTTCCTCCTTACCCTTTAATCTTCAATTCTTCTGGTTTTTGTGCTGCATGTGGATGTTCACTACCTGCATATACAAATAATTTCATCCCTTGTTTTCTACCTAATGTGTTATGTGGTAACATACCTTTTACCGCTGCTTCAACCCAACCAGTTGGATTTTGTTCTTTGAATTGGCGAGCAGTTTTAACTTTTAAACCACCTAACCATCCAGAGTGACGATAGTAATTAACATTATCTAATTTCTTACCAGTCATTACTACTTTATCAGCATTGACAATAATTACATAATCACCAGTATCCACATGTGGTGTATAAGTAGGTTTGTTTTTCCCTCTTAATACTGATGCTACTTCTGATGCTAAACGACCTAAAGTTAAGCCAGCTGCATCAACTACGTACCATTTTCTTTCAATAGTGGCTGCATTAGCCATAGTTGTTTGTCTCATCTAAATTTTTCTCCTTTATCCTTACCGGGGACTTTAGAGTTCATAAGAACATTTTTATTATAAGTACTTCATAACTCAATGTCAATCTTTTTTCTACAATTAAATTACCTTTATATCAGCTTATATTATGCACAAAGATTACACACAATGTTGTATTACCTTCTTTTCCATCATATAGTTAGTTACAACACTGAATAATAAAAAATAAATACTATAGTTTTCTTATAGCAAACTTGTAAATTTAAAATTAAAAGACCTGACTATAATAAACATTTTCAGGTCTTACTAATCAAGATAATATTATTGGGTACTTAAAAATTCTAATGATAGTTTAAGTACCTTTTTTATGTGTTCAACATTATCAAAATTATGATTTGCCCCCTTAATTGGAATAAATTTAGCTGTATCAATAAATTTAGATACATATATCTTAGATATTTCAAATGGAACAGTCGTATCTTCTGTACCATGAATTAATAATAAATCATTAACGTATATATTTAACCCATCATAGAAATTACGAGCTAATATATCATCAACAAATCTTTGTGAAATTTCATAACCACCATGATCATATAATCCATCTTTATTTGCCTCTACCTTGCCTGTTAAATAATCTAATGCTGCAGGTAAATTAAATGCTGGAGCCCATAAAACTAGTTTTTTTATTTTTTCAGGATAAAGCTTAGCAAGTTCACTTGCTACAGCTCCACCCATAGAATGACCTAAAACATAAATCTCTGTACAATTTTCCATTTTTAAAGCTTCTTCTAAGATTATCCTAGCACAAGCTAATTCATCTTTAAAAGTCATATCTTTAAAATTCAGATCACTTTCTCCACTACCTAAAAAATCAAATCTAAAAGTTGCAATTCCTTTAGCTTCTAACATTCTTGATAATTGAACATAACAAAACTTAGTACCTGTTTTCTCTCCTGTAAAACCATGAAAAATCAAACATACAGGATGCTTATCACAATTTGGCTTATGAAAAAATCCACGCATCGTTCCTTTTAGAGTAGGTATTTCACAATAATGTTGCATTATAATACCTCATGCGCCTTTTTAAAACGCTTAATTCCATTATTATTTAGATACTGATTTGTAATATTACGAATATTATCCTCACTAAAATCTCCCCCAATAAACAAACAAGTATCCATAATTTCATTAGTTAAAGCAATCCAAAGCTCTTCACTAAACTCTTCACCTTGAACCATCTCTTTTACAATTTTTAAACAATTATCAATATATTTATCTTTATTAATCTCTGTAATACCTTCCATTAGTTGTCCTCCTTTGCTAACGCTCTAATAACATATCCTGCAATCATCAAACCCGCAACACTTGGAACATAACTAACGCTTCCAGGTGTTGCCCCATCCACCTTTTGAGGTAATTCAGATGAATATAAAACCAAGCATTTTTTTATTCCCCGAATCTTTAACTCCCTACGCATTACTCTTGCCAAAGGGCAAACGCTAGTTTTATAGATGTCAGTGATTTTAAAACACTCGGGATCTAATTTATTTCCTGTTCCCATTGATGAGATAATAGGAATTTTTAATTTATAACAATTTTCAATTAATGCAATTTTAGCTTTCACTGTATCAATAGCATCAATTACAAAGTCACAATCAGAAAAAATATCTTCCATTCCCTGGTCAGGAAGGTAAAACTGCTGATATGTAGCAATTTTTAAATTAGGATTAATATCAAGACATCTTGCTTTAGCTACATCTACCTTATTCATTCCAATCGTTGAATGTAATGCATATAATTGACGATTAAGATTAGTTATATCAATTTTATCATGATCAACTAAAACTATTTCACCAATCCCACACCTTACTAAAGCTTCAACAACATAACTTCCAACACCACCCAAACCAAAAACCACTACTTTTTTATTTTGAAGATTTTCAAGCCACTTAGAATCTAACATTCTTAAAACCCTTGCAAACTGTTCCATATTTCACCTCCCATATATTATAAACCAATCGATTATTTTTATAAAGATAAAGCCCATAAATAAATTTTAGTCCAATTTAGGACATTTAAGCATAGACCAATAAGGTCCATCCTATAATAAAAATAGGTGGTGATAATTATGGTAGTTTATAAAAGAATTCGTAATCTGCGTGAAGATAAAGATTTAACACAAAGAGAATTAGCAAATTACCTTAATGTATCTCAAAAATCCTATTCTCGTTATGAGCGCGGAGAAAGAACTATTACCCCTGAAATGTTATCAAAAATTGCCACTTATCACGAAACTAGTGTCGATTATTTATTAGAGCGTACAGATGATAAAACTGCCTATAGCAAAAAGAGCAATCATTCTAAACGTTGATTTATACTGTATTACCATTAATATTTTAGACCATGTCAGTCTAAACAGTTCTTACTTTATTCTCTCTGCCCTATAATTACGTTAGGCGGTGGAAATATGCATTACAAACGACTAAAAGAATTAAGAAAAAAACAAGAACTCACACAACAAAAACTAGCAGACTATTTACATGTAAACCAAAAAACATATTCTAGATATGAACGTGGTGAACACGAAATGACCGCTGATACTTTAGATAAACTAGCTACATTCTATGACACTACAGTTGATTACTTAATCGGTAGAACAGATGATGCTACAAATACAACAAAAAAATGACTAAGCGTTTGGATTTTCATCCAAACGCTTTTATTCATAATCAGCCACATAACCACGGTTATCTAATTCCAATTTAGTAACTTGCCAATCTTTAATTAAATCACCAAGTTCTTCTTTAATTCTAACTACACCCATTTTATCTTCACCACGAATAACTGCCATAATCGTCGGTCCTGCTCCTGATAAATATGCACCTAGAACTTTTTCATCCTTTTCTAGAACCGCCATAATTTCATTAAAACCTTTAATTAGGTCTCCTCGATAAGGCTGATGCAAACGATCTTTAAATCCTAATTTAAGACCCTCGTCATAACCATTGATCAATGAAGCAACCATTAAAGCTAAATGAGATACATTTTTTATTGCATCGCTACGAGGTAAAATCTGTGGTAAGACCGAACGTGACTGTTCCGTTGATAATGTAAATGGGGGAATCAATGCTACAAAACGATAATCATGTTTAACAGGAATGTTTAATGTTAGTACTTTGTCTTCTTCCATAACTGATACAGTCAATCCCCCAAAAATTGCTGGAGCAACATTATCTGGATGTCCTTCAATCGCTGTTGCTAATTCAAGAATTTCCTGACGATCTTCAACTTTATCTTTAAAAGCAAAAGCACCAACAATTCCTGCTACAATACATGTTGAACTACTTCCTAAACCACGAGTATACGGAACATCTCCACTACATTCAATATTTACTCCTTGATAATCTAAATCACAAACTTTAGCAGCTCTTTTAAAAGCCTGATAAGTCATATTTTCCTCATTACAAAACTGCTTAGGACATCCTGTAATATTAACCCCTTGATTAGACAATTCAAAGGTGAAAGTGTTATATAAGGTAAGCGCTAATCCAGCCACATCAAATCCAGGACCCAAGTTAGCACTAGTTGCAGGTACTTTAACTTTTACTTTCATCTTTGCCTCCTACATTGTCTCAATCTCTGATTTTATAAAATCAATAATTTCTGTTTTATCGATAGCTTGTTTATGCAAAATTTCACGATCCTTAATTCCTGCTAATGCTTTAGGAATAGGAACACCTGTTTTTTCGTTTAGTTTATTGATTGCACTATAAACATCAAGTTCTTCACCATATATTGCTTGATATACAGATTCAGGAAATTTATAAGGTGAAGCAGTTGATAGTAGAATTGTTTTTGTATTATCACCAGTATCCTTTTGATATTGTTTCAAAACGCCATAACCAATCGCTGTATGAGTATCCAATAAATAACCTGTTTCATTAAAACATTCTTTGATAGTTTTCATTACTTTATCTTCACTCAAACATCCTGCTTTAAATTGATCTTTGATTCTATCAAATACTACTTCATCTATCTCATAGATACCATCATGATTTAATTTATCCATATAGCTACGAACTTTTTCCCCATCACCATCAGACATAAACCATACAAGTCTTTCAAGATTACTAGATACTAAGATATCCATTGCTGGAGCATTTGTTTTATAGAATTCACGGTTAGCATCATACTTACCAGTTGTAAAAAAATCAGTTAAAATATTATTTTTATTTGATGCACAAATAAATTTATTAATTGGAAGTCCCATTTGTTTTGCAAAATAACCCGCTAAACAATTACCAAAATTACCACTAGGAACACAGAAATTAACCTCATCTCCTAAATTAATTTCATTATTTCTTACCAATTCAAAATAACTATGGAAATAATAAACAATTTGAGGAATTAGTCTTCCTACATTAATTGAATTAGCTGATGATAAAAATACATTATGCTTATTACTAGCAACTTTCAACTCTTCTGAAGCAAAAGCTTTTTTTACTGCTGATTGAGCATCATCAAAATTACCATGAATACCAATAACTCTTACATTATTACCAGTTTGACTAACCATTTGCTGTTGTTGAATTGCAGATACTCCATCTAAAGGATAAAAAACTTTAATACAAGTTCCCTCAACATTTTTAAATCCTTCCAATGCTGCTTTACCTGTATCACCACTAGTTGCTGCTAAAATCATTACTTCTCGCTGTTCATTTAATTGCTTTAATGATAATGTCATTAAATAAGGTAATAACGATAATGCCATATCTTTAAAAGCCGCAGTTTGACCATGAAATAATTCAGCCACATAAACATCACCAGCTTTTTTTACTGGGACTACAATTTCTGGAAACAACCCCTTACCATAAGCATTTAAACAAGCTTCATGAATCAATGTTTTTCCATCTTCAGGAACAAAAGTACTTAAGACTTCTGTAGCTAAGTCAACATAATTTAATTTAGATAATTCCTTTAAATCCATTTTAGTAAAATCAAAATTTGGTACTAATAGTCCCCCATCTTCCCCTATTCCTTGAACAATTGCTTGATAAAAATTAATTTCTTTTTGAAGATTACGAGTACTTATATATTTCTTTTCCATTGCTTATCCCCCTGTTTGATTTAAATTATTGTATACAATTTATATAGAGAAGTCAATACATTGTTATTATATCATAAGTAGACAAAATAACTGCGATTATTTCAATTATTATTGTTTATCATTGACTATTGTATACAATCGTGTTAATATGTCATAAATTAGGAAAATGGAGGACCGGATATGTTATCTATGGGCATAAGTTTAACAATTACGATTACTAGTAATTCTATTATTACGCCTATTAAATAATAAATGGTTCTAGTATTTAATAAATATATTGGGCCTTTATTTAAAGGCCTGTTTTTGTTATAAACAGGGGGTATTATAAGATGAAAATTGGAATTATCGGATTAGGAACCGTTGGTTATGGGGTAGTAGAGATTCTAACTAACGAAAAAGAACGCCTATCAAAAGTCATCAATGAAGAAGTAGTAATTAAATATGGTTGTGGATTAGAAGAGATTGATTTACCTGATGGAATTATCTATACTAAAGATTTTAATGATGTTATTAATGACGATGAAGTTGATGTCGTAGTAGAATTAATAGGTGGAACAAGTATTGCTAAAACAATTATTTTAAATGCCATAAAAAAAGGTAAACATGTTGTTACTGCAAATAAAGCTTTACTTGCTCATGATGGTAAAGAAATTTTTATGGCAGCTAAAGAAAACAATGTTCATATATTTTATGAAGCTAGTGTTGGAGGCGGGATTCCTGTATTAGTTAGTCAAAAAGAGAGTTTGATAGCTAATAATACTAAAGAGATTATTGGTATCTTAAATGGTACAACAAACTTCATCTTAACTTTAATGGAAAATGAAAACTTAGATTTTGATGAAGCTTTGACCATTGCTGATGGCCTGGGTTATGTTGAAGCTAATCCAGCTTTGGATTTAGATGGAATTGATGCAGCTCACAAAATATGTATCTTAGCTCAAAATGGATTTAAAAAATTTATTGATTTTGATAAAATCAGTGCTAAAGGTATTCGTGATGTTACAAAAATTGATATGGACCATGCTAAAAAATTAGGTTATCGTTTTAAAATGATTGCTCAAGCAAAAGAAATTCATGATGGAATTGGAATTGATGTTTCTGCTACACTAGTTAGTAAAAAAGAACTAGTTGCAAATGTCATGGATGCATATAATGTAGTAGAGATTGATAATGATTATGTTGAAAATGTAATTTATTATGGTAAAGGAGCTGGACGTTATGTCACTGCTTCTGCAGTAGTTAGCGACATCATCAAAACATCACAAATAGAAAGATGGTCTCATGATTATGAAGATTGTCCAAATATTTACCCAATTACTAAATCTAAATATTATCTTAGAGCTAGTAAACCATTAGATGTTGACTATGAAATGTATTTTACAGAAAAACGTGATCATATATATATAACTCATGAAATTGAGTTAGCTGATTTAACAACCATATTAAACGATGAAGAATACACAATTTTTAAAGTGAGGGGATAAAATGAACATAATTGTCCAAAAATTTGGTGGAACTTCTACTCGTTCAAGAGAATCACGTTCAACTATGTATAACAATATTATCCGTGAGATTAACAACGGAAATAAAGTAGTAGCTGTTGTATCTGCTATGGGACGTTATGATGATCCCTATGCAACTGATACCCTACTATCAATCGTTAATACAAAACAATTGACTGATGAAGAAATTGATCGCTTAACTAGTATAGGAGAAACTATTTCTACTCTAGTATGTAAAAGTGAATTGGCTACGTTAGGTTATCGCGCAGCTACCATTACTAACTCTGAATTAGGTATTGTTACTGATTCAACCTTTAACAATGCTACTATTAACAAAGTAGAAGGAAAAGATATTCTTGAAAAATTAAAATATGCTGATATTGTTTTCTGTCCAGGTTTTCAAGGTCATTCAGTACATGGTAAGATTACTACCCTTGGCCGTGGTGGAAGTGATTTATCAGCAGTAGCTATCGGTGTAGCTATCGATGCTAGCGAAATCGAGATATATAGTGATGTTAATGGTATCTATACTGCTGATCCTAGATTAGTACCTGATGCTATTAAATTAGATTGTATCAGCTATGCTGAAATGTTAGAATTAGCTAAAAATGGTGCAAAAGTTTTAAATCACCGTTGTGTTCAGTTAGCTGCTAGTCATAATATTGCCATTCACGCCCGTTCGTCTTTTGAAGACATAAACGGAACATATGTTATAGGAGATGATCGCATTATGAAAGAAAACTTAAATCAATTAATTATTTCTGGTATTACTGGTTCCCAAAATGAAGCACGTGTTACATTAGTAAAAGTCGATGCAACAAACAATAGTGCTGGCAGTTTATTTGAAAAAATTGCTGATGCTGGTGTTAATGTCAATGTCTTTAATCAGGCTTTAGTTGGTGGTGGAAAAATGGATATTTCATTAGTAATTAGTGATGTTGATGTTCCAACTGTAGTTGATATTATCAATGATTTAAAACCACAATTAAATGCTGATAGAATTATTGTACGTGGTAACATTGGCAAAGTTTCAGTTATTGGTGTTGGAATCAAAAATAATCGTGGAATGTTCCAAAAAGCATATAATACATTGAATAATAATAATATTAATGTAGAAATGACATCTTGTTCAGAAATTAATATTTCTTGTTATATTGATCGTGATGATGTAAAAAGAGCACAAATTTTATTACATGAAGCTTTTTTAGGAAGGGAAGGATAAAAAATGAAAAAATATAAAGTTGCTATAGTTGGAGCTACTGGAGCAGTAGGAAGAGAAATGCTTAGATGTATTTTTCAATTTAATTTTCCATTTGAAAGTATTAAATTATTAGCATCTACTCGCAGTGCAGGAAAAGTAATTGAATTTGAAGATCATAAATTTACTGTAGAAGAATTAACTGAAAATAGTTTTGAAGAAATTGATGTAGCATTTTGGTCAGCAGGAGGAAGTATTTCTGAAAAATATGTCCCTTATGCCATTAAGGCTGGTTGTATCAATATTGATAATACAAGCCATTTTAGAATGGACCCTAATGTTCCATTAGTAGTGCCAGAAGTAAATGGCGAAGCTTTAAGAAATCATAAAGGAATTATCGCTAACCCTAACTGCACTACTATTCAAATGGTCAGTGCTTTAAATCGTTTAAATGAATATTTTGATATTGAACGAATTATTGTTTCTACCTATCAAGCAGTTTCTGGCGCTGGTGTTGCAGGAATGGAAGAATTATATCGTCAATCCCAAGAAATTTTAGATGGTAAAGAACCCGTTGCTAAAACACTACCATGTGCAGGTGATAAAAAACATTTTCCAATTGCTTTCAACTGTATTCCACAAGTTGATAAATTTGATTTAGATAATCATTTCTCTAAAGAGGAAATGAAGATGGTTAACGAAACTAAAAAAATCTTTAATAAAGATATAAAAGTTAACGCTACATGCGTACGTGTTCCTGTACTTCGTGGACATTCTGAATCTGTATATATAGAAACCAAAAAGCCTATTGATATTGATAAAGTATTTGAATTATTAAATAATTCTACTGGTGTAGAATTATATGATGATCTTGAAAATCAAATCTATCCAATGGCAAACTTATTTGTTGGTGATGAATTAGTACATGTTGGACGCATTCGTAAAGATTTAGATAATCCTAATGGATTAAGTCTGTGGATAGTAGCTGATCAATTAATGAAAGGTGCTGCATATAATTCTGTTGATATTGGGCTAAAAATGATTGAAATGGATTTAATATAATATTTAAAAGGAACTTTGAATATAATCAAAGTTCCTTTTATTGTGCATTATCCTCATTAATAATAATTAACTTTTCAAATTCTTTTAATAACATTGGTTTATAGTAATAATAACCTTGTATAAAATCACAATTATGCTCTACTAAAAAGTCTTTTTGTTCTACTGTTTCCACACCTTCAGCAACAACTTCAAGATTTAACTTATGACATAATTCTATTACTTCTTCAATAATTATATGACCTCGAGCATGAGAATAGTCATTAGTTCTAAAGAATTCCTGATCTATCTTTACTACATCAATAGGTAAATCTTTTAATATATTTAAAGATGAATATCCACTTCCAAAATCATCTAAAGCAACTTTAAAGTCATACTTTTTTAATTTCTTTAATATTTTAATCAATTCTTCCTTATGATTAAGAGCTGTTGTTTCAGTAATTTCAATTTCAACTTGTTTAGGATCCACTTTACATTCCTTAACTAAATTAATTAATTTAGTTACATATCCCTCATTAAATATATATGTTCTTGAAACATTAATCGAAATATTAATTTTAATACCAAATCTAATATTCCAATCATAAATCTGTTTCAATGCCTTTTTAAAAATATAAAAATCCAAACTTTCTAACATCCCATTTTTTTCATAAACCGGTATGAAATCACCAGGTGAAATGATATTATACTTTGGATGATGCCATCTAGTTAAAATTTCACCAGAATTAACTCTTCCGGTTTTAAGATTAACTTTAGGTTGAATATATGCTTTAAAATGTTCTGCTTGTAATGAATTATTAAATTCTTTTTCTATCTGCAAATCATAAAGCTCTTTTTGAAAAACCTCTTCTTGATAAAAACTCACATCATCTTTTGATAGACGTTTTAAATCATTACTAGTATATTGTGTCTTTTTAAAAGCCAGATTAATATCAATATCATCTTCTAAAATTTCATAAACCCCAAAGTGAAAATAAAATGGAGATGTAATGTATTCTTTAGAAAATTCACTTCTGATATAATTTGCCAATTCAAATAATCGTTTTTTTATTAGATTTATACTATCATTATGAAATAAAATCACAAAATGATCACCAGATTGTCGACAACAAAACTCATTATTTTGACATCTTTCATTTATACAAATGATAATTTGTTTTAATAACTTATTTGCAATTTCCTCACCATAAATCTCATTAAACCATTTAAACCCTTTGATATCACAATTGATTAAAATATACTTAGATAAGTGATTGACTTTTTGGCAATACTCTATAAAACGATGATAGTTATAATGATTTGTTATCTCATCTTCATATGCTAATTTAGTAATTTGAAGTTTATTTTTACCTTGAACAAAATAAAAATAAGCAACTATGATTGCACTACCAAAACCGATTACAATCCAAATTATATAAGCAGTTTGAATAAAATTTTGAAACTCTTTAGTTACTGTTTCTTTTGGAAAAACAGAAGCTACTAACCAATCATTATTTTTAATATTTGAATAAACTAAATAATTGAGAGTATTATCCTCATCTTTAAAATTAATAATCCCCTCACCTTTAATATCAATGTCTTTAAGTCTAACTCCTTTTAAAGACTCAATATTAGTAAAATTTTTAAATTGTTTATTACTTAAAACAATATCTCCTTCTTCATTAAAAATAAAAGAATACCCCTCATCATTATAAGTAGCAGATGATAATATACTAGATAATTTATCAGTATAAAAAGTAGCAAATAAAACTCCACTAACTTCGCCCTGTTTATAAATTGGTACAGAATAAACATTAATTGCCTCACCATCAGTATAATCCGTAATACTCTTTGATGTAACTGTTTTACCATTTAAAGAATCTTTATAGTATTGACGATCTGATATATTAAAATTTTGTTGATCAGAAGCAATAACATTTCCTTGTAAGTCAGCAATTCCAAAACGTTTTACCCCATCTCTTTGAGCTAACTGGTTTAGATAATCAAGTAAAGATTCTTGTGAAATATCATCTTGTTGAATAATTAAACTAATCGTATTTAATTGTGTTAAATTCTCATTAATTCTATTTTTAATAGCTTTAGCAGTTTGATTTGTTAAATCATTTAAATACTCATCAGTCTCACTATATAAATTAGTTGATAAATCATTTATATATAGAGTTGCTATAGTTCCAAAAAGAACTAACAAAATAATTGCCACAATAATTGATTTTTTAATTATCACATTTTTCATTATCTTCACCACTCTTTGTTCTATTATATCAAGAAAAACCTTAAAATAAAAAGACTATAGCCATAAATAAATTAATTTATCATATTTTGGCTATAATCTATTATTACTTAACAGCAATTTTTAAATCTTCTTTATTTATAATTTCACCACATCTCTTACAACGATAGACAATTTCAACTTCACCTGCACAGTCATCATGACTAATGCACTTATAACTTTTATCTAAATGATGATCACCCCAAATAATTAAAGCATTATATATATCATCAAGATCTACACTTTTAGGAGTTAAATGATACTGATAACGGGGAGGATGTTTTGAATACAATTCACATTGTAATAAATCATCTTGACAAAGTTCCTTAAGTCGATTTGATAGTAAATTTGTAGGTATCCCAGGTAATGATTCATGAATATCTTTGTAAGTATGCTTATTTTCTTTAACTGCATGCAATATTAATAAAGTCCATTTATCACCAATTATGTTTAGTGTTTGAGCAATATTACAACAAATATCATATTGTTTTTTCAATTTATTCACCTCAATTATATATTACTTCCCTTTTAGGGTACGGTCAATAATATTTTCCATCATATCACTTGTCAACTGTCCCACAACAGAACCATATTTATCACCATCACGATCAAGCATATAGGTAGTTGGCAAACTAGTAATTTGATATTCACTACTTAAACGACCATCATCAAAGATAACAGGCATAGTAAAACCTTTTTCCTTTAAAAAGTTTTTAATTCCTGATTCATCCATCTCTTTGCCTCCCGGCATAACAACTGTTACAACAGCAACATCACCACTATCTTTATATTTTTCATAAAGCTTTTGAATCTCAGGCATCTCTCTTTGGCAGGGAGGACACCAAGTTGCCCAAAAATTCAAGAATACTACTTTACCACGATAATCTGATAAACTAATTTGTTTTCCATCCTGATCTAATAAAGTATTATTATCAACGGATTTAGCGGCTTGATTAGTTGATACCTGATTTTGAGGTGACATATAATTACTTATCGTATTTAGTTTACCACTGAACATCATTAAACCAAAGATAATCAAAATGATTGCTCCTATTTTAGTTGTATATTTTACAATATTATGATGACTATTCAACCAATTTAAAGCCTTATTTGTAAATAAACCTAAAATTAGAAATGGTAATGTAAAACCCAATGCATAAATAATCATTAAAAAATTACTATACCAAAAATCACCTGAACTTGCAGCTAAAATCAAGATTGACGATAATGCCGGTCCAATACATGGAGTCCAAGCAAAGCTAAATGTAAACCCCATCACAAAAGCTATCAGCACATTCATTTTATTCCCTGTTTTTAAAGAAAAACGGAAAGTTCTTTGTAAAAAGTTTATTTTAATAAAACCTAACTGATAAATACCTAATAAAATAATAACTGCTCCACCAATTCGTACAAATAGTGTCATATGCTCTTTTAAAAAACCTTGTAATAGATTTATAGATGCATTCATTAAAAATATTGCTAATAATATTCCAAAGATAAAACTGACTGTAAATAATAAAACTTTTTTATTTGAATTTCTCTTTTCACTACTATTACCTGCTAAATATCCCATATAAATAGGAATTATCGGTAATACACAAGGTGAAAGAAATGATACTAACCCTTCAATAAATACTAATATTAAACTTATATGTGTTGCCATTTTAACTTGTGATCATTGCTAATATTTCAGAATATGGAATAAACCCAATTTTTTTATTTACAATCTTACTTTCTTTAAATGAAATTAATGTTGGAATTGTTTGGACACTATAAAGAGCTGCGATTTCTGGATATTTATCAACATCTACCTTTATTACTGTTATATCATCATTTTCTTGGGCTAATTTTTCAATATTTGGTCCAATCATTTTACATGGTCCACACCATGTTGCAAAAAAGTCTACCAATACTTTATCATTCTTTATTAACTCATCAAATTGTTGTTTATCTGGATATAATACATTACTCATTTTTATATTCTCCTTTTATCTCTTTTTATAAATCAAACAAATCATTTAAAGCTTCAGCCATTGTTGGATGAGTAAAGATTTGATTTTTTAGTACTTTATATGATAAATCATTATTCATTACCATCGTAATTAAATTTATTAGTTCTTCTGAACGTTCACATAACAAAACACAACCTAGGATTCGTTCTGTTTTTTTATCAATTATTGCTTTTAATAACCCTTCTGCTTTCTTTAAAACATTAGCTTTTGGAATAGCTGCTGTTAATAATTTAGCTACAATAATATCATGTCCTGATTCCCTAGCTTCTTTTTCACTAAGTCCAATTCTTGAAAAAGTTGGTGAAATAAATACTGAATAAGGAATATTACCACGATTTAAAGTTGAACGCTTTTTATCACCAAATAAATAGTCCATTACTATTCTAGAATCATCCAATGAAATATAAGTGAATTGTAAACCACCTTTTACATCACCTAAAGCAAAAATATGATCCTTTGTTGTTTGTAAATATTCATTAACTATTACTTCTCCTCGTTGATTTACCTCTACACCAGCAGCTTTGAGATTTAATTTTTCAGTATTTGCTTTACGACCAGTTGCAATCAAAACACCATCAAAATATTGAGACTCCGATAGATTATAATTAACTAGTACACCCTCTCCTTTATTAGATAATTCATTAACATTTGCATTAAATACAAAATGCACACCTTGTTTTTCTAAAATATTTTGAATTTCATCAACAATATCTTGATCTTCTCGACTAATTAAACGATCACTACCTTCGAATACAGTCACGTTACTACCATAACGTGCATACATACTAGCAAACTCTAATCCAATATAACCACCACCAATGATTGCTAATCTCTGTGGTAAATTATCCAATTTCATTAAACTAGCACTTGTGTATACTTTATCTGTATTTATTATTCCTTTAATTGGAGGAATTATAGGAGTTGCACCTGTATTAATAAAAATCAAATCTCCAAAAATAATTTTTTCTCCATCTTGAGTATTTATTACAATCTGATGTTCATCAATAAACTTTGCAGATGCAGTATAGATATCAACATTTTTTAAATCATTTAATTTAGTATAATTCTTATTTCTTAATTTAGTTATTAATGCTTCTTTATTTACTACAGCATCATGATAACTATACTTTTCAGCTTGAGTGATTAATGATTTCGACGGTATACACCCTTCATTAATACAAGTTCCTCCATACATTTGATCAGACTTTTCAATCATTGCTACTTTTTTATTTAACTTAGCCATTTTTGCAGCAATAGTTTTTCCACCTTTACCAAAACCAATAATAATCGCATCATATTTATTCATTTTACTTCCTCCGTTCTTTTCATTCTTATAATAGCATAGTAACTTTACTTTATCAAGTAATATGATTTAATGAAGTTATTGTTAATAAATATTTAAGAATTATTTATAATCTTTTATCCGTTTTCTTTTAGATTAACTGTCTATACTAATAACGAGGTGATAAAATGGAAACAATTAAGGAAAATAAAAAACTAATTTATCAATTATCTATCGCAATACTTATTATGGCAATAATCTGCCTATTATTATATAAGCCTTTTGAACATTTATTAAATAATCCTGAAACATTAAAAAATCAATTAGACCAATTTGGAAATTGGGGCAAATTAATCTTAGCTTTGATTATGGCTTTACAAGTAGTATTTGTCTTTTTACCAGGAGAGATTATTGAAGTTGCATCTGGGTTTTGTTATGGTACTTTTGAAGGAATGGCCATTTGTTTACTTGGGGCGATTATAGGTACAGTGATTATATATTGGTTTGTTGAAAAATATGGAGTCAGATTTGTTAACAAATTTTTTAATCAAGAGAAATTAAATGAAATATCTTTTTTAAAGAAAAAAAAGAATATTGAATTAATACTCTTTATTATTTTTTTTATTCCTGGTACTCCTAAAGACATACTAACATACTTTGCACCATTTACTCGAGTTAACTTATCTACTTTCTTATTAATTACCACAGTAGCTAGAATACCTTCTGTCATAACTAGTACAATTGGTGGTGATGCATTATTTAATCAAAATTATCATTTTACAATAGCAGTCTTTGTAATTACAGGTATTATTTCTATTATTGGTCTTTTTACATATAAATATTATATTAATCGACAACATAAGAATCTTTAGAAAATCTTTTGATTTCATTTCTGTTATTCTTAAACCTAATCGCTTATAATTAATATGAAAGAAGGTAAAAGAATGAATCAAGATAATATTTTAATTGTAGAAGATGAAATTGAAATTGCTAAAGCGATTGAAATATATTTGAAATCTCAAGGTTACAATGTATTTATAGCAAATAATGGATTAGCTGGTTTAAATATAATTGAACAGTATGAAATTCATTTAGCCATTGTTGATATTATGATGCCAGTAATGGACGGGATTGAAATGACAATGAAAGTTCGAGAAAATCATGACTTTCCAATTATTTTTTTATCAGCCAAATCAGAAGATATTGATAAAATAACTGGATTAAATATAGGGGGAGATGATTATGTAACTAAGCCCTTTGTTCCAATGGAACTTTTAGCTCGAGTATCTTCACAATTACGTCGCTATCATAAGTATTTAAATATGATTGACAAAAAGCAAGAAGAAAGTAACAAGTATATTGTGGGTGGCTTAGGGCTAGATCTAGATACTAAAGAAGTTACTGTTGATGGAAAATTAGTAAAAGTAACACCTATTGAACTAAAAATTTTAGAGTTATTGATGGAAAAACCTGGTCGTGTCTTTTCTAGTGAACAAATATATGAAAATGTTTGGAATGAAGCAGCTATTAACACAGAAACAGTTATGGTCCACGTCCGTAATCTAAGAGAAAAAATTGAAATCACGCCTAGTAATCCTCAATATTTAAAAGTTGTTTGGGGTGTTGGGTATAAGATTGAAAAACAGTAGGTGATAAAATGAAAAAAAATAAAATTATCTTTTCAATTTTAACTATTTTAATTATATTTATTAGTAGTGCTAGTGTATATCACTGCTATGATGTTGTTGAAACCAGTAATGGAAAAAGTATTAATTTTACTAGCAATAAAATTCTCTATGACATCTTAGATAATGTTTATGCTATTAGTTTCCAACTAGATAATGTTGGTAAAAAAGAGGGGATTCCCAAATATCTTACAGCCAATGAAGATGCAAGTGATGAATTTTACCGTAATAATATTTTATACAATAGAGAAATAATGTCAGAAAAGAAAAATATTAAATATTATGCCGAAAAAAATGATAATAAACTTGGTAATACTAATGATGACATAAAAAATATTCAAAATAACAAAGATTTAAAGAATAAATATCAATGGTATTTAAAAATATCTTTTAATGAAAATGGTGAATTTACATATGATACAATGGGATGTCCAGTAGCTCCTAACCAAAATTATGAATTAGTATGGAATAACTTTAAACAGACTTATTTCCAATATTTGGATAACTATGATAAAAATGCCGTTTTGCATAACCCTACTAATACTACAATTTATTTTGCAGTACCTAATAAAATCAACGCCAATTCTATTGATACAATTGCTTATTACAATGAAGCACATTTAAAAAGTACTAAGGTTGAAAATATTGTTCCTTTTGCCTTAATTGCTATTGTGATAGTATGTTTATATATACTTCTATACCCATATAAAACGGTTAAAGAAATAGGTATCTTTAAATATCCTGCTAGAATTAAATTAGAACCTCTTTTAATTGGAATAGTATTTGCTTTTGCAGGAATTTCTGTAGTGATTTATGGACTTATTATTGATACATTAAATGATTATTATCTTACTAAATTAATTACTATTGGATTTAATAAATCTAGTGAATTGATTCTTGGTATGATGAATATTTTATCATGGGCTGGTTTGCTTTATTTATCAATGTTCTGTATATTCTATTTAAAATCAATATTTAAAGAAGGAATTGTTGACTTTGTAAAGAAAAACACTGCTTGTGTCTGGTTATTTCAAAATATTAAAAAACTAATTTATAAAGTAAGTAGTTTCAATATAAATGATGATACAAATAAAATTATTCTTAAAATAGTTTTAGTAAATTGTTTAATTATTTCTATAATTTGTTGTTTCTTTACTTTTGGAATTTTCTTTGCTTTAATCTATTCTGCAATTTTATTTGTTATTTTAAGAAATAAGTTTAATGAATTTAAACATAATTATGATATATTATTAAGTGCAGTTAAAAGATTATCTAATGGTGATTTTGATGTTGAGATCAATCAGGATATTGGGATGTTCAACTTATTAGGAACAGAATTTACAAATATTAAAAATGGTTTTGAAAAAGCTGTAAATGAAGAAGTTAAATCTCAAAAAATGAAAACTGAATTAATTTCTAACGTATCACATGATTTAAAAACACCATTAACATCAATTATTACTTATGTAGATTTATTAAAAAATGAAAATCTTAATCAAAATAAAAGATATGAATATATTGAAACACTTGACCGTAATTCACTTAGATTAAAAAATCTTATTGATGATTTATTTGAAGTAAGTAAGGTTAATAGTGGGAATGTTAAATTAAATTTTGTTGATGTTGATCTTGTTGCTTTAATACAGCAAGCCAAATTTGAATTAACAGATAAATTTAATGAAAAGAATTTAATTTTTAAAACTAATTTTTCTGAAGAAAAAATCATCTTATCATTAGACAGTTCAAAAACTTATCGTATATTTGAAAATTTATTAATAAATATAAGTAAATATGCTTTAGAAAATACAAGAGTATATATTGATATTATTAATCATAGAGATGATGTAGAGATTATTTTCAAAAATATTTCTGCTAATGAAATTAAGGTTAGTGAGGATGAATTAGTTGAACGTTTTATCCAAGGTGATACATCTAGAAATACAAGTGGCAGCGGTTTAGGTTTAGCTATTGCAAAAAGTTTTACTGAACTACAAAAAGGTATATTTAAAATTAATGTTGATGGTGATTTATTTAAAGCCATTGTTATATTTAAAAAATAGGAGTCAGCTCCTATTTTTTCTTTATATTTTTTTCAATAAACCAACGCCTAAAGGATGTGGTCCCGTATGAACTCCAATAGTTGCTCCTATTTGACGGATTGGAATCTCATCATTAAATGAAGGTGCTAATATTTTCAATGATTCAATAAAGTGTTCTTTAAATTGAATTGCCTCTTCTTTATCATAACCAAATCCAATACAAAAACGAAATTGATCTATATTTAACCCATTATCTTTAAAATAACTAATAATCTGCTCAATAATTTTTTGTTTAGATTTTTTACGTCCTCTAGTTAATCCATTATTAAAAATTTCTCCCTCCTTAAGTAAAATCAATGGTTTAATTCCTAAAGCACCAGCTGCAATTCCCGATAATTTTCCAACTCTACCTCCATGTACCAAATAATCCATACCATTAATGGTAAAGAAAATTCTTCCTGTCTCTTTAATCAAATTTACATATTCAACAGTTTCTTCAAATGTTGCACCAGTATTTTTTTTAGCAACTGCTTCTTCAACAAGCATTCCCTGTAATACAGTATTAACTGTTGCATCAATTATTTCAATTTTTGCATCAGGGTAATCATCTAGTAACATATTTTTAGCATTCATTGCTGAATTATAAGAACCAGAGAACTTTGTTGTAATACAAATACAAATAATATCATCTCTATTTTTTATAATTGGCTCAAAAACATCCAAATAATCTTGTACTGAAGGCATTGATGTTTTAGGAAAGACTTTTGGATTATCAATCATAAATTGATAAAAATCCCTAACTCCTAAATCAACTATTTCTTTTTGATGATCAACCCCATTAGTAGAAACATAGAAAGGTACAACTTCAATATTTAACTGCTTCACTAGTTCAATTGGTAAGTCACATGAACCATCTGATATAATCTTATACATCTTCTCTCCTCTTTTCTAATCACATTAATTATAACACCAATAAATTAATTATTTATATAATATTTTTTCTTTTAACAATTAAATCAATACTTCTTTGAATCTCCTGTTTTATAATTAAGTTATTACAATTCCAATGCCTTAATAAATCCTCAGCCTGATTAAATGAAGATAAACAAATAATTAACTTCCACAACATAAATTCATTATTTCGATGTTTATTAAGCAGATCAATGATAACCTGATAATACTTTTCTACTGCAAGTTCCTGATGGTAGAATACCTGCCAACCAACAGCATCAATTATTTCAGCAACAACCAAGTCATTTTTACAATGAAGATTTTCTAAAATTGATTCAAAATATCGTGAATCCATTTTAGCCATTGTTCTAGCAATAATATCTCTAGGTAAGGGATAACTTTTTTTCATAGATACCTTTTTTGCAATATTATGATACTGATTACCTCCTATTTTTCCAACATACGGTATCATTCTTTCAATTGTTAACGCATTGCCAGTAGCTAATATATTACATATTTCCAGTTTAGTATATAATGCTTTTTCTTTTGTTAACATCTTAAGTAATATTTCATCTAATTCATTAATAGAAATAATTTTTTTTAATACACACAAAGCAGCTGTACGATTAACTGCCTGCTTATCACCTAGTAACTTAAATAATTCTTCTTTTGAATATAAAAAAAACGATTGGGCTTCAATACTTGTAATAAAACCACGTTTTCTTAATGTTTCTGGATTACTTTTCATGTCTCTATTTTACTAGCTTTCTTTTAAATAGTATATATATAAATTATATTAAATAATCTTATTAATATTTGGTAAAATAATAAATTTAGCTAACTTCATTTAATACACTAAATCATAACCACGCCTAAAAGACGTGGTATGCACTCGCCCTGTAAGGGCATGCTGTTGCGCTAGTCATTCGACCACTGAACGCCTTGACAACCGCAACGTCATTTACTCACTGACCCTCAAAGGGTCTTTTACTTTTTTTTCTTTTTCTTGTACCCTTCCACTGGTTCTCCTGTGAACGGGTCAATAAATTCTTCCATACTCATTTGATCACTCAACTTATCTTCCGCTAACTGATTTTGAATATATTCTCTCACTGTCTTCTCGTTCTTTCCTACTGTATCTACAAAATAGCCTCTTGCCCAAAATTTTCGATTTCCATATTTATATTTCATACTTGCATGACGATCAAATATCATAAGCGTTGACTTGCTTTTCAGGTATCCCATGAACTCCGCCACAGAATACTTTGGTGGTATTTCTAATAGAAGGTGAATATGATCAGGACATAACTCTCCTTCTATCAGCTCTACTCCCGGTTTTCTTTCAATTAAGGTCTTTATAATTAATCTTATATCATGTCTTAATTTATTGTATATTACCATCCTTCTAAATTTTGGTACTATTACAATATGATATTTACATCTATATGATGTATGTGATAAACTTTTTGTGTCTTTCATAGACTAACCTCCTCGTTATTTTATTTGCAGCTGCCAGGCTACAATTATTATATCACGAGGAGGTTTTTTACCCAGACGCTAAAGCTTTATTGTTACCACGCGCATAGCACGTGGTTTTTGTTTCACAATAAAAAGATATCCAGTTTTCTGAATATCTAATAATAATATTAGTTGAAATCTATTAAATATAATTTACTTTTCTTTTGGTAAAACCACTTTAAAAACAGTTCCCTGATTCAGTTTACTTGATAATGTGATACTTCCCTGATAGTACTGAACAATGTGTTTAACAATTGCTAAACCTAAGCCAGTTCCGCCTGTTTCTTTATCACGACCCTGATCACATCTAAAGAAGCGTTCAAATACTCGACCTTGATCAATTTTTGAAATTCCTCTTCCCGTATCACTTACTTCAATTACAATACTATGCTCTAATTCATATGATTTTATTGTAATACTACCATTATCATTATTATATTTAATAGCGTTCGTTATTAAGTTACTTAATAATTGATGCATATGCTGATGGTTAGATATGTATACGATATCCTTTATTTCTTTATTTACTACTAAATTCTTTTTATTAATTTCTACTTGCATAGAATCAATAATTTCATTGACTAATGGTTCAATATGTACAGGATGCTTAATTATATCAACATCTTTATTTTCTAAACGTGAAATCATTAAAATATCATTGATTAATGATGACATATTATTAACTTCATCATGAATCTTATCCAATGCTTTTTTAGAAGCCTCTTTATCATTAATAACTCCAGTCTCTAATAATTCACTATATCCTCTAATTGAAGTCATTGGTGTTTTTAATTCATGAGAAACATTAGAGAAAAACTCTTGACGCATCTTCATGGCATTGTGTTGTTCAGTAATATTAACAAATAGTAATGTTACTCCATAATCAACTTTAGCTACATAACAATTATAAAATTGTTTTTCTTTTTCAACTTCAACTACCTGCTGTTCATCAGTTAAATAATCAAGTGCATTAATTATTTTAAAATCAAAAATAAAATCTTTGATTGAATGATTTAATTTAATAGTATGCCCATAAAGCTTTTGGGCTTTACGATTAACCATTAAAACAGATAAATCACTATCCAATAAGATAAAGCCCTCTTTCATCTGATCAAGAATACCATTAATTTTAATTTGTTCACTTTTAAGTTTTTTCATTGTATCATGGATTGTTTGTGCCTGTTCTTCTAATTTAGAAGCAATAATATTAAACTCATCATACTTATAGCTATCAAACTCTAACTCCCGATAATCTTTCATCTTAGTAACTTGAGTAGTAATATCATGAATTGGCGCAGTTAAAGTATCAGCAAAACGTTTTGATAAAAACAATGCAATAACAAGAGACATTATTGCACCTACCCCTAGCGGCTTAACTAAAGTTGGCAAGTTATCAAATATCCCATTATATGGTAATGCTAATCGTACTACATATCCTTTATTAAATACTGCTACATATAACATATTCCGTTTAACTGTATTTGAATAACGAGTAGCATATCCAACCCCTTCACTCAAAGCCTGTTTAATTTCTTCACGCCCTTTATGATTTTCATCAATATCATCACTACCGCTATCCGCTAGCACTTCACCATTAGTATCTATTACAGTTAGACGAGTTTGATCATTATAGGCTAGTGGGTTTAAAGCATCTACCTGAGCTTTTAAATCATGAGATTCATCTAATTGATAATCCACCAATTTAACTGCATAAAGCATATCATGTTTTGTATTTTCTAACATTTGATTTGAAAGTATAACCATTGATACACTTGAAGATAATATAAGCGTAACCAACAATACCGTTAAAAAATAACGGAAAATTGTCTTATTCACTATCATCACCTTCCTCATAGAAACGATATCCTACACTACGAATAGTTTTTATATATTTATGACCATCATCATTTAACTTACTACGTAGAGCTCGAATATGAACATCTAAAGCACGAGATTCACCAATAAAATCATAACCCCAAATCTCATTTAACAATTCTTCTCGTTCAACTACACGATGTTTATTATCTATTAAATATACTAGTAATTGATATTCTTTATTTGTTAATTCTAATTTTTTATTATCCAATTTAATAATTCTTGTTTGTTTATCAACTATAAGATGCTTAGTTTTAATAATATCACTTGTTATATGGCGTCTAAGTAAAGAGCGAACTCGAGCTTGTAGTTCTAAAATCCCAAATGGTTTAGTCATATAATCATCTGAACCACTATCTAAACCGTTTACTTTATCTATCTCGCGATCTTTAGCACTTAAAATTAAAATTGGTAACTCATTATTTGTTTCTCTTATCTTTTTAATTGCATCAATTCCACTCATTTTCGGCAACATTAAATCAAAAATTGCTAGTGATGGTGTTTCCTGACTAATTTTAGTCAATGCATCTATAGCATTATCAAATTGAACAACCTCATAACCATTACTCACTAATGCTAAATTAATTATTTCACGAATATTTTCATCATCTTCAACTACAAATATACGTTCGCTCATTACTATCTCTCCTTAAATTAACCGGAAGTTATCAACTGTTCCAGTCTGATTAAACTCAACCCACTCACAAATATTAACTGCATGATCACCAATTCTTTCAAAATATTTAGCAATCATTAAAAAATTAATAACAATATCAATATTTTCTTTAGATTCATTTACTATCTGTACTAATTCTACCTTAACTTCTTCAAATAGTCTATCCATTTGGTTTTCTAATTCCTTAATTTGGGTAGCCTTATTTAAATCATGTTCATGAAAGGCATCTATTGAACCCTTAACCATGTCTCGAGCTAAACGTGCCATGTTCGGTATATGTTCAACCATTTTATATGGACAAGTAACATCCGTTTCTAATAATATCTCTGCAATATCTGCGCTCTGATCACCAATTCTTTCTAAATCAGTAACTACTTTTAAAGCTGTAGAAACATTTCTTAAATCACTAGCAATAGGCTGCTGTTTTAAAATTAAAGACAAACATCTTGCTTCAATCGTTCTTTCCATATCATTGATAACTTTGTCACCTGCTAAAATATCACGGCATAAATCTCGATCACCACTTTTAAAAGCTGTAATACAATTTTCAATCGCCAAAATAACTAGATGACACATTTTATCAAGATCAACATGCAATTTATTTAAATCTTTTTCAAATTTACTTCTTAACATTTTTATCTCCTATCCGAATCTACCTGTTATATAATCTTCAGTACGTTTATCTTTTGGCATTGAAAAAACGTCTTTTGTTTTACCATATTCAACCATTTCACCAACTAAAAAGAAAGCAGTATAATCAGCAATACGACTTGCCTGCTGCATATTATGTGTAACAATAGCAATCGTATACTTTTTCTTTAATTCTAACAATAACTCTTCTATCTTTAATGTCGAAATTGGGTCTAAAGCACTAGTTGGCTCATCTAATAAAATAACTTCTGGTTCAACAGCTAACGCTCTTGCAATGCACAAACGCTGCTGCTGTCCCCCTGACAGTCCTAATGCACTAGTGTGTAAACGGTCTTTAACTTCCTCATATAAGGCGGCTGCCTGTAATGAATCTTTTACTATTTTATCTAATTCTTTTTTGTTTTTTATACCATGAATCCTTGGTCCATATGCGACATTATCATAAATACTCATTGGAAATGGATTAGGCTGTTGAAATACCATACCTACTTTTTTTCTTAATACCGTAGTATCAACTCTATTATCATAAATATCTTCATTATCTAATTTTACATTACCAGTAATCTTAATACCTTTAACATAATCATTCATACGATTTAAAGTTTTAAGAAATGTTGATTTTCCACATCCTGAAGGACCAATGAAGGCCGTTATCTTATTCGTTTTTATATCTAGATCAACACCTTTTAAAGCATGTTTTTCACCATAAAATAAATCTAGATTTCTTGCTTCAATTTTATTTTCCATTTTATTTCACCCTATTTACATCAATTTTATTAGAAATTATTTTTGCTAAAATATTTAAACCTAAAACAATAACAATCAATACTAACGCAATTACAAAAGCAGCATCATAATTAGCTTTGGCCATTTCTAAATACAGCTGAATTGTAAGTGTTGCACCAGAACTAGATAAATGACTAAAAATATTTTTTGGTAACACACTAACTGAACCAGCAGTAAATAGTAATGCCGCCGATTCAGCAACGATCCTTCCCATTCCTAAAATAACTCCTGTCAATATTCCTGGCATAGCACTTGGTAATAAAACTGTTCTAATCATATACCATTTTGTTGCCCCAATCCCCAATGCTGCTTCACGATAACTTTTTGGTACACCCTCTAAAGCAACTTGCGTATTTCTTGTAATAATTGGTAAAATCATAATTGCAAGTGTAAATGAACCAGTTAGAATTGAAAATCTAAATTTTAACAATGTTCCAAAAAATAACATTCCAAATAAACCATATATAATAGAAGGGATTCCAGCTAAAACTTCAGTAGTAAAAGAAATAATCTTAACAAACTTTTTATTCTTAGCATATTCATTTAAATAAATTGCTCCACCTATTCCAATTGGGCAGGCAATCAATAATGTTACAACAATAATATATAAAGTATTAATAATGTTAGGTAAAATTCCTACTGTACCTTTTAAAATACTTGTTGTGCTAATTAAATATGAAAAGTCAAAATGTGGTAGACCGCGATATAATATATAACCAATACAAACTAATAAGATCAACACAGAAAGTGCACTTGATAATTGAATCAAGATGTTTAATACTTTATCAGTAATACGATGTCTTTTATCAAAAATACTACTATTATTCATGTTGATCTCCTCTCTTTATAATAAATGTTAAAATTAGATTAATAACAATTATAAAAACAAATAACACTAAACCAATTGTAAAAAGTACTTCACGATGTGTTCCCTGAGCATAACCCATTTCTGAAACGATTCCTGTTGTTAGAAAACGGACTGAATTAAATGGTAATGGCATATTTACTGAATTTCCTGCAACCAATAAAATTGCCATAGCTTCACCAATTGCTCTCCCTACACCTAATACAATTGCTGATATAATACCTGATTTAGCACTTGGTAATACAACCTTAAAGATTGTCTGCATTTTACTAGCTCCTAAAGCTAATGAGCTTTTTCGATAATCATCAGGAACTGCATTTAATGCTGTTTCAGTAATATTAATTAGGGTTGGTAAAATCATAATTGCTAAAACTATAATAGCTGAAATTAAATTTGCCCCACCAGTAAATTGATGTGTTTTTGATCCTGCAAAAATCATTCTTTCAAGATCATACATTATTGGACAGATCAATAAAATTCCTAACAAACCATAAACAACAGATGGAATTCCTGCTAATAACTCAATTGCTGACTTAACGATTTTTCTAACTTTAGGATTAGCTAATTCAGCTAAATTTATAGCTGTAAATAAACCAATAGGAACTCCAATACAAATTGCTAAAAACACCCCAATTATTGATGTAAGAATTATTAAAAGAATTCCATACTGAGGATTAGCAGCAGTAGGTGCCCAAACACTGCCAAATAAAATTCCTACTAATCCTTCTTTAAAAATTGCTGGTGTACCAGAAATAATCATATAACCTGTAATAGAAACTACTGCAATAATAGATACAATAGCACAGCCACGAAATATAATCGCGGCTGTTTTTTCTACTAAAGATTTTGTTTTTCTATTGCTTATAATAGATAACATATCTTTTTCCATAATAAACTCCTACTTTGGACTTACTAAACCTACAGCTTTAAGAACTTCTTGTCCTTTTTCACTTTCAATAAATTCGAAGATTGCTTTAACTTCTTTACTCTGTTCACTGATTTTGCCCTTAGTTGCCATCACAAATGGTCTTTGTAAAGTATAACTTCCATCTTTTACAGTATCTTCATTAGCCTCAACATCATCTAATTTTAAAGCTTTTACTGTTTCAGTAATGTTATCTAAAGAGATATATCCAATTGCTCCTTCTGTTTCTCCAACTTTAGCAACAACAGCACCAGTTTCATTTAATTCTTGAGCATATTTACAAGCATCTTCAATTTCTAAAATCTCTTCAAAAGCACCACGAGTTCCTGAACCAGCTTCACGCCCCATTACTACTATTGCTTGATCATCACCACCAACTTCTGACCAATTTGTAATTTCACCAGTATAAATTTTCTTTAATTGATCTGTTGTTAAATTATCAACTTTATTACTTTTATGAGTAATAATTGCAATTCCATCAATGGCAACAATATTTTCTTCTAATCCCTTTGATTTTTCTTCATCTTTTAAACCTCTTGAAGAGTTACCAATATCTGCTGTACCAGCTAAAACTGCTTCAAGTCCTGCACTTGAACCTGTAAATTGTGGTTCTAACACTAGATTAGGATAATCTTCAACTATTGCTTCTTTTATTGCATTAACAAATTTTTCCATAGATGTAGATCCACTAAGACTTACATTACCACTTACTTCTGTACTTCCCTGACCTGAATCATCAGTTCCACCACAAGCAGTAAGACCTAAACACAATACTAATGTTAATAAAACCCCTAATACTTTTTTCATATTTTTAATCCCTTTCTTTTTCTTTTCTTAAGACACATATATAATAATCAAATTACATTTGACGATATATCAATAAATTGTATTAATTATGTTAAGTTTACGTAAAGAAAAACAGGAAACTCACTTAGTTTCCTGTTCATACATTCTTAACATTAACTTTAACCTTTTTCTAATCATCTCTTTTAATCCAAGGGGTAATATTACTTGTATATTTGTCTGTAACATCATTAGCCAACCTACTAATCCATCAGATAAAGCAACATTTTTAATTTTTGCTTCAATTTTACCATCATAAGTTTTATTTACAATAATATCTTTACCAAATTGATTTACTACCTCTTTTAAAACACTTTGATTAAATCTTATTTTTAAATCAATTCTCTTTTTACTTATATACATATTTACATTTTTATCAAACTCTTTGACCATATCAAACTGTTCTCTTATATCTTCAAACTTACTATTATGATTTCTAACTAACCGCATTCGATCAACTCGATAAACACTTAAACTATTTTTTCTTTTATTAAAATAACCAATAAGATAATAATTAGAACCTTTTAAAATTAGTTTATAGGGTGAAATTATATATGTTTCATTATCATGATTACCATTAGTATGATAAACTTCTACTAAGCAGTCATCATCAATATCATAACTTATATATTTAAAAGCAATATTTTTGTGATTATTTATAGCTTTAATAATAGTAGTAAGACTTATTAAGGGATCATATGTTAGAATATTATTATTTTCGTCTTCAATATTTAATCGTTTAATTTGTTTATAGGAACTTAATAGTGATAACTTTCCAACCATTATAGAAGCAGAATTCTTATCTAAATTAGGATTAAAAATAATACTATCCATTAATAACTGCAACTGACCATCATCAAAAAACTCATCTTCAATAACAAAACCGCTTCTCCTAATAGTTTTTATTAAATGTTTACCAGTTAAACAATAATAAAAATCATTAATTCTTTTAATTAGACTATATACAGTCTTAATATTTAAATCATATCCGTACTGTTTTAAATACACTAATATCTCTTTACCTTTGATTGGCCGCTCACTATCATTTATAACTTTATAAATATAATACATTTTTTCACCCATAAAATTACTCCTATATTAATATTGGATTTAATGGCATACTGATTTTTTTAGAATATTTATTGTATAAACGAGGACTGTAATTATATAGAGCTGGTAAAAAACGCTCAAGCTCTTGATCAATAACAACATACTCTAAATGCAGATATGCTTTTCTATAGCTTTTCTCTAATAGTAAAATATAACAAGTCATATAATGGTAACGTTCCATACTAAAGTTTAATCGATTTGCTAGAGCTTCAACAAATGATTCAATAACTTTTTCATTAAATTTAATCAAATGTCTAAGTAAACAATATGTTTCAATAGAAAAACCACCATTATTAATAATATAATTCAATAAATTATATTTATATACTAATATAGGACGATAATATGAACTTAACAAAATATTCATAAAAACCAAATGGTTTTCCATTTCACTTAAACTAACACTTTTATCAATTAACTTCTTTATCTTACTAAAGATTACCAACTGTAAATCTTTTCTTTTATTAATCTTTTTCTTAATAATTTTTATATCCATACTATTATTTACAATATCATGAATATCTTGCATCCAATAACTTTCACTAATATCTAACAAATATTTTTTAACTTCAACAATATCCTTATCAATAACTTTTTCATAACTTTGTATTTTCATCACTAATCACTCCTTTAATTACTTATATTATAGTTAATTAAAAATATTCGTGATTTGATTTTTTTAATTATAACACCCTTTTTTCGGTTTTAAAATCAATTTATTTAAAAAATACAAAAATAAACCTATTTTAATAGGTCTATCTTATTAAATATATCTTTCTTTTGAGTTATAAAATGAATCTTTCTTTCAAGTAATAAACCAGCTAAAGAACAAGCGAAACTAATTAATAATAAATTAAGTGAGATCTTAGCAAGATGCAACGGTTCGTAAAAGAATAATATTGCTCCACCAAAACTAACTATCATTGTTATACAAATAAAAATCCTTAATTTTGTAAAAGGAAAACAAGACCGAATCACTGCTACTATTGAAACCACACCTAATACTATATACATTATCGTTATTGATATATAGCTATCTAATTTTAAAATTGGTGATATTATCATAATTATAATAAAAATAATTATTATACTTATTGCACTACTAAATGCTTTACCAAGAGCTTTTGGTAAAAATTCCCCTTTAATCTTATTAGTATTAGATTCAAATATCGTCATAAAAGAAGGCATGGCCTCAATCAATAAATCAATTAAAGTAATTTGCAGAGGAATAAAAGGAAATTCCCGGTTACTAATAACACAAAACATTGATAATAATACCGTATATATCGTTTTAATAAAGAACACTCCAGCTACACGAGTAACATTATTTACAACTTTACGCCCTTCTAATAAAATATCTGGTAAACACGTAAAATCAGAATTCAATAATACAACTTGAGATATCTGTTTAGAAGCATCACTTCCTTGAGCTATTGCAATTGAACAATCTGATTCCTTTAAAGCTAAAAGATCATTTACCCCATCACCAGTCATTGCAACATGATGTCCTTTTTTCTTCAAAGCTTCAACAATTAATTTTTTTTGATTTGGAGTAACTCGTCCAAAAACTGTATAATCACTAATAATATCATTAATTTCAGAATCTTCTATCTCTGACATATCAATACAATATTGATAATTTAGAACCCCAGCCTTTTTAGCAATAGCAGTAACCGTATTTACATTATCACCAGAAATCACTTTTATATCAATTCCTTCTCGACAAAAATACTCTAATGTTTCTTTGGTTTGATTTCTAATCGTATCAGATAAAACTATTATCATTAAAGCTTTTAATTCTGGTAAATTATTTTCATCTATTGTCTTTGGCGTATGCCCAACTGCAATTATTCGTAAACCCTCTTCCATTAAAGACTTTATTTTATCAGGTAGTTCGTTTGGAATAATTTTCTCGACCGCCCCAATCACGATTGTTCCTATTTCTTTAAATTCAACCGCACTCCACTTTCTAATTGAAGAAAAAGGTATTTTATTTATACAGTTATATAGACTATTTTCATTAAAATATGCACTTATAGCTTGAAAAGTAGCATTATTATCATCGGATATATTTAAATAGGAACCCATTATATCATATGTATTATAGTTATTTAATGAATCTAATTCTAAGACTTCTTCAACTTTCATTTTCCCATCAGTAATAGTCCCTGTCTTATCTAAACAAAGTACATCGACATGAGACAAAGTTTCTAATGAATATAAATCCTGGATTAGAACATTTTTCTTAGCTAATCTAGTAACCCCATTTGCTAAAGATACACTTGTAAGTAACACTAAACCTTTAGGAAGCATTCCTAAAAGACCTGCTGTTGAAAAAACAACTGCACTGAATAAACTATCCTGCCTTAAATATAATGCCTCAATAAATAACAAAACACCTAAAGGGATAATCATAAATGTTGTAAACCTTGTTACTTTTTTCATCGATTCCATTAATTCAGAATTATTTTCTTTAACTTTCTGAGCTTCTTTAATCAAAGTAGTTGCATAATTATCAGTACCAACATTTATTACTCGAGCAAGACACTTACCAGATATAACACTACTACCTGATAGTAATTTAGAATCCATTGCCTTATGAATAGGATCAGCTTCACCTGTAAGTAACGATTCATTTGTGTCAATCTCACCAGAAATTACCAATGAATCATTACATACTTGATTCCCGCTTTCTAAAACTAAAATATCATCTATTACAACCTTACTAATATCAATTATTTCATGTTTAGCATTTCTTATTACTGTTACTGTTGGTTTTGTTAAAATTGATAACTGGTCAACAAGCCGTTTAGCTTTTATTTCCTGAATAATTCCAATTACAGCATTACATACAATAATCGCCATAAAAATAGTATTAGACCAAGCTTCAACCCATACTAAAGCAATGAATATTAAGAAATTAAGTAAGTTAAATAGCGTACATACATTTTCTATCAATATTTGATAATAGGTTTTTGAAACCGTCTTACTAATACCATTAATCAATCCCTTATCTATCCGTTCTTGAACCTGTTCATTACTAAGTCCAGAAATAACCTCTGCCATTACTACACACCTCCAGATTTTCACCTATTATAGTATAAATCCTCTAGCGATAATATTAACTTTACAAACACTTAACAAAATTATTACTTAATATCTAAGATATATAACATAAAAAAAGCTTATTCTAAAATAAAAATTTTAAAACAAGCCTCAAATCAACTCATCATTTATTTAATTTATCTAAAAATGTTTTAATCCTTGTTGTTGCTTCTTTAATTTGGTCAATTGAATAAGCATATGACACTCTTATATACCCTTCTCCAGCTTCTCCAAAAGCAGTACCAGGTACACAAGCTACTAACTGATCTTTTAATAACTCCTCACAAAATTGTTCTGAAGTCATACCTGTAGATTTAATACACGGAAAAACATAAAATGCTCCCTGAGGTGTAAATGTATATAATCCCATATCATTAAAAGCTTTAACAATATAATTACGACGAAGCATGTATGCCTTTTTCATTTCTTCTATTTCATTATCACAATGTCGCATTGCTTCAATTGCTCCATACTGAGCTCCAGTTGGTGCAGACATAATTACATATTGATGAATTTTATTCATTGCTTTAGTTAATATTTCATTAGCTAAAACATATCCTAAACGCCATCCTGTCATTGCATAGGCCTTTGAATAACCACTAACCAAAATCACCTGATCTTTGATCTCATCAAAAGCAGCAATTGAACAAAACTTTTGTTCATATGATAACTCAGCATATATCTCATCAGTTATAACAATGAGTTCATGCTCTTTAATAATCGGCACTAGTTTTTCATAATCTTCTCGTGTCATAAAACCACCAGTAGGATTACTAGGATAATTCAATAAAATTGCTTTAGTCTTTGGGGTTATTGCTGCCTCCAACAATTCTGGAGTTAATTTAAACTCATTATTTTCTTTAAGTTCAATACTAACAGCTTTACCACCAGCTAAAGCTACACCTGGTGTATAAGCAACATAACTAGGCTGTAATAAAATCACTTCATCACCAGGATTAATAATAGCCCTAAATGCCAAATCAATTGCTTCAGATCCACCAACTGTAACAATACATTCTTTATCATAATGATAATTCAAACCAAATCTTCTTTTTTGATAACGACAAATTTCTTTTCTTAACTCAACTAAACCTTGGTTAGCAGTATAAAACGTCTTTCCTTGTTCAATTGAATAAATAGCTGCTTCTCTAATTTTCCAGGGAGTATCAAAATCAGGTTCCCCTACTCCCAATGATATAACCCCCTCCATTTCATTTGCCAAATCAAAAAATTTACGAATTCCACTAGGCGGTATATCCCTTACTATATTATTTAATACTTTATTAAAATCCATTATGGTGTTACCAATAATCTTTCTGCAGCTTCTTTGTCGTTGTCATCAAAACTTATTCCATTATTTTTATATTGTTTTAAAACAAACATTGTGGCAGTACCAGTTATCCCCTCTAATGGCGCCAATTTAGAGGCAACGAAACGGGCGGCTTCTTGCATTGTATGTCCCTTAACGATTGCAACAAATTCAAAGCTTCCACTTAGTAGATACATCGTATCTACTTCTGGAAAAGCATAGATCTTTTTAGCAATACGATCATAACCATATTCACGTTCAGGAGTAGCATTAATTTGAATCAATGCCATTACATTATCTACATTAGTACGATCCCAATTAATGATCGTATGATAACCACAAATAACTTTATCCTTTTCTAATTGGTTGATAGTATTGACAACATTATCTTCTGTTTCATTCAATGCCATGGCAAGATCTGTAACTTCCATTCTTGCATTATTATGAAGTAATGTTAATAATAAGTTCTCATCCATATTTCTGTCCTCCAATTTATTTTATTCATTATATAACATTTTATCTTTAAGGTAAAGATACGGTTTATTATAAATTCATTTAACTACATTGTCTAATATTTGTAATAAAAATCATTTTGTATTAATAATATTAAAATATAAAAAAATATATAATAAAGCCCGTTCAGTAATAATTTATGATAAAATAATAGTAAGGAGGTTTTATGATGAAAACATTCTATGTATCTAGTTATGGTAAAAATGATGATAAAGGAATTTATATTATTAATTTAAACGAAGAAACTCAAGATTTTTCTCTTGTACAACACATTGTTACACAAGATTATCCATCTTATATGATTACTAAAAACAATACTCTATATATCGCTTACAAAAATGCTAGTCGTTTAAATAATGGTGGCGGATTAGGAAGTTTTTCAATTTATAAAGATGAATTAATAATTAATAATAATTATAACTCTAATGGGCGTTCGTATACCCATTTATGTGTTAGTGATAATTTACGTTATCTCTTTGCTGCAAACTACCATGTAGGATCAACTGCTTCTTATTTATTAGAGAATAATTATATCAAAGAAAAAATAGGTGCCATTCATCATACAGGACTAGGACCCGATTTACTTAAAAGACAAACAGGGCCTCATTGTCACTGTGTAGGGATCACTCCCGATAAAGAATTTGTCTATGCAGTTGATTTAGGCGCTGATAAAGTAATAATGTATTCTTATAAATATGGTAAATTAGAAGAAGCATCAAATCATAATTTAAATGTTGTTCCTGGCTCAGGGCCTAGACATATGATTTTTTCTAAAGACGGTCGTTTTGCATATCTTGTCAATGAAATAGCAAATAATATTATGGTTTTTAAATATTATGATAAATATTTTAATCTGATTCAAGTTATTCATACTACCCCTCGGCATTTTCATGGATTTTCTAGTGCAAGTGCTATTCGTTTAAGCAAATCAGGAAAACATTTATTCGTTTCTAATCGTGGGCATGATAGTATTGTTTTATATCGGGTTAATCAAGAAACAGGTAAGTTAACATTATTATATATGGTCCACACTGGTAAAAATCCACGTGATTTTAATATTCTTGAAGACCAATATCTAATTGTAGGAGCTCAGGACGATAATGAAATTGAATTAATTACATTTAATGAAGAAAAAGAAGAACTGGTAAGAACCGCAAACACATTAGCAATTTCTTCACCAGTATGTATTACAGTTAAGGAGGATTGAAATATTATGAAATATGAAATTAAGGGAGATAATCTTCCTGTTGTTATCTGCCATCTTGAAAAAGGAGAATCGATGATAACAGACAGTGGCGCAATGAGCTGGATGGATCCTGGAATGAATATGGAAACAATTAGTGGTGGAATATCAAAAGCTTTTGGCAGAATGTTTAGTGGTGAAACGATATTTCAAAATCGCTATACAGCAACAAATGATGGAATAATTGCTTTTGCTTCATCTTTTCCTGGTAATATTAAAGCAGTTGAGGTAAAGCCAGGGCAAGAAATCGTTGTCCAAAAATCTTCATTTTTAGCTGGAAGTAACGGTATCGAGATGTCTGTATTTTTTAACAAAAAATTTTCATCTGGATTCTTTGGCGGTGAAGGGTTTGTTATGACTAAAATCGGAGGATCTGGTACTGTATTTTTAGAAATTGATGGTTCTGCAATTGAATATGATTTATTACCTGGTCAACAAATGATCATTGATACTGGATACCTAGCAATGATGGATGCAACTTGTTCCATTGAAATCCAAAGTGTAAAAGGCGTTAAAAATAAGCTATTAGGTGGTGAAGGATTTTTTAACACTGTAGTAACCGGTCCTGGAAAAATCATTTTGCAATCAATGCCAATTAGTTCTGTAGCAGCTAGTCTAATTCCTTTTTTACCTACTGGAAAATAATTTTATATAAAATATTTGCAAAAATTGTCTCTAAAAGTATATTATATATATATATTTTAGTTGTGTATAATTAAACTATCTAATTATACAAGGAGGTTTACTATGATTAATAAGACATCGAGTATTGAATTTAAAAAATATGGCTCTACTTATGAGGAACATTTATCATTTAAGGACAATAATCTAATATGTAGAAAATTAAATACATCTGGCAGAGTTATCAGTCATATGTACTGTTTTTCTTGTGAAGTATATATAGAACTTACAGAAGGAATTGCTTCTATTTTAATTGGTGATAGCTTAGATCCTGATAAATTAGAAACATTTGCAATCCACCATTATTTAAAAATTGAAGCTAACAAATATTTTAATATTATTCCACTATCTCAAGAAATTGAAAGTTACTTGATAACTCCTTCAAATTATAACTTAAAAACCGAATTTCTAAATCCTCCCTATGTTTATAAACCAATCGTATCTAAGTTAAAAATTGAAGAAATTCTTGGTTACTATTATGTAATCAAAAGTCCAAATTACCGATTTAAAGGAGAAACTCACAAACATTATGAATTGACATATGTTGATCATGGAAGCCTTGATACAACTGTTGAAGATACAACTTATACATTAAATAGTTATGATTTAATGTTGTATGGGCCAAATCAATTTCATACACAACAAATTACAATTAATAAATCATGTTCATATCTAACAGTTATATTTGATATGGATATTATAGAAGATGAAATGATTCTTAATCGTGTTTTTCACTGTGATAACGAACTCCATAACATATTTAATAAATTTGTTAAAGCTAGTTCTAATTCATTACCATATTCTAAGACATTAATGTTGTGTTATTTACAAGAAATTATTATATTATTAACACAACATGATTCTTCTATTGACCTCAAACATATTTCTACAGGATCAATGCAACATTTTCAAGATGAATTGCTGCAAGAAATCTTAGATTATATGAATTCAATGATTACAGAACCCTTAACAATTGAGGAAATTTGTCATAAATTTTCTATCTCTCGTTCATCTTTACAAACATTATTTAGAAATAATTTAGAGATTTCTCCTAAAAACTATATGGTACAAATAAAATTAAAAAAAAGCAAAGAGCTTATTCGTGAAAATAAATATACTATTAGTGAAATTGCATTTATGCTAGGCTTTAGTTCAATACATTATTTTTCAAGAACATTTAAACAGCATTTCAACCTCACTCCAAGCGAATATGCTAAAAAAATATATAAATAAATTAATATAATTACATATAAATATCTATTTTAAATTTAAAATCATAACCACGCCTAAAAGACGTGGTATGCACTCGCCCTGTAAGGGCATGCT
>NZ_JBKTWO010000009.1:0-78927 GCF_047249845.1 Thomasclavelia sp.
TTTTGCATTAAATTTTACGTACAAATAAAAAATTATTATATAAAAAATAACATCGATAGATGTTATTTATTATATAATGCAATACTTTGATATGGTTTAAGATAAAAATTATGAATATCAGTATTTTTATAATTATCAATTAATATTTGGTAATCCCTAACATCTAAATCCAACGATACTTCTTGATCATAAAAATTATTTAAAACAATTAGTTCTTGTTCCTCTAAAATCCTTTTATAACCAAAGATTTGTTGATGCTTTTCAAAAATCGGTACAAACATCCCTTCACTAATTATTTTATATTTTTTTCTAAGTTTGATCAGTTTTTGATAATGGTAGAAAATTGAATCGGGATCTTTTAGAGCATCTTCTACATTTATATTTTTATAATTTGGATTTACTTGTAACCATGGTACATGATTAGAAAATCCACCATTTTTATCTTGATTCCATTGCATTGGAGTACGGGAATTATCACGTGATTTTTCTTGTAAAATTTTATAAATTTGACTTTCTTCTATTTTATTCTCTTTTAAAATATGATAAGCATTAATGCTTTCAATATCACAATATTGATTAATATTTGTAAAATAATGATTGGTCATACCAATTTCTTCACCTTGATAAATATAAGGTGTCCCACGCATTAATTGCATCGCAGTAGCCAACATCTTAGCAGAAACTACACGATACTTGCTATCATTTCCAAACCTTGAAACACTTCGAGGCTGATCGTGACAATTCCAAAATAATGCATTCCATCCTTTTCCTTCCTGCATTTTTATTTGCCATGTATTTAGTAATTCTTTTAATTCTTGAAAATCAAAAGGCATTGTTGTCCATTTTTCTTTATTTACATAATCTACTTTTAAATGATGAAAGCTAAAAACCATATCTAATTCCTTATTGGCAGGATTGGTATATCTTATACTGTTTTCTACACTTGTTGCCGACATTTCACCTACGGTTACACAATCATCCACTTTACCAAATGAACGAATATTAAGCTCATGGAGGTCATCATGAACTTTTGGTTGATCGCAATAGAATTGTTTGCCTAATCCATCAGGACTATCTTCAAAAGATCGTTTGTCAATATTATTAATCACATCAAAACGGAATCCACGAATTCCTTTTTCTAACCAAAAATTAATAATTTTTATTAATTCATTTCTAACTTCTTCATTTTTCCAATTTAAATCTGCTTGTTTTTCATCATAAAGATGCAAATAATATTCATCAAATTCTGGCACATATTTCCAAGCTTTTCCTCCAAATTTAGAATCCCAATTAGTTGGTAAACTCTTGCCTTTTCCTTTTTTAAAATAATAATAATTTTTATATTTTTCATTACCATTTAAAGCTTCCTGAAACCATTGATGTTCAGTTGAAGTATGATTGAATACCATATCAAACATCAAATAAATATCTCTTTTTTTTGCTTCAGCAATCAAACGTTCTAAATCTTCCATAGTTCCAAAGATTGGATCAATTTTATAATAATCCTTAATATCATATCCACTATCTTGCTGTGGTGAAGCAAAAATCGGACATATCCAAATCATATCTATTCCAAGAAGTTTTAAATAATCTAGTTTTTCTATAATTCCATTAATATCTCCAATCCCATCATCATTACTATCGTTAAATGACTTTGGATAAATTTGATAAATTGTTTTTTCTTTGAAACTCATTTTATTTACCTACCTCTATAATATTTTCTTCCATCACTTTTACTAACTCGCCTGCTTTTAAATTAATAACACTTTGACCACTTGTAAAAACTACTGGTGATACCAGTGTTTTTCCATGTTCTTTAATATATTCAATATCAACATTTACTAGTTTATCCCCCTGTTTTATCTGGTCACCAACTTGAACAAATGATTCAAAACCTTTTCCTTGTAATTCTACTGTATCCATTCCAATATGAATCAACAATTCTGTTCCATCGTTACCTTTTAAACCGTATGCATGCTTGGTTGGAAAAGTCATTATTATTTCTCCATTAATCGGTGCTCTAACAAGTCCTTCTGTTAATTCAATTGCAAAACCATCCCCCATAGTTTTTGAAGCAAAAACTTGATCTTCTATATCTTCTATCTTTAATAATTTACCTGTCATTGGTGATATAAAAGCTTTATCTTTAATCGTTTCTCCTAAAATACCTAATTCTTTATTAGTTAATTTATTTTTACCAATAAAATATGTTAAAACAAAAGGGACTATAACAGCTACTGCCATTGCTCCTAAAAATACCAGCCAATACTGAGATTTAATCGAAATAATTCCTGGTAACCCACCAACCCCAATACTAAAAGCCTGAACCCCAAATCCTACGGAAATAACTGCCGCTATTGCTGAACCTATCATTCCACAAATTAAAGGAAAACCATACTTTAAATTCACACCAAACAATGCTGGTTCTGTAACTCCTAAATAACATGAAATACAGGCAGGAATATTTATTTGTTGTGCTTTTTTATTCTTTTTTTGTAAAATGGACATTGCCAGTACACTAGATCCTTGAGCAATATTTGATAAAGCTATCATTGGCCATAATATCGTACCTCCAAACATATTTGATAGTGTTGTATCAATCGCATTAGTCATATGATGTAATCCCGTCATAACAATTGGGGCATAAATCAAACCAAAACAAGCAGCAAATAAAATCCCAAACGATGAAGTTAAACCACCATATACTACATCTGCAATCCAATTACCAATCATCCAGCCTATTGGTCCTACAATAGTATGAGCAATAATTACTGCTGGCAATAACGAACAAAAAGGAACAATGATCATACTTATAACTTCTGGAGTTATTTTTCTAAAAAACTTTTCTAAATATACAAGTACAAATCCTGCCATCATTGCAGCAATAACCTGTCCCTGATAACCAATCATTTGAATTTGAGTAAAGCCAAAATCCCATACTGGAATATCCTTTGTTGCTGTAGAAGCTACTTCAAAACCATTTAATAATTGAGGTGAAACTAAAGTTAACCCTAAAACTATTCCTAAAATTTGAGTTGTCCCCATCTTTTTAGTAATCGACCAGACTATCCCTACAGGTAGTAAGTGAAACACAGCTTCACCTATTAGCCATAAAAAGTTATACAACCCTTGCCAAAACTGCGAAATATCAGCCAATGTCTGGGTTCCATTATTAAAAAAAGCAATCTCCCCAATAATATTTCTAAATCCTAAAATTAATCCTCCACAAATAAGAGCAGGTATTAGTGGAGCAAAAATTTCTCCTAGATTTCCCATCAAACGCTGTAACTTATTTTGATTATCTTGAGCATTATTTTTAACTTGTTCTTTACTTACACCTTCAATTCCTGATATTGCAACAAAATCGTTATAAAATTTTTGAACATCATTTCCAATAATTACTTGAAACTGTCCACCCTGCGTAAATGTTCCTTTAGCACTAGATAAAGTTTCAATTTTATCAATATTTGCTTTTTTATCATCAAATAAAACAAATCGCATTCTTGTCATACAGTGACTCACAGCTTTAATATTGTTTCTCCCACCAATAAATTCTAAAAGTTTTTTAACATCCTTATCATATTTGCCCATATTTCTCCTCCTTTACATGTACGTACATCTTTTACATATACATCATAACTTGTACGTATATGTTTGTCAATACTTTTAAATAAAAAATAGCTGAATTTATCAGCTATTTTACTATTCCTACCATTTTCAATAAATATTTTGCATTAGTTGTTTTACAACGACCTTGTTTAATTAAATAATCAAACTTGATTTTATTATTTTCATAATATTCACTAAAATGATAATTTATACATGGTACCTGGTTTTCTAATTCGCATAATTCAAAATCATGAGTCGTAATAAAAGTGAAAATATTAGATGTTGATAGTTGCTTAACGGTTTCTGTTGCTCCATAAATTCGATCTTTAGAGTTCGTTCCCTTAAAAATTTCATCTATTAAAGCAATCATTCTTTCACCCTGCTGATTAGCCTCAACAATTTCTTTAATCCTTAATAATTCAGCATAAAATGTTGATATTCCACTAATATCATCTTCTAAACGCATTGATGTAAATATTTTCATTAATGAACATTTAAATGAATCAGCCAAAACAGGACCACCCGCATAAGCTAAAACTAAATTTGTACCAATTGTCCTTAAAAAAGTTGTTTTCCCAGACATATTTGATCCAGTAATAACACAAACTTGTTTTTTCATTGTAAAAGAATTAGAAACAACTTGCTTTTCATTAATTAAAGGATGATATGCTTGATTAAATTCTAAACAAAGCTCATTTGTAAATGTGGCAAATGTTGTAGAGTGCTTAGTTTGTAATAGTACTTGTAAACTGATCAAACTTTCCAGTTCAGCAATATTATCTAACCAATCATTTACATGTTCTCCATATTTATCAACCCAAAGCTCATAGCGTTCACGGCAATTAATATCCCACAATAAAATTCCATTTAGTAAAAGTGCCGCTAGTAAATTATTACGTTGCTTTACAGAAGAACTAATTGCTTTTAACTCACAAAAAGCTTGACTAGATTCTAATAAACTGTTTTTTAAATTATTTATATGGACTGATCTAAAAGTTGTCTTTTCTATTAATTCACAAATATTTTGATAACTAGTTAAACATTTAGAAATTTGAGTTATTTGTTTAAATAGCTCACTATTTTTGTTTAAATTAATTATTGCAATGATCCATTGACCAAATATCAATACCGGAAGAAGGATTACTGCCAACTTAAAAATATAATCAAACAAAAACATTATTAAGGCTATAATAGTTAAAATAGGTATAATATATCTAACTAATTTCCATTTCTTCCATCTTTGTTTAGTATAAATATTAACAATAAATTCTTCAATAACCTTCTCAATCATTTTTGGTTTAAGCAGCATTTTTCCATATGTTTCAATATTAATAACAAAATCATTTCTTTCCCCTAATTCTTTTACAGCTATTTGCTCTTGAATAAGTAAATCATGATCAAATTCATTTCTTGTCAGTTTAGATAACAATCTTTTCTTTCCTCTTAAGGTATTTGCAGTATTTAAATATTGAAACAATGAATTATTTCCAACTATATCAAGATCTTTCATTACTCCTGTTATTTGCTCGATATAATCAAGACCTGTTTCCTCGAACTCTTTCCATTTATTATCAAAGCGAGCTAAATAATTTTCGATTACTTTCGATTTTGCTTTTAAATAAGTAAGTTGATCAGTTATTTTTGTATGCTTAAAAACTAATAGAATAAAAATTATTATTGCTATGATCATAAATAAGTATATATATTCTAATTTTAAAAAATAACCACTTAATAAAAACACTAAGATTAAAGTACCTGCAATAAATCTAAAAACAGATATTTTTAATGAGCTGCTTTCTAAATCTTTAATTTCTTTTATTAGTTTATTTTGAAACAATAAATAATCATTACACTCCATACTCTCTCCTTTAAAAATCACAATTGTGCCCTTCTAGCAAATTCGACAAACCTAAATTTATCAGGACGATGTTTTGAAATAGTAAACTGAAATAAAGAAGCATCTTCTAGATATGTGTATGATTTAACACAAACTAATAAATCATAATCAAGCATATCTAATAATTGTTTTTCTTCATCACTAGCTTTTACAACTGTGAATTCTTTTCTAGCAAAACTGATCTTTAAACCTAATACATCTTCTATATAACTATATAATGAATCCTTAGCAATTTCTGTATTAATCTCAGGAACAATTTTAGCGTTTAAAAAATCTGTATCCAAAATAACTCTTTCACCATCAATTTTTCTAATTCGCCTAACTTTATAATAATTACCTTGTTCCATATACAATTCTTTTTTTATTATTTCATCTACAGGATTCAATGAAACCTCTATTACTTCTGTAACCACTTCACCATTTATTGTTTTCGCTAATTCTTTAAAACTAGTAACACCTGAAACCGGAAAAGATACTTTATCAACATCTAAAACCAAAGACCCCTTTCCTTTATTCTTTTGAATATAACCATTTTTTAATAAAATATCCAAAGCTTTACGAATCGTATCTCGTGAAGCTTTATACATTTTCATAAGTTCATTTTCACTAGGTAAATATGTATGAGCACCTATTTCCTGACTTTCAATTTTATTGATTAAGTCTTGAGATATTTTTTGATATTTACTTTGCATCCAGGTTAGCTGAGTAAATTGATCTCAGCATCCTCCTTCCTATATTTTTTCCAAATAATAACACATATGTAGATTATAACAAAAATCAATTATTCTTTCATTCTTTTTAATATTCATTATAAGATAAAAAACTAAGCATAGCTTAGTTTTTAGGTTTTTTATTTGAAACAGTTTGAATACTACCAATAATTGTTGAACCTTCTTCTACCATGATCTTAGCTGAAGTTGTATTCCCATCCAAAATAGATGTTCCTTTTAACGATACTCTATTTTCAGCAATAATATTACCTTTAATTTCACCTTCTAAAACAACATCACTACTATTAACATCACCTTGTAAATTTGTCTTACCTAAGATATTAACAATACCTTTACAATTTACATTCCCAACAATAGATGCATCAATCGTAGTTAATGAATCCGCTTTAATATTTCCTTTAACTTTACCTTTGATCGTTACAGCTTTATCACAGCTAATATTTCCTTCAATTATACCTTCGACTTGTAAGTCAGCTTTACAAGTAATATCACCTGTAATTTTTGTTCCATAAGAAATAACTGAAGCAACATATTCAGGTTCTACTTTTTGAGGCTTAGAATAAACAGGCTCCTCTTTAGGCATATTAACTTTTTTGTTTTCTACTACTTTTTGAGGTTTAGAATCAACTTTTTTTGATTCAAACTTCCTTTGCTCAATTTTCTTTTCAGCAGTTTTTTTATCCTTTTTTTCTATCACTTCTTCTTCGACCTCTTCTTCCACAAAGATTGTTTTATTGATTATATCCATTATATTTCTCTTCTTATTCATCACACAATCCTCCTCCATAATCAACTTATCTACAGCGCAATTAGTTTTACAATATTCTACAAAAATAAACATCCAACAATACACGCAAATACTAACAAAATACCTTAACAATGTCAATGTCACTTCATAATTATACCATACAATTCTCGACTATTCACTAAAAGATTGACAAAATATTTTATAATAATCGAAGATAAAACATTATAGTCATACTAAAATTAATAATAACAAACTACTGGACAATTAATTTCGATACTATTATATAATTGAGCAGCAATATTTGTAGGCAAATTAATACATCCATGAGAACCACTATTCATATAGATAGTGCCTCCCCACTTATTACGCCAAGAAGATGAATCATGCAGCCCAATCCCTTTATTAAAAGGCATCCAATATGATACTGGTGTTTCATATGGCCAAGTACCATCTGGTAATTTAGTTCCCCTTAATACACGATTACGTTCTTTATTATAAAGATAATAGGCTCCAGCAGGTGTTCTTCTATCTGGATCATTATATGTTCCTGAAACAAGATCTGATTCTAAAACAATTTGACCATCTTTATGATACCACATATGCTGACTCTTTAAATCAATTTCAACAAATGTATTACCAAGTCCACCATTATCAGTAGAAGCTTCTTTTCCAGTTGTTACTGGAGTACGTACCCCTACTTTATTAGCATATATGTCATCTAACAAGCCATTTATTTCTTTTGAATTTTGTAAACGCAAACCATAATTACCACCACTTACAGTAATTGTTCGATTATTAGCTCCAACAAAAGTTCTTGTTCCTCCAACACTATTTATCTTCTTAGCTAATGAACTAACAAATTCTGTAGCTTTTTCTTTGAAAACATCATCATCACGATAATAATTACCACTTTCATCAATAGAAAGCCATGTTATTAATGTATTACCATCTAAAACTACATCCCCTGAGTTAGTTTTATATGTGATAACAGCAGAGGCATACTGTTTAGCCGCTTCATATAACTGCTGAATTTTAGCATCACTAGCCTTTAAAGCTGGCTCTACATAACAATTTTGTGCATGTAAATCAACGCTTGTTTTCCCCTCACTAAAAGCCAGCCTAATAGCCTCTAGCATTTTATCTTGATCAATCATTGAACCAGCAACTTCATTTTTAATCGTAAACTCATTATTAATATATTCTACTTTAGCATCTTCTGGAGGTACCTGTGTTCCTTCTTGAAGATGATTTAATGATAATACTTTACTTTTTAAAGTTGTTTCATCTAGTATCGCCAGGTTATCAACACTCTTATTATTTTTTATAAAAAACGCTTGTATCCAGGCAAAAGAATTTTGTTTCTTTAAAATCTTAGCAACATCATTATCTGTATTATATTTAACCCCTAAATCTTTACCCGATACAAATTCCGATGTTCCATCATTAAACTTTAATTCTAAAGTATGATCATCAACAGTTTTAGAAAGCTTTTTATTAGCTTCATCTAAAGTTAAACCACCCACATTTATATTATTAATATAAGTACTATTTAAAAATTTATTATTAAAATAAAAGCTGCCTATCAAATATATTGTAATAATTCCAATCAGTAAGGTGATAATGATAATAAACTCTTTACGAATTTTCCGCTTTTTCTTTAATGTCTTGTTTTTATTACAGTTCAGCACTGCCTCTCCATTACTCATATTGTCCATAATTCCCTCTTGTCTTTTCTTGATTTTTCCCAATTCTTCATAATTACTTACAATATGCATTCTAGCATTTTGCCTTTAATTGTCAACCTAAACAGCTATAGACATGGTATTTTTAAGAATTATTAATAATTTATCATGGATATACTTTTTTTAAGAAACGATCTTAAATCATCAATATTTCCATCATATAAGTATGCACTCATCCCGACTCTTTCAGCACCTTCAACATTAACTAAAATATCATCAATAAAAATACACTCTTCTGCCACTAAATTAAACTTTGTTAGGAAATGTTTATATATTTGTATATCCGGTTTTAATAAATGATTATGAGCAGAAATATAAAAATCATCAAAATATTTAAATGCCGCTACTTTATGAAAATAATCTTTAATTTGTAAACCACAATTTGACAATAAATATATCTTATAATCTTGTTGTTTTAATTCTTTAATCAAAGGAACCATTTCATCAAATATTTCTAAATAATCATACCAATGATATAATGCATATTTTAACAAATCATGATATTCCTTATTCGTTTGTAAATAGATTTGCTGTAAAGCTTCATCAAGACTTATAGTTCCCTGATCTAACATCTGCCATTGTCGACTATTAAAAAGCTCTTTAATAATTACTCTCTGTTCATTTAAATTATTACTCAACTTGTTAGCAATATATTCAGGATCCCATCTTAAAATTACATTTCCCATATCAAAAACAATATTTTTAATCATTAGTTAATGCCCCTAAAACAGCTACACCTTTAATAATTTGTTCATCAGATGGCATCGAAAAGTTCATTCTAAATGACTGACAATGTTTACTATCATCATCATAAAAAGCATTCCCCGGCACTACTGCAACCTTATGCTCGATTGCCTTTTTAACAAAACTTGGCATATCAAGTCTTTCAGGTAATGTTACCCAAATAAACATCCCGCCATCAGGAATAGTCCATTTACAGTCTTTACTAAAATGTTTATCCATTTCTTCTAACATCAAGTTACACTTTTTATTATATACTGCTTGTAACTTTTTCAAATGTTCATCCATATCTGTTTCATTTAAAAAGCGAGCCATAACACTTTGAGCCCAAGCATTAGTATGAACATCATTTGTCTGTTTAGCAACAGTACACTTAGCTAATAAATCATGGTGACCAACCATAATAGCTACTCGCATACCAGGTGCAATGATTTTAGAAAAACTAGCAGCATATACTACTAATCCTTCATCATCTAATGATTTAATTGAAGGTATTGGTTCGTTTTTAAATCGTAGATCACCATATGGATTATCTTCAAGAATCATCACTTGATATTTTTTTGCTAAAAAATAGATTGCCTGCCGTTTTTTTAATGATGTAGTAATTCCAGTTGGATTTTGAAAATTTGGTATCAAATAAATAAATTTAGGTTTTTTCTGTTTATTTAATGCTTCTTCAAGTTTAGCTAAATTAATCCCATCATCTTCCATCTCAATCCCCACTAATTTAGCCCCATTACTTTTAAAAGCATTCAAAGCACCTAAAAAACTTGGGTTTTCACATATTACAACATCCCCTTCATCACATAAGCATTTGCTCATAAAATCCATGATTTGCTGAGAACCAGAAGTTACCATTACTTCATCATAATCTTTTAAGACCGTTTCATGACGTGATAAAAAATCAAGTGCCGCTTTTTTAAAATTAATATCCCCCTCAGTAATTCCATACTCTAAAATTGAATTAGGTTTAGTATTAAAAATATCATTACTAATCTCTTTTAATTTATTTACTGGAAATGTTTCACTAGCTGGATTCCCCCCACCAAAACTAATAATTTCTGGATCATTCATCATTTTTAATATTTCTCTAATTGCTGATGCCTGAACACCGCTTATTCTTTTTGAAAATTCAAAATTCATTTTTTTACCCCCTTAACTTATAGGTTTATTATAAACCAAACATTTCCTAATGCAAAGAATTATAATTTAGTTTATAATAATTAAAAGGAGTGATTTTATGCAGGCATTGTTTTTAGTTCTACACAAGATTGAAAAGTTAGATGATTTATTAATCGCCTTACAAAATAACGGAATAACTGGGGGTACGATTATTGATAGTAAGGGAATGATCAATGCTTTGAAAAATAATGATAACTTTATTATTGAATCTTTACGAATATTTCTAGAAGATCCTCGTGAAGCTAGCAAAACTCTATTTTTCATTTTAAAAAAAGAAGATGTAATAGATGCTAGAAAAATCATTGATGAAACTTTAGGTGGTATTAACAACCCTAATACTGGTATTATGTTTGGTATCGACCTAGCTTTTGTTGATGGTTTGAAAATATAATAAAACAGACCCTAGCAGTTTGCTAGGGTCTTACACTACCATTGTAACATTGACATATACTCGTCTGGATTAGATAGTACTTGTTTATATTCATCTATTTTAACCATTTTTTCTTTTTTACCATCAATTGAAGCAATATAGACACTATCATAATCATTTTCTAATAACAATGACTGTTTATAATAATCTAATCGAGCATTAACAATTTTATACATATCTTTTCCTTGAGAATTTTTATATTGTGCAATATCCCCAACTAAAACTAATATATATGCTTCATGTGTTGGCATTTCGCTACTATTATTCAATAATGGAGACTGCTCACCTGGGGGTAGTAACTGCATTACTTTATTAAATATCTGACTTTTAGCTATTTTATATCCTCGAATTTCCTCTTTTGCTTTAATATTCATTGAAACTTCTTGATATTTTTCATCATAGTTTTTAGATGAAATAAAATCTAATAAATCAACTTTTAAAACCTGGTTTTCAAGAACTAATGAACTTAAAGTTTCTCTATTTACATCTTTAGGTTCTTTTTTAACATCTTCCGTTCCAAATTTCAAAACAATAAAAACTACTAATATCAAGACAATCACACTAATCAGCATCAATGCATTCTTCGTTAACTTAAGGGGTTTTTTAGCCATAATAATCCCTCCTTATAATCCATTATATCACATAAACCGACAGATAAACAATTAAATAAAACCATGGATATTCCATGGTTTAAAATAAGTTTTCTATACGTTTTACAATTTCGTTTTCTGGTACAAAACCAGTAATTTGATCAACTGCTTTTCCATCTTTAAAAATAATTAAATTAGGAATTGCCTGCACACCATAACGACCAGCAATGTCTGATGAAGTATCAACATTTATTTTATAAAAATCTACTTGTGTCATTTTTTCAGCTATTCCATCTAATACTGGTGCTAACATTTTACATGGACCACACCAGTCAGCATAAAAATCAACTAATACGATTCCACTGGCAATAGCGCTATCAAATTCGTTACTATTTAATATTTTCATTATTCTCACCTCATCTAACATTATGCCTGATATTAAAATAATTACAACTAATTTGCATTTATTTTATAAAAATCTTCTATTGTAAGAGATAGAGGGTCATTTAAACTATAATTGATCCAGGTTCTAGTATTTTCATAAGAGATATCACACCCCTGAGTATCTTCATAGTTAATATTTTGAAGCAAACTAGGATTATTTTCAAAATCAGCTAATTTACGTTGTAATATGTTTTTTAATAACTGGATATCTTCTTTTTCTTCTAATTTCAAATAATTTTCTTCAGCTAACTGAAATTCAACACTTCGAGCTTTATCAAGTTGTTTTAACAACTTATAATACATACCATTCCAGCTTTTAATTAAATCACCATCAATTTTTTTAACAAACTCTTTAAATTTATCATCACTAACATAATATCCTCGTTTTACCTTACTTCCATCATTACGATAATACGTAATATCAATTCTTTTGATTCTGTCCTGTGATTGTTTTGTATTTATTAGCTGTTTATGAATTGAAACTATTTTATCAATATCCTGACTATCACTAATCTTTATATTTGAATTGATGTTGTCAATATTATTTTCAATTGCAGCATAAGCTATTTGTTTTGGAATATAGTTTTCTAAATAACCTTTAGAAAAGATAAATATAACTACTGTTCCAATAATAATCAATGTTGATTGAACAAGACATAATTGGTATCTAACTTTTTTATATTGAATAAATTGTACGATAAACGTTACAATTACAGTTGCAATAATGTTAACCATGATAAAAGTTCTTATTAATTCTGATGCAACCCCTAAAACAGATGTAAGCATCCATGAACCACTAATAATGATGACTATACTAATGATTTGAGCCATACCCTTATTAGTAAACCCATAATAATTATTACTACAGTTACGATATTTACATACATATAAACCTAAAATCAAAGTTATAATTATATAACCTAAATAGATTAAACAAAAGTTCCATTCCAAACCAACAGTACTTGCAATTATTAATCTGATAACCGGAACTAGATAACTAATAACTTCTAATGAAAGCCCACTGGAAATAATACCTTTAATAAACGTTGTATATACTGCAAATAAGCTATAATAGAAAATTAATGGTGCTAAGATAATTACTACTTGTAAAACAACATTCATAAAAAATGACGTTGTTAGATAAGCAGTTAAGTTCGCTAGTGTATAATACATAAATATCATTAAAATAAGTGCAATGCTATTATTTAAAATTATTCCTTGACTTAAAAAGCAATATAATATTGCTGGTATAATTAGACAAACGATCCCACTTAGATAATGGATAAGAAAACTTTGTATTCGTGAAAAAGGTAAAGAATTAAAATGAGTCTGCCTAGTAGTATTAAATAAATATTTTAGATTAATAATCGGTAATATCAAACTAAATACAAATACAATAAAATAGAATGTAAATATTGGTAAATCTTTATGATAGGACAAGACATTAATAATAAAATTTAATAACAAACACCCCATGTAAATAACAACATAATTCTTTAGCTGTTTTAAATCATTTTTAAATAAACTTAGCATTGTTATTCACCAGCCTTTCGATTAATTGAATTGATTATAATTTTATCATCTTCATTTTCTAGCCCAATTATCAAAGTTATCTTATGATTTTCAGTTTCATCTACTATTGTTAACTTCATTGAGTAAGTAGCATAATTATTATCAAATTCAATTAATTCAATCCCATCATCATATAAAGTAAATGTCTCAATATTTAACTGCTCTTTTACAAACTGAAATATCTTATTATCTGTTTCATCAGATAATAGTGTTTCATCATAAATAAATTTATTGCAGCGGTTAATAAATTCAGTTTGCCCAATTAGCTTCTTATCTTTTAAAAACTCATGAAATTTATCATTTACTTTTAGAATATATTGGTTGCCACTACTTCCAAATAAATTTATCATCTCTCCATTAAAAAAATCATCAACTACAATATTTTGCTCCTTAGTCATTTGATAAAGCTGTTTAGTTTCAGATGAATTTAAATAAATTTCTGTATTGTCATAATAACATGTTAAATAACTTTCCTTTTCAAAATTAAAACTATTGCTACTTAAATAAGCATTTTCATGTTTCTTAAAATAATCAATTAAAAGCTTTTGATCAAATTGATATTGAAGAAGATTATCATGATAATTATCATTAACACCTTCATAATACAAATTAAAGACTATAATAGAATTACTATTTTCAACTTGTTCAAAATGAATATTATCACGGTTATCATTTAGATATTTAATCATATCAAATAGTTGAGTATGTTCAATGTTCATTGTAAATGTATTTTCACTTTTAGCATCAAAAATATACAACTCACCTACAACATCAGATTTTCCAGTAACCTCATTCACTGCTTTATAATATTGACCATTAGCAATAATATAATTAACTCCAAAGAAAATTAATAATACTGGAATATATATTAAAAGCTTTCGATATATATACTGACTTTTAAAGATTATTTCAATAAAAATTGCAATAATAATACCAATTATTAAATATATCGTTAATAACATCAACATTCCTTTTATTCCAAAGGTAATATCAATATGACTAAACAATAAAATCAAATAGAATACTGTAATTGTTACAATTAATACAATCCCAGATTTTAAAACAATTCCTATTTTATTAAATACGAGTGGTTCATCTATATACTCATCATCACGATTTTTATATACATAATAACTCAATCCAAGTAATGCTAAAGCTATAAAACAATGAATTATGATAGTCAAATTTCCTATGCTAATAAATTCTAGTCCTGCTGCAAGCGGAAATAGCATATTGATATAATAATTTTCAATCTGATTAACTGCTCCTGGTACTAGATAAGTGGTAAAAACAATAAAACTCCCCAATAAAACTACTGGTAAAGTATATACTACAATACTAAAAACAATCTGTCCTAAACGGTTTCCTGCCATACTAGAAACCAAAAAAGTAATCGTATAGTAAATAAATAACAGCACAAAGATCATTAAAATAAATCGAAATAACATATTTCCAGAAAATACAAGATTATATGATCTAGTAAAATCAATAAAAACAATCCCAATTCCTTCCATTAATAGTGTTACTAAAACAATTAAATAACCCGCTAAATAATTTGTAAACCAAACTGTTCTACTATCTAAAGGAATTGATTTCATCATTGAAGATTTTGTTTTATTAATTAAAAAACTTTGAATAAAACATGGATAAACAGTTGTTAAAACTACTGCACTAATTCCAAAAAGACCAATACATAATTGCCCAATTCCTGTTCCATCAGCCGATATTGAAGCCAAAATAAAGAAACCAACAAAAATAATTAAAGAAATTTTAGCTGGAAAAAGATTATTTTTAACAATATTTTTTAATAATGTTTTGTTAACCCATGACTTCCTTGAGTTCATCATACTTTCCCCCTAATGTAAATAAGAAAATTTCTTCTAATGATAATGACAATGTCTCATTAATAATTGGGCTGTATTTTAACACCGTAGCATCTATCTCTTCAAGATTTCCTTTAACAACTAAAGTATGAACTCGCCCCATCATCTGATGAGCTAAAACATTTAATTCTTTTTCTAATGCATACATTTCATCACCCGATTCTAAAACAATCTGCAATTTATGATATCCTTCTTTTAAATGATCCAGTGATTCTTCAAAAATTATTTTCCCTTTGTTAATTAATGCAATATGATCACACATACTGTCTAATTCATTTAAATGGTGACTTGAAATAAATATTGTCATCTGACGTTCACTTACATCTTGAATTAAAATATCCCAAATAATTTTTCGAATATGCGGGTCTAAGCCATCAAAAGGCTCATCCATTATTAGATACTCTGGCATGATTGAAAGTGCCAAAATAAACATCACCTGCTTTTTCATTCCCTTAGAAAATTTATTAAACTTTTCTAAACTATTATAATTAAATAATTTCATTAACTTTATATATCGTTCTTCATCAAAGGTTGGATAAATTCCTTGATATAACTCTTTAATATCTTTGATATTTTGACCAAATGTATCAAAAAATTCATCTGGAATATAAACCAATTTTGCTTTAGCCTCCGGGTTTTCATAAACTCTCATCCCCTCTAATTCTACAAATCCATGATCTCCTTGATATGCTCCTACTAAATGACGAATCAAAGTTGTTTTACCAGCTCCATTTTCACCAATAATCCCATATATTGATCCTTTAGGTATATTTAAATTAATATTGTCTAAAATTTGATTGTTATCAATTTTTTTTGAAAGTTCTTTTACTTTTAACATGATTTACCCTCCCATGTTTGTTCTAACAACTGGCACAATTCTTCAAAACTCATTCCAATATATTTACTTTTAGTTACTATTTCACGACTCAATTCATTAATTTGCTGCAGAAATAATTTTGTTTGAACATTTTGTTTTGAACTAACAAAACTTCCTTTCCCCGGTAAAGAATATATGAAACCTTGTTCTTCTAATAGTCGATAAGCTTTTACTACAGTATTAGGATTGATATGAATCGATGAAGATAATTCTCTAACTGAAGGTAACTTATCATTAGCTTGTATTAATCCTGTAGTTATATATTCCAAAAGCTGTTTATAAATCTGCTCATAAATTGGTATGGAGCTATTAATATCTATTTTCATACTATCTCCTTTCTAAAATCATCTCTACACTTAGTAGTATAACAAACATCAAACTGTATTACAAGATATAATACAGTTAATCATTCAATTATATTTATATAGAAATATTTCACTAATAATACTTAAATAGTTTGCAATTTTTATTATTTTAAGTAAAATATGTTTTAGAGATAGGAGGTTTTTTATGAGTAAAGTAGCAGTTGTCACTGATAGTAATTCTGGAATTAGACAAAACGAGAGTAAAGAATTAGGTATTTATGTACTACCAATGCCTTTCACTATTGATGGTCAGACCTTCTATGAAGATATTAATTTAACACAAAATGAGTTTTTTGATAAACTGATGAGCGGGGCTGAAGTATTCACAAGCCAGCCACTAGTTGGTGATGTTAGCAAATTGTGGGATGAGGTATTAAAAGACTATGATGAAATCGTCCACATTCCTATGTCCAGTGGTTTGAGCGGATCTTGCCAAACTGCATTAATGTTAGCTAGTGAGTACGATGGAAGGGTTCAAGTTGTTGATTCACAAAGAGTATCTGTCACTCAAAAACGTGATGTTTTTGATGCTATCGAATTTGTTAAACAAGGAAAATCAGCTAAAGAAATCAAAGAAATTCTTGAAGCAAATAAATTAAATGCCTCTATCTATATTACGGTCAATACGTTAGAGTATCTTCGTAAAGGTGGAAGAATCACTCCTGCTGTAGCAATATTAGGTGGGATGATGAAAATTAAACCGATCTTACAAATCCAGGGTGAAAAACTTGATACTTTTAGTAAATCAAGAACAATGTCAAAAGCAACAAAAATTATGATCGAAGCAATAAAAAAAGACATTGATGAACGCTTAGATCCTGAACAAAAAGGGAAAAATGTTCATGTATGTATTGCTTATACATTTGATAAACAACCAGCATTAGAATTAAAAAAAGAATTAGAGATAATATATCCAGATTCAACAATTATCTGCGATCCGTTATCGTTAAGTGTTTCATGTCATATTGGACCACATGCGCTTGCAATTGCAGCATGTAAAAAAATTATCTAGGCAAGAAACTTCGTTTCTTGCCTTTTTATGTGTTATAATACTTAAAAAGAGACAAACTAAAATAAGGAGGAAATTATGCAAGAAAAGCCAAACACAAATAATAGAAAAACTGGCAGAACTAATCAAAAAAATTATAATAGATCTAAAAATTCAGTACCTAAAAAAACAATAACTCGTAATAATATCGATACAAAAGTCTTTGCCCTAGGAGGACTTAATGAAGTCGGAAAGAATATGTATTGTATCGAACATGATAATGAATTATTTATTATTGATGCTGGAGTTAAATTTGCCGAAGAAGGTCTTCCAGGAATTGATTATGTAATACCAGACTATTCATATTTAAAAAGAAATGAGAAAAAAATTCGTGGATTAATGATCACTCACGGTCATGAAGATCATATTGGTGGAATTCCATTTTTATTACAGATCGTTAAAATACCCTTTATCTATGCAACCCCACTTGCTAGTGCAATGATCAAAAGGAAACTTGATGAAAAAAGATTAACCAATGTTACAAAGATAATTCAAATAAATGATGAATATCAAATAAAATCGAAATATTTTAATATTGGATTTTTTAAGACAAATCATTCTATTCCAGAATCTATGGGGATAATCATTAATAGCCCTAATGGTAGAATTGTAGAAACCGGTGATTTTAAATTTGATTTATCACCTGTAGGTGATGCTGCTGATTATCAAAAGATGTCATTTTTAGGAGAAACTGGGGTTACTTTATTAATGAGTGATTCTACTAACTCTGAAGTACCAACCTTTTCAATCAGTGAAAAGAAAGTTGCAAATAGTGTTCAAGAAGAGTTTAGAAAAACTGAAGGACGTTTAATTGTAGCGACTTTTGCTTCTAACGTTCATCGTGTACAGCAAATCGTTGAGGCTGCCGTTAAATTTAATCGTAAGATTTTAGTATATGGTCGTTCAATGGAAAATAATATCCAGGTATCAAGAGCAATGGGTTATATCAAATGTCCAGATAAATTTTTTGTTAAAAATGATCAAGCAAAAAAATTACCTGATAATGAAATTTTGATTTTGTGTACAGGATCTCAAGGTGAAGCCTTAGCAGCATTAAGTCGAATTGCTAATGGAACTCACAAATATGTAAAAATAAAACCTGGTGATACAGTAGTATTTTCATCAAATCCAATTCCAGGTAATGCTTATAGCGTCAATGTAGTAGTAAATAAATTATTTAGAGCAGGTGCCAAGGTTCTAACAAATACCGCTTTTAATAATCTACATACTTCTGGTCATGCTTCACAAGAAGAACAAAAACTAATGATGCTACTTACAAAACCTAAATATTTCTTTCCTGTTCATGGTGAATATCGAATGTTAAAAATTCATGCTGCCCTTTCACAAGAAGTTGGTGTACCTGCAGAAAATTCATTTGTTCTTTCAAATGGAGATACGATTCTTTTAAATAATGGAGAAGCTCGTTTAGGTCCAAGAATCCATGTTGAAGATATTTATGTAGATGGTAATGATATTAGTGGTTTATCAACTGCTGTACTTCGTGATCGTCAAATTCTTTCTGAAGATGGAATGGTATCAATCTTAATTAGTATGGATTCAAGAGCAGGAAAATTATTAACTCATCCAGTTATCATTTCTCGTGGATTTGTATATATGAAAGATAGTTTTCATATGATTCGAGAAGCTGAAAGATTAGTTGAAAATTCTTTATCAAAATTATTACAGGGTAAAACTACATTTGGAGAAATAAAGAACACGACTCGGGATATCTTGTCTTCATATTTTTATCGTAAAACTAAAAGAAATCCAATGATTATTCCAGTTATTATGAACAAAAAACCATGAGAAAAAAATTAAGAACTATTAAAATTCTTTTATTAGTTATTATAATTATTGGGGGCGGTTTTGGCTATTATCATAGCCGTTATATCGCTCCTGATGATTATACTATTAAAAAAACAACTATTAATAATAATAGTCTTCCTAATGAATTCAAAAACTTTGAAATAGGATTTATTAGTGATATTAATCTCCAAAAGAGTAGTGATATTACAAGATTAGAAAAAATTATTAATTCATTAAATAAGCAACATGTAGATATGGTTATCTTTGGTGGTGATTTATACTCAAATACTCCCTTTGATAATGAAAAAGTAATTAGATTATTATCAAATATAAAATCAAGTTTTGGTAAATTTGCTGTTTTAGGAGAAAAAGATTTAGCTTCATTAAATGATGTTACTAATATTTTAAATGAAGGTGGATTTGAGGTACTTCATAACGAATATCGTCCTATTTATCTAAATAATGCAACTATTGCTTTATTTGGTTTAGAAGGTAATGGAGATATCTCTGGTTTAATTAACGAAAACAATCAAGAGCTTTATAAACTAGCAATAGTTCATGAACCAGATTATTTTACTGTTACTTCTAAAAGTAACATTGCTTTACAGTTATCTGGGCATACAATGGGGGGATATATATGCCTACCAGGAATTGGCGGATTATTGAAAAAAAATAATGGTAGCAAATATGTTCATGGATACCATTCTAAAAATAAAAGCCAATTAGTTATTTCTAATGGTTTATCAATGGAAGAAGGATATGAATATCGTCTCTTTTGCCCGAATCAAATTAATATAATTACATTAAAATAGGTAGCGAATCTGCTACCTATTTTCTATTTCTTAATTGTTTTGCTTTTATATTCTTTTAAATTTCTTTGTACAAATTGTCAATAACTTGGTTACTTTCATTATCATCATTTTTCATATTTATTTTAGAACTATTAATTTCAGAATTTGTTAATGGAACTTTACCAAAAGTGACTACCAAAGAAATAAAATAACCTTCATCTGCTAATCTAGGATATAAGACATATTTATTTCCCATCACCATATTAGTATATCCTGCAATATGCAAAATTTCGTTATTTTTTTATCATATACTTAATTTTCAAAAATAGTTATTTCTTTTTTGGTTCTTCAACATTATTGCTTACAATTTCATCAACTTTAAAAAACGAGTAAGTATAAGCAATTTGATATACACCATTTTCATCATATACAACATCAAATTTTAATTCTTTAACTCTAGTACCAATAATTATTAAATCACCAGCATTTTCAAGTTCTTCAATTATTTTATATGAATCAGTCTTAGTACTTACAAATACATCTTTAGACTCATTGTTTTTTTATTGTTGTCACATCCAGAAATCGGTAATAAAATCAGTGATATTAAAATAGTTAATATTAATTCTTTTTTTCATATAAAATTTCTTCCTTTCTATTAAAAATATTAACATGGGACAAAGAATTAATATCTATGTATTTATAATTTTTAAGACAGACAATACAACAAACGAAATAACTAACCCAAAGATTACCATTAATATATTATTTTTAACTCTTTACCAAATTAAAAAGTAATCTCTAAAGATTACTTTTTAATTTCTGTTCCTACTCCACTAGTAGTAAAGATTTCAATTAATAAACTATGTTCCATTCGTCCATCTAAAATATGAACTTTTTTTACATCATCTTGTACTGCATCAATACAATTTTGTAATTTAGGAATCATTCCTCCTTGAATAACTCCTGATTCAAACAATTGTTTAGCTGAATTTGTATTAATTCTAGAAATTAAAGTATTAGGATCTTTAGGATCTTTTAAAACCCCTTCAATATCTGTTAAAAATACTAATTTACTTGCTTTTAGCGCTCTAGCAATAGCTGTTGCTACATCATCTGCATTTATATTATAAGCGTGATATTTTTCATCCAAGCCAATTGTTGAAATAATTGGAGTATACCCATTTAATAATAATGTCTCAATTAACTCAGTATCAACACGAGTAATTTTACCAACATAACCTATATCTTCACCTTTAGACAAGCATTTTTCAACTGTAAGCATATTTCCATCTTTACCTGATAAACCAACTGCATGAGTACCAATTCTTTCCATATGCTGAACAAGACCTTTATTTAATTTTCCTGATAACACCATTTCAGCAACTTCTAATGTTTCTTTAGTTGTAACTCTTAGTCCATTCTTAAATTCACTCTTTATCTCAACTTTATTTAACCAGCTATTAATATCTTTTCCTCCACCATGGACAATTACCGGTTTAATACCAACCGATTTTAGTACAGCAATATCTTTTAATACAGAATGTTTTATAACTTCATTCGTCATGGCACTACCACCATATTTAATGACAACCGTATCCCCTGCAAATTTTTGAATATAACTTAAAGCATCTACCAAGACCTGAGCTTTATTTTGTTCTGTTGTATGCATACTATTATTCCCCCTTATGAACGATAATCAGCATTGATCTTAACATAATCATATGTTAGATCACATCCCCATGCCGTCGCTTGATAATTGCCGTTATGAAGATCAATTATTGCTTTTACTTCACTACTTGATAAAATCTTAGTTGCTGTTTGTTCATCATAATTAGTAGCCATCCCCTTAGTTACTAATTGCAAATTTCCAAATTCACTTGCGATACTTAAATCAACATTATAAGGATCAAATTCTTCCCCTGAATAACCCATTGCACACAATAATCGTCCCCAATTAGCATCATTACCATATACAGCTGTTTTTACTAATGGTGAAGTACATACGCTCTTTGCAATCACTTTTGCCTGTTTAATACTATTAGCTCCATGAACTTGTATTTCTAATAATTTTGTTGCTCCTTCACCATCACCAGCAATCGCTTTAGCTAAATATTCGTTAACATAGTATAAAGCATCTTTAAAAGTATCGTAATCTTTACCCTCATTAACAATTTCTTTATTATTAGCTAATCCATTAGCTAATAATAAAACTGTATCATTAGTTGAAGTATCACGATCTACAGATACCATATTAAATGTATCAGGAATAACTTCCTTTAAAGCTTTATTTAATAACTCTTTAGAAATATTACAATCCGTTGTAATAAAGCCTAACATTGTAGCCATATTGGGATGAATCATCCCTGAACCTTTACAACAAGCACCAAGTGTAACGACTTTACCATCGATTTCTATTTGTACCGCTAGATGTTTTGGCTTTGTATCTGTCGTCATGATAGACTCTGCAACTAGTTTCCCAGCTTCCTGACTATCACTTAATAACTGCTTTACTGGAGGTACCCCAGTAATAATTTTATCCATTGGTAATTGTTTACCAATTACCCCCGTTGAACAAATCAAAACCTCCTCTTTTTCAACACTAAAACAGTCAGCCACAGTCTTTGCAAACTGTTCATTGCACTTTAATCCCTCATCACCAGTACAAGCATTAGCTACACCACTATTAATAGCAACAATTCTCGCATGATCATAATTTTCAACAAGCATTTTATCCCATAACACTGGTGCTGCTTTAACAATATTTTTAGTAAACGTTCCAACTGCCTTAGCATCAACCTGACTATATATTAATGCTAGATCTTTATTTTCTTTTTTTATTCCTACATGTGCTCCAGCACCATAAAAACCTATTGGTGATGTTACAGTTCCATCTTCTATTATTTTCATTATTTTTCCCCCTATAACACTGCTGGTGCTAACAGTAATCCTTCTTTTTCATCTAAGCCAAACATAATATTCATATTTTGAATCGCTTGACCAGCTGCACCTTTTACTAAATTGTCCATTGCACCCATCATTATAATTCGTTTAGTTCGTGGATCAATCTTATAACTAATATCAACAAAATTACTAGCTTTTACATTCCGGACCTCAGGTATGTTGCCAGAATTTAAGACCCTTACAAAATATTCACCATTATAACATTGATAAGCTGCTTCTACTTCTTCTTTGCTGACCCCTTCTTTTAACTTTGCATAAGCAGTCACCAGAATCCCTCGATTCATTGGTACTAGATGCGGTGTAAAATTTAATAATACTTCCTGTTTACTAGCATAACCTAATTGTTCTTCTATTTCTGGGGTATGTCGATGAGTCGTTACCCCATATGCCTTGATGCTTTCATTTACTTCACAATACAAATTAGCTACTTTGGCTCCTCGCCCAGCGCCACTAACCCCACTCTTAGCATCAATGATCAATGTATCCATATCTATTAATCCAGCTTTAGCTAAAGGATAAACTGTTAAAATAGAACATGTTGGATAACATCCTGGATTAGCAATTAACCGTGCTTGTTTCACTTTATTACGGTTAATTTCACATAACCCATATACAGCTTCTTTAATAAATTCAGGTGAAGCATGTTTAATTCCATACCAATGTTCATAAACAGCTACATCTTTAATTCGATAATCAGCACTTAAATCAATTACCTTAACCTTATTTAAAACATTTTGATTAATCATTTTTGCACAAACCCCTTGAGGGGTTGCAAAGAAAATAACATCTACATCATCTAAATAATTTTCAATGTTTTCATCAACACATTTTTGATCCAATAATTTAAAATAGCTAGCATAAACTGAACTATATTCTTGATCAGTGTACGTCCTTGATGAAACCCACTTAATCTCAACTTCCTTATGAGTTAATAAAAATCGAACTAGCTCACATCCCCCATATCCAGTTGATCCCACAATTCCTACTCTAATCATTCTTAGTCCTCCTTTTTCATTAAAATAAAAAAACGCCTCTTAAATAAGAGACGAATTAACCGCGTTACCACTCTACTTATCATAAGTTGACCTTATGATCTCTTTCATCAATAAGGGTGATTACCCGAAAGCGATACTATCAATTTCCCACTTTCCTCTCGTAAATGCGCTTCATCCTGATTTGATTACTAACCTTTCACCTACGTTAGCTCGCTAAAAATCACCATCAGCACTACTCTTTTAGTCATCGAGTTTGATTATTATTATATTACTAAAAAATATTTTGTCAAACAAAAATTTATTTATTATCTATTCTGCAAATACTTTTCTACATATTTATCAACGATCTGTTGAGAAATATATGGTGCTGAACTTGTCCCTGTTGATGATTTTGTCTGTCTAATTGCTACACATGCAAATGCTACTGCTGGCCTGCTGTTTTCATCTGCCTGTACATATCCTATCTGCAGATGGTTAGGATAATCGGTTTTTCCAGTTCCAGTATAGTCTTCAGCTGTTCCAGTCTTAGCATATGTTACATACGGCTTGCTGCTCCAGAATGCATTGCATGTCCCGTTGCTTCTTGTCACACATGCCCTCATCCCCTGTTTGATCTGTCCAAATGCCGTTGTCTGATTTGATACATCATCCAGTATCTCTGTCTTTGCTGTATAGTTTGCATTCGCTTTTCCATCCTGATCTGTTACATATGAATCCATCATTAATCTTGGTTTGACCCTTTTTCCTCCATTTGCTAGTGTACATGCATACTGCGCCAGCTGAATGTTTGTATAAGTATCATACTGCCCTATTGAGGCATCTAACAGATATCCTCCGGTTCTCTTATTTCCTCTATATCCAAAAGCTTCATTCGGTATATCTATTCCAGTCTTTACTCCCAGTCCCAGTTCTCCCAGGTCTCTTCTTAGAGTCTCAAATGCCGCATCATTGATCTTCAGCGGTCCATCATAAATATAATTTGCTCCTCCCAGCAGCATTGCTATCCTGAACATGTATACATTTGATGAATATGCCAGTGCATCTATTTCATTGATTAGTCCCATATCTCGATGAGATTTTTTCTCCTTCGTTCCCTTTATCTTGATCGGTTCATCCATAAATGTCGTTCCCGGTGTGATGACTCCTTCCTTGAATCCGGTATAGACTGTCCCTCCCTTAATTGTCGAACCTATCAGATTGGCATCTAGATAGTTCCCTGCTGCATAGTCCGTTACCTCTCCTGTCTCTTTATTGATTATCTTTCCTGACATTACAATAATCTCTCCTGTGTAGGGATCCATCATCGTAAAAAACATTTTATTAAAAAATCGGTTTTGACTGTTCATTGCCTTAAGTTCATTTTCTATCACTGTATCTGCCAGCTGCTGCAGCTCCCAGTCAATCGATAAACGGATATTCGATCCTGCTGTTCCTGCCTTTGCACTCGTTATGATCGGATTTCCTTTACTGTCATAATTAAGCGTATAGCTGCTGTCACTTCCTCTTAGAATCTCTTCATACTGTTCTTCCAGTCCTGATACCCCTACCCTTGAATCGTTCTGGTATCCTAAAGCTAACAGCTGATTCTTCAGCTCTACTGGCAGTCCCTGTTTCTTCGTTGTTACTTTTCCCAGCACCTGAGAAAACTCCTTGTCATATACATACTGTCTCGACCAGTCTGTTGTCACATTGATTCCTGGCAGAATATCAGCATTTTCTCCGATGATGCTGGCTTCCTGTTCGCTTATCCCCTCTGCCAGGATCGATGAACCGCTCGTACAGCTTTTCATCAGATAATAAAAGTGGGTATATGTCAGCGTAGCCTCATCCAGATGCTCATCGAGCATTTCGTCTGTGATCCGGTCAATCTGCAGACTTAATAAAGCTCTTTCATAGTTTTCCTGCTTTTTAAGTTTCTCCTTTTCCTCATCGCTGACCAGTTTCTTAGCCAGATCAGGAAAAGCAATAATAAAGTAGTCCTTCTTATTGCGCTTAGAGATCAAAGAAGTGTCAAGCTTGATAGTCTTAGCTAAAAATTTAGCTGAAGTCTGAAGCTGCTTGTCAGAGATCTTCTTAGGAGCATAATATGTAGCACAGATGACATTGGTATTTTGAACCAGTTTCTTGTATTCGCGATCGACGATCTCGCCTCTGGGGGCATCAGTCGAATAAGTAGCAGTACCATATTTTTCGAGCTTGACAGCGAGTTCATCGGCATCATTAAACTGAATAAGAGCCAGTCTAACAGCCATAACCGAAGTAATAGCAATGATAAAACAAAGCAGAACGATCAGACGTCTACTGACGATATTGTCCTGTCGGTTTTTTTGTTCACGTTCCTGTTCCAAGGCACCATAAAAACGAATCTTATGCATTTTATTTCGAAAATTAAATGACATTTCTTTGCCTCCTCTTTTATTTTATTATAATTTAACAATCGAAATAAGTATATTAAAATCTTCTTAATTTTATAAAAACAGGAGAAAAATGATAAATAGACCTATTTTAAATAAAGAAACATATTTGAACTATTATTTAAAAAATAATCTTCCTAGTCTGAAAGAATTTATTATTTTTTAGATACTAGAAAAATTAAATTTATTCTAAAACCACAAAAAGAAACATTGAGGCTATTCCTGTAGATACAATAATTAAATCAAATTTTGTTTTTAGTAAAAAATATAAAACTTTTAAAAATTGGTAGGAACTATTCATTTAAGGATTACCTAATCATAATCACTAAAATAAGATAGTCTTAATACATTATCTAGATAACATATCATTTTCCTGTTTTTAAATTATAAAGTTTTTATATTTCTAACTGATTTTCTATTATCATTTGTAACTAATAAAAGAAGGATTTGAAAATTATCAAATCCTCCTATAAATACTAATTATTTTTCTTATAAGTCTTTTTTACAATCAACATTACTCCTGTAACACTAAATAATGCACATAACAATAATAGTACATTACTATCATCACCTGTACTTGCTGAATTTCCATCAGTATTTGATGAGTTGGAATCATTTCCTGGTTTTTCAGTTACTGATATTTCAACTAATTCATCTATCGCTTTTTGAAGTTTTTTAATCATTTCATTAACTTCGTCTTGAGTTGCTTTTTCATTTAGTATCAATTCCTTGGCATCTTTTAAAACACCTTTTAATTTATCAGCACTTTCTTGAGTATAAAGTGATAAATCTAGTTTTTCTGCTTTCTCTATCAATGATTCTAATTCTGATTTATCTACTGAAGGATTTTCAATCGTACTACATTCTGTATAAATAGATGTATTTGCTCCTGAAATACCATCAGTTCCTATAATATAAATATCATTTTTTGGCAATGTTAATGTAAACTCATATACATTATTATCTATTTTAGTACCTTTTTCACTATAATAATAACCATAATTATTTTTAGCTTCAGCTGTTAAAAACATAATTTTTAATTGATCATTAGTATATGTATTATTTGTAACAGTTACTTTTACAATAGCTTGGTCATCATTATATTCAATATCCGTCACCTTAATTTCACCTATGGCTTCTTGAGCAGATACTTGTTTGATATTACTTATACATAATAGAACCAAACATACTGAAAATATTATTTTAATATATTTTTTCATCTTCTGATCCCCCTACTTAGTTGCAGCTTTTACAACTTCTAAATCTGCAATTGCAAAATATTTGTATGGAAGATATTCGTTAGGAAGAACGATTTTAATATAACGTCCTTTAGCACCACTAATATCAAATACTGCAGGCTCATTTGTCGTATCAGCTTTTACTTTCTTTTTAAATAAAGTATAATCTTTACCATCTTCACTAATATAAATATCTGCATAATTAAACCATAACCATGAATATTCCTGACCACGATAATAATTAATACTATCTAACTCATAAATATCTTTTAAATCAAGATAAATTTCTTTATCAGCTTCCATAATGTCATTATTTACCCAACTTGACCATAAGTAAGTTGTATCATTACCATCTAAAATATTCTTTGTTGAATTAGGTGAGGATTCCTGAGCACAAGTAGCACTAATTCCTTCGATCACTCTAATTTCTTCAAAAGCATCACGAGTATTTAAACGTGAATCAACTATTAATCCATTTTGACCAGACAAAGCGATAATACTATCTTCTTTAGCTTTAAATTCAATTGTAGCTAATTTTCCATTACCGTTAATTCTACTCTTATTACCGACATTAGCAAAAGAAACTGATAAATAACCCTCTTTTTCAAAATTTATTGAGAAATTTCTCATCTCACTAATACTATCTACAGCTTCAGGCAATGAAACTACTTCATATTTAGAAGTATCATATGGTATTTCAAAATTAAAAGCATTAATATCTGCAAAACGATTAGCCATTACATCAATTGTAAAAGTTTCACCCTTCTTCACTTCTTTTACAGAAGGTTCTAAAATAATTTCTCCATTAATATGCTTTCTAGTTGGAACAATACCACCATCTATCTGGCTAGATACAAAACTTATATCATAAGCATCAATATATCCATTTTGATTAAGATCAGCTTTTTTAACCTGACTTTCCCACATTGTTGCCCCTTCTTTTACTCCTGCATAGTTTTCAAAGAAAATTAAATCAGATTCATCAATTTGACCATCTTCATTATAGTCACCAACAACTTTAGTTCCAGAACCCTCTTCTTTATAAATGCTAATTTCTGCAGCTCCTGAATAATAACTATATGAATTCTTTATATAGAAACGTACAAATCTTGCAGACACACCTTCTAAATCAAAAGTAATCATACTTTCATCATCAGGACAAGTTACCTCTTTAACAGTTTTAAAAACTCTTCCATCCATACTTGTTTGAATTTCAATATCTTTTGCCTTAGCGTTAGCATAATTTTCGTTTAATGGTGAATATTCAAGCTTGTCTAAATCATAAACATATTTTAAATCAAATAAGGCATATGCTGGCAAATTATCAGTCTGACTATAGTCAGTACGCCATACAGTACTATTATTATTATCAATAATATTTTCTTTAGGCCATTGATAAGATTGTGAAGATACACTAACATCCATATCTTTTATTTTATTTCGATAAATATCTAAAGTTGTTGTTTCCTCAATTGGCTCACTCCATGATGAAATACCTTTTGAGTTAACTGCTCTAACTTTGATTTGGTAAGTTGTTACAGAATTTAGGTTTGGAACTGTAAAATTTGTATCTGTAATATTTGAATAAATTCGATCATTAGCTTGAACCTCATACATTGTTGCAGTATCAACCTTATCCCAAGCAATTGAAATAGTAGTATCTCCTTTATCAACAGCATGCAAATTAGCTGGTGTTTCTGGTAACACTGTTTGATTATCATGAACCCGTGGTTGAGTATTATTGAAATCTTCAATTGTAAGAGAAACAGCGTTTTTAGTCGTATCAGTAGCTGCTACTTTAACATATAACTTAGGGGTATTAATAATTTCGACATTAGCAAATTCACTACCCTCTGTAGCATATTTATTCATATCTGGTGCTTCATTATAATAATAAACATTTTCACCAGCATTAAACTCTTCTATCGATGTTACTTTACGTAACGTAACTTTTTCTTTGCCTACTTGTGCACTTAGTTTTGTTGGTTCTTTGGCTACATTTACAACAAATTGTGTTGCTTTATTAGCTACCATTCCTTTAAAATCACCTTTAGTTGGTTGTACTGTAATAACTGCTTGGCCATCTCCACTAACAGGTGCTCTAGAAGTAATTTTTGTTGTTGTAAAATCATTTAATTTATAAGCCTCTGTATCACCTTGGTCATCATATTGAACAAACTCAGTGTTTCCAGAAGGATAAATTTCATAGATCCGATCTTCATCACCTGTTAATTCGTATGGTGAATTATTTTCTACTGTCATTGGTATGATTGCACCATTTTTAACAAAGACTGGTGTTTTCCAAACAGGTGCATCAAAACCATTCAAAATCATTCCACCTTGATACTGTTGACCACTGAAATAATCAATCCAAACATTATCTTCACCTGGTAAATAAATATCATTACGAATATCATTGCCTTTTTCATCAGATGCTATATCTTGATAAACTGGTGCAACTAAAATAGAATCACCCCAAGTAAATTGATTCTCATTAACTTTATTTGTATATGTATACTCATTAGCATCACTTAAAAACATTCCTCTTACCATCGGAACACTACTATCATAAGCTTCTCTTGATAAAGTATAATTATAAGGTAACATTTCAGCCTTTAATTTTAAATACATTCGATTGATTGAAGTATATGGCTCATCAAATACCCATGGTTTTTTATCTTCTTTACCCCAGCCATCCATATCTAATTGCATTGGTGTAAAAGCTTTCCATTGAAAATCACGTGTTTGAACAACTGGATTTCCACCACCATAGATTCCATCCATATCACTTCCTACATTAAACTGTCCACTCATACCTGCTGTTATATATGAAGGAATATGCATTCTAATATATTCCCAGTTTCCACCAGTTTGATCTCCTGTCCACATTCCTGCATAGCGTTGTGAACCAGCCCATCCATCTAAAGAAATAATTGATGGTCTAGTATGATCCTTTATAGCTTCAAAGGCTGTTTTAATGCCATCAAGAGCCATTGAATAACCATTTCCAACCCATGCAACATCGGTTTTTAATGCTGAAACACCAGCTTTTGCTTCAGCAACAATATCACGTTCACCTTTTTGAGGATTATTTTTATCAGCTGGCCAGATATCTTGTTGTGTCCATAAACCAGTTATAACTCCATTGTCTTTAGCATAAGAAGCAAAATCACTTAGATTTTGTAAATCACCTTCAAAACTATCACTTTGTCCATAACCACAGCCATATCCATCATTTGGTAAAAACCATCCTAAGGGCATATCATTATTAACATAATCATCAATTACAGCTCGTGCTGAAAATTTATAAGCTTCTTCATCTTTGTTCCCGTTTTTATCTTGACCATTTAAACTTTCCATTACAGCATTAGCTGGAGCACCTTTACCTGATTGATATTCTGTGCGCGTACCATCACTATTTTCTACCCATTTATCACGATTATAACAATTTAAATGTGCCAAATAGTAACCATATTTTGTCATCATAGATGCCTTACCTGTCAATTCAGTATATTCATCAACAACATTCGTCATCGTATCACCAACAAAATAAAATGCATCAAATCTATTTTCATTATGAGTTGCATTGACAATATTTTTATCACTGTTACCAAAATCATATAGACCTGATTTCCATGTATGACGCATTACTCCATATCCTTTTGTTGATAAATAAAAAGGTATTGGTGATGAATTAGCACCACTAGTCCAGTAAGAACCAATTTCAATCTTTACTTTACGTCCATTTTGGTTGACAAAACCATTAGTAATTCCGCCCCCAAAGAAATATTCATGCTCTTGTTCTTCTAGTATTTGAGTACTTTTACTACCACCAATTTTTATAGGTGATGCCTCTTTCCAAAGGATTTCTCCTGTATTTTTATTAATTAATGTCATAACAGCATCACTTTTACGAATTAATAATTTTATACTATCAGTAGAAATTTCATAAGAATCATTATTTTCAGTTAATTGTGGTGTAACTGCTCCATATTCATTTATATATTCTTCTTCACCTTTAGATATCATTTTCCCCTCATGATCTGGTGAATTTGGTGTAGGATCAGCAAATTCCATTGTTGGATCCACATAGATTCGAAATACATCATCACGATAAAATGTGATTCTTAATCCAGCATTCTCTAATTGAGCATCAACCCGATTTTCATTAACTACCGGCTCTTTTATAACACTACCTAAATCATCAGTAGTCTTTGCCATTACTAGCTCATTAGCCTTGACAGTTGTTAAAGTTGACATACAGGTAAAACCCATCATTACTGTCATTGTACAAATAGTCATCTTTTTTAAGATACTTTTTAGTTTCATTTATAAATTCCTTCCCTTCATTATTTAAGTATCCCAAAATATCTATCTTTCACAAATATTATTAATACCTAATGACCACTCCCTTCCACTAATCATAAACAACAATTGTAAACGATTACATAAATAATATAACATCACATAATTTATATGTATTTACATTAATTGATTATTTTTTTACACAAAAAAGCTAGGAATAAAATCCTAGCTTATAACTCTTCAAATCTTCTTACTCCCCAAGTTTTTAATAAATAATAAAGTCCTAAATCAACAACTATAAAAATTCCTAAACAAACATAAACATATGTTTTAACATTAATAAAGTCACTTAAAAAGCCAAAATAACAAATACCAATCATAATTACAAAAGCCATAGTTGAAAATAAAGCAATCATAACTGAAGCACTCTGCTTTACAACTACTGTTTCATTGATCCAATCAAATTTTGGTTTCCATAAATTAACAATCAAACCAAACAAAGCTTCCAAAACAGTAAAAGTAATCGGAGCCAATATAACAACGATACAATCAGCTATATTCAAAGAAAAAACAAATGACCCAATAATTGAAAATAATAATCCCGGTGGAATACATAAAGCTAAGTGCAAGAAAAGTTTGCTGTGTAAAATATCAATTGTTTTAATTGGTAATGATTTAATAATCCATAATCGATTACCTTCTAAAGAAATTAATCCTGCACTAATAATATTCAACGAGCTAGTCCCAATTACTGCAATACAAAGTAAAGCTACTATATATTCATCGATCATATTCCTATACTGCAAAGGAATAACCCCTAGCATATCCACCATCTCTGTACCTTTAACTAATAACATTCCTGCAAGCAATACTGTAAATGCAATTCCTAAAGCTGCATTTAACATTACCATTGGATTAGAGGTAAAGTGCTTTAATTCCCGTTTAAATAAAGCTGTTTTTTGACTAGAGTATTTTATATCTGAATCTTTTAATTTTACTTTCTTAGATGGTGCTTTACTAGTTACAATACCAATAAAATTCTTTGAAAGTAAATATATTACTATTGCAAAAGGTACTAAAACACTAAGTAAATATATAAATAAACTAATTAAATTCGTTTCACTAATCGCAATTGCTAGATGATAAATTGGAAATAAAGTATTTTTAATAGCATCACCTATTGATTCACCATTAGCTACTAAAGTCATCAAGTAATCAGGTACCTTATTAATAATATAAAAATACGCTCCTAAAAAACCTAAAGAAATAATCATAGTAATAATTGTTTTATTTCTAATTTTTTTCATGATCATTGCCATGATCCATCCAAAAGCACATGATAAAGCTAATGCTAGAAGAGGTAAGGTAATAATTACAATCATAAAGAATAGAAACTTTACTAGATCAAAAGGAACCTGTGTAAAATAAGTAACCATACAAGGTAAAGCTACTAAAGCTTCATAGAGATAATTAATAATTAATACGACAAATATTCTACTAAGTAAAATATCCTTTGTTTTAATAGGCATCGATAATAACAATTCATTATCCTTAGCTCCATATATCTCCTGCTGGGTCGTAAAAACACTACCAATAAAACATAATATAACAACTAAAATTGCCATAATTCCAAAATACAGCCATTCATAACCAATTGCTATAAACGGTTTTAAAATTTGATTAAACATATATCCAAACATTGCTCCAAATACAACAGCTATATATGCAAATATAGCAAGCATAAAAACTATTTTTCCAGCCGTTATCTTTTGCTTCTTACTGCCTTTCATCGAGCGCATAAAGATTCCCTGTAAACGAATCTTAATTAATGATTTAAGCATTGTCATCCTCCAACTCTAAGAATACTTCTTCTAAAGAGTCATCACCAATAACCTCTTGAGTATTCCCGGATACGACAAGTTTCCCCGCTTTAATAATTGCAATTTTATCACAAAGTTTTTCTGCCACTTCAAGTACATGTGTTGAAAAAAAGATAGCCCCTCCTCGATCACATAAATCTCGCATCAATCCCTTTAATAAATGTGATGCCTTAGGATCTAAACCTACAAATGGCTCATCCATGATTATTAATTTAGGTTCATGAATCAAAGCTGAAATTACAGCCAGTTTTTGTTTCATCCCATGTGAATAAGCACTGATCGGTTCCCCTAACGAATCTGTAAGCTCAAACATATCTCCATATTTCTTAATCCTTGATTCTCGTTCACTCTGACTAACTCCATAAACATCACCAATAAAATTTAAATATTTAACCCCTGTTAAATACTCATATAAATCGGGATTATCAGGAATATATGCCATAATTGATTTACATGCAAGAGGATCGTCTTTAATTGATTTACCATCAATATAAATATTCCCCTGATCAAATTCCATGATTCCTGCCACTGATTTTAAAGTTGTTGTCTTCCCTGCCCCATTATGACCAATAAATCCATAAATATGGCCACTTTCAATATGCAATGATAAATCATCAACAGCTTTTTTACTACCATAACTTTTAGTTAGATTTTCAATTCTTAACATATGCATCTCCTCATTTCATAAATAAATTATTTTTATTATTTATATTATATATAATATCCCTATATCAATATAATTGCAAGACATTTATAACTATTTAGATAAATATCTAAACAGATTATATCATAGACCTAATCTATTTAGAAGTTTTTCTAAATAGATTATAAAAAATATCCTGTAACAATATTACAGGATATGCAAAAATCATTAAATCATTCAATTTTTACTAACATTATTAATATGCTCTTTTACCAATGCATAAATAACTGATAATACTGGTACACTGAACAATACTCCTGCGATTCCCCATAATCCACCACCAACAGTAACTGCAAATAATACCCAAATCGATGGTAATCCAACTGAAGAACCTACAACTCTTGGATAAATTAAATCCCCCTCTAACTGCTGTAAAACAATTAAATAAATAATAAAGAACACCGCTTGCATTGGATCAACTGTCATGATCATAAAAGCACCAATTCCTCCACCAATAAAGGCACCAACAATTGGTACAAATGCAGTTATTCCTACCAATGTTCCAACCATCGGAGCATATGGGAAACCTAATATCTGCATCCCAATAGCACATAATCCACCTAAAATAATCGCTTCGATTGTTTGACCAATAATAAAATTAGTAAAGGTTGTTCTTGATAAAGTAGCTATCTCAACTAACTTAGTAGATGCCTTTTCTGGTAAACAAGAATTTATTAATTTATGAGTTTGACGTTTTAAAGTTTCTTTACTTACTAAAATATAAAACGCAAATACAAATCCTACAATTAAATTAAAAATACCTCCTACAATCATCGAAAGTATATCTACAGTTGAACCTAAAACTCCAGTAAAACCTATTTTTACAATATTACTAAATTCACTTGTTATCGAATTTAAATCAATGTTATTCAATAAGCTTTCCAAACGTGGTGAAATATCACTATTACTTTTACTCCATGCCTGAATATCTTCAAATACTTCTGGTAGACTATTAACAATTAATTTTATTGCATTTGATATTTCTGGAATAACTAAATTTATTATTAATACTAAAATTCCAATTAAAATCAAAATTGATAAACTAATACTTATAATTCTCTTACAATAATTAAATACTTTACCTTTAAAAAACTTCATTAATAACTTCTCAACTCTAATCATCAATACATTTAACACAAAAGCAATAATAAAGCCAATTAAAAATGGCATAATAACTGATAGTATATTATTAAAAGAATTAAAAATTAATTTATAATTATTAAGTCCCCAATAACAAACAATTGCAATTAGTACAATTTCTAGTATTTTACGATAATCAAGTTTAATTTCTTTCATAAATTCCTCCCTGATAATATATTTATATTTTATTTTACCACTGTTGCTCAAATATGAACAAATAATAAATTTATCGCATAATTGCGATAAATTATTGCAATTATTATTCCTATAGTTTATGATAATGATAATTTAAAGTTATTCTAAGGGGGATTAAATGATGAAAGAAAAAGTTATTCTTGCTTATTCCGGGGGACTTGATACAACTGCTATTATTCCTTGGTTAAAAGAAAATTATGATTATGAAGTTGTTTGTTGTTGTATTGATGTTGGACAGGCTGATGAATTAGACGGTTTAGAAGAACGCGCTAAAGCTTGTGGAGCAACAAAACTTTATATTAAAAATGTTGTTGATGAATATGTAAAAGATTACATTATCCCAACAGTTCAAGCTGATGCTGTATTTGAATATAAGTATTTATTAGGTACTGCTACTGCAAGACCTTTAATTGCAAAAGTATTAGTTGATCTTGCTCGCCAAGAAGGAGCAACTGCAATTTGTCATGGTGCAACAGGTAAAGGAAATGATCAAATTCGTTTTGAACTTGGAATCAAAGCTTTAGCACCTGATTTAAAAATTATTGCTGCCTGGCGTGATCCTAAATGGGATATGGATTCTCGTGAATCAGAAATTGAATATTGTAAAGCTCATGGAATCAATCTACCATTTTCTGTAGATTCAAGTTATTCACGTGATCGTAACATTTGGCATATTTCTCATGAAGGTCTAGAGCTTGAAAATCCTGAAAATACTCCAAATTATGATCATCTATTAGTGCTATCAACAGCACCTGAAAATGCTCCTGATAAAGCTGAACATGTTGAAATCGAATGGGTAAAAGGTGTTCCAGTAAAATTAAATGGAAAAGAAATGTCTTTAACTGCAATTCTTGAAGAGTTAAATGAAATTGGTGGCCGCAATGGTGTTGGTATAGTTGATATTGTTGAAAACCGTGTTGTGGGAATGAAATCACGTGGAGTATATGAAACACCTGGAGGAACAATTTTAATGGAGGCCCATCGTCAACTAGAAGAATTAGTTCTAGATCGTGAAACATTAAAATATAAACGTTTAGTTTCAGTAGAATTCGCAGAATTAGTATATGCTGCTAAATGGTTTTCACCGCTACGTGAAGCTTTAACTGCTTTTGTTGATAAAACTCAAGAAGTCGTGAGTGGAACTACAAAGTTTAGATTATATAAAGGTAATATTATTAAAGAAGGAACAACTTCACCATATTCATTATATGATGAAGATATCGCTAGTTTTGCAACTGGTGAACTATATGATCATCATGATGCTGAAGGATTTATTACTTTATATGGTTTATCAACTAAAGTTAGAGCGATGAAATTAAATAATAAAAAATAAAAAAGGGCTATAGCCCTTTTATTATAATAGGAGGAAATAAAATGAATTTATGGGGTGGCAGATTTACTAAGCCAACTAATCAGTTAGTGTATGATTTTAATGCATCAATTAATTTCGATCAAACTTTTTATCAACAAGACATCCAGGGTAGTATTGCTCATGTTAAGATGCTGACAAAGCAAAATATTTTAACTCAAGAAGAAGGTCAACAAATCGAAACTGCACTTAACCAAATTTTAATAGATATTAACAATGGTGATCTTAAAATCGATAATTCACAAGAAGATATCCACAGTTTTGTAGAATCAACTTTAATTGAAAGAATTGGAGCTACAGGTAAAAAATTACATACTGGCAGAAGCAGAAATGATCAAGTAGCACTAGACATGCGTTTATATACTCGTGACCAAATTATTATGATGAATACGTTAGTTCATAATCTTTTAACAACAATAAATGAAATCATGAAAGAACACTTAAATACGATTATGCCAGGATTCACACATTTACAAAAAGCTCAGCCTATTACTTTAGCCCATCATTTAGGAGCTTACTTTGAAATGTTTAAACGTGACAGCAGCCGTTTAGAAGATATCTATACTCGTATGAACATATGCCCTTTGGGATCAGGTGCATTAGCTGGTACAACTTATCCCCTAGATCGCGAATATACTGCTCAACTTCTAGGCTTTGATGGCCCTTGTTTAAATAGTATTGATGGTGTCAGTGATCGTGATTATTTAATTGAATTATTAAGTGCAATGTCTACAATGATGATGCATATGTCAAGAATTAGTGAAGAAATAATAATCTGGAATACAAATGAATACCAGTTCGTTGAACTAGATGATACTTTTTCGACTGGTTCTTCAATAATGCCACAAAAGAAAAATCCTGATATTGCAGAATTAATACGAGGTAAAACTGGTCGTGTATATGGTGCCCTTACTAGTTTACTTACAACTATGAAAGGTTTACCACTGGCATACAATAAAGATATGCAAGAAGATAAAGAATTAGTTTTTGATGCTTTAACAACAACTAAAGGATGTTTACAGTTATTAAATGATATGTTGAAATCAACAACTTTTAATAAACAAAAAATGCGCAAATCTGCAACTGGTGGTTTTACTAATGCTACTGATGCTGCAGATTATCTAGTAAACAAAGGGGTTCCATTTAGAGATGCTCATGGAATCATTGGTCGATTAGTTTTATATGCAATTGAACAAAATAAGGATTTAGATGATTTGAGTATTGATGAATTTAAAACTATTTGTGATGTATTTGATGAAGATATCTATGAAGTTATTAGTGTTGAAACATGTGTTAATAAGCGTAATACTATTGGTGCTCCAGGTATTGAGGCCATGAAACAAGTTATTGCTTTAAATGATATCTATTTAAATGAAGGTAAAGGTTCAAAATAAATGAACCTTTTTTCATATAATAAATTCTTACAATTTTCTTAAATATCAACATTAAATTTGTTTTTTTATTCAAAATAAGCTAAGATGAAAAATGAGGTGATACTATGGCATATAATATTTTAGTAGTTGATGATGAACAATCAATTGCTGATTTAGTTGAATTATATTTGCAAAATGAAAGTTACCATGTTTTTAAATATTATCATGGTCAAGATGCATTAAACAGTTTACAAAAAAATCATTATGATCTAGCCATTTTAGATGTTATGATGCCAGATCTAGATGGTTTTAGTTTATTAAAAGAAATCCGAAAAAATCATTTTTTCCCTGTAATCATGTTAACAGCCAAAAGTAATGATTTAGATAAAATAAATGGTTTAACATTAGGAGCTGATGATTATCTAACCAAACCTTTTAATCCCTTAGAGTTAGCAGCTAGAGTAAAGACTCAATTAAGACGCTATCTTCGTTATAATGCCAATGAAGCAATTGCAAATCAGCAAATATATGACTTTAATGGTTTAATGATCAATAATGATAATCATAAATGTACACTTTATGATCAGCCTTTAAATCTTACTCCGTTAGAATTTTCTATTTTATGGTATTTATGTAGTAAAAAAGGTAGTGTTGTAACATCTGAAGAACTCTTTGAAGCTGTTTGGCAAGAAAAATATTTAGACAATAACAATACTGTTATGGCTCATGTAGCAAGATTACGTGAAAAGATGAATGAAAATGCCCGTAAACCAAAATTCATCAAAACAGTCTGGGGAGTTGGTTATACCATTGAGTAATTCACATTTTAAAAAAAGTTTAACTGCTAACCTATTTAAAAAGATAGCTGTTACAATTGGTATTTCAGTAATTACATTTATCATTTTATTTGTCTATTCTTATGAAGTTTATCATCAATATGTCTGGCAAGAATATGATTTCGTTTATCAGCTTGCTCAATTTATCAAAGATAACTTACTTGCAATATCAATAAGTCTTGTCGCTCTCGACACAATTATTATCTTTTGGCTTAGATATCGAGAATCTCTACAATATATCGAAAAAATGTTGGAAGCAGGAAAAACTTTAGTTGAAGATAATGACAGGTTGATTAGTCTTCCATTTGAGTTAAAGGAAATTGAAGATCAAATGAATCAAATAAAAAAAGATTCTTTAAATAATAAAGCAGCTATAAAACAATCTGAAAAACAAAGAAATGATTTATTACTATATTTAGCACATGACTTAAAAACTCCTTTAACTTCAATTGTTGGATATTTAGATCTCTTAAATAATCAGTCTAATTTATCAACCGAAGAAATAAAAAATTATATTAAAGTAGCCTATGATAAATCAATACGTTTAGAAGAATTAATAGAAGAGTTTTTTTCGATTGCTAAATATAATTTAAGCGATATAACTTTAGAAAAACAATCTGTTAATTTATCAATCATGTTAGCTCAAATAACATATGAATTCATGCCATTATACCGTGAAAAAAACCTTGAATGTATTAGTGAAATTGAAGATAATCTTACTCTATCAATTGATATAAATCAATTTGAAAGAGTTTTTGATAATCTTATTCGTAATGCTATCAATTATAGTAATAAAGATTCAAAGATTACAATTACTGCTAAAAAAGAAAATAATTATATTTTAATTAAGTTATCAAATTCTATTAATAACATTGATAAAAATAAACTAAAACATATCTTCGAGCCCTTCGTTCGTCTCGATGAATCACGAAACAGTAAAACTGGCGGCTCTGGTTTAGGACTCGCAATAACAAAAAAGATAATTGAGTTACATAATGGTACGATTCATGCAGATTTAAATAATAACTTAATTACTTTTACTGTTAAATTACCATTATAAATAATTTATATGTATTTGTTAAAAAATTGATTATTTAATGTTAACATATTCTTACAAAAAAAGAGCTCTACAATAAGGTAATGATCTGATTCTTGTCAAGTTGAAATAAATAAAGTTTATATTAGATGATTTAGTGATAGGTCATCTTTTATTATGCTGTTATTTATATATTTAATTCTTTAATTCTAATTGTTGATAATAGTTTTGAATCTTTTTTCTGGTATTGGATAATGCTCTATTGTTTCACTATTCAATGCCTTACCTCTTATTTCTATTGGTGTTTGATTATTATATCTTGGAATCTTTCATGATTATAAAAATAGATATACTCTTTTATTGCTTTTTCTAATGTCTCTTTATCATGAAACTGGTTTGAATAATACATGATCCCACATAATCCCTCAGTAGGTCTGTTATCTACACAACAGCCGACCCTAGACATACTCTATATCATTTCATTCTCTTTTAGCTTTCCTTGAAACACTTTACCTATGTACTAAAATCCTCTAGCTGGGTGGTAAATAGATCTAGCACCTGGGTTTGCTTCTATTGATTTATCAAAGATATCGTACTAATTTATTAGGATTAATTACTATACCTCTATCATATAAATCTATAATAGCACTTAAATACAATTTTTCAGAGATTCCTATAATTTTAAATTCTGTAACATCTGTTGCCCATTTCTCATTTGGTTTCATTGCATAAAAATCTCTTTTTAAAATATTTTCTGCTATAGTTTTATTATACTTCTTCTTTTTTTGGTGAATCACTGATTTAACGCCCATATCATTCTTCTATATCACAGAATGTGATAAAACCTTTCATCGTATTCTAGTATCAATTATGTTAATTCTTCATTAATAAGTTTGCTCTTTGTTATTTTTCTTGATTTAGTCATATATATTCCCTTGTGAATTATAATCCCTTAACTTTATATGACTATTATAAAAGCCCATTTTCTTAAAGTCTCGCAAGAGGAAATATCATATTTTAATGCGATATCAATTAACGAACCATCACCATTAAGATAGACAGTAACAACTTCCTCTTTAAACTCTTTAGAGCAACTACTGATATGCTGTTTTGGAAGAAAACCTATTTTCCCTTACTTTTCATAGATTTCCACCCAGCCATATACTCCTCAACCCTAAATCAATACATAATTATGGCATTCTTTTTTCCACTTTTAAAATCAAAAACTGCATTAATCTTTTGGTTTATTGAAAATTTGTTTTTTCTGCTCAAAAGAAAACACCTCCAAGGTAGACAATGTTTTTTTATTTACATTGTCTACTTTAGAGGCATCATATCAAATCAGTTCCTTTTTATATTATGATAAATAAACTAAGAAATAATCCAATAAATATCGTATACAAATATTTGTATTTTAATTTTATCCAATAATAAAAATTATTTGAATATTCTTACTAAAGTATTATAAATCAGTTAAACGACTTATTTATCAATCTCAATCATTCTTTCAAATTCATTGATAGATACAGGTTTTGAAATAACATAACCTTGAATATAATCACATGCTGTTTTGCTTAAAAATTCCATTTGTTGTTTTGATTCAATTCCTTCAGCTACTGTTAACATATTTAATGCTTGTGTCATATCAATTATACTTTTAACGATAATATTCTCTTTTTTATTTTCCATCATTTCTGATGAAAAAAAGGCTCTGTCAAGTTTAACAATATCCAATTCTAAATCTTTTAATAAATTAAGTGAAGAATAGCCACTTCCAAAATCATCCATTGAACATTTAAATCCAGCTTGATGAATTTTTTTAATAATTTTGCTAAACATTTCTGGATCTTCAAATACCATCGTTTCAGTTAATTCAATTTCTATATATTTAGAAGGTATATCATATTCATTTTTTATTCTAATATATTCTTTAAAAAAATCATTATTTACAAAATGGGCTCTTGACATATTAACAGAAATAGGATGGATTTCTTTTCCCGCATTTAGCCATTTCCTAATCAAATTACAAACTTCTTCAAAAACATAAAGATCTATATCTATAATAAATCCATTCCTTTCAAATAAAGGAATAAATTCAGCTGGTGATAATAATCCTCTAATTGGATGAATCCATCTAATTAAAGCTTCAGCCCCATATATTTTTTTTGACTTTAATGAATACTTAGGTTGTAAATATATTTGAAACTCTTTCTTTTTTAAAGAATCCCTCATAATATTTTCTATTTCTTTTTCCTGTAATAATATAGAACGAATTTCATCAGTATAATAATAACATGCACATAAATCCGACTGTTTACTATTTATAGATTTCAAAGCAGTATGAGCACGATCTTCCATTGTTGTAATAGGTAGTTTAATATCGTTGATATGATAAATACCACATATAAATGTAAGATAATATTTTAATTCTCTACTATCATTAAAATCATTAATTTGAGATATTATATTATTTAATCTCATTTCTATTTTTTGATCATTTTGTTCTTTCAAAAGAATTACAAAATTATCGGAAAATAATCTTGCCACATATTCTCCATCATTTAATAACTTGGTAATTTTTTCATAGACATATTTTAAAGTTTTATCACCTAATTCTATCCCTGCAATATCATTTATCAATTTAAATTTCTGAAGATTCAGCCAAATCATACTATATGTCTCAATCTCATTACTATTAATAGCTTCAAAAGCAGCCTGATCAAATTTTCTACGATTAAATCCACCAGTAACCTCATCAGAATAAGCAAGCTTATGAACTGAACGATTATAGTTTTCAAGTTTTTGACTTTGTATTGTTAAATCTGTAATATCAGTATAAAGTAATAAATATATAGGATCATTATTGATCCAATCAATACATTCAGCACTAACTTTTAAATAATATTTTTCCCCATTTTTATCTTTTGGAGCAACTATAAAAGTTTTTGAAATACCTTTACGAAAATCATCATACATAGTACATATTGTATGAAGTTCACTAGCTTCACTAACTTCATTACATCGAAACGAAAGCTTAGTATTTTCAAACATTTTATGAAATCTTTGATTTCCATCTAAAAATTCATATCCAATATCAGTAACCTTATATTTTGATATTAGTCCTGGAAATATATTTTGTGTTACATCTTTTTCAATCTTACTTTGCATAAGATCACTAATATCCATCATAACTGAATAAGATACCTGGTATCCATTAACATATTCATCAATAAAATGAGCTACGAGATGAATCCAAATTTTTCTACCATCTTTATGTCTCATTCGTCCTATATATGTATATCCACTATCTCCATTTTTTAATGCAGTTGCAACAATTGTCCCCAATTCTTCCCAACCCTCTGGATCATCAGCATAATATAAATCAGGCCGATTTTTAAACAATCTAACATATTCTTCCTTATCATATCCAAACATTTCATAATAACGATTATTTGCTGCTACCAATGTAAAATGCTCATCTAATAAATGTTTACTAACACTTATATTTAACGATTCTGTTATATAGTGGCTTTCAATGCCTTTTGATAATATGGCTATCTCCTCTTCCATTTTTCCTCCGACAGATGATCTAGTATCATCGTTTTACTTTAGAATTTTTAAAATAATTTCCATTTAAAAGTGATAATGTTATATCACATACTTCATCAATATTTTTTTCACCACCTTCAATAATCCAAATTCTTAACATGATATACGTTAAATTACTAAGATAACCAACTATATAAGAAGAATCTTCCTTAGATATATTAAATACATTTCTAATATAATTACTATGTTTAAAAAAATATTCCATATTTCTTTCTAAAAATAAAAAATCAAGAGATTGTAAAAACAGCGGCTTTAAAATAACTTTTTGTTTTTCCCAAAATCTAAAATACTTTAAAAAGAATTGAACATCTTTTTCATCTTGAATATCTAATATCTCAAACAATTTTACAAATGCATGATTTATTATATCTTCCTTTGTTTTAAAATTTGTATAAAATGTCTGTCTTGATAGCCCAGCAGTATCAGTTATTTCTTGAATAGAAATCTTTTTAAATGATTTTTCTTCCATTAGACTAATTAAAGCATCAACTAATGCTATTCGAGAACGAACTGCTGATGGATTTTCTCTATTTTTTGACATATCATTCTCCTATTAATATCATACTATAAGTATACATGACAAAAATAAATATTACAATTGTAAAAGTTTTTATATTTATAAAACTTTAATATATATTAAATTCAAGATTTATACTTTATATCAATCTTACCAAAAAAATTTATACGGAATTCCTATACAAAAAACCCTTAATTTATAATAGATTAGTTAAGCATTTTTTCGTAATTATATACCTCACCTTTTTCATGTTCTTTACTAATACAGTAATCAAAATAATATATTTTTAATTAGATAAATTACTCTTTACACAATTGATTCTTGCAATATATAGGTCCTAAAATTACCATTAATATCTATTAATTCCACTTCTTGTAAACCTCATTTTTTATATTTCCTATATATCCAGAAATTTAACTTTCTTATCCTTTAATAATATTTATATAAGTAAATACATTTATAATAATTTTACATATACTTTTTATTAGTAATTCATATTTACTTTGACGATATCCTCTTAGTATCATCATCAAGCTTGTCATATTATTATGTAATTATCATCGTAAGAAATTTGTAAGAATTTCTTTAGTAAATGTCAATACATATCATCTTTTATCTTGTTATTATAACAATGTAGAAAATATATCTAGATTGGAGGTAATATTTATGGCTTTAAAAAAATTACGTTTTTCAAATATTGTCTTGGCAATTTGTACATTAGTTTATCTCTGGATATTAATTAAAATTATTTTATTAAAAAATGGTTTTATCAACTATGGATATAATGCTAATTTTATTTTATTTGATTTTATAAATCAGTATCAAAATCAGGGATTAAGCCAAACTTTAATGATTAATATTTTTGGAAACATTGCTTTATTCATTCCTTTAAGCATTATACTAATTAACTATTTCAAATCGCTTACCTGCAGCAATATTATCTTTGCTAATTTTATTACAAGTTTATCATTTGAATTAATTCAATTATCAACAGGCTGGGGTGTATTTGATATTGATGATATCTTTTTAAATACTTTAGGTGGGATCATTGGTATAATAATTTATTATCTTATTTCTCAAAATAAACACAATAAATTACCCTCAACTATTTTTCTAGTCAGTTTTGGAATCATTGGTTTTATAACTTTACATAGGTTTTATCCAGTATTATTACCATCATTCATAATATAAAAGGAGTTTAAATATGGAAAAATTATCTAATAAAGAAAAAGTAATAATTATTATCATTTTAGGGGCAATTACAATCTTTTCAATTATTATGAAACATTATTCAATGATGTTATGAAATTAAAAAAAATTTTTATTTTTATCATTATTTTAGTATTAGGTTATCTAAGTATTCAAATAATTCCCAATATTTCATATAATGATAATACTGATTGCCCTGAATACATAGATGAATTTATTAAAAACAACCCCCAAGCAAAAGAACTAAAAACTAATTATCAAAATATTGAAAATAATGACCCTATCACTCTAGAAATTGATAACGAAATACCATTATTTATTCAATGGGATAAACGCTGGGCTTATACCCACTATGGAGATGAAATTGTTGGTACTGCAGGGTGTGGACCAACAAGTTTATCAATGGTTGCTGTTGGACTTACTAGTAACACTGAATATAATCCTCGTTATGTTGCTAAATATGCTATTGAAAATGGTTATTTAGACGGAAGTAAAACAACCTGGTCTTTTATGGAAAAAGGATGTGAAGCATTTGGTTTAAAAGCTACAGCAGTTCCTTTAGATGAAACCGCAATGACTAATCAGTTGAAACAGGGTAAACCAATTATTTGCAGTGTACGACCTGGTGATTTTACAACAACTGGACATTTTATTGTAATAACTAAGGTTGTTGATAATAAGTTTTGCATAAATGATCCAAATAATAAGGAAAACAGTCAACAAAGATGGTCATACCAAAGACTAGCACCTCAAATAAAAGCTATGTGGTCGTATACTTTAAACTAAAATAAATTTTAACAATTATAAAAGTCAAACCAATAAACGGTTTGACTTCTTTATAATTAACTTTCTTTTCTTCTAGTAATTACCATACCAGCTACAGCTAACCCTGCTACCATAGTTACAATTGCTAATGAACTATCGTCACCTGTTTTGACTGAATTTACGGGTTTATCTGGAGTTGGTTGAGGATTAACAGGAACTGTAATTGGAGCAGTTTTTACTTCAACTTCAAATTCTGCTGTCATTGTTACATCTTCAGAACTACTTGTAGAATGATGTAATGTCTCAGTATAAACAACTACAACATTTTGTTTACCTACTTTATTTGCATCATAACCAATAATTTTAGCTATATCTGTTACATCTCGAGTATATCCAGTATCATAGCTTGATGTAACTTTGATATCAAGCCCATCACCTACTGTATAAATGTCTTTTCCACTAACTTCTATTCCTGTTAACTTAGATTTAGGCAATTTATCACCATAAGGAATGCTTACCCCTGCAATTTGTGATAAACTACTAGCCTTTTGACTCAAAGTTTCACTTGTCTTATCTTCACGATACCAGCCAGCATTACCATTTAATTTAATTGGTGTTTTTCCTAATTCACGTGCACGAATCAATGATTCTGCATAATATAAAATTGTTCCACGTTTTAAATGATATTGACTAGTAATCATTGAGATACTTTTAATAGTTGGATGATTATATAAAATGTCAAAGCTAAATTCTGCATTTTGAGCAGTATTGGCAGATTTATTTTCAACTAAAATTCGACTTTCAGCAACACCATGTTCTACTAACCAGTCATGCATCCGATCACCTTCAGTCCAACCATTCTTCTTAACTCCACCAGTTACTAAAATATAAGAATTTGGATATTTTTGAGCACTAGCTAGAGCTGTTTCTAATCGTCCTACTAACTCTGGCTGCATCGTTCCATCACTTTTTAATGCAAAACCTAAAACAACAAAAGCATGAGTATTATCATTTGGTAAACCATCTGGTGCTACACCAATACTTTCTACCATGTCATTTTCAATCCAATCCCAATAATTAATAATTGATTGCCATTGCTCGTAATCGTCTTTAGAAACTTCTTTTAAATTATCTAAAGTTCGTAAAACATCTGTTCTTGCACCATCACGATAATAACCAATCAGACTACCAACCAAAGTATCCACTGTTTCTCCTTGGGCATGAACAGGAACAAATACGCTAAAACACATTGAAAGTGCTAAAGCTAATCCAAGTATCGTTTTCCCTAACTTTTTCATAACTCTCTTTAACCTCCTTTAGTTATGATTCCTTTAATTAATATTATATTACTTTTAATAACATCAATAAGACTTTTTGCATAAATTGAAAACATTAAAAATTTAATGTTTTTTTATTATATATATGTTAGAATATAAAATTAGCTTAAATTTCATAAGTTTTTAAAAATGATCCTAATAATCATTTTTCTTTTATTCTAATTATCACTAAAAATTAGTAACTCCCTAATTAATTTAGTTATCTTATGTTCAAAATTAGCTCAAAAATTCAAATCTATTTATAAATTCCTCTTTAAAATATCATATAAATATCATACAATAGGCTAGTGACTATATCTTAAATATCTATTAATAAACTATATTTAAATAAAAAGGGGAAGGATATTAAATTATGAATGAAGTATTACGACAAGAAAAAAAATATTTAATCACACTTGAACAATATTATCAATATAGTCATTATTTTACTTATCAAATGCATCTTGATTCTCATAGCCAAGGTGATGGTTATGAAATTCGTTCACTGTACTTTGATTCTATTGATGATCGTGATTATCAAGAAAAAGAGGATGGCATAGAATTACGACGAAAAATCAGATTAAGAAATTATGGTTCCAATAGCATGTTTGCTATGCTGGAAATGAAACAAAAGCAAGGACAATTACAAAAAAAGCGTTCTTTAAAAATGAACAAAGAAGATGCCCTTACATTAATTAGTGGTAATTATTCTGTTTTGCTTAAGTATCATGAACCATTTGCACAAGAATGTTATGCAATAATGAATATGTACTGTTATCGACCAGTTACAGTAGTTAGTTATTTACGAAAAGCATTTGTAGCAAAGGAGAATAAAATTCGTATTACTTTTGATCATCATATTGTTTCAAATGAAAGTAATTTTAATATTTTCTCAGATAAATTAATTCAAAATAGTGCTTTTGATCCTTTTATGGTAGTTTTAGAGATTAAGTATAATGGTTTTTTATTATCATATATAAAAGATATGCTCAACACAATTGATAAAAGCAAAACATCTGTTAGTAAATATTGTTTAGGTAGAAATATTGCAAAACATTATTTATTTTAATAAGAAAAGTGAGAAACAAAAAATTAAAAAACGTGTAAAAAAAGATAGGAATCTAATATTTACAAGTTGATTTTAATATACATTAAAACAATTATGTTCAATAAGCTATTGTTTAAGATAAAGTAGACTTTGATTGATCATTGAAATGATTTCAGGGGTACTTGGTAATACGCATTTTCTTGTTTGTAATACTGATAGTAAATACATTAGATAGCAAACTAATCTAACAATCTGCATATAAAATCTCTCCTGATTTCAAATAAAAAGAGAAGTTGACTGCTATTTTAACTATATTACTCAATTAATTATTCAATCATAAATATTTAGGTTCAAAGTCCTGCTTATTTGTACTTGAAAAGATAGTAGTGACTTATAAAAATTTAAGATATTCTAATAGAGTAAAATTGCCTACTCACTCCTACATACTCTATTAATATTTTATTAAACTATGTAATTTAATAAAATATTAATAGAGTTTTGATGGAATTGAGTTTGGCTAAATATTTGTGTCTGTGCGACTTTAAGCGCGGGGAAATGGAGAAAAAATGAAAGATATACTAAGAACTATGTTAGAGCAAGAATCAACTTTAACTTTTGAAGAAATCATTATCCATATTGTTGCTGCTGCAATTATTGGACTAGCAATTTATATTTCGTATTGGTACACACACGTTGGTACTGCTTATAGTAAAAAGTTTAATGTATCATTAATAACGTTAACTGTTTTAACCGCAACTGTTATGACAGTAATTGGCAATAATATTGCATTATCATTAGGAATGGTCGGAGCTCTATCAATCGTTCGTTTTAGAACTGCAATTAAAGATTCTAGAGATACAACTTATATTTTTTGGGCAATTATTGTAGGGATTTGTTGTGGTGTTGGTGATTATATTGTAGCTAGTATTGGTACAGCGATCGTTTTTATTATTTTATTGTGTTTAGGCAGAGTACGAAATGAAAATCGTATTTTATTGATTATTAAAGCTGCTCGAGGTAAGGAAAGTGATATTGAGGGTTTAATTTTTGAGTATTTTGATAAAAAAGCTTTACTACGAGTTAAAAATACTACTACAGAATCAATTGAGTTTATTTTTGAATTATCTAGAAGTATTTATAATATAACTTATCAAAAAGATCAAAGCATCACACAAAAAATATATGATTTAGGAAATATTGAGTATGTCAATATTGTTACACAGAACGATGAAATAAGCGGGTAACCGATATGAAAAGTAAAATCATTTATTTATTAACCATAATATGTGTCCTACTAGCAAGTATCAGTTTCTATCAATTAGATCATAAAACAAAGCGTATTCACCAGCATCTCGATAGCCGCTGGCAAAAAAATATTTCTAAAAACAGTAGTATTTTCCAAACTCATTTACCAATTATTACACTTAATACTCATGAACAAAAGATTCCTGGAGCACCAATAATTACAAATAATGATACTCAATTATATGAAACTGGGGCTAATGGTGAAACTTCAATTGAAGCAGAGTTTACTATTATCGATGAACAAAAAGGTAGTAATAAATTAACTGATAAAACATCACTTAAGACAAACAGCCTCATTCATTATCGTGGTAATTCATCACGCCATTTTGATAAAAAATCTTATTCCATTCACTTTATTGATAATGAGGGTAAAGAAAATAAAAAAGAATTAGCAGGAATGTACAAACATGATGAATGGATATTAAACGGTCCTTTTTTAGACCGTTCTTTATTACGAAACTATCTTTGTTTCAATATCTCAGGTGAAATCATGTCATATGCTCCAAATGTTCGATTCTGTGAACTTTATGTCAATGATAATTATCAAGGAATTTATTTATTAATGGAACCAATTTCTCGTAGTGAAGGCCGAATTAATATAACAAAGCCCAGTAAGAATAATGATTTAACAAGTTTCATTGTAAGATTTGATCGACAAAATAAATCTACCATACCTTTAGATAATTACTCATATTATACATACAAGACTGGTGAATCAGCTTTAGATGTTCTTTACCCTGGTAAGAACTTAATTAGTGAAGGAAGAAAAAAATATATCCAAAAACAGATCGATACAGTAGAAAGAATTTTATATTCAATAGATTTGTGGAGTAATCATAATAGCTATAGTAAGTATCTAGATACTACTGCTTTTGCACAATATTTTATTATTAATGAATTTTTTAGAAATGTTGATGCTGGAAATTATTCAACTTATTATTATAAAGACATTAGAGGTAAGATTAAACCTTGTGTATGGGATTTTAATAATAGTTGTGATAATTATATTGATGATGTATGGAATGAAGAGGGATTTTCATTAATCTATACGCCATGGTTTAGTCAATTAATAAAAGACAAAGATTTTGTTTATTCAATTGTTAGAATATATCATCAATTACGTAAAAGTATCTTATCTGAGGATTATTTGATTGAATATATTGATAATACGAATACCTGGCTAGATAGCGCGATACAAAGAAATGATGAAGTTTGGGGATATGTATATGATTTAAATAATTATAATGAACTTAATTATCTAAAACCAGTAGAAAGAAATATTGAAAGTCATGATGAAGCTGTTGAACAATTAAAAGATTATCTGATTCAAAGAGGTCGATGGTTAGATAAACATATTGAATCCTTATATCAATATTGTTCTGAATCTAAAAATGCTAATGAAATGTTAAGGTAGGTGAGAAAATGAAAAAGTTTATTGTTCTAGCATGTGCCTTAGTTTTAAGTCTTCTATCAGTATATTATGCAATTTATTTTAAAGGATTCTATATTGATTTTCACCCAGACAAAGAAATATCAGTTTATGCAAAAATAGAAAACAATCAAATTTTAGTTAAAAACAAACTAGATCAATATCATTCGATAATAATTAAAGGAGTTGATTTACCAAGTAGTATTGCTGGCAATAATGCAACTGATTATGCTATTGATTATGAAACTTATCTTCGATGGTTCACACTAATTCAAGAAATGGGGGCTAATACGATTAGAACCTATACAATCTATGATGACACTTTTTATAATGCTTTATATGACTACAATTTAAACAAAGAAAATCCTCTATATTTATTACAAGGGTTACAAGTTTCTGATGATGCCAATAATTCTAAAGAGGATGCTTATAGTAAAGATTTCTATAATACTTTAAAAAAAGATTCGATTGATATTATTGATGTAATTCATGGTAGAAAAATTATTACTGCAAATAATATGAAAGGAAGCGGTTATTACCAAAAAGATGTTTCTCCATATTTACTTGGTTATATCATTGGTAATGAATGGAGTCCTGATACCATTGAATATACTAATCACCAGGATTACTCATCTAATTACAAAGGCAAATATTTTAGTACAACTGAAAATGCAACTGTATTTGAGGCGATGTTAACAAAAATTATGGATGAAATGATAAACTATGAAAGCAGCAAATATAAAAGTCAATCATTAATAACTTTTGCTTCATCGCCAGAAACTGATCCTTTTGAATATGAACCATTTTATGCTAAACAATTAAATAAATATACGTCTATTGATTTTGAACATATAAAAACAGAAAATAATCTTTTAAGTGGTTATTTTGCATCTTATCGACTTTATGATTTTTGTGAAACTTTTTATAATTACTTTTCCTCATCACAAAAAAATACTTTAGTTAATACTTTAAATAATTTAAATAAAAGTAACTATTATACTAGCTATTCACAATTATTAAATGAATATCATACTATGCCCGTTATAATTAGTAGTTTTGGCTACTCTAGCGCACGAGGAACAGATAATATCAATGGTCCTTTAAATGAAAGTGAACAAGGTAATCAAATAATCACGACCTATCAGGATATAATTAATAGTGGCCTTCAAGGTGCCTTTATAGACTCATGGCAAGACAGTTGGGAAAAAAGAATGTGGAATACTAGTTATTCGATTATGCTTACAGAAAATCATCGCTGGCATGATATTCAAAGTGAAAGCAGTAGTTATGGATTATTATCTTTCAAATCAAATAATAATTTAATTGATGGTAGTTATAGTGATTGGCCTAATAAAAAATTAGTTATTAAAACTAAAGATTTTAAATTATTTAGTTATTGTGATGAAGTAGGACTTAATCTATTTTTAGAAAAAGAAGATCTACAGCGAAATAATGAAATTTATATTCCTATTGATATCACCCCAAACAGTGGAACTAAAATTGACCAAGATCGAGGATTACACTTTAATCGAGCAGCTGATTTTTTAATCTGTCTAAAACCTGAGAAAAGTCAAATACTTGTGCAATCACGTTATGAATCACTAAGAGAAAACTATCTTTATCAAATCGAAAGAAAAGATCCTTTTATAGAATATCCTAAAAAAAATGCTCCTTTCTTTGTTGATATAAAGATGATTTGTGAAAATAAAAATATTATTGAAACTAATTATAATCCCGAAGAAACATATCAAGCAAAATTACATGATACATATGAAACCGGACAGCTAATAGAAGGAAATCAAGCTTATAACTCTTTAGCTGATTATAAATATAGTGAAAATGGTATAGAGATCAGAATTCCTTGGCAATTATTAAATATTTCTAATCCAATTGATTATTTTATTCATGATGATTATTATAATAATTATGGTGTTAAAAATATTACTGTTTCTAACCTTTATCTTGGGGTTGGATTAAATAAAGAGCAGGTAATAAAAATGTCTAAAATAGAACTTGAAAAACAAAAATCACTTAAATTTGATGAATATTTAAAAAGATCATATTATCTAATCAAGGAAAACTGGGGGAAAAAGAAATGAGTATAGATATTAAAATAGTAATGTATATATATCTTTTTATCTGCGTTTCATTATTGATTTATAATATTGTCTATATAATAAATATTCAAATTGAAAAAAGAAAACAGCACAAACATTCTTTATTTTGGCAAAATAAGATTAAAACCCAATTAAACTATTTAAAGAATCACCACCAAATTGAAGTTACCCATCATAAATTATTAACTAAAAAACTTATTAAGACAAAAGAATTACTAGCTTTTATTGAAGCTTTAGAAAATCTAAAAAATGACCAATTATTTAATAAATACATAGAAGAAATCTATGTAAACTGGCAATTTTTAGCTTTGAAATATGCTAAAAAGGATAATATGAATAAAGCTTTCTTTGCTTATGTTATTGCTACCTATCCTCCTAAATCTAAAAATGAATTTTCTTTAATTATTCAAATATTATTAAGTTATTTTAATGATTCTACTATTTATTGTCGTGAAAATGTTCTAAAAGCCCTATACGCTTTAGGTAATGTTCAAGCTGTTGAAAATGCTTTACAAATTATTAATGATAATCATTGGTTTCACCATCAAAAATTATTAGCTGATGGACTATCAAAATTTAATGGCGATAAAGAAAAGCTAATGGCAAAATTATGGTCCCATTTAAATGATTGGGATGAAAATATTATGGTTTCCATAGTTCAATTCATTAATCAATGTAATGGTCCCTACCAAGAAATATTTTTACCTATTTTACAATCTAATCAGACCCAATTAGAAATTCGCCTTGCTATTATTCGTTATTACCGTCGTCATATTTATCCACCAGCTAAAACAATTTTACATACTTTTTTAGACGATCATAAGACCAACGAAAGTATTTTAATTGTCACAGCTTTTGCAATTGATCAATATAAAGATGAAAAAACTATTTTATTATTAAAAAAATGTCTTCATCACCATAACTGGTATGTACGCTACAATGCTGCACGTTCGTTATTTAATTTACATATATCACTAGAATCACTACAAGATATCTTAACAGGTAAAGATCGTTTTGCAAAAGAAATAATTGAATATATTTATCATGGAGAAAAGCAATTATGAAAAGTGTTGAATTATTTTTAGATGGTGTTGGCATATTCTTTTTAATTTACCTATTTCTTTATACAACATATTTATTTTTATCAGTTTTGATTGGAGCACTACAATTATATAAAAAAGATCAAATGACAAGAGTTCGTAATCAACTTAAACATGAATATTATATTCCTATTTCAATTCTAGTACCTGCTTATAATGAAGAAGTAACAATAGTTGATAGTATTAATTCATTATTAAAATTAGATTATACTCTTTATGAAATCATTATTATTGATGATGGTTCTAAAGATAACACAGTTAAAAATCTTCTTAATGCATTTGATTTTGTTAAAGTTAATCGTCCTATTCATCTTCGTTTAAAATGTCAAAAACATAAAATAATTTATGAAACAAAAGTCAATAATATCAATATTACTTTGATTAGTAAAAATAATGGTGGTAAAGGTGATTCATTAAACATGGGAATCAATGCTTCTCGCTTTCCTTATTTTATCTGCATAGATGCTGATTCTCTACTTCAAAGTGATTCATTAGAAAAAATTATCCAACCAGTCATTGAAGATGAAAATGTTGTAGCAGTAGGCGGATTAATCCGAGTTGCCCAATGTGTAGAAATGGTAAATGGTAAAGTTCTTGGCTATCGATTACCTGTAGACCCTCTTGTTAGTATGCAAGTAATTGAATATGATCGATCATTTTTAGCTTCTAGAATCTTAATGGATCAATTTAATGGTAACCTAATTATTTCTGGTGCTTTTGGCTTATTTAAAAAAGACATCGTTATTGCCTGTGGAGGATATGATACATCTACATTGGGTGAAGATATGGAATTAGTTGTGAAATTACATGTTTTCTGTCGTAATAATTTAATTAATTATTCTATTCGTTATGAACCCAATGCAATCTGCTGGTCACAAGTTCCTAGTTCTATTAAAGATCTAATGAAACAAAGAAGACGGTGGTTTTTAGGATTGTTTCAATCAATGTTAAAATATCACCGAATATTTTTAAATTTAAGATTTGGTTTAGTTAGCTTTATTTCTTATATGTATTACTTATTATTTGAACTATTGTCCCCAGTTATTGAGGTTTTTGGTATTTTAACTATGTTATTAGCATTTGGATATGGATATTTAAATTTCCCTTTTATGATTGAGTTTTTACTGCTCTATTCAATTTATGGGGCAATATTAACAATAACTGCTTTTTACCAGCGAATTTATACTCAAAACTTAAAAATCACACCACTAGATACTATTAAAGCTATTTTTATTTGCTTATTAGAAAGCTTATTTTTTCGCTATATCCTAGCATTTGTAAGAACTACCGCATTAATCGGATATAAAAAGAAAAAACATTCCTGGGGCTCAATCAAACGAGTCAAACAAAATGATTTCCATTAAATTAGACAGAGTACTATAAATACCCTGTCTAGTTTTCATTATTAATATTTTTATTTCCATATTTAAGATGATACATTGCTTCTAATACTTCAAATATATATGTGATTGAAAATTTCCCTATTAATGAATGATGATCTGTCCCTACTTGCAAGATCATATCTACCATTTCACTATATACAAACTCATCTAATTGTGTAATAACGATTTTATATGCTGGCGATTTAGAAATAGCTCTCATTATATCAGGATGACTAATCATAAAACCACCAGCAATACTTGAAACAATTATTAAATCATTTTTAGTTAATTGTTCAATTACTAAAAGCTGTTGTTGTAATGGATACATTGCACTACATTCTTTTCCTAGATATGAGAGTTCAATTTGTAACTGCATTGAAACTGATTGTGTGAAAAAATTTCCTGCAAAACAAATTCTACTGGATTCATAAATTTTATCAACAATAAATTCTAAGTCCTCATAATTAATACTGTCATATGTAGCACGTAAATTACTTATAATATTTTCAAAATGATTCTTGAATACCTCTTTACCACGGTGTAAATATTCTCGTTGTGGTAATTGATGGTCAAATTGAAGTCTTAAAGCATCTTTATTAAAATAATTAAGATTCATTGTAACATCCATCTTAAAATCTGCAAAAGATTCATAATTGAGTTTTCTACATAATCTTGAAATTGTTGCAGTTGAAACATAACAATAATTGGCAACATCAGTAATCGTGCTATCAGGTATTAAATAAATATTTTTCAATATCATTTTTGCAGCATTTGCATAAACATCATTAATGTTATTTGTATTAATGAAATTTATCAAATTATAAAAAGCCCCTCTCATCTTTAACCCTCCTTATGAATTATTGTAATTTGACCATCATTTAAACATAAACAATTTAACTGTCCTACTGTTCCACAAGCTAAACCACCATCTATTCCAATCTTATTATGATGAATCTCATCAAGCCAAATATTAAAACTATGATCTCTATTCAATAAAGCGGTAGGTGTATGACCAAAAATATAAATCTTCGTTAAATCTCCTCGCTGTAAATAGAAATCTTCCCTAATCCAAAGCAGAGTATTTATATCTTGTTTTTCTAAAGGAATTTTAACATCTACCCCTGCATGAACTAAGATATAGGTTTGATTATTTACCTCTATTTGAAGATATTCAGGTAAATTATTTAAATACTCATATAAATTTTTTAAAAACGCACTTCGAATAACCCGATAATCTTCATATCTTATTTTATCTTTCTGAAGATAACAACGGATATTTTCCATTGTTGTATCACCACCATTAGCTAACCATAGATTAAAGGCTCTTGATGGATAATCAAAATCATCATAATATACCCCATAATATAATGCCTCTTGCATCATATACTCATGATTACCTTTAAGTAAAATAATATTATCATGCTCTTGAATATAAAATAATATTTTTAAACTATCCGGTCCTCGATCACAAACATCACCAAGTATATATAATAAATCATATTCATTAAACGATATTTTATCTAATAATTTCATAAATAAATCATAATAACCATGGAGGTCACTTATGACATAAACACGTCGCATCATTCTATCACCTATACATATGATAACACAATTATTTATTCATGAACAAAATAATTAATATAAACTTTACTATTTAAATTTTTTCTTTACAAAACAATTACGCCCTTATAATTTAATATCTATTGTAAATAAAACAGCACTTACCCAATACAAGGTTAGTGCTATTATTATATGTGATAGTTATGTGTAAATCACTTTTATCTATAAAATTATCTCATAATACTATATTATAAAGAAATATTTTAAATATATTGATACAATATTGACTATTCCATTAAAGACTTCATTACTCGTATATCTGATTCACCAATATTTAATTCTTCGACAAAAGTTTTTAAATCATCAACTTGTCCAGATGAACGTAGTTTTTGATTATCTAATTCTGGTGCAACTAGTAATCCAAAAGGTTTTAACTCTTCTACTTTTTTGTCTATAGTGGTATTAGAATTAATAATATTTTTTATCTTACTACTTGATATCCTTTTTGCATCTTCCCATTGTTCAAGAAATTCAGCTGAACTTCCCCAATCTTTACCTTCGGCCTTATATATAGAATCTGGTAATGACTCTGGAGAAACAACATGCAAATCAGCTCTTGAAATTTGCTCAATTGCTGCTGCTAGCAAATATTGGGCTAGTCCCTGATTCCCCTTTGCAGTTTCTGTTTTCAATGTTTCTTCTAATATTGGTAACATCTTGGTCCCATTATCAATAATAGCCTCATATACCTTATTATTTTCAATATAATCATAAGGATTGGAACTTAACGCAAGTTTTTCATTATTAGCACAGATTCTATTTAATTCCAATTCTAATTCAGTAATTAAAGTTTCAGAATCCATAACTGATTTATTAACATTTTTTACTTCTGCATTAACCCTAGATGAATTCATCAAAATCCCCCAGAATGATAGCCCAATTAATAAAATAGCCATTATTCCACTTAACACAATTTTTAAATTCATTTTTCTTAACATCTTTCTTTCCTCCTATGAATAATTCGCTTTAAATGTCATATGTCCATACAGATAATTTGTATATGGATTTTGATTATTATGACCAAATATTTCACAATGTCCCCATTTAGCACTCGTGTTACTTGGCGAACCAATTGCAACAGCAAAGTGGGTTATAGCCCCATTGAGATAATATGCATAGATTTCCCTACTTCCAGGAAAAGTAACATTTTCTCCAGCATCTGCTTGATTTTTATACCCATAACTATATAATAGAGACTTAGCTTCACCTCTAGATGGATTTCTATCACCCCATGGCCAATACCATCTTTGAGCAGGAGAAACATCCCCTAATGCATAAGATAAACAATTATTTCCATAATCACCTCTTGCTATATATCTCCAATTATATGCAACTTTATTTCTAAATTCATTAGTAGTTTGAACTGAAGGAGTAGCTGCACCAATTGTTATTGGTAAAATATTTGTAAATATCAAACTAACAATTGTAATTATCGAAAGTATTTTTATCCCAATTTTTTTACATCTTACTTTATCCATATTAAAAACGCTCCTCTTCGTAATTGTCTTGATAACTTTTGTATACAAAAAGTTTTATAAAATAATAGATAATGCCTCAACACATTACTTCCCACTACTGTTTAATAAATAATAATCCCTATATTATCCTTTTAGTATTTAATCTGATGTATTATTAAAATAATTTTCAATACCTTTTATACAATAATCTTTTTAAATCCAAAATATCTTATTTATCATATTTAATTATGATATCTATTACAACAGCATATTCATCAACCCATATCTACACTAGTAAAATGATAATTAGACGATTAAATTTAAAAATTGTATATTATAAAAACTAAAATCACTATTTAAAAAGTGGGACCTTTCACAATTTATAATTTTTACAATTTACCTCTTTCCCTTGAGGATTAATATTATCTTCAAATTTATTATAACATAAAAAGTGGTTTATATATCATGTATTTATTAATATTTTATACCAAAAAAATTTCAATATGACTTATTTATTTAAAATCATATCTAATAGAATTTTTACAATAAAAAAAGAGGATATACCCTCAATAAACTAAAAATCAGTTCATATCTTATATCTTCTTTATTTTCTTCCTAAAGTTGCAACCATTACTGCCTTAATAGTATGCATTCTATTCTCTGCCTCATCAAAAACAACAGAATTTTGGCTTCTAAATACCTCATCTTCAACTTCCCGAATATCAATTCCCTGCTCATATTTTTCTTTAGCAAGTGTTGTTTCAAAATCATGGAAAGATGGTAAACAGTGCATAAATAAAGTTTTATCATTACCTGTTTTTGCCATCATTTCTTGAGTTACTTTATAAGGTGATAATAATTTTACTCGTTTTGGATATAATTCTTCAGCTTCCCCCATTGAAACCCAAATATCTGTATAAATGACATCAGCATCTTTAACAGCTTTTTCAACATTATCTGTGATAGTTAAGCTTCCGCCAGATTTAGTTGCCTCTTCTTTACAATATGCCACTACTTCAGGATCCATCTCCAATTCACTTGGTCCTAAAGCTACAAAGTGCATTCCCATCTTTGCAGCTCCATACATTAAACCATAACAAACATTATTACGAATATCACCTGTAAATACAAATTTAATTTCATTTAATGGTTTATCTAAGTGTTCTTCAATCGTTAAGAAATCAGCTAAAGTTTGGGTTGGATGATCCACATCGGTTAACCCATTCCACACTGGCACCCCTGAATAATCACGCAATGCTTCGACTGTACTTTGATCAAAGCCCCTAAATTCAATTCCATCATACATTCTACCTAATACTTTTGCAGTATCTTCAATTGATTCTTTTTTACCCATTTGCGAATTAGATAAGAAGGTTACATGCCCACCTTCATCCAATACAGCAACTTCAAAAGCACATCTTGTTCTTGTTGAAGTTTTTTCAAATAATAAGACGATATTTTTACCAGCTAAACTATTACCTAAAATTCCTTTCTTTTTATCAGCTTTTAATTTATGAGCTAAATCTAATAAATATCTAATTTCTTCTTTTGAATAATCTTTGAGTGTTAAAAAACTTCTTCCATGTAAATCCATTATTAATCCCCCTTTATTTTATTAATTTTAACAAAAATAAAAGCAATAATCAACTAGTTGATTATTGCTGGTTTTTCTTCCTTTTCAAACATCTCACTGATGTTGTCTTTAGATTGGATGATTAATTCCCTAACCTGTTTTAATGTTTCATCTGTAATCAAAATATCAAACGCTTCTTTAGCTGTTGTTGCTTCAACCGCAATTGCCAAATCTAAACGAAATAATTTTTTTTCATCCATGATAAAACCTCCTTTAATTTTTTAATAAATACTTACTATACTTATTTATCTCTTTTGGATGCATTTCAACTTTTAGATAAATACTATTTTCTAAATACTGAAATTCTAACACTAAATTATGTTGATGTAAATACTTGAATATCTCACCATCTTGATAAGGAATATTTAAATCATAAATAGCATAATCTTTAAAAAGGATATCACTGATAGTTTTTTCTAATTGATCTAATCCAATTCGCTCCTTAGCCGAAATAAAGACATATGGGTCTAACGGTACAATAAATCCATACTTGTTTAAATCAACTTTATTATATGCATATATCATCGGTGTATCCTTTACTCCTAATTCCTCTAATACTAAATTAGTTGTTTTAATATAAGATTCATAATTAGGATTTGAAGTATCTACAACCTGAATTAATAAATCTGCTTCAACAACTTCTTCTAATGTTGAACGAAAAGCCTGAATTAATTGATGTGGTAATCGTTCAATAAAACCGACTGTATCTGTAAGTAAACAAGGATGATGATTAATCATTACACTCCTTGTTGCTGTTTCTAAAGTTGCAAAGAGCATATCTTTTTGCAATACTTGCTTATCTTTATTAAGACAAAAAGCATTCATCAAAGTACTTTTACCACTATTAGTGTAACCAACTAAAGCTACTACTTTCATTTCATTGTTTTTACGTCTCTTTCGTTGATTCTGGCGCTGTCTAACTATTTTAGCTAATTGTTTTTTAGCTTGTAAAACATGATTTGCAATCAACCGGCGATCTAATTCTATCTGTTTTTCACCACTTCCACGAAAACCAGAACCTCCCTGTTGACTGTATAAATACTTTTTCATTCCTGCTAAACGTGGTAATAAATATTGCCCTTTAGCTATCTCAACTTGTAATTTAGCTTCTCTACTTTGAGCTCTAACTTCAAAAATACGCAAGATCAAATCAGTTCGGTCGGTTACTTCAATATCTAGTATATCTATTAGATTTTTTACTTGCAAAGGGGATAATTCTTCATCAAAAATTACTACATCCACATCCTCCAGCAAAGCTCTGATTTCTTTAACTTTACCTGTACCAATATATAGTGAAGGATTAATCTTATCTAAATTTTGAATACATTTTTTTGTTACTTTAATATTACATGCTTTACATAATTGTTCTAACTCTACCAATGAATTATCTAAGTCATAATTCATATCTTTATATCTTACTCCTACAATTAAGGCATTCATTTTTTCACCTCATCTAATTTTACCCTATCTTATCAAATATTACTAGAAGGAAAACATATGAAAAAATTAAATTACTATTTTACTTTATTATTAGTTGCATTTATAACATTATTTTCATTCTTTAATATGTTTCAAATCGTTTCACTATCTAACAATGTAATTAAAATTGTGATCAATAATCTTTTACCATCTCTTTTACCTTTTATGATCTTAATTTCTTTATGTTTATCATTAGGTTTATTGAATCTTTTTAGTTATTTAATTCAATGGTTTTTTAAACCATTATTTAAATTATCACCAATCATGTCTTCTATATACTTCATCTCTTTTTTTTGCGGTTATCCAACAAATGTTAAAATGATTAAAGAAGCTTATGAATTAAAATATATCGATAAAGATGAATTACAGCATTTATTATCAATTGCCTCATTTGCATCAATTTCTTTTATCTTTGTATCCTTAGATTTAGAAAATCCTGCAATCATTTATCTATGTCACTTAATTCCCAGTCTTATTAGAGCATTATTCTACCATAAACATTATTCATTTCAGACTCTTCAAGAGTCTCTTATCAAACTTAAGCAACCACATCTAAATTTTGTTGAGGCATTAAAACAAAGTATCCTTAGTTCTTGTTATGCTTTTATCTTTATTTTAGGTTATATGCTTGTTTTTCAATTTATTGGTTATGCTCTATCTCATGTAATCAACGATAGTTTTTTTTATGCTATTATTCAAGGTATTCTCGAATTTAGTTCAGGAAGTTTACAATTATTACAATTTAAACATACACCATTAGTTTATAGTTTAATTTGTTTTAATTTATCATTTAGTGGTCTTAGTGTTATGATGCAGACAGATAACTTATTATATGGAATTGATTATAGCTTTAAAAATTATTTTATGGCACGTTTATATCATGGCATATTTTCTTTTACAATTTGTTTAGTTATTTATACTTATATCTTATAATTAAATTAATTTCAGTTCTTATCATACTCAAATCTTAACCAATAGAAATGAGATATGAATTATAAATAAAAAAATTCTACGGCTTATTAATTTGTTATAACGATAATATAGTTATAGATAGTTAAACAAATACCTACTATATATTTTTATATTGTAAATCAACCGATTTAAATACAATTTTAAACTCAATAATTTTGAAATTATTTTAATGATACACTATACCTTGTTATGTCAATATAAAATTATAAGTCATTATATTATTGTTTCTAATAATATAAGCGGAATTAATGAAGTATGAAATTTAGAATAATACTACTCTTTCATTATAAATCATGATATAATTGTTATAAATTAGAAGATGATTATATATGTCTAAAAAAATTAAATTTTATCATAAAAATAAGGGATTTACATTAGTAGAATTAATTGTTGTTTTAGTAATTCTAGCTATTCTTGCTGCACTGTTAATTCCTGCTTTAACTAGTTATATTGATAAAGCTAATGAATCAAAAGTAGAAGGTCAGCTAAGAATACTTTCTAATGCAGCTCAATCAGCTTATAATGAGACCTATGCTACATACCCTGAAATTAAAGGTGAATCTCAGGTTGTATATAATAAAGTTTCAAGTAATAGTACCCAACCTTGGGATGTACTATTTACAAAAAAAGTTAAATCATATATTGGAACAGATCTTGATATAAATAATATTATTTCTATGGGATATTTTAATGGAAATTTAAAAATTTTTTATAAATATGGTGATTCAAAATATTTATATAGTAAAGAAAAGGATGGTACCGTTACTATTGAAAAATATTAGTATTATTGAAGTTATATAAAAAGTAGGTAGAACAATATCTATCTACTTTTTATATAAAGTAAAAATATTAAATAATTTTAAACTACTTTTCTCTACAATATATAGATAATATTAGAATATAATCTAAAAATATTATTATTTATAATTTAACATAAATGATAATTATTATCATTTAGTATTGACTATTAGTATAAAATAATATATTATAATAGTAACCATTACTATTATACAGAAGGAGGGAGCATATGACAAAGACCAGATATTCAAAACAAAGAGAACTCATTTATAAAAATCTAAAGGCAAGATGTGATCATCCAACCGCAGAAATAATTTATACAGAATTAAAAAAAGATAATCCTGGTTTAAGTTTAGGAACAGTGTATCGAAATTTGAACTTTTTAGCTGATGCTAAAATGATTAGAAAATTAGATGTAGGACAAACAACTGTACATTTTGATGCTGATCTTTCAGCTCACCATCATTTTATCTGCAATGAATGCCAACAAGTATATGACATTTTCTATGATGATGAAGTTATTAGTAATGATGCGCAAAAACAAACTGAACATAGAATCGAAAGAACTGATCTTGTTTTCAGTGGAACTTGCAAAAAATGTTTAGAAAATTAGAAGGACAAATGGAGGAAACTAACTATGACACTTAAAGGAACAAAAACGGCAAATAATTTAATGCATGCTTTTGCGGGAGAAAGCCAAGCACGTAATCGTTACACTTATTATGCATCAATCGCTAAAAAAGAAGGTTTTGTACAAATTCAAAATATCTTTTTAGAAACTGCAAATCAAGAAAAAGAACATGCTAAAAGATTAATGAAATTATTGAATAAAGATTTAGCGGGAGAAACTTTATATACCGAAGGAAATTTCCCTGTATTATTAGGAACTACTGCAGAAAACTTAAAAGCTGCTGCAGCTGGTGAAAACGAAGAATACAGTGATATGTATCCAAGTTTTGCTAAAACAGCACGTGAAGAGGGATTTGAAGATATTGCAGCCGTATTAGATAGTATTGCAATTGCTGAAAAGCATCATGAAGAAAGATATTTAAAGTTATTAGCTGCTTTAGAAGCTGGTAATACATTTAAAAGAGAAACACCTGTAGTTTGGAAATGTAATAACTGTGGATTTGTATATGAAGGTTTAGAAGCACCAGAAAGATGTCCTGCTTGTGATCATCCTCAAGCTCACTTTGAAGTAAATACATTTTTCTTAGGATAATTGATTGCCCCTGCTATAAAGGGGCTTTTTATATTGAAAAAAGATGAGATAATTGATATTATCTCATCACATATTATTATATATTTTTTCAAATTTATCTAAAATATAGTTGATAACTAAATTTGATGATAGCAATTAATTCTTTTATATTTTTCATTTTTGCCACCTCCTATGACTATATAATAACTCAACTTTTATCTAGCATCCATCGAATTTCATGACAATATTCTTACAATTTTGTAATATTTAAATTTGTGATATAATGACTATGAGGTGCAATAATGAAATTAATTATTTTATGGCTGATTAATACAATATTCGTTTTTCCATTAAAAATGATCACTTATATTTTAAAAATAATATTTAAAATTATTAATAATATATATTTTTATAATTTAGATTGGGAATATATTAATACTATGGAAGGTCATGAATTTGAATACTTTACTAAAACACTTTTAGAAAAAAATGGTTTTAAACAAGTTACTGTAAGTCAAAGTAGTAGTGATTATGGAATTGATGTTCTAGCTACTAAAAATAAATATAAATATGCAATTCAATGTAAACGTTATAACCAGAAAGTTGGAATTAAAGCTGTACAAGAGGCTAAAAGCGGTTGTGACTATTATCAATGTGATATTCCTGTAGTTTTTACTAATAATACTTTTAGTCCTGCTGCTATCAAACTTGCTAAAAGTACAGATGTAGAATTATGGGATAAAGAAACTCTTCATCACTATTTAAAAAAATCCAAACTACTTACTAAATCCCTGCCTTTTTATTATCCATTAATTTCTATTCTAATAATGATGCTAACTGGTTATTATTACTATTTATTAAAACAAGATTATTTATTAATTATTTTATTAGTTTGTCTATTTTTATTCTTTAGTATTATTATTAAAATATTTAAAGATAAAAGAAAATCTCCGTTAAAAATAACGGAGACTACTTATATGATTCATGATTATCGCGATACTATTAAATAGTATCGTTTATTATTTGCTTTTGTTTATAATTATAAAACATCAAACAAGAACCAGCCAAAACTATTACAATTACAACTATTAAGATAAAACAATGCATAAAAAATGTTTCTGGTAAAATTCTAATTACCGGATCACTATGATAATCAAATATCCAAAAATCATTTCTAAAAACTAATTTATGAAATATTATAAAAGCATTATTAAAATCTAATGCTACAACGAACCCTAGCATTGAAGGTATAATAATCGTCAACATTCCAGATAGTTTTAAAAAACGATATTCTTTTTCTCTTAATCGCTTCATAACCATTGGTATAGAAATTAACCCACTAATAACCATAAATACTTGAATTACTTCAAAAATAGTTTTAACTTCTTGAAAATGAATTCTCCCATTAGTTGACATAATAAAATCTGGTAAATTTAATTCTCCCTGATAAAAAATCGATTGATAATTAATTAAAATATCATAATTTTCTTTTATTACTTTGATAGGCATTCCACTAGTAATATCAATATTTAAGTAATCTATATCAAAATAATACAATTGTTTAAAAAAAACAGTAAATACGATTGCAAACGAAATAAAAAAGATCATTAACATAATTGATAAAAAAATGTCTTTTTTATCATAACTCATATAAGAAATCTTCTCCTTTTTGAACTTCTACTTTAGATAGATTAGGATAATTTTGCTGTCTTAAAACTTCATATATACAAATTGCTGCACAATTTGATAAGTTAAGGCTTCTAACTTTATCACTCATTGGAATTCTTAAACAACGCTCTAAATGTTTAGTTAAAATTTCTTTAGGAATTCCATCATGTTCATGACCAAAAAATAAATAATGCTCCTTATCATTATCACTAAAATCCTGATCAGTGTAACAAAGATGAGAATAACGTGTGAAAAAATGATATTCACCAGGATTTTTCTGTTCAAACTCTTCATAACTTTCATATACATTTAAATTTAAATCTTTAACATAATCTAATCCTGCACGTTTCATCTTTTTATCATCTAAGTCAAAACTCATTGGTTTAATGATATGTAAACTTGTATTAGTAGCTACACAAGTTCTCATTATATTCCCTGTATTTTGAGGGATTGCTGGATGTACTAAAACAATATGATTCATTATATAACCTCCTTTAAAATAGTATATAGCTGTTTTAAAGCCTTGGCACGATGGGAATATCGATTTTTTTCTTCCATCGGCATCATTGCAGAAGTCATTTTACATGGAGGAAAATAAAAAATCGGATCGTAACCAAAACCATTTTCACCCTCAATCTTATCATTGATCAATCCTTCCATTGTTTCTTCAATTAAGATTGGTTCATGCTCTGGAATAACTAATGCCATCGCACAAACAAAGCGAGCACTTCTATCCTTGTCTTTAACTGCATCGATGATATATTGATTCTTTATTTTATAACTTGTATCATGACCTAAAAAGCGGGCTGAATAGATACCTGGTTGTTTATCTAAAGCATCCACTTCTAATCCACTATCATCAGCTAAAACTGGTTTGTTAACAATGTTTGCAATAGTTTGAGCTTTAATTAAAGCATTTTCTTTAAAAGTCTTTCCATTTTCTTCAATTTCTATTTCTTGATCTAATACCTCATTCATCGCTAATACTTCAATATTTATATCCTTTAACATTGCTTGTATTTCTTTTATTTTACCTTTATTAGTTGAAGCTACAATTAATTGTCTCATTTTTTTACCTCTATTCCTAAAACCTTTTTAACTTTATTAATTGGCATATCTAATCCTGTCCAAATTTTAAACGACTCCGCACCCTGATATAATAGCATTAATTCACCATTCATAATTTCACACCCTGCATCAAGCGCCATCTGTAACATTTTAGTAATTGCTGGTTGATATATAATATCAACTACTTTTAAATTAGAATGAAAATATGAACTATCTGGTACAACTGATTGATTTAACATTGGTTCCATTCCTACTCCCGTTGTATTTATAAACAAATAACTATCTTGCATATCTTGTTTTAAGTTGTATGTATCACTTAATGATTTTAAAGTAATTAAACATCCAGTTTCTTTATTTGTATTATTAATAATTTCAATAAATTCTTTACGAATCGTTCGATTATAAACGACTATTTCTTTAGCACCATCAAGCGCCATCTGAACCATGATTGCAGTTGATGCTCCCCCAGCTCCTACCATAGTTATTTTCTTATTTTCAATAGTCCATTTTTTTTCTTCAAGACTTTTAATAAGACCTATTCCATCAGTAATCGTACCATAATATTTATCATCTTTTAAAACAATCGTATTTACAGCATTACATAATTTTGAAGCTGTTGAAATTTGATCTAGATATGGAATAATGTTTTGTTTATGCGGCATTGAAACATTAGCCCCTTTTACTCCCATTGCTTTAAAACCATTTATAGCATCTTTTAATTTATCACTTTTTATATCAAAAGCCAAATATACACTATCTATCCCTAGTTCTTTAAAAGCACAATTATGCATTACAGGTGATTTTGAATGATGGGCTGGACTGGCTATAAATGCATATAAGCTAGTTGTTGCACTAATCTTTGATTCCATGATATTCCTCCATATTTTGTGGTTATTATAGCATAGATAGACTTAAGTTTGCAGTTTTAGAAAAAATATATTTTTATTTTTTATATCCTATATAATAATAAATGCTTAAGAATAGTAGTAACTAATCATTGATTCTGAATTTGTAAAGAATATATCTTTCACATCATTTTTATCAATACTAAAAACCTGCTCTTAAGTTAAAATTAAGTAATATAAACAAGGGGGATAAAATAATGTCTAAATACAAATTAATAGCCTTTGATATGGATGGTACATTATTAAATAGTCAAAAAAGAATTTCAAAACCTACAGTTATTGCATTAAATAAAGCAATTAATAACAAAAAACATGTCGTATTATCCACTGGAAGAGCAATAGTCGAGTTAAATGACTATAAAGATGAACTTTCTAATCTACAATATGGTATTTGTGAAAGCGGTGCATTAGTTTATGATTTTAAAAACAATAAAATAATTCACCAAGATACAATTCCCTTACCCATAATAAAGAAGATATTAGATATCACTTATCAAGAAGATATTATGATCCATCTGCTTACTAATGGTAACTCAGTTATATATAAAGATGATTTAGATAAAATGCAAAAATATAATATGGACATATATAAACCAATGTTTACTAGAGTTGCAACAACAGTTGATGATATCTATGATTATGCTATTAAAAATAAAATAGAAAAAATCAATCTGTATCACACAAATTCTAGTAATAGAAAAAAAACATATGACACACTTAAAAATTTACCTCTTTCATTTGCGTTAGCTGAAACAACTTCATTAGAAATTACATCTTTAAATGTAACTAAAGCAAAAGGATTAAAGGTATTATGTAACTATTTAAATATAGATATAACTGAGTCTATTGCTGTAGGTGATTCAAACAATGATCTTGATATTTTAAAAACTGCAGGTCTAGCAATTGCAATGAAAAATGCTAAAGATAATATTAAATTAGTATGTGATATCATTGTAAGTGATAATGACCATGATGGTTGTAAGGAAGCTATTGAAAGTTATTTATTGTAAAAAACGGTTAATTCTAAATTATGCTATCATTTTAGAATTAACTATTTTTATTTCTATAAATAATATTGCTGATAATAATGTACTCTTAATAAATCACAAATAGTCATAATCTGGTAATTAAAATTTATACCATCAAACTTACCAGGTACTTGAATTACATAATCAGCTATTTTATCTTCGCCAAAAGTATAAGCCTTATTTTGAGTAATTAAAATAGATGTGGCTTTATCGACACCCAATTCTCTTTTTATTTGGACAAATGAATTCATTGAGCGTCCAGTTGCAGATATAAATATTGTTACATCATTTTCATCAAGATCAATATCTTTATCAAAATTATGATATTGAATAACAGGTTTACCAAAAGTTACTAGATCAGTTTGAAATTCAACCGCTATTGACATTGGATATAAAGCCCCAACCAGTATAACTCTCTTTGCTTTAAAAATAGCTTCACAAATAATTGAAATGTATTCTTTCATTGTTTCATTAGTACAAGCCTTTTCCATTTCATCAATAAGTCTTTCACTACTAACCCCTAACATTCTAGCACGAATTTGATCCAAACGAATCATATGATCTCTAATTAATTTTGCTTTAAAACTTTTATAATCATCAAAACCAAGCAAAATACAGAAATCTAAAATATCCTCTTTACTAATTCCACTTCTTTGACTAACTTCATCAAATGTTAGATCCTCTAATTCTAAATAATTATATACTATAAATTTACAAAATTGGTAATGAGAATCATATAATAACGTTCCATTTAAATATGTTAAGATTCTACTAAGTAATAAATTCATAATTTGCCTCCTTTATGACATTTTATTTTTTTTTAATTACATGTACCTGCATATTATTTAAACATAAACAATTTAACTGTCCATTTTCAAATGGCCCTAAACCACCATCAATTCCAATTTTATCCTTATAAACCGGATCATACCACACATCAAAACAATTACTTGTTTGACGAATATAACATGTTGGTGTATGACCAAAAATAATAATCTTATTATCCAAACCTTTAGACATAAAAAAATACTCTCGCATCCATGCACATTCTTCTTCACTTTGATCATATAATCCTTTTTCAGGATTAATTCCTGCATGAATCAGTACATAATCTTGACCATTACAGTTTAGTTCAATAAAAGATGGACAACTATCTATATAATCAATCATCATTTTATAAAAAGCTGCTTTTAAAACTTGATAATCACATTTATTAAACGCTTTTTTATGTAAATATTGATGATAACTTGTACATGTTTTATTTCCACCATTTTGAAACCACATCCTTCTTTGAGAAGACTCTGGATCATCAACTTTGAAAGCATCACGCATCATAATTTCATGATTACCTTTAATTAGATGGATATTTTTAAACTTTTGTATATAAAGATATATTTTTAAACTATCTGGTCCACGATCACAGCAATCCCCTAAAATAAACAATGTATCGCTCTCACAAAAATTTATTTTTTTAAGCATTTTAATAAAAATATCATAATGACCATGTAAATCTGAAAGTACATAAATATTATTAGACATAATCATCACCCTTTCATTTATAAGTTTAACACTATTTTATAACTTTTTAAACTTATAAAAAAATCTACAGTTATCTGTAGATTTATTTTTTTGGTTTTATCATCATAAATAAAGGCAATCCTAACAATATACCCCCACCTGCAATATTCCCTAAAGTTGAAATAAGCATATGTAATGGTAACGAAGACCAGTCAAAGCTTGTCCCTAATCCTGTAACCCCTAATGTAAAATATCCCATATTAGCAATACTATGCTCAAATCCAGGTAATACAAAAGCCATAACAACAATCATCATTATAATTGTTTTAGCAGTATCATCCTGCATTTTCATTCCCACATAAGCCCCAACACAAACAATAAAATTACACAGTACACCTTTTATAAACAATTCTACAACATCAAATGTTAATTTACCCTTAACGATACTTTCAATATATGTAATAAATAAATCATGATTACTACCACTTTTTACAAATAAAAAACATAATAATGAAATTCCAATAAAATTACCAATATAACATACAATCCACATAGGAATAATTTGTCTAAATTTTAATTTTTTTCCATACACAGGTATCATTGTTGTAAAACAATTTCCTGTAAATAACTCAGAACCTAGAATTACAATAATTACTAATCCAATCCCAAAAGAACCTGCTACAGCAATCTTAGAAGCAATTAAATTATTTTGAAACAACAATGTTCCTAAGGTTGTAGATAAAATAGTTGCTAATCCTAAATAAAGACCCGCTACAATTGAACGAGCTAAAAAGCGCCCTGGTTCATCACGACACATTTCATATTTTTTTATACCTAAATCCGATAACATTTCAAAGCTCATAAAAAAACCCTCCAAATCTTTTTTATTATAAACCAAATTACTTTTAAGTTCAACAAATTACAACATCTTAACTATTCTAAAAAAATATAGGTATTATATATTTAATGAGATATTTAGCTAAATTTATTCATAATAATACAATAATTTCCCAGGAAATAACTTAATTTATTTTTTCAAGTTCCTAAAAATAGAAATTTTTTAAACTTGTTAAGAAATAATTTAAAGTGTACAATATAAATATTGGAGGAGATATAATGAAAGATGGATATATTCGTGTAGCTGCTGCTTCATTTGATACTAGTATCGCTAATGTAAAAAGTAACAGTTTAAAAATTTGTAAATTAATAAATAATGCTTATGAAAATAATGCTAAAATAATCGTATTCCCTGAGTTATGCCTAACTGGATACACATGTGAAGATTTATTTAATCAAGATCGTCTATTAAATGAAGCTAAAATACAATTGCAAGTCATTATTGATGAAACAGTTAAAAAAGATATTATTGCTGTTGTTGGTTTACCATATCAGCATATAAATAGTTTATATAATGTTGCTGCTATAATTCACAAAGGAAAATTACTTGGATTAGTGCCTAAAACACATATTCCTAATTATCAAGAATTTTATGAAGCGAGACGTTTTGAAACTGCTCCTAAAAACAATACTACAATTATTTTTAATGGTGAAAGTATTCCTTTTGGTACCCACTATATATTTGCTTCATCAACAAATCCCGAATTTAAATTTGGTGTAGAAATTTGTGAAGATTTATGGTTACCTGATCCCCCAAGTATTAAGCTTGCTTTAAATGGTGCTAATCTAATTTTGAATCCTTCTGCAAGTAATGAAATTACCACTAAAAAAGATTACCGTCGTTTACTTGTAAACTCACAATCAGCACGTTTAGTATGTGGTTATATTTATAGCAATGCTGGAAGTGGTGAAAGTACTACTGATGTAGTTTTTAGTGGTCATCACATAATTAGTGAAAATGGTACAATGATCAAAGAAAGTTGTGGTTTTAAAAGTGAACTTATTTATGGTGATCTTGATTTAAAAAAATTGTCTAGTGAACGTCGAAAAATGACTACATTTAAATCACAATGTGATTATGAAACCATTTACTTTAATTCAAGTAATATTGATTTAGAAACTACTTATTACTACGATCCACACCCATTTGTACCTAGTGACTATACATTAAGAGCCAAACGTTGTAAAGAAGTATTTGATATTCAAACTCGTGGATTAATGCAACGTTTACAAGCTACTGGAATAAAAAAAGTTGTTATTGGTATTTCTGGTGGTTTAGATTCTACTTTAGCACTCCTTGTTTGTACTATGGCATTTAAAAACTTAGGGTATGAAAATAAAGATATTATTGCTATTACAATGCCTTGCTTTGGAACTACTTCAAGAACAAAGAATAATGCTTTAGGTTTAATGGATGAATTAAGTGTTACTAGTTATGATATTGATATAACTGAAAGTGTAAAAGTTCAATTTAAAGATATTGAACAAGATGAAAATATTCATGATGTAACTTATGAAAATGTTCAAGCAAGGACAAGAACTGAAATTCTAATGAATAAAGCAAATCAAGTTGGAGGGTTAGTAATTGGAACAGGTGATTTATCAGAAGTAGCTTTAGGATGGTCAACATACAATGGAGATCATATGTCTATGTATGCTGTTAATGTTTCTGTTCCTAAAACATTAGTTCGTTATCTAGTTGATTATGTTGCTAGTTTATATCATGGTCAAAAATTAGAAGCTATCTTAAAAGATGTTCTAGATACCCCTGTTTCACCTGAATTATTACCTCAAAAGGATGACAAAATCGTTCAAAAAACCGAGGATATCGTTGGTCCATATGAATTACATGATTTCTTTTTATATCATATGATCCGTTTTGGTGATGAACCACGTAAATTATTTAGAAAAACTCAATTAGCATTCAAAAATAAATATAATAAAGAAACAATTAAAAAATGGTTAACCAAATTTTATTGGCGCTTCTTTACTCAACAATTTAAACGTAGTTGTATTCCAGATGGTCCTAAGGTTGGTAGTGTATCTCTTTCACCCCGAGGTGATTGGCGAATGCCTAGTGATGCAAATGTAAAAGAATGGATTACTGAAATTGAAAAATTATAAATACATAGAGTTAGTGGATTTACTAACTCTTTTAATATATAAAAAATAGTTGGATAGCATTTACAATATTGTTATATTTCCATTTATAAACGTTATATATTTAAATCTATTATAAATTTTCCTATTAAACACACTATTAAAAAAACTTATATACTTTATTTATTAAAGATAACTTCAGATACTTTTTGAACTAAAATTGGTTGTATATTAGGATATGTCCAATCATTAGGCAGCATATCAAATAGTTGTATCCGCTCCATTTCAAAATGAGGTAATTCTTCAAAAGAATAAATATCAGCAAAATAAAGCATACCAAAAGTTTCTTGATAATCATCTAATACTGAATACACACAAATCGGAGTTAAATCAAATATTTTAGCTCCTGTTTCTTCCCACAATTCTCTTTTAGCTGTATCTTCGATAATTTCGTTACTTTCCCGATGTCCTCCAGGACATTCATATGTATCACGATTTTTATGTTTACAAAATACCCATTTACCATTATACTTAGAAACAATTACTGCAAATTTTAGCAATTCATTTGCAACTTGTTCATAAAATCTTACAGTTATCATAATAACTCCTCTTTTTTCATTATTTAATAAATCACCTTTAACTAATTTATATAACTGATTACCACAAGCCAATTATAGCTCAGGTAATTTTTATTTTATCTTCTAAATATGATCATAAATATAATGTAGCGTTTATATTATTAATTCAAGCTACTTTTAAACACTATTTTATATTTATTGCCTGATACCAGAATAACCTGGCAAAAGATAATGGACCTTCTTATAAAATGAGCAATTTCCTAAAATTTCATAATATCATATCAAAGCTCTTAATATACTATCACACATAAGAAGCGTGTTAAGGGAAATACTGTCTATAAAAATGATTAAAAAAGGGTGTAGTTCTTATACTAATAAAACATACTATACAATGTTTTCACCCAATAAAATTTTAGGCATTGTGGTTAAGCAACGATTCCATCTATTATAAAATCGCTCCAATCCAAGCTTTGAAACATGAGCATGAGTTTCTTCATCCTCAACTGTCCAATGTAAAATATACGTGACCTTACCTACCCATTTTGTCAAGCGAATAGCTGGTTTACCTTCCTTGACAGCATTGAAATTCTCTTGCCGATGTGTTCGTTTGATATACTTCACTTCAATAACTCCAGGTTGCGAAAGGTAAAACTCGGCAACCTCTTTCATTAAAGCTTCAATTTCATCTTGTTTATTAATTTTCACTTCATAAATACAAATTTCATTAAACACCCCAAATCCTCCTTTACAAACATATAGCTAGTTTTTTTAATTTTAATATGGGTGTATAGAAATGTCAAATAGCTTACTTTGTACTTCTTTATCTGTTGGCACACATACTACTTACTTACTATTTTATCATTTGTAAAATAGTATGTAAGTGGTATCAAACTTTTCCAGCTAAAAAAGCAATTTAATATTCATCAAATATTTACCATTCTTTATAATAATACAAAAGGATTAGATATTCTTTTGTAAAAAAGAAAGTCTAATCCTTTAATCAAATATTAATACATTCCACCTGGCATTGTTGGAGCAGCAGGTTCTTCAGATTTAATCTCAGCTACTCCAACTTCTGTTGTTATAAATAATGCTGAAATACTAGCCGCATTTAATAAAGCACTACGTGTAACTTTAGTTGGGTCAATAATTCCTTCATCAAACATATCAACCCATTTACCAGCTTTAGCATCAAATCCAACATTCTTATCAGCATTCTTTTGTCCATCAACAATATCTTCTGAATTATATCCGGCATTTTCTGCGATTTGGCATATTGGTGCTAATAATGCTTCCATAACAATATTAATACCTTTTTGTATATCTACATTATCATTTTTTAGTACTGGTTTTAATTCATTATAGGCTTCAACTAAAGCAGCACCACCACCAATTACAATACCTTCAGACACTGCAGCTTTTGTAGCATTTAATGCATCTTCAATACGCAATTTCTTTTCTTTTAATTCACTTTCTGTAGTAGCACCAACTTTAATTGTAGCTACACCATTAGTTAATTTACCAAGACGTTCTTGATATTGTTTTTTATCATAATCACTAGTTGTATTAGTAATTCTAGTTTTGATTTCATTAATCCGTTCTTTTAATTCTTCACTAGCTTCATTTCCACTAATCATTGTTGTATTATCTTTTGTAACTATTACTTTTTTAATTGTACCTAGTTCTTCTAACTTCATTTCTTCTAATTTCATATTTAAATCTTTATTATAGAACTTAGTATCTGTTAAAGCAGCAATATCTTGAAGTATTTCTTTTTGGTTATCACCAAAACCTGGTGCTTTAGTAGCAACAACATTAAACGTACCTCTTAGTTTATTTAATACTAGTGTCGAAATAACTTCATTTTCAAAATCTTCAGCAATTAATAATAATGGTTTATTAGCTTGTAATACTTGTTCTAAAATAGGTAATATCTCTTGAATGTTATTTATTTTATAATTAGTAACTAATACATAAGGATTTTCTAATTCTACTTGCATTTTTTCACGATCAGAAACCATATATGGAGATACATAACCTTTGTCATATTGCATACCTTCACTAATTTCTAATTCATTATCAAACCCATTACTTTCATCTACATTTATGATGCCATCACGACCAACTTTATCCATTGCTTCTGCAATTAAATCACCAATTTCTTTACTTCCTGCAGAAATAGTAGCAACACTAGCAACATCATTACTTGTTTCTACTTTACGTGAATTCTTTAAAATTGATTTAGCAACTTCTTTACTTGCATATTCAATTCCTTCACGCATTAGCACTGGATTACATCCTTTATCAACTGCTTTAATTCCATTGTTGATCATATTACGAGCAAGAATGGTTGCAGTAGTAGTCCCATCACCAGCTACATCATTAGTATTATTTGCAACTTCATATACTAATTTAGCACCCATATTTTCAAATTTATCTTCTAATTCGATTTCTTTAGCAATACTTACTCCATCATTAGTAATTAATGGAGAACCATAACTTTTTTCTAAAACCACATTACGGCCTTTAGGTCCTAAAGTAATACATACAGCATCTGCAAGTGTATTTACACCTTTTAACATCGCCTTACGGGCATCACTTGAAAATCTTACTTCTTTACTCATCGTTAATTACCTCCTAAGCAATACTTGCTAAAATATCTTTAACACTAATTACAATATATTCAACTTCATCAATCTCAATATTCGTACCTGAATATTCTTTATACACTACCTTATCATTTTCTTTGATCTCGGCTTTACAATCAGGACCAACCGCGACAACTGTTGCCACACTTGGAATTTTTTTAGTTTCGGTTGTTAAAATAATTCCACTTGATGTTTTGTTTTCTACTTCTTCTTTTTTCAAAATAACGTTATCATGTAATGGCTTAATCATTTTAATCACTCCTTTTTTAGCACTTGCCATCCTTTAGTGCTAAGAACATTATACTCCATCCTAGCACTTTGTCAACAACAGTGCTAAAAAATATTTAATTTTTTTATAAAAGAAAACCAGAGAAATTTTCTCTGGTTTAAAAGTATAATAAATTACTATTTATTTTTTTTCTTTTTCTTACTTCCATAGAAGACAATTGACGCCGCTGCTAAACCAGCTAATGGATACATCATACTTGCTGTATCTCCTGTCTTAGTAGCATTTACCTTTGTATCACCTGGTTTTACTGTACTTTCAGGATTTGTTGGATTAGCTACTAATCCTGCCATTGCTTTGGTTAATCCATTTATCGCATTTTCTACTTCTTCTGCTGTTGCTTCTGGATTATTTAATATCGCATTTGCTT
>NZ_JBKTWO010000010.1:0-69676 GCF_047249845.1 Thomasclavelia sp.
TTATTATATAAGTAAGTGTAGATGAATATAACTAACATCTACATCTATATAGTACAAAATTAGAATTAAAAAAATAAAGGATAAGTGAAATATGAATACAGAAATAAATATATTGATAGCTGCAGCAGATAAGGCAATAAAAGAAGAAAGATTTGATGATTTAATGGATTTTTATACTGATGATGCAGTATTGGTTGTAAAACCTGGTTTAGAGGCAAAAGGAAAAGAAGCAATCAAAGAAGCTTTTATTAAAATTGCTGCCTATTTTAAAAATAGTGTTGTTCCAACACAAGGAAAAATGTTAATGATTGAAGCAGGGGATACAGTATTAGTTTTATCTCAAACTTTATTAGATGCTGACAATAAAGAAACATCTGAATATAGTATGGATCGTAGAGCAACTTATGTATACCGAAAGATTGATGGTAAATGGCTTTGTGCTATTGATAATTCTTATGGAACGACATTACTTGATTAAACCATAACAGATTTAAAAGAACAGTAGTAATTTAAACAATTACTAGGCAATACCATTAGAGTATATCTTGATTTTAATATATTAGAATTTATAGAAATGATAATATTTTGTTTGAAGACTTTTTTAACGAACTTAAAAAATATGCAAGGAATACTTTGCATATTGAGACTATTATTATTGTAGGTTCTTATGCAAGAAGAGTAAACAAAGAAAATTCAGATTTAGATATATTGCTACTAAAGTTACTATAAATAAAAAACGGTATTTTGAAGATTTGAAACTGTAAAATCTTCGTTGTGTTAAGAAAAATAGCAGATTTGATAATTTTAGTTGGTAGAAGTTGTCCTTATTGAATAATATAATAAAACCACAAATAGATAAGGAGGAATTATAATGAATTTAGGAAATAGTTTATTTCAAGCAAGGAAGAAATGCGGGCTTTCGCAAGAAGATGTAGCTGAAAAGCTGGGGATTAGCAGACAAACTGTTTCAAAATGGGAAACGGATGAAACTGTCCCGGATATTCGTCAATCAAAGAAAATGGCAATACTTTATAATGTATCATTAGATGAATTAATTGATTTTGATATTGATATAAAGGAAATACAGGACACCATTGACAAAACTAACGAAGAAACAGAAGAAAAAATTAACTGGACAAATGCATGGGGGAAAAAATACCCTATTCTTCTTAGCTATCAGGAAAAAGTTAATATTTCGAATTATGCTTATAAAATCAATGTTATGTTGAATGAATTAAAGCAGGAATATCAGCTTAATGAACTAGATGCGATGTTAGTTCTTAAAGACATTTTGTATAATGTTTGGAAAAATCGCAAAAGTAAATCAAGCTGATAAACCCAGTTTATGAAAATGTTTAATTAGCGTACTAAAAAAGTGGTATTGGTTAATAACCCTAACACCACTTTTAATTATATCTGTAAACTTTTTTTGTATTTATCATAGATAATTTTTAATCCTTTAAATGTTAAATCAGGATCATAAATATCTATTAAATCAGTTTCATTATAAATTATTCGACCTAAACCACCAGTTGAAATAACGGTTAAATTTTGTCCATATTCTTTTTTTATTTCAGTAATAATATTTTCGGTTAAACCAACGTACCCATAAATTATACCAGCCTGCATACTAGTAACAGTATTTTTAGCGATAATAGATTTAGGTTTTTTTATTTCGATTTCTGGTAATTTTGCTGCTTGACTAGATAAAGCATTAATACTTATTCCAATTCCTGGAGCAGTTGCTCCACCAAGAAAATCACCATCTTCATTAACTACATCAAATGTAGTAGCAGTTCCAAAATCAATTACTAAACACGGACCACCATGAATATAATAAGCACCAGCAGCATCAACGAGCCGATCAGCACCTAATTCTTTAGGATTATCAATTTTTATTCTAATTCCCGTTTTAATTCCTGGTCCAATAATAATTGGCTCCCGATTAAAATATTTCTTAATAGAATTTGTGAAAGAATACATAATTTTAGGTACTACTGAGGCAATAATGATATCTTCAATTTCATCTACTAGAATATTTGAAGCGTTTAAGAAACTTAATAGCATAAATCCATATTCATCAGAAGTACGTTCTAATTTTGTCGTTAAACGATAATTATCAATTATTTGATTTTTATCAACTAAACCCATTGTAATATTTGTATTACCTATATCAATTACTATTAACATGTTTTTCCTCCTTAATTTTGATTAGTTCTTGCAAAATTAGATCACTTAAATCATTTTTTGTCATTAATTCAATTTGTTGGATTTTATCTTTTGTAATAAATGTTACTTTATTTGTATCATTTTTGAAACCAGCCCCAGGTTCCTTTAAATTATTAGCTACTAATAAATCACAATTCTTTTTAATAAATTTTTCTTTTGCATGATCAATAAGATTTTTTGTTTCCATAGCAAAACCACAGATAATTTGATTTGTCTTATGCTTACCTAAATATGCTAGAATATCATCATTTTTTATTAATTCTAATTGCAAAACATCACTTTTCTTTTTAATTTTATCCTGAGCAATTTCTTTAACACGATAATCACCAACTGCTGCAGCTTTAATTATATAATCCTGTTTTTTATATCTGATTTTAACTGCTTCAAACATTTCTGATGCTGATTTTATTTGGATAACTTTTATACCATAGGGGAGATCAAGATTAGTAGGACCAGTTATTAAAGTTACCTTTGCTCCTAATTCAAATGCTCTTTTAGCTAAGGCATAGCCCATTTTACCACTAGAATGATTAGTAATATATCTTACTGGATCAAGTGCTTCTTGAGTTGGTCCTGCGGTTATTAGGACCCGCTTATTTTTTAAAGGCTTATCACATAAACAATACTCAATCATCGCCATAATTTGATTCAAATTAGCTAGTTTTCCACGACCAGTATCACCACAAGCTAATAAACCATAGCCTGGTTCAACAAATTTTATACCATATGTTTTGCATCTTTCAATATTACGTTGGGTTGCTAAATTATCATACATATTAACATTCATAGCTGGCGCAATCAACTTTGGACAAGTAGCTGCAATAAATGTTGATGTCAAAACATCATCACAGATTCCATTTGCAATCTTACCAATAATATTGGCAGTTGCTGGTACAATAACAAAACAGTCAGCTTTTTTTGCATAGCTGATATGTTTTATTTTATAACCATCTTTATCAAAATCATCAATTAATACAGGCTTATTTATTAGAGATCCCAAAGTAAGAGGACTAATAAATTTAGTCGCATTATGTGTCATAATTACTTCAACATCATAGTTATTCTTTTTTAATGTTCTTATTAATTCACAAGCTTTATACGCAGCAATGCTGCCACTAACTCCTACAACTATCGTTTTCATTTTAACTTCCTTTCTTTGTAAGCACTAATAAAGGCTGACAGATAAGAATTGCGATAATAGTTCCAACAATCGCCTCTAGTATTCCACTACTAGTAACAATTCCAATTAAATAAGCCATTAGCACATTAAAATCCTGACCAATTGCTTGAGCGTAACTATGACCAAAAATCAAATAAATCCCACTTAATACTAAAATAGTGTTAGTTAAAGCTCCAGCTAGACTAGATATGATCATACCTAAATATCTATTCCAATTATATTTTAAAACCTGTTCAAAAATTAAACCTGCAATAAATCCAATCAGTACTCTAGGTAAAATTGCAATAACTGCACTTAAAATATTCCCACTAATAAATGGTGAAAAAACAAATGAAGTCACAGTAGGATTAATTGTATTATAGAACAAACTACTTAAACCAAAAACAAGTCCAATAAGGCTACCGCCTTTTTTACCTAAAATAATTCCAGCAATAATTACTGGAATATGTAACGTTGTTGCACGCAATGGACCAATTGGGATATACCCTAAAAAAGGAATAAACACCAGTAACATTTCAATTGCAATAAACATTGCATACAAAACAAGATCTTTAGTTTTTTTATTTTTCATTTTTTCCTCCACTACCGTTCACTATGATACGGTGTATATAATATCTCCGTCATTAAATAATTAGATAGTTAATGCTTTGTCATTACTAAATATTTATTTAATAACAAGGCCATTATAGTACGATATAACTGATTTTTCAATCATTAAGATAATGCAATTTAGCCTTTATAATGGTAAAATACTATTCAAGGAGGTTTTGTGATGAAAAAAATAGCAGTGTTATTTCATGATGGTTTTGAGGAATTAGAAGCATTATCAGTAGTAGACGTAATGCGCCGAGCAAAAATTGAATGTACAATGATTGGGATGGACAAACTAGAAGTCGTTAGTTCTCATCAAATAAAAATAACAATGGATCGTATATTTGATGACACGATTGAAACATATGATGCTATTGTTATTCCTGGTGGATTACCTGGCGCTACTAATTTAAGAGATGATCCAAAAGTAATTAAGATCGTACAAAAATTTAATAAAGCTAACAAAATTATTGGTGCAATTTGTGCTGGACCAATCGTATTAGAAAAAGCAGGAGTTATTGAAGGAAAAACAGTTACTTGTTTTCCAGGAATCGATGCTCAATTAAACAGTGCTAATTACCAAGAAGCTCTAGTTTTAAAAGATAACAACATCATAACAGGAAAAGGACCTGCAGCCGCATTAGCTTTTGCTTATGCACTATTAGATGCTCTTGAAGGTAATAGTGAAGAAATTAAAGATAGTATGCAGTATAAATACTTAGAAAAAAATATCTTGTAACAAAAAATTGTTACAAGATATTTTTCATTATGGCATGAATTCAATCGGAGATAAACCAACCTCAGGTGTTTATCACTAAGTATAGTGAATTACAAGCCGTTATTAGTGATAATATAGGTGAGAGAAGAAGTATAGAGATTCTTTCGAGCGTACAAACAGAAACTTGATTAGACAAAATGGTGGATGAAAGTGCCAATCACGTTCTAATATAATTACTTTTACAAAAGTAAACCAAATTGTGAAAGATTGGATTAATAACTATCATGTAGGTCAAATGAAACAGTTGACCGATGAATTTAAACAATGACTACGCCACAAGAATCTCCAATTATTAAATAAGAAATTTTCTTATAAGATCACTGATGAGCAAATTAAGTTGAGAGTAAACCTATCATTTTGATTCTTTTTAATTACCTTCTATTTAAAGCATAATATATGAATAGTTACTGTTAAGTAATTTATTTAAAATATTTTTCAATTTTATTTAAAGAAATAAGTACTGTAAAAGTAAAAAATAATTCCACAATACTATTAATCGAACCAAACATAATAATAAGCATTCCCAGCATCAAAATTAAACTACGATATATTGTAGTCATTTTTTTATAAAAATCTAAGTCAACTAAAATGATTCTATTTATTAAGATTTGAATAATTATTAATAATGATAAAGCGCCTAAAGAAGATAGTATTATATGTAAAGTAGAAATTATATTTTCATAAATAGGGTCATATGGCAAATATGACCCTATTAACATACTTAAAAAACTAAAACATATCAATAACTGATTAAAAAAGGTTATATAGGTAATATTTTTTAACAGTTTATATATTTTATATAGTAAAAAACAAGACATGATCGTAACCCAAATAAGATAATGAATTCGTAGATCTTTTTGATATGATAAGAAGGTAAAATTATTATATGTCCAAGAAGTCTTTAATGATAATAAAAAAGTATAAATAAGCATTAAGTAGTACATTTTTTAACCTCCGTTGAGGTTATTTTAATAAAATCCTAAAAGAATGTAAATAATAAAAGAAAAATCACTTTTTTTAATGTAGAAAATAATAAGGAGGAAATTAAAATGGAAGTTAAATTAAAAAGTATTCATGCTAATGTAATTAATGATAAAGAAAACTATGTACCTAAAAATGTAAAAGCACGCATTGAGGTAGGTTATAGTCATAGTCAGAAAGGAAACTTAGTACTTAACTATCAGATTAAAGTAGGTGAAGGGGAAAAACATTTTTTTGTGGTTAAGTGTGTATTTGAGATAGAAAGTTATGATCATGATAAAAAAGAAAAATTAATTCTTGACCAGGCTGTTGATATGTTACAGGAACGGATAGAAATTATATTAGGCTTGATTACTGAAGAAATGGGATTTAATTTACAAGGTTGATGAATTTTATCAACCTTGTAACAAACTTAGATAATTATCATATTTTATAGTAGAGGTGGAATATGTTAGTCTATATTAATGGTACTGATAATCGTTGCAAATATTTAGCTAAGCTAATGGTTAAAAATGGTTATCAGATAGAAAATGATAGCAGGTTTATATCATCTTGTCAGATTATATATCTAGGAAAAGATGGTAAAGGTTTTGAACAAGTAGATTTTGCTTGTGATTCAACTGTATTAACTTTATTAAAGAATCAGCGTTTATGTTATTTAAGTAAATTAAAAGGATTTAAATATGATTATTTATATCATGATGAACAATTTGTTAATGAAAACACTTATATTTGTGATGAAGCTTTAATTGCATACATGATAATTGATAATAATATTAGTTTGTCAAATTCAAATATCTTGATTTTAGGTTATGGACATTGTGGAAAAGATCTTGCTAGTAAGTTGGAACGTTTTAATGCAAAAATTACCGTATCAAATCGCAATGATCATTATCATGAAGAAGTAGTCGCTAGAGGATATCGTTATATCCGCTTAAATGAATTAACTTTAGAAGGTTATGATTTTATTATAAATACGATTCCAAGTAATATCATTACAGATAAAATGTTATCTACAAAAGATGAAAAGTGTCAGATTTATGATGTAGCATCTAAACCTTATGGTTTAGAAAATAGTAAAAGAGATACTAATTATCATTTATTAAAACAATTACCAACTAAATATGCTTATCAAAGTAGTGCCTTTGCTTTATATAAGGCAATTAAACGGGCAGTTGATATAAATGTTAAAAAATAAAAAAATTGGGATTGGAATTACAGGATCTTTTTGTTCTTTAAAAAAATCAATGGTCGTTATTAAAGAATTAGTTAAACAAGAATGTGATTTGTATATTTTTGTCAGTGAAAAAATATTAACTTGTGATACTCGTTTTGATCAGGCTGATGAATTGATTGCAGAAATAGAAAAAATAGTCAAACGTAAAGTTATTAGTGATGTCGTAAATGCTGAAATTTTTGGTCCTAAAATACCATTAGATTTAATGTTAGTTATGCCATGTAGTGGAAATACACTTGCAAAACTAGCATATGGAATCAATGATAACGCTGTAACAATGGCATGTAAATCGACATTAAGAAATGAGCATAATGTAGTTCTAGCAATTGCAACAAATGATGCTTTAAGTAATTCAGGAAAAAATATTATGCAAATTTTAAATACAAAACATTTTTATTTAGTGCCAATGTACCAAGATGATCATATAAAAAAACCTAATAGTATGTTGTTTGATGAAAACCTGGTTATTCAAACGTTGATTAGTTCACTAAATAATAAACAGATTCAGCCAGTGTTTGAAGGGATTAAAGATGTATAAAGTACTAAAGTTTGGTGGTACATCCTTACGTGATAAAGATTCAATAAACGCAGTATGTAAAATCATAAAAAAAAATTCAAATTATAAACTAATCGTAGTTGTTAGTGCAATGGGGCGCTATCCAGAGCCCTATGCAACCGACACATTAAAAGAACTAATTTCTTGGCAGTTATCATATGATGAATATAGTCGAATTGTTAGCTGTGGTGAAACTATCAGCAGTGTGGTTTTATCAAGTGAGTTAAGAAAAAGAGATATTAAAGCAATTTCTCTTTCTAGCTTGCAGGCTGGTTTAAAAATCAGAGGTAATCGATTAGTAGATTTTGATAAGAAAAAAATAATTGAATATTTTAAGAGATATGATGTAATTATCATTCCTGGATTTCAAGGAATTGATAAATATAAAAATGTACGAATATTACAACAAGGGGACAGCGATTATAGTGCTGTTTATATTGCTAAAAGAATGAATTTAGATGAAGTATATATTTACAGTGATGTTTGTGGAATCTATACTGGAGATCCAAAATATATCAATGATGCTCGTTTGATCAAACATGTGGGATATCGCCAGGCTCTTGATTTAGCTAAGCATAAAGCTCGAATAATCTGCTATAAGGCATTACTTGAAGGTTATCACAAAGATGGTTTCAAGATCAACTTAAGATCTATTTATAATGATAGTATTGGTACTTTAATTAATCATGATGATACAAAAATCAAAACGATGTCAATTGATTTTAATTATTGGTTAATACGTTTCGATGAAGAGATAGCAAAAAAGGATGTTAATTATTTATTTGATAAATATGAAAATGATTATCTTGTTTTAGAAGAAAACCTGCATAAATTAAAAACTAAATATACAAAAATTGATGCTTATACAAAAGTACATTTTGTTGGATGTGAACTTGAAAATGATGATATTTATCGGAATTTTTTAGAAAAATTTGCCCTTACTTCAAACAAAGAAATTGACAGTTATTATGTTAAAGTCAAGATGCAAAAACAGGATATTAATTTATTGCATGATTTGATTGTTAGAAGTGATTAGAAATGAAAATTTTTACTAATTTAATCACACCTTTTAAAGAAGACGGAATTATCGATTATCAAGCTGTAGATGTTTTAATTAAACGTTTAGCATTTCAAAAAAATCATTGTTTTATTATTGGGAGTTTTACTGGTGAAGGGATGTTTTTAAATCCGATTGAACTTAAACATTTAATTAGATATATCTGTTATCATTATGATTTAGAGATATATGTCTATATTTTGCAAGAAAGTACTAAAAAAGCAATTGAACAAATTAATGAATTAAATGATATTAAAGGATTAACTGGGTATATTGTTAAAGTACCTAGTATGGTTAGATATTCAAATGCTAGTATTTATAAACACATTGATTTAATTTCAGTAGTTACTGACAAAAAAATTATCATTGATTTTTATCACCGAAATATTTTAGAGACTGAAGATATTAAAATTTTATTACAAAAGCATTTAAATATCTGCGGATTAATAACGGAACAAGATCTTGATACTTCATTAACAGCTAAAAAATACATTCATGATAAAAATGTTTTAAAAATCCATCATAACTATGATGGGATTATTAGTGATTTAAGCAATATTGATTATCAGTCAGTTAGTCTATTAAATGATAGTGAAGTAAATAGTGATTATTTTAATTTATTAGTTAAATATTTTTATCGTGATAATATATCTAGCAGCTTAAAATATATTTTATCTAAAAAAGGTTATATTAACTACAGGCTACGTTTACCATTGGTCAAGATAGATGATAAATTAGAGATACAATTAAATAAATTAATGGAGAAATATTAATTTATTTCTCCATTAATATTACTTTTTAAAGATAATAAATTGATTAATATATAATGGCTAAAACTTAATTATATTGCTCATACTATGATTAAAGTTGTATACATTATAAAAAGAAATATTAATTTATTTCTCTTTTTGTTCAATTTTTGTTACAATGTTTTTAGAAAGTATTAGCCAACCATACTTTGATGTGTTAATATATTAAAGATTGTTTTTATACATACTATAAATAATAAATTGGAGGAAAAAATGAGAAAAGATGTTGTGAAAATTTTACCACTTGGCGGACAGGCTGAGATGGGTAAAAGTATGTACTGCATTGAAATAAAAGAACAGATTTTTATTTTAGATGCAGGATTTAGATTTCCAGAAATAAGTAAATTAGGAGTTGATATAATTATTCCTAGTTTTGATTACTTAAAAGAAAATGCCAGACGAGTCGTAGCAATAATTATTACCCATGGACATGATGATGTAATGGCTGCATTGCCGTATTTATTAGAGGCTGTAAATGCACCAATCTATGCTCCAGCATTAACTGCTGATTTAATTGATCAAATGATGAAAAGGCATAAAAAACATAATAATTTTAAAGTGAATTATCAACTGGTAAGAGTTAAACGAAATGATTCGATCGATATTGCTGGTGTTCCTGTTGAATTTTTCCCAGTTACCCATTCAATACCTGGAAGTATTGGAGTAGCTTTGTGGACAAGAGATGGCTATATTGTATATAGTGGTGAATTCATTGTTGATTTTGGAGCTCCAGAAGGATTTAGATGTGATATTCAAAAAATGATGGAAATCGGAAAAAAAGGTGTTTTAGCATTATTATGTGAATCTTCGTATTCTAAAAATTCAGGATATACATCACCAAAGCATAAATTGACAGAAAAAATTGATAATATATTCGAGGACAGTGAAGGGCGAATCATTATTTCATCATATGCCCAAAATATTTTTAGAACAAAGGAAATTGTAGAATTAACAAAAAAATATAAGCGAAAAATTGTTTTTTATGGTCGTGATAAATATGATAGTACTAACAGTATCGTAAGAATCGGTCAACGTTTGAAAAAAGCTGTAATTCAAGTTCCTAAAGAATTAATTGCTTTTTCAACTGATATTGGAAAAAAATCAGTTGATAATAATTTAGTAGTTTTATTAAGTGGAACACCTCAACGGATTTATCATGATATTAGTGATATTATTGATGGTGGTGATGAGTATTTAAAACTTAATGAAAATGATACTTTTATTGTTGCTTCACCAGTAATTCCAGGAACTGAAAAAATTGCCAATAAAGCTATTAATGAGCTATATAAAACTGATTCAAAGATTCATGTTTTAAAAAATAAAGAATTATATTCAATGCATGCATCTCAAGAAGATATTAAAGTTATAATTCAAATTTTTAATCCAACTTATTTTGTCCCGATCAAGGGAGAGTATCAACACTTTATTTCTAATATGGATGTAGCTAAAAATATGGATATTCCTTCAGAGAATATTGCTATTATTGATAATGGTGAATTTTTAACTTTTAAAAATGGAAAGCTAGAAGATTATCGTGATACAATTGAAGTTGAAGATGTAATGATTGATGGAATTGGAGTTGGCGATGTTGGTGATAAAGTCATTGATGATCGAATTCAATTATCAAATGATGGTGTAGTTATTATTGGAATAACAATTGATAGTAAAACTCATGAAATTATTGCAAATACTGATGTTCAATCTCGTGGTTTTGTTTATTTAAGGGATTCTGAACATATAATTAAAGGAATAATTGATATTGCTGAAAAGTGTACTGAACAAATGAAAAGTGATCCAACCTTAGAAGCTGTTGAAGTACGTCAGGAAATTAAGGATAAAGCTAGTAAATTTATTAGTAAAGAAACTGGAAAACGACCAGTTATTTTGCCGATAATTATCGAAGTTTAAGCAAGTTTAAGCTTGCTTTTTCTTTTGATATCTTAATTTGTTATGATATAATAATTGAGTTAGAGTAGGGAGTGTTAATCATGGCTAAAACAAGTCGGTCAAAAAAATCAAAACAAGAGCAGCTAAGTGAAGATTTAAAAGTTAGAATTATCGCTGCTACTGGTTTGTTCCTAATTATTGTAGCGGCAATGAAACTAGGTCCAATAGGAGAGCAGTTGAATTTTTTATGTACATACATACTTGGTAATTTTGTAGGAATTGGATATATTGCTTTGATTATAATTAGCATTTATGTAGTTTACTATGCTAAATTACCACGATTTAATGGTCCCAATGCAATTGGCCTATACTTATTAACAGGAGCTATACTAATTTTCATGTCATCATTAAGTGATGACAATATTACGGGAATGAAAGTAATCAACCAATATGTTGCTACTGCTCCATGCAATCGCGGTGGTTTTATTGGTGCGATTTTATATGGGATGTTTAGTGCTCTGTTTGATAAAACAGGAGCTATTATAGCTGCCGGATTTATTCTTCTTATCAGTATGACTTTACTAGGAAGTAAATTTTATGTAGATCATCATAAAAAAGTAAAAACCGGATCTAAAAAAGGTTCAAAAAAGAAGAAAAAGGAAAAACAACAAAATACTAGTAAATTTATTGATTTCTTTACTAAAAAAAGAGATATTGCTTTTTTTCCAGATGATATATTTGAAATGGATGAAGAAAAACCTGAAAAGAAAACATCAGCTAGAATCCATACTGCTCATTTAGAAGAAGATGATACCCTTTCTTCAGCTTTAGAGTTTGATGAAAAATCAATGACCCTTGAAATAAAAGACAAAGAACCCAAAATACACGAAAATGATAATTTAAAACCAAAACAAAAAATAAATAAAAATTATCGTTTACCAGCTTTATCACTATTGAAAAATCCTGTTTCCAAAAAATCAGGCGATAATAAAGGAAATGCATTAGAAAAAGCTGAAGCATTAACTAATGTTCTTCATGAATTTGGAGTCAATGCCTCAATTAGTGATATTTTTATTGGACCTTCTGTGACTAAATATGAATTAAAACTGGAAACAGGAACAAGGGTTAATAAAATCATGCAATTACAAGATGATATAAAATTAGCTTTAGCAGCAAAAGATATCCGCATAGAAGCACCAATTCCTGGTAAACCTGCTGTTGGGGTTGAAATTCCTAACAGTGTTGCTACAATGGTTACATTTAAAGAGGTTATTAAAGATATTCCTAAAGAATTACAAACAAATAAACTGTTAGTACCATTAGGTAAAGATGTTAGCGGGAAAACTATATATGCGGAATTAAACAAAATGCCACATTTATTGATTGCAGGAGCAACTGGAAGTGGGAAATCAGTGTGCGTAAATACTATTATTTGTAGTATTTTAATGCGTGCTAGACCAGATGAAGTTAAATTTATCTTAGTTGATCCTAAAAAAGTTGAACTTACTAATTACAATGGTATTCCTCATTTATTAGCTCCAGTAGTAACTGATCCTAAAAAAGCTGCTGCTGTTTTACAAGAAGTTGTAGCAGAAATGGAACGTCGTTATGATTTATTTGCAGGGGCTAATGTTAGAAATATTGAAGGATATAACAATTATGTACATAAAAAAAATGGTGATTTACCATTAGATGAACAGCTTGAAGTTTTGCCATTTCACATCATTATTTTAGATGAAGTTGCTGATTTGATGATGGTTGCTAGTAAACAAGTAGAAGATTGTATTATGAGAATTGCTCAAATGGCAAGAGCAGCAGGAATTCATTTGATCGTTGCAACTCAAAGACCTTCTACAGATATTATTACTGGGGTTATTAAAGCTAACATTCCTTCAAGAATTGCTTTTGCTGTTTCTTCAGGAATTGATTCCAGAACGATTTTAGACACATCTGGAGCTGAAAAATTACTTGGTAAAGGCGATATGTTATTTTCTCCAATGGGCTCAAGTTCACCAATTAGGGTCCAAGGAGCTTTTGTATCTGATGAAGAAGTTAGTGCGATTTCTCACCACACTGCTAATCAGCAAGAAGCTAATTATGATGAAAAATATATAAATGTTAAATTAAATACGACCTCGTCTAATGCAGCATCAAAGGAAGAAGAGGAAGATGAAGAATATGAAATGTGTCGCAGTTTTGTAATCAATGCCCAAAAAGCTAGTACTTCATTACTACAAAGACAGTTTAGAATTGGATATAATAAAGCTGCTCGTATAATTGACCAATTAGAAGCTGATGGAGTGATTGGTCCCCAAATCGGTTCCAAACCTCGAGAGGTATATATACGTGGTTATCAAGAAGAAGATATCGAATAGATATCTTCTTTTTAAATTGTATATTTAAAGAGATAAATGGATATAATTTTGATAAATGATTAATCTTAGTTTACAAGGAGGAAAATTTAAGATGAAAAAATTATTAATAGTGCTTCTTATTTTTTCGTTTTTATTAGTAGGATGTGGTAATAATAGTGAAGAATTTGAAATTGCACTAGTTACTGATGCTGGTGATATAAATGATAAATCGTTCAATCAATCAGCTTGGCAAGCAGTTGAAAAGTTTGGTAAAGATAAGAATGTCACATATAAATATTATAAGCCAGCTAGTTTTGATGATGCGGGTTATAAAGCACAAATTGATGAAGCGGTTTTAAATGGGGCAAAAGTAATCGTTTGCCCAGGTTTTAAATTTTGTAATGCAATTGGTGAATTGCAAGATGAATATGATGAAGTTAAATTTATTTTAATCGATGCTACACCTACAATTCCAGATGAAAAAGATAGTACAAAATCTAAAGAAGTCAAACCAACAGATAATGTTTACTGCGCTTTATACAATGAAGTACAAGCGGGATATCTAGCTGGCTATGCTGCAGTAAAAGGTGGTTTTACTAAACTTGGATTCATGGGTGGAATTGCTTTGCCAGCTGTAATTAATTATGGATATGGATATCTTCAAGGTGCAAATGACGCTGCAATACAATCAGATGTCATGGTTGATATGATGTATACTTATACTGGAACTTTTAGTGAAGATCCGGCAGTTAAAACTAAAGCAGCTAAATGGTATGATAGTGGATTAGAAGTTATTTTTTCTTGTGGAGGAGGAATTTGTAATTCTATCTTTCCTGCTGCTAAAGAGGCAGAAAAGTTTGCGATAGGAGTAGATAGTAATCAAAATGATGATAGTACTGGGGTAGTAATCACATCAGCTTTAAAAGATGTTAATAAAACAGTCTATGATAAATTAGTTGATTACAAAAATGATAAATTTAAGGGTGGAATTGAAACTCTTGATGCAACAGGTGGATATATTGGACTACCAAAAGATTTTGAGCGTCTAGGTAATTTTAATGAAGATGCATATAATGAAATTTTTACTAAAGTAGCTAATGGCAGTGTAAAAATCAAAACAAGAACAGAAGTTGATAATGATAATAAAGATAATGGAAACCCAACCAAGTTAAAGCTTTCCAATGTTAATATTACATATGATAAATAAAAGCGGGGTTACTCGCTTTTTATTTATAAAAAACAGAAAAATAAAAGGAGTAGATTTATGGAATATGTAATAGAGATGTTAAATATTACTAAAGAATTTCCAGGAATCAAAGCAAATGACAATATAACTTTACAGTTAAAAAAAGGTGAGATTCATGCTTTATTAGGAGAAAATGGAGCTGGTAAATCCACTTTGATGTCTATTTTATTTGGCTTATATCAGCCTGATTCAGGATGTATTAAAATAAACAATCAATTAGTAAAAATCAATAATCCTAATGATGCTAATCGATTCAAGATTGGAATGGTCCACCAGCATTTTAAATTAGTAGAAACTTTTAGCGTACTTGAAAATATTATTTTAGGAACTGAAGAGAGTAAAAATGGATTTTTAATCAAAGAAAATGCTCGTAAACAAGTTATAACTCTATCAAAACAGTATAATTTAAATATTGATCCAGATGCTATAATTAAAGATATTACAGTTGGAATGCAACAAAGAGTTGAGATTTTAAAAATGTTATTTCGAGATAATGAAATACTGATTTTTGATGAACCTACCGCTGTATTAACACCTCAAGAAATTGATGAACTTTTAAAGATTATGAAAAGTTTAGTGAAGGAAGGTAAGTCAATTATCTTTATTACTCATAAGTTAAATGAAATTAAAATAGTAGCTGATAGATGTACTGTTATTCGTAAAGGAAAATATATTAATACTGTTAATGTCCAAGAAGTTTCTAAAGAACAATTATCACAAATGATGGTTGGTCGTGATGTCAATTTTGTTGTCGAAAAAGAAATCTGTGCGCCCGGTGATATAGTATTAAAAGTAGAAAATCTTAATTATTCAAAAAAAGGTGTCAGCAAGAAGATTTTATCAAATATCAATTTTGAAGTTAAACGTAATGAAATCGTTTGTTTAGCAGGAATAGAAGGAAATGGACAAAGTGAATTAATATACGCTATTACTGGAATGTTAAATGGATATAAAGGTAAAATTATTTTAAATAATAAAGATATTACAACTAGTTCAATACGGCAAAGAAATTTAGAAGGCATAGCACATATCCCTGAAGATCGTCACAAACATGGTTTAGTTCTTGATTATAATTTAGCAGAAAATATGATTTTAAAAAATTATTTTACCAAAGATAATCAAAAATGGGGTTTCTTGAACTTTGATCATATATACAAGCAAGCACAGATTTTGATAAAAAACTATGATGTTCGTTCAGGACAAGGAGTATATTCAAAAGCTCGCGGATTATCTGGGGGTAATCAACAAAAAGCTATTATTGCTCGTGAAATTAATAGTAATTGCGATATATTAATAGCTGTCCAGCCAACTCGAGGTTTAGATGTCGGGGCTATTGAATTTATTCATAAACAACTCATTCAATATCGTAATCATGGACATGCTATTTTATTAGTAAGCTTAGAGATAGATGAAGTTATGAATATCAGTGATCGCATTTTAGTAATGTATGAAGGGCAAATAGTTGGTGATCTTGATCCTAAAAAAACTAATGTTGAAGAATTAGGATTATATATGTCAGGTTCTAAGCGAGGTGTAAATGATGAAAGATAAAGAATGGTATAAAGCATTTATATCATCATTGATTGCTATTGGTTGTGGTTTGATTTTTGGATTATTAATTATGTTTTTAGTTGTTCCTAATCAAGCTTTGGAAGGTTTTTCTATCTTATTAAGAGGGGGATTTTATCGAGGAATAAGAAGCGTTGGGGAAGTATTATATTTATCAGTTCCTATTATGATGACAGGTCTTTCGGTTGCTTTTGCGTTTAAATGCGGTTTATTTAATATTGGAACTCCAGGACAATACATAATTGGTGCTTTTGTTTCAATGTTTGTAGCTTTTAATCTAACTTTTATTCCAGATTCAATTCGTTGGTTTTTTGCAATTTTTGCAGGAGGAATAGCTGGATCCTTATGGGCTAGTGTACCAGGAATCCTCAAAGCATATTGTAATGTAAATGAAGTAATTTCAGGAATTATGATGAATTATATTGGGATGTTAATAGTAATTGAAGGGGTTAAACAATATATGTATAATTCTACAGGAGCTGAATCATATACGATTTCTAAAAGTTTAGCTATTCCTAATTTAGGGTTGGATAGAATCTTTAGAGGTTCTAGTATTAATATTGGAACATTTATTGCAATTGGTATATGCATAATTGCCTATATTATAATGAACAAAACAACATATGGTTATGAGTTAAAAGCTACCGGGTATAATTCTAACGCAAGTAAATATGCTGGGATGAACGAAAAGAAAAGTGTAATTTTAGCAATGGTGATAGCTGGTTTTTTTGCAGGTTTAGGTGGTGCTTTAGTGTATTTAGCAGGAACTGGTAGAACAATTAGTACTGCAGAAGTATTGGCAGCTGAAGGATTTAATGGAATTTCAGTAGCGTTATTAGGTTTTAATAATCCTTTAGGTGTAATTTTTGCAGCTTTATTTATTGCTTATATTAATTTAGGAGGAAATTATGTTCAAGCAGTTCATATTGCCGTTGAAATCATTGATATAATTGTTGCTGCAATTATCTATTTTAGTTCTTTTACTTTATTTATTCGTTTGTTTTTAGAAAAAAAACGACGCTATAAACAAGGAGGAGAAAAATAATGGATTTATTTTATTTTTTATTTAGACAAAGCCTAATGTTTTCTATTCCTTTGCTGATTGTAGCATTAGGAGGATTATTTAGTGAGCGTTCTGGTATTATTAATATTGCTTTAGAAGGAATTATGATTTTTGGAGCTTTTTTTGGGATTTTATTTATGTTTATAGCACAAAATAATGATTGGATACAGGGACAATTATTATTTTATATATCACTGATAGTTTCTGGAATCGTTGGCGGACTGTTTGCTTTATTACATGCTTTTGCAGCAGTTAATATGAAAGCCGATCAAACTATTTCAGGAACTGCTTTAAACTTATTTGCACCAGCATTAGGAATCTTTATAGCTAAAACAATATTTGGTGGTGTTAAAAGTATTCCTTTTACAAATGAATTTTTAATTAAAGAAATTCCATTTTTATCAAATATTCCAATAATAGGAGAAATGTTTTTTAAAGATTTTTATGTATCCACTTTTATTGGAATCATTATTCTAATTCTTACATATGTTTTTTTATATAAAACTAAAACTGGTTTAAGAATTAGAACTTGTGGTGAAAACCCACATGCAGCAGATGCAGCTGGAATCAATGTTTATAAAATGCGCTATTTAGGAGTTGTTTTATCAGGTGTTTTAGCTGGAATAGGTGGATTGGTCTATGTTATTCCTATTACAAGTGAATATTCAAGTACAGTAGCAGGGTATGGCTTTTTAGCGTTAGCAGTTTTGATATTTGGAAACTGGAATCCTTGGCGAATCGCACTTTCAGCAATTTTCTTTGCTTTTGCTAAAACTTTAGCGGTAACATATGCTTCAATTCCTTTTTTATTAAACTCAGGAATCCCAGGAATCATTTTTAGAATTTTTCCTTATCTTGCAACATTGATATTATTAGCATTTACATCTAAGAATTCTGCCGCTCCAAAAGCAGCAGGTGAACCATTTGATAAATCAAAACGATAAAATCAAAGTTTTATTATACTTTGATTTTTATTTTAATAAATCCTTGTTTTAATTTTATTTTCTGTTTTTTAGTGTATAATATATACATTAGATTTATAAAAGGAGTGTCATATGAAAAAAAGTTATCAGTTATCGGGATATACATTACATGTAATTCCAAGCAAAAAGTTTAAAAATATAACGATGTCATTAAAATTAGAAAATAGATTAACCAAAGAAAATGTAACTAAAAGATCATTATTAGCATTCATGTTAACTGGAGGGACTGAAAAATATCCCTCTACTCAAGCCTTATCTAGTCATCTAGAAGATTTATATGGAATGAACTTTGGAACTAATTTAGCAACAAAAGGACTAGGTCAAGTATTAAATATTTCAAGTGTGTGTATAAATGAAGCTTTTTTACCGTATCAAGAAGATCTATTAAAACAGCAAATCAAATTATTTAATGATGTTCTTTATCATCCTAATATTCAAAATGGTAAATTTGATGAGCAAACTTTTAATATAAAGAAAAAGGAATTAAGAGAACGATTAATTGTACAAAATGATGATAAATTTATGTATGGTTTAAATCAGTTATTTAAAAATATGGGTGAGGGGGGATTTTTATCAATTAGTAATAATGGATATATTGAAGAATTAGATAAAATTACTAATGAAGAATTATATCAATATTTATTACAATCAATTGAAGAAGATGTAAAGAATTTATATGTTGTTGGTGATGTTGATGAAAGTATTGTTGATGTATTTAAAGAAAATTTAAGTTTTTCAACAAATCCAACATTAATTCCAGTCGTAACCAATTTTAATTCCACTAAAACAGAAGTACTTGAGGTAATTGAAAAACAAGAGATTACTCAATCTAAATTAAATTTAGGATATGTAGTAGATTGTAATTTCTTAGATGAAATGACTTATGCAATGACTGTTTTTAATGCGATTTTTGGTGGCTTTTCACAATCTAGATTATTTAAAGTTGTTAGAGAAAAACACAGTCTTTGTTATTATATATCGTCTAGTTATGGTGCATTTAGTGGGATCATGACAGTTAATGCAGGAATTGAAGGTAGTGATTATCAAAAAGCAAAGCAATTAATTGATGAAGAATTAAAGAATATTCAAAATGGTGATTTTAGTGATGATGAAATAAATTTAGCTAAATTAATGTTAAAAAGTTCACTTACTAAAACTAAAGATGAACCAATGAGTTTGATCACATTAGCTTATAATCGTGATCTGACAGGCAAACAAGAATCTAATGAAGAATATCTTGATAAGATATTAAAAGTTACTAGGGAAGAAATAATCGCAGCAAGTAAAAAGGTACATTTAGATACTATCTTCTTGCTTACAGGGAGTGATAAATAATGGAAAAATTATATTTTGAAACATTAAAAGAAACTTTGTATCATGAAACAATGGATAATGGTTTAGAAGTATTCTTACTTCCAAAACCGGGTTTTGAAAAAACTTATGGTTTATTTACAACAAAATTTGGTGCTATTGATACAACTTTTGTCCCAATTAATCAAGATGAGATGATCAAGGTTGAAGATGGAATCGCTCATTTTCTTGAGCATAAAATGTTTGATATGAATGGTAGTGATGCTTCAGATGAATTTGCCAAACTTGGTGCAAGCACAAATGCTTTTACTTCATCAAGTCGTACTGCTTATTTATTTAGTACTACTACAAATGAATATCCATGTATTGAATTATTACTAGATTTTGTTCAAAAACTAGAAATTACAACTGATAGTGTTGAAAAAGAAAAAGGTATTATTGGTCAAGAAATTAAAATGTATGATGATGATCCAGATTGGCGAGTTTATTTTGGTTCAATTCAAAATTTATACAATAATCATCCTGTAGCTGTTGATATTGCAGGAACTGTAGAAACCGTAAACAATACCACTAAAGATATGTTAGAACTTTGTTATAATACTTTCTATCATCCTAGTAATATGATGCTTTTTGTAGTTGGAAATATTGAGGCTGATAAAGCAATTTCTGTTATTAAGGAAAACCAGGCTAAAAAAGATTTTAAAATGGCTAAAAAAATTGTTTGTCAAAAAAATATTGAACCTTGTAATATTAAGACTAAAGAAGAAATCTTAACAATGGATGTAGAAATGAATAAAATCATTGTTTCAATTAAAATAAATGAAATTTTAAATGATCCCAAGTTAAAAATAAGACGAGAATTAGCAATAAACCTATTATTTGATTTATTATTTTCAAAAAGTGCTAAGCTATATAATGAATGGCTTAATAAAGGAATAATAAATGATTCTTTTAGCGCTAACTTTACTCAAGAACGTGATTATGCTTTTATTCAAATTGGCTGTGATTGTGATGATTATCAAACTTTGAAAGAGCATTTATATGATTTAATCAGGAATTTTGGTGATATAGAAATATCTAAAGATGATTTTGAAAGAATCAAAAAGAAAAATATTGGTTTATTTATTAATCTGTTTAATGGTCCAGAGAGTATAGCTAATTTATTTAGCCGCTATTATTTTGAAGGTACTAATGCATTGAATTTGGTTGATGAAATTGCTGAAATTACCCTTGATGATATTTATGAAATGTTTAAATATTTTGACTTAGAATATACAAGTACATGTATAGTTAAGAAAAAGTAAAATTATGTCAAATAACAAACATGAATAATTGTTGACACTTGCCATGCTTGTGTTATAATAATTTTGGTTAGAGAGTAAATAAATTTCCACATCATAGATAAGGGAACCTGATCTAAATCACGGTGTTGAAAACCTATCATAGAATAGGGATCCTAAAGTGAATTTAAAGGTACCCACCTGTAATTAACAGGGAAATATCTAAAGCTCTCTACCTTTTTTTATGTAAGGAGAATAATAAAATGAGTAGTATAGATCCTAAATTGATTACAAGAATCAACGAATTAGCAAAAAAGAAAAAAGATGGTACAATTACAGCTTTAGAATTAAAAGAACAAGAAAAATTACGTCAAGAATATTTAAAAGCATTTAGAAGTGGTTTTAAACAGCAATTGATGGGAATTAAAGTAGTTGATGCTAAAGGAAATGACATAACTCCTCAAAAATTAAGAGATGAAAAATCAAAAAATTAAAGATATTTATAGAAACTTATTCAAATTTAGACATTTTTGTGTATAATAAGGATAAGTTTTTTATGTGCAAAAGGAGAATTAGAAATAAATGGAAACGTCGACTTTATCAATCGCAGCTATACGTGCATTAGGTATCGATACTATTAATAAAGCCAATTCTGGACATCCAGGTATGGTTTTAGGTTCAGCACCAGCTGTCTACACACTATTTACTAAAGAAATGAATTTTTACCATAAGCAGTCAAAATGGTTTAATCGAGATCGTTTTGTTTTAGCTTCTGGACATGCTTCAGCTTTGTTATATACAATGCTGCACCTGTCAGGTTATCAAATTTCAATGGATGACTTAAAAAACTTCAGACAGTGGAATTCAATAACCCCAGGTCATCCAGAGTGTAATCTTACTGATGGAGTAGACGCTTCATCTGGTCCACTTGGCCAAGGAATTCCTATGGCTGCCGGAATGGCATTAGCAGAAAAATTCTTAGCTACTAAATATAACCGTGAAGGTTATGAAATTGTAGATCATTATACATTTGCTTTATGTGGTGATGGAGATATGCAAGAGGGTGTGACTTATGAAGCAGCATCACTAGCTGGACATCTTTCACTTGGAAAGCTGATTGTTTTATATGATGCTAATCAAGTTACTCTTGATGGACCTTTGTCAATGTCATTTAGTGAAGATGTAAAAAAACGCTATGAAGCAATTGGTTGGCAAGTAATCAATGTTAAGGATGGTAATGATATTAACGAAATTCAAAAAGCTATTCGTAAAGGAAAAAAAGAATTATATAAACCAACTTTAATTATTGTTAATACTGTAATTGGTTATGGTTCTAGTAATCAAGGTACAAATAAAGTTCATGGTAATCCATTAGGTAAAGAAGATGGAAAAAATGCTAAATTATCTTATGGTTTTGATCATGAAGAATTTTATGTACCAAAAGAAGTCTATGATGATTTCACCAATACATGTATTAAAAGGGGTAAAAATCGTTTTAATAAATGGAATCGTTTATTCAAAGAATATGAAAATGAATATCCTGAATTAGCTAAAGAACTGCAAAGAGCTATTAATGGTGAATACTCTTTAGATATTGAAGAAATCACTAAAAAATATACACCTGGATTTAGTGATGCTACTAGAAATACTTCTCTTCAGCTAATTCAAGAAGCAGCTAAACAAAACCCTACGTTTATGTCTGGAACAGCTGATTTAGCTTGTTCAACAAAAACAGATATTGCTGGTGAAAATTCATTTAGTGTTGAAAATTATGATGGGCGTAATTTAGTTTTTGGAATCCGTGAATTTGCAATGGTTGCAATGATGAATGGTATCACTTTACATACTGGAATAAAAGTATCATCAGGAGGATTCTTAGTATTCTCTGACTATTTTAAAGCAGCTTTAAGAATGGCTTGTTTAATGGAATTACCTATTATTATTCCACTTTCACATGATTCAATCGCAGTAGGTGAAGACGGTCCAACTCATCAACCAGTCGAACAGTTAGCGATGCTTCGCTCAATTCCAAACGTTCAGGTTTTAAGACCTGCTGATGCTATTGAAACTGCTGCCTCTTGGAAGATTGCAATGGAGTCAAGCAAAAATCCAACTGCAATTATTCTAACAAGACAAAACGTCAATACTATGGAACATACTTCGTATGAAGGCGTATGTAAAGGTGCTTACATTATTGGTAAAGAAGTTAATAAGCTTGATGCGATCATTATTGCTTCAGGTAGTGAAGTTAATTTAGCAATGGAAGCCAAAACAGTTTTATTAAATGAAAATATTGATGTTCGTGTAGTTTCTATGCCATCAATGGAATTATTCGAAAAACAAGATGATTCATATAAAGAAACAATTCTTCCTAAAAAGACTAGAGCACGTTTAGCAATTGAAATGGCTAGTGATTTCGGTTGGCATAAATATGTAGGTCTAGATGGTAAAACGATGTCAGTAAATACATTTGGAGCCAGTGCACCAGCTAATGTCGTAATTGAAAATTATGGATTTACAGTTGATAATGTTGTGAAAAATATCAAAGAGATTTTATAAGTGATGAAAAAATTCATCACTTTTTATTTGTTTTTAAACATAATATGACAATTTCTATCATTTAATCTTGATAAGATGATAGGGGTGATAAAAATGAATACATATAAAATATACAAAATAAATCCAAATGTTGAAGATTTATTAGAACAATATCCAGAAATCAAAGAAAAAATAATTGAATTAGAACCTAAAAATGTCTTTTTCACTAAACAAATGGAATGTCTTTTTAATAATAACGATGGTGTTAGTGATTTCATTGAATACAAACTAAATGAACGCTATGATTATTCACGAGAACGAAACACTCATATTATAAACAATCAGCTAACAAAAGAAAAAATCACATGCTCTGTTTTTGACTACTACATAATTATTGAAGCAACCAAAAAATCCAATATATTCTTAGATATTTTATATCAAATTTCTAAAAGTTATGTTATAATGAGTGAGCAAGTAAAAAAATTGGAGGTATAACTATGGTCTTAAATATAATTATTGGTGTAATTATTGGGGCAATTATCGGTTTCTTTGGAGCTCGTTATATGTTTAAAAAACAACTACGTAAAAATCCACCAATCAATGAAAAAATGATTCGTGCAATGTATATGGAAATGGGTCGCAAACCTAGCGAGACACAAATTAGAAAAATTATGGCATCAGTTATGTCACAATACAAATAAGGGGAGACCCTTATTTTTACTTTATGAAAATATTTATTACTAGACATTCAAAAACATTGTGGAATCAAGAAAAGAAACTTCAAGGATGGAAAGATTCACCATTAACAAAAGAGGGAATTAATGATGCTTTATTATTAAAAAAGAGAATTAGAGATATATCAATCGATTATTGTTATAGCAGCCCAATTAATCGTGCTAAACAAACAAGCGAAATATTATTTGATCATGTTATTTTGGATGATCGTTTAAAAGAAATGAATTTTGGAACATATGAGGGTAAGAATATAAGTGAATTATTAAAAGATAAACAATATGATGCTTTATGGAACCAGCCTGATGATAATATAAGATTACCTGAGGGTGAATCATATGCAGAAGTCCAAAAAAGATTATTAAACTTTATTAATGAAATATACCAAAAAAATAGCGATAAAACTATTTTTGTTACTATACATGGCATGTTGTTTATTATTTTACATGGTTTGATGTTAGAATATAAAACAAGTGATTTAGTTAAAATCAATCAACATGTTATTCGTGGTTGTTCTCTAAGCGAAGTTGAATATGATGGTGAAAAGTTTAATATCAAATATATTGGAGATGACTCTCATTTGGAAAATGATGAAATTATCAGCTATAAATAAAGAGGTGAGATTATGTATGAATTAGTTCAAGTTGGAAAGAAAAGTTATTACATTCAAAGTCCAGCTAAAATTGGTGTATATCTAGCTAATAATAATGAAGTTTATCTAATTGACAGTGGCAATGATAAAGATGCTGGACGTAAAGTTAAGAAAATATTAGAACAAAATAACTGGCATTTAAAAGCTATTCTTAATACACATTCAAATGCAGATCATATTGGTGGTAATCATTATCTTCAGCAATATTATAATTGTAAGATTTTTGCTCACGGAATTGAATCATGTTTTAGTAGGTATCCAATTTTGGAACCAGCTTTTTTATATGGAGGGTATCCATTTAAAGACTTAAAACATAAATTTTTAATGGCTCAATCAAGTGAAATTAGTGATTTTAATGATCCTGATTTTCCAAATGAAATAGAAGTAATTTTGCTGCCAGGACATTTTTTTGATATGGTTGGTTTTCGTTTACCTGATGATACAGTGTTTCTTGGCGATTGTCTTAGCAGTGAAGCAACTTTAAATAAATATCAGCTTTCCTTTATTTATGATGTAGAAAATTATATTAAAACACTTGATAAAGTAGCAAAAATGCAAGCAAAAATATTTGTTCTATCACATGCTGATGCCTCAACAAATATCACTCAACTTATAAGTATAAATAAAAAGAAAGTCTTTGAAATAACTAATCAAATTTTAGAATTATGTCAAACACCAATAACATTTGAAATTTTATTACAAAAAATTTTTGATATTTATCAACTTATCATGTCATATGAGCAATATGTATTAATTGGAAGTACTGTGCGTTCTTATTTATCTTGGCTAAAGGATACTGGAAAAATCAGTACTTACATAAAAAATAATACATTACTATGGAAAAGTGATGTAAATAAAATAGTCATATCAATTTGATATGACTATTTTATTTACATCCAGCTTATTTTGCTTTCAGTTCCCTGTTTAACTCGTTTTAAATTCTCACGATGACGGTAAACTAATAATAAGATTATTCCTGCAGTAGCTAATTTACCAATTAATGATATATTTAAAAATGGTGTGGCGACTAAAACAGATAAAGAAGCTAATACCGATGATAGAGATACATATTTACTAATCTTCAATACTATAAAGAAAACTACTAATGCAAGTATAGCTCCTAAAGGATTCACTGCCATAAAATAACCAATAGCGGTTGAAACAGCTTTTCCACCTTTGAAATTAGCAAAAATCGGATAACAGTGCCCAATTACACAGAACAAAGCACATATGTAAGGTATATCTTCATTTAATGATAATAGTGAACAAAGATATCTGGTTAAAAACATTACTAACAATGCTTTTGAAGCATCAAGTACAATAACTAATACACCAGCTTTTTTTCCTAAAACTCTCCCTGTATTAGTTCCCCCTAAATTTCCTGATCCATAGTTTCTAACATCTGTTTTATAAAAAAGCCGCCCAATTACCAATGCAAAAGGTATTGACCCATAAAGATATGCAAGAATTATTAAAATTACTGAAATCATATTTATCACCTGTCACTTATTATATATTATTAACCTAAAAAAGCAATCTTTTTATCTCTTTCTTGCGTTAATGAAAGATTAAATGTGATAGAATTATAAATGATTATTTTTTAATAAACAGTTAAAAATACAATAACCTTTGAAAAAAAGCGATAATTTGGTTATAATGACAAAAGTGATTAAAGGAGGCAATTGATTATATGGTAGCTAAAAGTAATTATAATGAATCAAATATCCAAATTCTAGAGGGACTTGAAGCTGTTAGAAAAAGACCTGGGATGTATATCGGTTCAACTGATAGTAGGGGATTACATCATTTAGTATGGGAAATCGTGGATAATGCAATTGATGAAGCTCTTTCAGGATTTGGTGATAATATCCAAGTAACGATTTGTAAAGATAATAGTATTAAAGTTAGTGATCATGGTCGTGGGATGCCAACAGGGATGCATGCCTCAGGAAGACCAGCTACAGAGGTTATTTTAACAATCTTGCATGCAGGAGGGAAATTTAACGAGGATGGCGGCTATAAAACCTCTGGTGGTCTTCATGGTGTAGGAGCATCTGTAGTTAATGCTTTATCATCATGGTTAGAAGTCACTATTTATCGTGAAGGTAAAATATGGTCACAAAGATTTGAAGATGGTGGAAGTAAGATTGGTGAATTAAAAATAATTGGTAAAACAAACAAGACGGGTACAACAATTCATTTTTTACCTAATGCAAAGATTTTTTCAGTCTGTGAGTATAATTTTTCAACGATTAGTGAAAGACTGATGGAGAGCGCCTTTTTATTAAAAGGAATTAAAATTGATTTAAAAGATGAACGGAATAATAAAGAAGTATCTTATCAATATGATAATGGTTTAACTGCATTTGTTGAATATTTAAATTATGAAAAAGAAATATTAAATCCAATTATCAATATCGAAGGTACTAATAATGAAATTGAAGTAGATGTAGCAATGCAATTTACAACTGGTTATCAAGAAAATACACTATCTTTTGTTAATCTAGTTAGAACAGGTGATGGGGGAACGCATGAAACTGGATTTAAATCTGCGTTGACAAGAACCTTTAACGAATATGCACGTAAGTATGGTCTATTAAAAGAAAAGGATAAAAATTTAGAAGGAAATGATGTTCGTGAAGGTCTTTCTGCAATTATATCAATAAAAGTACCTGAACATTTTCTACAATTTGAAGGACAAACCAAATCTAAACTAGGTACCCCTGAAGCTCGTAATGTAGTTGATAATGTCGTATATGAAAAGTTATCTTTTTATCTTGAAGAAAATAAAGAAATAGCTGATACTTTAGTTAAAAAGATGATCAAAGCCGCTCAAGTTCGTGATGCCGCCAGAAAAGCCCGTGAAGCAGCAAGAAAAGGGAAGGGCTCTAAACAAGAACGTATTTTAAGTGGTAAATTAGCTCCGGCCCAATCAAAGGATAAAAAGCGAAAAGAACTTTACTTAGTCGAAGGTGATTCAGCAGGCGGAAGCGCTAAACAAGGACGTGATCGTAAATATCAGGCAATTTTACCTTTACGAGGTAAAGTAGTTAATACAGAAAAAGCAGCGATGACGGATATTTTAAAAAATGAAGAAATTGCTACAATTATTAATACGATTGGTGCTGGCGTTGGAGCTGATTTTAATGAAAAAGATAGTAATTACAGTAAAGTAATCATTATGACAGATGCCGATACTGATGGAGCTCATATTCAAATACTTTTATTAACTTTTTTCTATCGCTATATGAGAGAACTAATAACTGCCGGAAAAGTATATATTGCTTTACCACCTTTATATAAAATATCTAAGAAAAATGGTAAAAAAGAAGACGCCATCTATGCATGGGAAGATGATGAACTAGAAGAGGCAAAAAAGAAAATAGGCCGTGGATATAATATTCAGCGTTATAAAGGATTGGGAGAAATGAATGCTAATCAGCTATGGGAAACTACTATGAATCCTGAAACCCGAACTTTAATTCAAGTATCTATAGATGACGCTGCAATTGTCGAAAGACGAGTCTCAGTATTAATGGGAGATAGAGTTGAACCACGACGAGAATGGATCGAACAAAATGTTCAATTCACTTTAGAAGATAATTTTACAATTGATTAAGGAGAAATGAAGCGTGGATAAAAAAATAATTATGTCGTTAGAAACCATCATGGGTGATCGCTTTGGTAAATATTCTAAATATATTATCCAGGATCGTGCTCTGCCAGATGTTCGTGATGGCTTAAAACCTGTACAACGAAGAATTCTTTACTCAATGTATAAAGAAGGCAATTTATATACTAAACCGTATCGTAAATCAGCTAAAACAGTTGGTAATGTAATTGGTAACTACCATCCTCATGGAGATACCTCTGTTTATGATGCTATGGTGCGATTATCACAAGATTGGAAAATGCGTGCTCCATTAGTTGACATGCAAGGTAATAATGGTTCTATTGATAATGATCCAGCTGCAGCAATGCGTTATACTGAAGCTCGTCTTTCAGCAATTGCAGTTGAATTACTGAAAGATTTAGATAAAGAAACGGTTTTGATGTCACTGAACTTTGATGACACTGAATATGAACCAACTGTTTTACCAGCTGCTTATCCAAATTTATTAGTTAATGGGGCAACTGGTATCTCAGCAGGATATGCAACAGATATTCCGCCTCATAATCTAGAAGAAGTAATTGATGCAACAATATATCGAATCAAACACTCCAATTGTTCATTAGAAAAAATCATGGAATTTATCAAAGGTCCTGACTTTCCAACTGGAGCGATCGTTGAAGGAAAACAGGGAATATTAAATGCCTTTAAAACAGGACGAGGAAAAGTAATTGTTCGTAGTAAAACTGAGATTTTAGAAGAAAAAACAATGAATAAGATCATTGTCACTGAAATCCCATACGAAGTAAATAAAGCTGAGTTAGTTAGAAAAATTGATGAAATTCGTTTTAATCGCAGTATTGATGGAATAATAGAGGTGCGTGATGAATCGGATCGTAATGGTCTTAGAATCGTAGTTGATTTAAAAAAAGATATTTCTGTACAAAACACATTAAACTATTTATATAAAAATACTGATTTGCAAAAAAATTATAATTATAATATGGTTGCTATTAAAGATAAACGACCTGTATTAATGGGAATCATTGATATCTTAGATGGTTATATTGATCATCAAATAGATGTAATTACAAGAAGTTCAATTTATGATTTAAATAAAGCAAGGGATCGTAAACACATTGTTGAAGGATTAATTAAAGCTATATCTATTTTAGATGATGTTGTAAAAACTATTCGTCAATCTAAAGATAAAAGCGATGCTAAAAACAATTTAATAGTTAAGTTTGATTTTAGTGAAAAACAAGCTGAGGCAATTGTTATGTTACAATTATATCGGTTAACTAATACCGATATTGTAACATTGGAAAATGAAAATACTGAATTAGATGAAAAAATTGCATCATTAAATGATATTTTAGAAAGTGATGATGTTTTAAGAAAAGTTATTATTAATCAATTAAAGTCAATTAAGAAAAAATACCCAATGCCTCGATTATCAAAAATTCGTGATGAAATTCAAGAAATTAAAATAGATGAAAAGGCTATGATATTATCAGAAGATATTAATATTTCTATCACACGTGATGGTTATATTAAAAGGATTAGTAACCGTTCTATAAAAGCAAGTGAAGGAACACCTTTTGGTAAAAAAGAAAATGATTATTTAATATCAATATATCAAGCTAATACATTAGATCATTTATTATTATTTACTGATGCTGGTAATTATTTATTTATACCAGTTCATAAAGTAGAAGAGTTCAAATGGAAAGATGCTGGTAAACATGTTAGTTATTTAGTTAAAGTTAGCTCAAACGAAAAAATTATTGGTAGTATTTTAGTAAAAGATTTTAATTTACCTTTATATGTAATGTTAGCTACTAAAAATGGGCAAATTAAACGAACTTTATTAAAAGACTTTGAAGTTTCTCGTTACTCTAAACCGCTTAAATGCATGGGGTTAAAAAACGATGATAAAGTAATTGGAGTTAAATTAACAGATAATAATCAAGGGGTTATTTTGACTACTAAAGCTGGTTATGGAGCGATGTATTCAGAACAAGAAGTATCTATAGTAGGTGTTAAAGCTTCAGGTGTCAAAGCTATCAGTCTTAAAAACGACGAACTGGTAAGTTTAAATATTTTTGATCCTATGATAAATAGTTCTTTGATGATAGTTAGTGAAAATGCAGGAATAAAACGAATTAAAATTGGTGATATTACTCCGTGTAATCGTGCTACAAAAGGCTCACTATTATACAAAAATCCTAAATCTAAAGTCATATATACAAAAAAAGCAATAGTTATTGATAATCAACAAAAAATAGTCATAACTTTAAATGATCAAACTACTTTTGAATTTAGAGCTACCGATTATAATTATGCCTCTTTAGAACAAAAACCAACTACTTTTACAAAACTTACTGCTATTGAATTTATTGAGGATATTTATTTGGATGAAGCAATTTCTACTAATAATTATAATTCTCAAATAACAAATAATGTTTCACCAGAAATTTTTGAACAACCTAAAGAAAAAACACTATTAGATGAAATTGATGAACCTATAGTTGAAAGTAATCCAACCAAAAAGAATGTCTCATCAATTAAAAAAACAAAATCTATTAAGTATGAAAAAATTAGTCTAGAAGATATTTTAAATGAAGATGAATTTTAAACCGTAAAACTAATTTTACGGTTTTTCTTTCATATGCTCTTTTAATAACTTTATAAGTGCTCTTTTTTCAAGACGAGATACATAGGAACGAGAAATATTTAATTTTTTAGCAATTTCTTTTTGGGTATATTTTTTTGTGTTGTTTAAGCCATAACGCATAATTAAAGTATCTTTTTCTCGTGGTTCTAAAATATTAAAATAAGTAGTAAATTTATCTAATGTGTCTTTTTTATCAACTATATCTATGAATTCTTCTTGTTTAGCTGCAATAATATCACCAAGTACAATTTCACTACCATCTTTATCAATTCCAATCGTTTCATTTAATGAAACATCTAAGTTTGTTTTTTTATTTGTTCTTAAATGCATTAAAATTTCATTTTCAATACACCTAGATGCATAAGTAGCTAGTTTTGTTTTGTGATTCTGTTTATAACTATCTACAGCTTTAATCAAACCAATCGTTCCAATCGAAATTAAATCTTCTTGTAAATCTTTATTATTTTCATATTTTTTAGCAATATGAGCAACTAAACGTAGATTTCTTTCTATTAAAATATTTCTTGCTTCTTTATCGCCATTAAAAAATAATTCTAAATATTTTTCTTCTTCTTTCGGCGTTAAAGGAATTTCAAAGGATTTTGATTTTATATATGATAGAAAAAAACCATTAGTTAATAATGATAACAATGTTGAAAACATGAATTTCACCCCTGATACATATATATTGTAAATCTTTTATTTTAGGACAAAATATTTATAAATTGTTCATTTTATTTACTTTAAAAGTAATACAAAATAAGGTACAATGGGTATAGTTTAAAAAGGAGAATGTATGAGTGAAGAAATAAGATGTTTTGGCTGTGGTGCCATAATTCAAAGCGATGATGAAAAAAAGATTGGTTTTGTACCTAAAAATGCTTTGAATAATGATAAAGTTTTATGCAAACGATGTTTTCGTTTAAAGAACTATCATGAACTACAAAAAACTAATCTTACTAGTGATGATTTTTTAAATATTCTTCAAGAAATTGGAAATCATGACTGTTTAGTTGTTTATCTAATCGATCTTTTTGATTTTAATGGAAGTTTAATAAGTGGATTACCACGACATTTAAACAACAATGATATTTTAGTGGTGGGAAATAAACGTGATGTCTTGCCAAAATCTTTAAAAGATATTAAAATAATCCATTGGTTACGTAGACAATTAAAAGAAATTGGAATTAAACCAATTGATGTATTATTATCTAGTGGAGTAAAAAATTATAATTTAGATTTATTAATTGATAAAATCAATGAATATCGACATGGTCGTAATGTTTATATCGTTGGTGTTACAAATGTTGGAAAGTCTTCATTAATAAATGCCTTATTAAAACATTATGGGACAGGTGATGATACTTTGATTACAACTAGTGAGTTTCCTGGTACAACACTAGATCTAATTGAAATACCACTAGATGATCAAAGTTATCTATATGATTCACCAGGTATAATCAATCCCCATCAGATGGCACATTTAGTAAAAACTGATGATTTAAAAATAATTATACCAAAAAGTGAATTAAGACCAATTAATTATCAATTAGACGATAAACAGACTCTATATTTTGGAGGCTTGGCGAGAATGGATTTTATAAGAGGAAAGCGTTGTTCGTTTACATGTTATTTTCCTAAATTATTAAAAATTCATCGTACTAAAACAGAAAAAAGTAATGATCTCTATAATCGCCACTTAACTCTAAAACCCGAAATAGAAATAATTAAAAATATTAATGAAATGAATACTTATGATTTTAGATTACCTGATTATAAAGTTGATCTTGTAATTTCAGGTTTAGGATTTGTCAGTGTAAATTGTCCTAATGGAAATGTGAAAATTCACGTACCTAAAGGTGTTGGGGTATTTATTAGAGAAGCATTAATTTAGAAAGGAACATTGAAATGTTAACAGGTAAACAAAAAAGATATTTAAGAGGATTAGGTCATAATCTTAATGCTATTTTTCAAATTGGCAAAGATGGTGTCCATCAAAGTCAAATCGAAGGAATTGATGCTGCATTAGAAGCTCATGAATTAATTAAAATAAAGATTTTAGAATCTTGTAGTGAATCAAAAAATGAGGTTGCAATTGAAATCAGTATGAAAACAAAAGCAGATGTTGTTCAAATACTAGGAAGAACGATCTTATTGTATCGCCCAAGTGAAAAAGGAATATACAAATTACCATGATAAAAATTGGAATCTTTGGGGGGAGTTTTGACCCAATCCATCGTTCCCACATTCGTGTAATCGAGGAAGCCTTAAGACAGTTACAACTAGATAAAATATTAGTTATTCCTACGGCAAATAATCCTTGGAAAGATTCAGTTGGAGCCACTAAAGAACAACGTTTAAAGATGCTGGAAATAGCGCTACATCGTTATCGTAATGTAGAAATTTGTCGTTATGAAATTGATCAAGATGGAAATGATAAAAATTATACTATTGATACAATAAATTATTTAAAAACAATCTATCCTAAAGAACAGCTATATTTTATTATGGGAATGGATCAGGCCAGTCTATTTCATAAATGGAAAGATGCAAAAAAAATAAGTGAATTAGTATCATTAGTAGTATTTGAACGAGTTGGTTATCAAATAAATGAAAATTTAAATAGATTTAATTTTATTAAATTAGAGTTAATTGCAAGCGATGATGCAAGTAGTGATATAAGAAGTGGAAAGCTTCATGCTTTACTACCTGAAGTTTTAAAATATATTGTAATTAATGGAATTTATTTGGAAACAATCGTTAAAACTAAAATGTCGAACAAAAGATACTTACATACTATAAGTATGGCAAGTCTAGCTAAAGAAATTGCTAAAAGTAATGGTTTAAATGAAACAAAAGCATATGTTGCTGGAATGTTACATGATATTGCTAAAGAAATGCCACATGATCAAGCTTTATCTTTAATGAATCAATATTTTCCAAATTATATTGATAAACCTGAAGCAATTTGGCATCAATGGCTATCAGCACATTTAGCTAAAACAGAATATTTAGTTGATGATCCAGAAATTTTACAAGCAATCAGACACCATACAACTGCTTCAATTAATATGTCAAAATTAGATATGTGCATATATGAGGCTGATAAATATGATCCAAGTCGTGATTTTGATTCTTCTAAAGAAATAGCTGTATGTAAAAGTGATGTTGTCGCTGGATTTAAATTGTGTTTAAAAGATTTTTATGATTTTTCAATGAAAAAAAATCGTAAAATAGATAATTGTTTTTTTGAAATTTATAATAGATATGTAAAAGGAGATATTAATGAATAAATTAGAAATTATTACAAAAGCTTTAGATGATAAATTAGCAAAAGATATTGTAGCCATTGATATGCAGATGGCCAGTCCAATTTTTGATACATTTGTTATTTGTTCAGCTACTAATGAACGCTTAATGAGTGCTCTTAGAGACAGTGTTGAAGAAAGTATGGATAGAAATGGATTTGAGGTTAAAAAAATAGAAGGGCGTCGCAATAGTAAATGGTTATTAATGGATTATGGTGATATAATTGTGCATATCTTTGATGAGAATGAAAGAGAAAGCTATAATCTAGAAAAACTATGGTCTGATATGCCAAGAATTGATGTTTCAGGGTATTTAAAATAATGTCATATGAAAATTTTGCTTATTATTATGATAGTTTAATGGATGAACAGTTTTATCTTGATTATTACAATTTTATTAATGAACATGCTAACTTTAAAAGTGTTTTAGAGCTTGGATGTGGTACTGGAGAAATCGCCATTCGACTCGCTAAAAATAATAAAGAGGTATATGCAACTGATCTTTCAAAAGATATGTTAGAAGTAGCACGATTAAAAGCATTAGATGCAAATGTTAATTTAATGTTGGGACGTGTTGATATGACAGACTTTAAAACAGATAAAGAAGTAGATTTGATCTTGTGTCTCTGTGATTCAATCAATTACGTTTTAAGTAAGAAAAAAGTATTACAAACTTTTAAAAATGTTTATGAATCTTTAAAATATAATGGTACTTTCATTTTTGATGTGGATAGTCTTTATAAAATGGATTATATTCTTGATGGTTATTTTGAAGAAGAAGATGCAGATGACTTTTATTTCAAGTGGTCAGTTAAAAAAATTGCTATTGGAAAAGTTGAACACTTTGTAGAAATAATTGATAAAGAAAATAATGAACACATAAAAGAGATTCATCTTCAACAAACTTATAGCATTGAAGAATATTTAATAATGCTTAAAGAAGTTGGATTTAATGATATTGAATACTATGGTGAATTTGAAAAATATTACGATGAATCACAAAGAATTATTTTTATCTGTCATAAAAGAAGGGATGGTAAGTAAATGATTGGAATAATTGGTGCAATGGAAGAAGAAGTAGCTGCTATCAAAGAATACATGCACATTACTGATACAAAAAGTATTCTTGACTGTATCTTTTATCAAGGTATGATTGAAAACAAGGAAGTAGTATTATTACAAGGTGGAGTTGGAAAAGTTAATGCTGCTATCTGTACCACTTTATTATTAACTAATTATCAAATTGACATGGTTATAAATATAGGTTCTGCTGGAGGACTTTGTTTAGAACAAGAAGTTGGTGATATTGTTATTTCTAATGAAGTGTGTCAATATGATTTTGATATTACTGCATTTCCTAACCGGATACTAGGTGAAGTGCCTGGTTTACCACCTCGAATCAAAGCTGATGAAAATTTAATAAAAAAAGCTAAAACATTTTTAGAAAAATTAGAGCTTAATTATGAAATTGGTTTAATTGTTTCTGGAGATAAATTTGTTGCTGATAACAAAACTGCTAATTATATAAAAGATAATTTTAAGAATGCTAGATGTTGTGAAATGGAAGCTGCTGCTATTGGTCAAACATGTTATAAATTTAAAACAAAATTTATTGTCATTCGTTCATTAAGTGATATTTTTGGTAAAGGTGATTCAACAGTTCAATTTGATGAATATTTAAAAAAAGCAGCTAAAGCCTCAGCTATGATGTGCGTTGCTTTGATTAAGGATTAGATAGATGAAAGAGATAGAATTATTAGCTCCAGCTGGTAGTTATGAAGCCTTGATTGCAGCAGTTCAAAATGGTGCCAATGCAATTTATTTAGGTGGAAATGAATTTAGCGCTCGAGCTTTCGCTACTAATTTTAACCGTGAAGAATTAAAAAAAGCTGTTATTTATGGTCATTTAAGGAATGTTAAAATATATGTAACAGTTAATACGCTATATGAAGATAATCAATTTGAAGATTTAAAAGATTATCTTTTGTTTTTAGCAGAAATAAACGTTGATGCTCTAATCATTCAAGATATTGGTTTAATGTATTTTGTGAAAAAATATTTTCCTGATTTTGAAATACATATGTCAACTCAAACAAGCATTTACAATCTTCCTGCAGTTAAATATTTTGAAGAACTTGAAGTTGATAGAATCGTCTTAGCTCGTGAAAACAGTATTGAAGAGATAAAAAATATTTGTAATAATACTGATTTAGATATAGAAGTATTTGTTCATGGCGCTCTTTGTATGTCATATTCTGGTCAATGTTTAATGTCTAGTATGATTGCTAAAAGAAGTGGTAATAAAGGAACATGTGGCCAACCATGTAGATTAGCTTATAAATTAGAAAAAGATGGAAAAAATCTTGATCATGTACCAAGCTATTTATTATCACCTAAAGATTTATGCACGCTAGACAATATCGGTGATTTAATTGAAGCTGGAATTACATCTTTTAAAATAGAAGGTAGAATGAAACGCCCTGAATATGTGGCTATTATTGTAAAACAATATCGTGAAGCAATTGATACTTATTTAAAAAAACAAAAGTTAAATGATGTAACTAATCGAATAATTGAAATGAAACAAATGTTTAATCGTGGTTTTACAAAAGGTTATTTGTTGCATGACAATGATTTTATGGCTAAAGACTATCCAGGTAATCGCGGGATTGATTTAGGAACTGTAGTAGATTATGATAAAAAAAGAAAAATAGTCAAAATAAAGTTGTTAAATAAAGTAAAACAAGGGGATCGTATCAGTTTTAAAAATACTGATTTTATTAGAACAATTACCAAACTATTCTTAAATCAAAAATTAGTAAATCAAGCTTATAAAAATAGTATTGTGGAAATAGAATTGAATACACCTGTAAAAAAAGGTGAATCTGTTTATAAAATAATTGATATTGAATTGATTGAAAAAGCACAAATAAGCTATCAAAAAGAACAGATTAAAAATCCAATTGCAATGTATTTCAGTGGTCAAATAAATAACTATCCAACGCTTAAAATCTATTATCAAGATAAAATAGTGGAAATTAAATCAAATCAAATAATTGAAGCTGCAACTAATGCCCCTTTAACAAAGGAACGTATCAAGAATCAATTAGCAAAACTTGGAAACACAATTTTTAAAGCTGACAAGATTAATGTGGAATTTCCTCAAAATGCTTTTTTCAGTCTCAAAGAAATCAATGAAATGCGTCGAAAAGCAATTGATAACTTAATTATTATACTAACCTCAGCTAAAAAACATAATACCAATATAATAGAAAATAGTAAAATCTCTAGCAATAAAACAATTAAAGGAATATATGTCAAAGTTCACTCACTAATACAGTTAAAGGCTTTAATTGATCAAGATATTATAGGATATTATTTCCCTTTATCAAAATATCTAAATGAAGCAATTCAATTAGCCAAAAAACATCAGAAAAAAATTATTCCATTCACTAATTTTTTAAATAACGAAAAACAATTAATGAATTTTAAAAACAGTGATATATATCAAGAAGTAGATGAAATTTTAATTGGTGATTATGGTGCTTTAAAAATATTTAATGATAAAAACTGTATTTTAGATACAACATTTAACCTTTATAATAGCTATGCCTTAGAACATTTCAAAAATTATAATACCATTTTATCTTTAGAAATGAGTAAAAAACAAATTAACAATTTAACTAATATTACTCAAAACATAACTATGGTAGCTTATGGTAAAACTATAAATATGCATTTAAAACATTGTTTAATTAGTGACCATTACTACAAAAAGAAGAAAATAGGATGTAACATGTGTAAAAACGGGGACTACAAATTAGTTGATCGTAAAGGTGAAAAATTTGAAATTCTAACTGACGAGTTATGTAATAATTTAATTTATAATAATAATTGTATCTATATTAAAAACCTTGATAATTTGAAAGTTGATTATATCCTCTTATCTTTTTTAAATGAAGATGCTAAAACATCAAGAATGATCTTTAATGAGTTTAAATGTATCTTATCTGGCAAAAATAGACAAATACCCACTTTTGTTAAGTATACAAGTGGTTATTATAATGATTAATTATCAAAATTTATAAATTATTATTATATTTTGTCGAAATAAATTATAAAAATTCAAAATTTTATTGAAGATTAGTAAGGAAAATGCTAAAATTTATTTATTGGAGGTATATGGAGATGATAGATAAAGATTTAGCAGCCAGATTAAAGTCCTATCGAAATTTCAAACACCTTACACAAAAAGAAGTAGCTAAGTATTTAAAAGTGCCACATTCTGCTATCTCTGACATTGAAAATGGAAAAAGAGATATAACAGTTGGTGAACTTAGAATTTTTTCTAATTTGTATGGTCGTAGTGTTGAAGAAATCATGAGTGGTAAAAAATATGATTATTATAATATTGCTAATATCGCTCGACTTTTGACAGAATTACCGGATGAGGATTTAAAAGAAGTCATGTTCATTATTGAATATAAGCGCAAACGTAATGAAGAAAGAGAAAAATAAGGTGAAAATTTTTCACCTTATTTTATTATTTTTTTAAATTCTTCTAACATCAATATTCCTTCATTTAATATTTCTTCACCGCACTCCTCAAAAGTAATACTATGATAAAATTTAACATCAACATAATTCCTAATAATTTTAACAACTGCATATGTTCCAAAGCCATAACTACCGCGATTTATCATTACACTACCAGGATTAATAATCAATTTATTATCAACTATACTGTAAGCTGGTACATGAGTATGTCCATGAAAAGCAATATCAAGATTATTTTTTTTCATATATGATACTAATTCTTCAGTTCCATAATAAATATTAAAATTATTACCATGAGTAATTAGACAATTGTAATTTTCAACTTTAAAAATTATATTTGTATTAAATGCACCTGGTTTATCATGATTTCCTTTAACAACAAGATACTTTTTTAAAAGCGGATCGTTTTTTTCTAGCGAAGAATCCCCACAGTGGATATAATAATCCATCTCAGGATAGTGATTAGTTATTTTTTTTAAAAGATCATTTTGTAAGTGGGTATCACTTATGATCAAAAGCTGCATATATTTCACTTCCTTTGTTAATAATTTTAGTACATCAACAAAATATATTACTTTATTTAATAAAAAACAATATCTAAAGTAGTAAATTATATTATTAAAATTATAGTGGAAAGATGGCCTAAAATCAATTGATTAAGGAAAAAAAGATTTAAGAAAGTGTTTACATCTAACAATATTCGTTGTAAAATTATAACAAGTAGAAAAAAGGAGTGTATATTAATATGAAAACTATTTTATTAGTGTGTTCAGCTGGTATGTCTACTAGCTTGTTAGTAACAAAAATGGAAGGCGCTGCTAAAGAAGCTGGTGTTGAATGTAAAATTTTCGCTTTACCTTTTTCTGATGCTCCAAGAGTATTAGAAGAAGTTGACTGTATCTTACTTGGGCCACAAGTTAGATTTCAAAAAGCTGCTATTGAAAAACTAGCTGCTGGACGTAAAGCTGGGGCTATTCCTGTAGATGTTATTGATATGAGAGATTACGGGACAATGAATGGTAAAGCTGTATTCGATACAGCAATGAAAATGATTGGTTAATAAAGCTGAATTAAACTAAAAATGGGAAAACGGGCGTTTTTTTATAATGCCCTTTTTATATGTATGCAATAAAGGAGAAAAAGAGAATGAAAACAAGAATTATGTTAATATGTGCAGCTGGAATGTCTACTAGTTTATTAGTAACCAAAATGGTCAAGGCAGCACAGGAATTAGGAGACGAAGTAGAGATTTTTGCTTTACCTTTTACTGAAGGTGAAAAAATTATTAGTACTGTTGACTGTATCTTACTTGGACCACAAGTAAGATATGCCAAATCAGAAGTAGAAAAAGCTATTGAAGAAACAGGTAAAAAAATTCCTTTTGATGTAATCGAAATGAAAGATTATGGAATGATGGATGGTAAAGCTGTTTACGATTTTGCTAAAAAATTAATGAATAAACAATCTACTATTAATATATGAGACTGAACTACAGTCTCTTTTTTAGTACAATATATCTTAGGTTAGAAATTTATTTAATTTTGCTCTTTTTTGTCGTATACAATTATGCTATAATAACCTAAATAATTAGGAGGTTATTGTATGCAAAAGGGGATTATTACAGTAGTAGGTAAAGATCAGGTTGGAATTATTGCTAATGTATGTACATATTTAGCATCTAAACAAGTTAATATTTTAGATATTTCGCAAACTATTATTCAGGAATATTTTAATATGATGATGATTGTAGAATTAAGTTCAATTACTGATGAATTTGGTACTATCTGTGAAGAATTAAATAAATTAGGTGCAGAAATTGGTGTGAATATCAAATTACAACACGAAGACATTTTTAATAAAATGCATCGTATTTAAGGAGAATTAGCAAAATGATTAATTTATTTGAAGTAGCAGAAACAAATAAAATGATTGAACAAGAAAATCTTGATGTAAGAACTATTACATTAGGTATCAGTTTATTAGATTGTATGGATCATGATATTGACGTTTTATGCGAAAATATTTATAAAAAGATTACAACTTTAGCAAAAGATTTAGTGTCAACAGGTAAACAGATTGAGATGAAATACGGAATACCTATTGTTAATAAACGAATTTCAGTAACACCAATTGGTTTTGTTGGTTCAAATGCTTGTAAAACAACAAATGATTTTGTTAAAATTGCTAAAGTTTTAGACAAATGTGCTCATGAAACTGGAGTGAATTTTATTGGTGGATATAGTGCAGTTGTATCAAAAGGAATGACGAAAGCAGAAGAACTATTGATTAGATCTATTCCTGAAGCTATGAAAGTAACTAGTAATGTGTGCAGTTCTGTTAATGTCGGTTCAACCAAAACAGGTATTAATATGGATGCTGTTAAATTGATGGGAGAAATAATCAAAGAAACTGCAGCTTTAACAAAAGATAATGATTCAATAGGGTGTGCTAAACTAGTTGTTTTATGTAATGCCCCTGATGATAATCCATTTATGGCTGGAGCTTTTCATGGTGTTAGTGAAGCAGATGCAGTTATTAATGTTGGAGTTAGTGGTCCAGGTGTAGTTAAAAATGCTATTGAAAATGCCAAAGGTAAAGATTTTGGTGAATTATGCGAAATTATTAAAAAAACAGCATTTAAGATTACTCGAGTTGGTCAGTTAGTTGCTTTGGAAGCATCAGAAAAATTAGGAATCCCATTTGGCATTATTGATTTATCACTAGCGCCTACTCCTGCAATCGGTGATAGTATTGCTGATTGTCTTGAGGGAATGGGGTTAGATAGTGTTGGTGCTCCTGGTACAACTGCTGCTCTTGCTATATTAAACGATCAAGTTAAAAAGGGAGGCGTTATGGCTTCTTCGTATGTTGGAGGATTAAGTGGAGCATTTATTCCAGTTAGTGAAGATCAAGGAATGATTGATGCTGTTAATAGAGGAGCATTAACACTTGAAAAATTAGAAGCTATGACATGTGTCTGCTCAGTTGGTCTTGATATGATTGCAATTCCAGGAAACGTGGAAACCAGTACTATTTCAGGTATCATAGCTGATGAAATGGCTATTGGAATGATTAATCAAAAAACTACTGCAGTTAGAATCATTCCTGTAATAGGTAAAGAAGTAGGAGAAGTAGTAGAATTTGGTGGATTATTAGGCTATGCGCCAATTATGCCAGTAAATAAATTTGGTTGTGCCGAATTTATTAATCGTGGTGGACGAATCCCAGCACCTATACATAGTTTTAAAAATTAAAAGGCGAATTTTCGTCTTTTTAATTATTTAGAAAGGAATATAATTATGAATGACTTAATTGTTTTTAATCCATTGTATAAAAATGAGGATATTAAAATATGCTTTGAATTATATGATGAAATTATTAAAAATAACAATTTAAATAATGCTAATTGTTTTGTTTCTTTATTAATAAGATTAGCTGAAAAATATAATTTATATGGTAATTTGTTTAATAGTTTATTAACAAATTTATTAATAAATAATGAAAATTCTTTTACATTAGCATTAGAAAGAAAACATGACATTGCAATAAATTTAAGAGCTATTGTTATAAACGACTTTAGAATAATCTTTAAAATGTTTAATACTGATTTTAGTTGTTTACCGCCATTACAACAAAATTTAATTACTAATTTTGTTCCATCAAAACCTATTATTAATCAAGAATTATTTGAGGTTTCAAGCTCTCTACAAGATAACTTAAGTAATTGTAGAGACGTTGATGAATTTTATGATACTTTAAAAAAGTTTTTTATAACTTATGGTGTAGGAAAATTTGGATTAAATAAAGCATTTCGTTATGAAAACAATGAAATTCGTCCTATAATACATATAGGTAATGGACGATTAGATCAATTAATTGGATATAAAAGTCAAAAACAAAAACTTACCCAAAATACCGAAGCATTTTTAGCTGGAAAAAAAGCCAATAATGTACTTCTATATGGCGATAGTGGAACTGGTAAATCAAGCAGTATAAAAGCGTTGTTAAACGAATACTATAAAGATGGATTACGGATGATAGAAATTTATAAACATCAATTTAAGTATTTACCTAGTATAATACAGGAGCTACAGTCACGAAATTATAAATTTATTCTATTTATGGATGATTTATCATTTGAAGAATTTGAAATAGAATATAAATATTTAAAGGCTGTGATAGAAGGGGGACTAGAAAAGAAGCCTGATAATATTTTAATTTATGCAACTAGTAACCGTCGTCATTTAGTTAAACAGACTTGGAGCGATCGTCAAGATCAAGATGAAGTTAATGTAAATGATGCAAAACAAGAAAAAACATCATTAAGTTCAAGATTTGGGGTAAAAATATTATATACTCATCCAAATCGTCAAAACTATCTTGAGATTGTAGATGGTTTAGCAAAACAATACAATCTTCAAATTTCTCAAGAAGAGTTACATCAAAAAGCTTTAACCTGGGAAATTCGTTATGGTGGTTTTTCAGGAAGAACAGCTAAACAGTTTATTAATGCAATGCTAGGAAGATAAATAGGAGTTATATGCAAAAATTATTATTGAAAGATTACAACAAAATTAAAACATATTTAGATGATGCTAACTACGAGGGCTATAATTCTAATTTTGTAACAATGATGATGTGGGATCATGAATATGAAATTTTTTATGAAATTAAAGAAAACTATCTAATCATGTTACATACTTATATGAATGAAAAGTTTTTTGCTATGCCATTTTGTAAACCAGAGTATTATCAGGATGCCTTAGAATATATGCTAGAATACGCTAATAAACATAATTTTACTTTTAGAATTGATTTGGCAGTAGAAAAATCTAAAGCATTAATTGAAGAATTATATGGTGATAAATTTTTATATTTACATGATGAAGATTTTGATGATTATATATATAGTAAGGTTTCTTTAGAAACCTTATCTGGTAAAAAGATGCAAAAAAGACGTAATCACTTTAATGCTTTTCTTAAAGAACATTCTAATTACATTTATAAAGAAATTGAAGATGAAGATATTGATAATGTTTTACAATGTCTAAAAAAGTGGGATTTTTCTAGAAGAATTGAAGAAAGTGTAGTTTCTGAATATATTGGAATAGTTTATTTATTAGTACATCGCCATGAGTTGAATATTAAAACTGGATGTATCTATATTGATAATAAATTAGAAGCCTTTATTATCGGTTCTCCGTTAAAGCATAGTACTGTTCAAATACATGTTGAAAAAGCTAATAAAGATATTAGAGGTTTATATGTTGCAATTGGGAAATTCTTTTTAGAACAAAACTATAAAGAATATGAATTTGTAAATCGTGAAGAAGATATGGGCTTAGAATCATTACGTAAAGCAAAAAAAGCATTACATCCAGTAAAATTGTTAAAAAAATATACTATTATCTTAAATAATCAGACTATTACCCAAGCTAGTGATAATGATTTATACAATATTATAGATTTATGGCGTAATAGTTTTAAAGACGAAGATGAAAAATCAACAAACTTCTATTTTATGAACCGTTATCAAAAAGAAAATACCTATGTGCTAAAGAATAACGATTTAGTAGTATCGATGCTTCAAATTGTCCCATATACACTTATTTTTGATGGAAAAGAGGAAGATATATACTTTATTTTAGGGGTAGCTACTAACAAAACATACCAAAAACAAGGTTTAATGAAAAAATTAATGAACTATGTCTTATCACTTCCAAAATATCAAAATGCTAAAATAATCTTACAAGCATATCATCCAGAATTATATTATCAATTTGGTTTTTCTGAAAATTATTATCATAAGATAACAGAAATTGATAGAGATTCATATGAAAATGATTTTTCAGTTAAAACCACAAAAAATTATGATTGTGCTAAACTGTTAAATCTTTATGACCAATTTTGTAAGATGTATACTGGTTATCGAAAAAGAAGTATTGAATATTACCAAAATTATTTGATACCTAGAAGTGTTGCTTTTGATGAAAAAATTGAAATATTTTATTTAAATAACAACTCAATTGGTTATACAATATATCATGAAGATGATACAACAATTAATATATCAGAAATTATATATTTAGAGCAAAATTATTTAGATATGATGATTGGTCATTTTATAACCTTTAATAAAAAAATAATTATCGAAAGTGACTTAAAAGCTATAATTGCAGGGGATTGTACATTTGTATGTACAATGATGTCAAATTTTTTAAAAAATAATTGTCAAGATAATAATTTTTATATAAATGAATGCTTATAAATATTGACTATACCTCTAATGCATTATAAAATGTAATGGAATTAAAGGAGGTTAGCAATTAATGTTATTAAAAGATCAAGAATTACATGAAGAATGTGGGGTTTTTGCAGTTTGTGGCTATGAACATGCTGCCGCGATGTGTTATTATGGTTTACACAGTTTGCAACATCGAGGACAAGAAGCAGCAGGAATTATCGTTAAAGATAAAGATGCTTTATCAATTCAAAAAGGTGAAGGATTAGTCACTGATGTCTTTGATCAAGAAAAGATTAATAAGATGCAAGGTGATTATGCAATTGGGCATGTCCGTTATTCTACTGCTGGTGGAGGCGGAATTGCTAACGTTCAGCCATTACTATTTAGAACTCTAAATGGTTCTTTAGGAATTGCGCATAATGGTAATATTGTTAATGCAAATTTTTTAAAAGCCGAATTAGAAAAAAAAGGTAGTATTTTTTCTAGTACTTCTGATACAGAAATCTTAGGACATTTAATTATGCGCGAAGAGGGCAGGATGATTGACCGAATTTGCAACTCTTTGAATCGTCTAGATGGAGCATTTGCCTTTTTGATTTTAATAGAAAATGCATTATATGTAGCTCGTGATAAATATGGATTAAGACCCATCTCAATGGGTCAGTTACCTAATGGAGCATATGTTTTTTCATCAGAAACATGTGCATTTGAAGTAGTTGGAGCAAAATTTGTACGTGATCTAGAACCTGGTGAAATAGTTAGAGTTAAAAATGGTAATTTAAAATCAATGCTGTATACAAATGATGTGGTTGATAAAATATGTGCTATGGAATATATATATTTTTCACGTCCTGATAGTAATTTAGATGGGATTAATGTTCATACAACTAGAAAACTCTCTGGAAAACAATTATTTAATGAGGCTCCAGTAGATGCTGATTTAGTAATTGGTGTTCCTGATTCATCAATTTCTGCTGCTATCGGTTATTCTGAAGCATCTGGTATTCCTTATGAAATGGGATTAATAAAAAATAAATATGTAGGGCGAACTTTTATCCAGCCGACCCAAGAAATGAGGGAACAAGGTGTACGAATGAAGCTTTCTGCAGTTTCTTCAATTGTAAAAAATAAAAGGGTTGTTATGATTGATGATTCAATTGTAAGAGGAACAACTTCAAAGCGTATAGTTCGTTTGTTAAAAGAAGCCGGAGCAAAAGAAGTTCATGTAAGAATTGCATCACCTGCAATTAAATGGCCATGCTTCTATGGTGTGGATATGTCAACAATCGATGAGCTAATATCTAATAAATTATCTACTGAAGAACTATGTGAATATATCGAGGCAGATTCTTTAGCCTTTATTAGTGAAGAAGGAATTGATAAATCTATTCATTATAATAAAGAAGAACATAAATGCAGCCTGTGTTTAGCGTGCTTTAATGGTGAATATGTTACTAATTTATATGATTCATTTGAAACTGAAAAAATCAAAAAAGGTAAGATATAAACTATAGCAACACCATAAGGTGTTGCTATTTATTATCACATATTCAACTTCGCATAATGTATATTATGTAATTTATTTATTAATTTAAATAATATTAAATTTATCAGAATTGTTATAAACCATAACAAAAAACTTAACTTATTTATTCGTTATTTTTGTTTTATCCTTTATTTAGTAATAACATATCTTTTTAATACATAACTTTCAATATAAAAATATTAACAATTAATAAAATTCGCCATTATTCGCTATTAAACGCTATCTAACGGCTATAAATAACGAAATATTTTAGATAATCAGTAAATCAGTTTTCTAATTTTATAAATATATTATTAATTAAAAAAAGTTTCTTTTATTTCTACTTTTGTATCTTTATAATAGATTTTGTCAGTGTTTGGAGGGATAAAGATGATTAAAACAAACTGCTATACAGTATATATTTTGGAGGAAAATAAAGAATTAGCTAATTTGATTAGCAAACATTTAGAATTATTAAAGAATTATAAAATTTTAGGGATAAGTGATAATGCAAAAAACTGTATAGATTTTTTATCATATAATAAATGTAATCTTTTTATAATTGATTTGATGCTTTCTAAAGTTGATGGCATTGGTGTATTACAGAAATTAAAAGAGATAAATAAACATGCATATGAAAAGGTTATTTGTATATCGCATTTTAATAATCCAGTTATATACGAATTGCTAGATAGTTTAGATGTTACATATTGTATTAAAGCACCAATAAGTATTCAATCTTTTATTTATACAGTTAATTCAATTATGAATATAAATATTAAAGAACTTGATGTTAGACAAACTTCCGAGAAATATAAAAAAGTAAAGTTGGAAAATGAAATAACTACAATACTTAAGGATGTCGGAATACCTGCTCATATAAAAGGTTATTTATATCTTAGAACTGCTATCTTACTAGTATACTATGATATTGAATTATTGGGACAGATAACAAAGAGATTATATCCAGAAATTGCTTGCCAATATAGCACAACTGCTTCTAGAGTCGAAAAAGCAATTCGTCATGCAATTGGAATTGCCTGGAATCAAGATGGAGGTATTGAAATAAATAATATCATTAGAACCACTTCGAATAAAAAGAAATCTAAACCTACTAATTCAGAATTCATTGCTTTAGTTGCTGATAATCTTAGGATTCAAGAACGTTTAAAACTCGATTATACAATAAAAAAAGAAGTTTAAAACTTCCTTTATAAAAACAAATTATTAAAAAAAGCAGCAGTATTTATAATAACAAAAACAACACCTACCATTAATAAATAAAGATATAGTTTAATATGCTTATCTTTTTTATAGTTATTAAATAACGCTAACATCGCACATACTATCAGTGCCATAGCAATAAGATAAAATATTGTTATACTTAAAGTTGCTTTTGTTAGCAGACCTGCAGCGAGAATAAAAGTTCCCACTGCATATGCTAAAATTGACATAACTATTAATCGTTTACTATTTTCTTCCATAAAATTCTCCATTATATTATTTTATTTAAAATTGAACATCCAATTGATGGTAAAGGAATATTAAAGTTATCAGCAATAGTTGCTCCAATAACTGCAAAAGATTCCATTTCTTCTAATTGCCTTGGCTTAATAAGTTCTTTGGAATAAATTAACAAAGGTACTTGTTCACGAGTATGATCTGTACCTTTATAAGTAGGATCATTACCATGATCACTAGTAATCATTAGTAGATCATCATGATTTAAATATCTCATTAATTCTTCCAATTGATTATCAAATTCTTTAATCGCTTTACCATATCCATCAGGATCTCTTCGATGTCCATAAACAGCATCAAAGTCAACTAAATTAACAAAACACAATCCTGTAAAATCGTTTTTTGTCAACTCAATAGTTTTATTCATACCATCTTGATTGCTTACTGTTTTTACTTTCATTGTAATGCCTTGATCAACAAAAATATCAGGAATTTTCCCAACTCCAATTACATCATATTTAAATTCTTTTAAAGTATCCAAAACTGTTGGGCCAAAAGGTGCTAATGCTAAATCATGACGATTAGATGTTCTTTTAAATTCTCCTGTTTTTTTACCTATGTATGGTCGAGCAATTATTCGCCCTACTTTCCAGCGTTCATCCATGGCTAATTCACGTGCTATCTCACATGCATCATATAATTCTTGAAGTGGAATTATCTCTTCATTAGCCGCTATTTGAAAGACTGAATCAGCTGAAGTATATACAATCCAATCACCTGTTTTTATTTGATGTTCACCATATTCATCAAGAATTTCAGTACCACTAGCTGCTTTGTTGCCAACACACTTTCGCCCTGTTTTTTCTTCAAATAATTTAATAAATTCACTAGGAAAACCAGTTTCTGTAAATGTTACAAATGGTTTTTCTGTTTTTAACCCCATCATCTCCCAATGACCAGTCATAGTATCCTTTCCATTAGAAACTTCATTTAATGCAAGAGTATAGCCTAACTGTGATTTTAATGGAAAAATACCCTTAAAATTCCCTAAATTTCCTAAACCTAATCCTTCTAAATTAGGTAAGTCTAAACCATTACAATAATCGCATATATGTTGTAAGGTGTTAGCACCCTCGTCATTAAATGATTTTGCATCTTTTGCATTACCAATTCCTAAAGAATCACATACAATTAAAAAAATACGCTTATATTTCATTTTTTCCTCCTTTTATTACAAATAATACATTTCATGTCATCCTTCATTTTTTTTACTCATTCTTGGATGAAACTGTTGATATTCTGTTTTGATTTTTTGATTAGATATATGTGTATAAATAGTTGTTGTACTTATATCACTATGCCCTAATAACTCTTGAATTGAGCGCAAATCAGCTCCATTTTCTAAAAGATGAGTTGCAAAACTATGACGTATAGTATGTGGTGAAATCTTTTTATTGATAGAAGTTTTATCAATAACTTGCCTTAAAATAATATAAAATTCCTCTCTACTTAATTTATTCCCATGATTATTAAAAAATAGTAGAGAAGATTCTTTTTTTATAAATTGATCACGATAATTATTTAAATATATATCTAAAATTCTTTTAGCAATTTCACCAATTGGAACAATTCGCTCTTTATCCCCTTTCCCAATTACCTTTATATATCCCATAAATAAATTTATAGAACTAACATTTAAATTTATTAATTCTGATACTCGTAGTCCTGTAGCATACATTAATTCTAGCATACAACGATTACGACAACTGATATGATCATTTATCTCTATAGTTTCTAGAATTTCTTGCATCTCAGTAATACTTAATACCACAGGTAATTTTTTATCTACTTTAGGCAAATCAAAATTGTTTATGATATTAATATCAATAATTTTTTCCTTTATTAAAAAATTAAAAAACATTCTTAATGAAACTAACTTCCTTGCTACAGAGGTTGAAGCATTTGTCTTCCCTAATTCTTTTAAATATAAACGAATATGTTCTTTAGAAAGATCATCTATTTGAGTAATCTGAAAATTATCATTTAAATAAATAGAAAATTTTTCTAAATCTCTAATATAAGCAATAATTGTATTTTTACTAAGTCCTTTTTCAACGATTAAATATTGACGATATTCTTTTATAGCTTCAATTATTACCATATTTAACTATCACCTCATTTAATTGCTATTATATCACGATTAATTAGGTAACTAAAGTGCATAAACCTTAAAAGCCATTGAAATAGTTACAATTATTAAAATTATAATAACATAATCTAAAATATAATTAATAATTTTACGACTATTAAAAACTTCTCTAGTAATAAATGTTATTGTAAGACAATTCAAAGACAATCTAAGGGATATTATCGAAATCACATATGTTAGAATCAATTCAATTAATAACTGTGGTATATACCCTAAAAAAAACATACTTATATTAAAATCATTTAATGTAAAATAAAAAATAGTTGCTAAAGTAAATTGCATTCCTTTTGAAAAAATAATAAAACTATTAAAAATGATTCCTAAAAAACTAGTAGAGATTAGCAATGATAAAAATATGTATACACCGGTAATTATCATATATAAATTATAATTATTTGTTATTTCGTTATCTTTATAGAAAAATATATATTTACACATATCTATCAGACTCTCACTACCATAAAAATAATAAATGATTCCAAAAATAATTCCACATCCTAATAAAATAAAAGAAAAAATATTTATTAGTAATTTTTCGTTTTTAAAAATTTTATTTAAAATGCCCATAAGTAGTCCTCCGTTTATATAACTTATGAGCTAGAAATTATTTTATTCATTTATTTTAAGTATTTTTTTTGAATATTTTTTTTAGAAATATCTGAAGCTTTAGAAATTATTATTTTTTCATATTTACTATTAATATTTTCTATAACAGTTTGTAAATTTTCATCTTTTTCAGTACTATCAATAGAATCAAAAATATTTAATTGTTCTTTATAATTTTTCTTATTAATCGTATTATTTAAACTAATTCCTAAAAGACGTACTGGACGTCCATCATAATGTGCATCAAAAAGCATCTTTGCAGTAGAAAGAATATTTTCATAATCATTAATATAAGAATTAACCGTAGTTTGTCGATTGATACTTTCAAATCGAGTATATTTAATCGTAATAGAAATAGAATTAGAGATAAGATTCCTTTTTATTGCCCGCATAGAAACCTGCCTAGCCAATTGTTTTAAAGTATCCTGTAAAACAATTTCGTCTAATGTATCATGTGGCAAAGTAGTAGAATTCCCAACAGATTTTAATTCATTATGTTTAGTATCAACAACTCTATTATCAATACCATTAGCCTTGCGATACAGTAATAAAGCATTTTTTCCAATAATTTGTCTTAACTTATTATAGTTATCATAATTTGCAATATCAGCAATTGTTGTAATTCCAACTTCTCTTAAGCGTGGCTGAGTCTTTTTACCAATCCCAAACATATCTTTAATATCTAAAGGCCACATTAGCTCTTTTAAATTTGAACGTGTCAATACAGTGATTCCCATTGGTTTTTTCATATCACTAGCCATTTTTGCTAAAAATTTATTTGGTGAGATTCCAATCGAACATTTCAAATTTAATTGTTCATAAACATCATTTTGTATCTTTCTTGCTAATTCAACAGGATGACAGTTTTTATCTTGAATTATTTTTGTAACATCAACATAACATTCATCAATACTTGCGACCTCCAGCATCTCGCTATATGAAGAAACAATACTAAAAAATTCATTTGACAAACGATGATATAATTCGAAATCAGCTGGTAACACAATTAAATTTTTACATTTTTGATATGCCTGAAACAAAGGCATTGCAGAATGAATTCCAAGTTTTCGCGCTTCATAAGAAGCAGTAGTTATAATACTCCGTTTAGATTTTCCAGAAATAACAAGTGGCTTACCTTCTAACTCAGGATTACGTGAAATTTCAGCACTAGCATAAAAAGCATTTAAATCTATATGAAAGATTATCTGCATTAATTAATCCTCCTAAACAAAAATCAATTGTACACAAATCATATAACTTATTGTTCCAACAATAATAGATAATAATGTATTAGCTTTTAATAAATGTGTGATCACAGTTATTGATACAGCAATTATTTCTGGTAAACCATGATTTGAGTTAAATAAATTAATTTCTTTCAAACAATACACTACTAGCATTGCCATGATTGAATATGGTAATACTTTACCTAAATAATCTACAATAATAGGTTTCTTTTTAGGATCATTAAAAACAATAAAAGGCAAAGCTCTCGTTATAATGGTACCTAAAGCAACAACTATAATTATTTTCAAATCATTATTCATATTTATTCTCCAAATCTTTTCTTTTAATTAATAAAATCAAAACTATTCCTATTAAAGATATAATCACAAAATTTTCTTTACCAAAGATTAATAAAGAAATTATAGTAATAACAAACCCAATTATAGTTGCCCAATGATTTTTATTATTTTTAATTTGCTCAATAACAATTACTACAAAGAGTGCAGTCATTGAAAACTCTAATCCTTTACTATCAAATGATATTGTTGTTCCAAGACTAGCCCCAATTAAGGAACCAATGACCCAATAGCACTGGTCAAATAGACTAATAAAAAAACTGATATATTTATTTTGTTTATCATCTTTAACTAATAATGAAAAAGTCTCATCTGTTAATGAAAAAATCATATATGGTTTTAATGCTTTCATTCCACTAAATCTATTTAACATTGATAATCCATAAACCAAATGTCTTGCATTTACCATCAATGTCATTATAAAAGCATTTAAAACTGTACTTTTTGCAGTTAATAGAGAAATAGTAACAAACTGCATACTTCCAGCATAAATAAAAACACTCATAATAAATGAATAATAGATAGGATACCCTTTACTAACAAGCAGTACTCCAAAAGCAAACCCTAATACCAAATACCCCATCATCACAGGAATACTTTCTTTAAATGCCTTTTTAATTAACATAAATTTCATCAAATATCCCTCCAATGTATCTATTATACTAAAAAAACATCTACATGAAAATACAAAAGGTGCCTTTTGGGCACCTTTGTTATCCTTGTTTATCCATTTCAAGCATCCACTCAATGTACAATCCAAAACCTGTCATGGGATTATTTCCGGACACATGGGTAACACAACCAATAATTTTATCATCTTGAATAATCGGTGACCCACTCATCCCTTGAACAATACCATTTGCTTTGTTAATAACATTCTGATCAGTTACTTTAAATTCAATTCCCTTTTCTTTAACTGTATCTTGGTCATTTAACTTTGTAATTTCAATCTCACATTTTTGAATTTCTTGACCATTTAATACTGTTAAAAAATATGCTTTTCCTAATTTGATTTCATCAATATTTGCCGTTTCAAGCGCATCTCTTTTAGAAATATCATAATTATAAGTTCCATAAATACCGAATTGATTATGGCTGTTTATACTACCTATTTCAACATTAGAAATGTCTGCAATTTTATTACCAGAACTATTAGAAGTAGCTTTTTTTATACTAGTAACTTTACTTTCAAAAATATTACCAGATTGAATTAATTCACTACTACTAAGTTTAGTATCACTCATTGCATGTCCTAAAGCGCCAAAAGTATTACTCGCAGGGTTATAGAATGTTAAAGTTCCTACTCCACTAATGGCATCTTTTACATATAAGCCAGTAGAAAATTCATGATTTTCATAAACAACTTGTAAATTACGATGTAGTTTTTCGTCATTTCTGATTATAGTTAAATCATAATCAGTTTTTTCACTACCGCCATCTTTAATAATTTCAGTTAATTCATCAATACTAGCTACTTTTTGACCATTTATCTCAACAATCATGTCGCCAGCCTTAAAATCTTTTGCAAGTGGATCATAAGTTGTATTTCCTGCTTTAATCTTATATCCACCTGTTATTACAACACCTTGGTAATTTAAATCAATTCCAATTGAATCACCACCAGGTACTAAAGATATTGCATAAAGAGCAATTGGATTAATGATAATGGCTAAAACAACAGCTAAGGAAAGGATTAGCTTTTTAAAAAGCATAGAAACCTCCTTGTAACATTTGTTACAATCTAGTTTGGTCACTATGCTTATAATTATTCACAACTCATTTTTAATTTTTTAGCATGTTCAATTGATTCATTAGAAATATCTTTTCCAGAAATCAATTTTGCAATTTCCATAACACTATCATTTTCGTTTAACTCACGAATATGTACATTAGTATTATTTTCAATATTTGTTTTCTCAATCAAATAATGATTTTTAGCAAATGCAGCAACTTGTGCTAAGTGTGTGATACATAAAACTTGTCGATTTTTTGCAATCATTTTCATTTTAGCACCAATTGCTTCAGCAACTTTACCACTCACGCCAGTATCAGCTTCATCAAAAATAATTGTTTCAATTGAACTAGAAGACAATGATAATGTTTTAATTGCTAACATAATTCTTGACATTTCACCACCAGAAGCAACTTTATTTAATGGTTTTAAAGTTTGTCCAAGATTAGTTGCAATTAAAAATGTAACTATATCTTGACCATTTTTTTGTAAATCATTTGTTTTAAAATCAATTTCAAAACAAACTTTTTCAAGATATAAAGATTTTAATTGATTCATTACATTATCAGTAAATTCAACAGCTTTTTGCTTACGTAATTTTGTTATCTCATCAGCAAGAATATTTGCTTTATTTAATGTTTCATCTAATTGTTTTTTTAAATCATCGATATATGATTCACGATTAGTAAAAGCTAAAATCTTATTTTCTAAATCATTTTTAGCATTCATAATAGCATGAATTGATTGGCCATATTTACGCTTCAAACGATTTATTTTAAATAAAATATCTTGAATTTCATTTAAACGATATTCATCAAAATCACTGCTATTAAATTCACTAATTACTTCATTATCTAGATCAATTAAATTGTAATATAAATCATAGATTTTTTCATAAATCAGCTGATAGTCAGGTTGTTCGCTGAGATTTTCTAATTCATTTATAGCATTATTTAATAACGTTAATGCACCGCGCTCACCACTCATATATTGACGATAATTATTAATTGTTTCACTCGTTTTTTCATAATCTAATAATTGTTTTTTCTCTAGCTCAAGCTGTTCTTCATCTATCGATGTAAGATCAATACTATTGATTTCATCTAATTGACTTTGATAATATTCAAGCTGTTCATCACTTAATTCTTCATTAATCGTCTTTTGATAAGTTTGTAGTATTTCTTTGTATTCATGATAAATTAAGATATATTTTTGTTTTAAAGTATTAATTGGTGTTCCAATATAATTATCTAAAATATTTATATGATTATTACAATCAAATAAACTATGAGTTTCAAATTGAGAATGAATATCAATTAATTCACTCATAATAGATTGAAGAACTAGTTTAGAAACATTACGATAATTTATCTTGATAGTTGTTTTATTATCACGATTAAAAGATTTAGATACTACTAGTTTATCATCATATTCAATTCGATATTCCTTTAACTTATTTAAAACATCTGAATTATCATTAATCGTAAAAACTCCTTCAATAAAAGATTCATTACAACCACTTTTAATTAATGTTGTTTGGCTACGATTCCCCATTAATTGTCCTATCGCATCAATAATAATAGATTTCCCAGCTCCTGTTTCACCAGTTAAAACCGTCATATGATCATGGAAATTTACTTCTAAACGATCTATAATTGCAAAGTTTTCAATATAAATACTCTCTAACATATTATCACCTACCCTTTAAAACAATTATGTGCAGCTTCAACAACATTGTTAATATCAATCATAGTTTCTTTACCATTTTTAACAAATAATCCTAAAAACTCGATATTACCTTCTCCACCTGTAATTGGTGAATATGTAAGTTTTTCTAAAATAAACCCATCTTCTTTAGCAAATTCTATAACATTATTAATAACTCGATAATGTACATCTTTATCTTTTATAATTCCGTTCTTTCCAACATCCTCACGCCCAGCTTCAAACTGCGGTTTTATTAAAGCAACAACTTGATGATTATTGCTTAAAATATCTTTTAGAGCATTAAAAATATGTTTTAAAGAAATAAATGATACATCTATTGTAGCAAAGGAAGGTAAACCATACTCAAATAATTCCTTTGTTGCATAACGGAAATTTGTCTGCTCTTTTACAATAACGCGCGGGTCATTACGAAGCTTCCAAACCAGCTGATTAGTCCCCACATCAACTGCATATACCAATTTAGCACCATTTTGTAAAGCGCAATCTGTAAAACCACCAGTTGAACTTCCAATATCAACCATTATTTTATCATGTAATTCTAAAGAAAATTCATTTAACGCCCGTTCTAACTTCAATCCACCACGTGATACATAAGGCATAATATTTCCTTTAACATATAAATTTGAATCAATTGGAATTTTAGTTCCTGGCTTATCAATTCGATCATAATCATCATGAACGATTCCTGCCATAATAGCTCGTTTAGCTTTTTCGCGGGAATCAAAAAAGCCTTGCTCAACTAATAAAACATCAATTCTTTCTTTTTTCATCAATTATCTCCTTAACATTATGATAAAATGATTCCATATCCAAGCCTTCATCTTTTAAAATTTCTTCAATACTCCCTTGAACCGAAAAGTGATCATCTACTCCAAAACTATAAATTTTTTTCAATATCCCTTTTTGACTATAATAATACGCAATATTACTTGCTAAAGAATTTATTTTCAACTCTGTTTCATAAACAATTAGAGGTTTATCATCAACTAATTGCTCAAGCATCTCAAGATCCATTGGTTTTATAAACAAAGCATCCACTAATCTAATTTTAATATCTTTGTCAGTAAAATAATCTCTAATCATATTTACATTTTGTCCATAACAAATAATTGTTACATCATAGTTTTCAATATTTTCAATTGACCATTTACCAATTGATAACAGTTCATTAAATCCAACATTATCATCTTTAATATTACCGCGAGGAATTCTTAAAATGTAAGGATGATCATTATTTACCAAATATGTATTTATAAATCTTTTAGCATCTGTTGCATTACTTGGAGTACAAATAATAACATTAGGCAAAGGATTTAAAAAACCCATGTCAAATACTCCATGATGAGTAGGACCATCAGCACCAACAAACCCACAACGATCCACACAAATCAAACATCCAAGATCCATCCTTGCAATATCATGATTAACCTGGTCATAAGCTCGTTGTAAAAAAGATGAATACACAGAGATAAATGGTTTCTTATTTGCAACTGCTAACCCAGCTGTAAAAGTAAGTGCATGTTCTTCAGCGATTCCAACATCAAAGCTACGCTTAGGATAATGTTTGAAAATATCATCCATTGCTGAGCCATGTATCATCGCAGGGGTAATTGCAACAATATCTTCATCCTTAGCCATATTCTTTTCAACATGATCAGCAACTAATTTAGACCAGCTGATTTTATCTTTAGGCTCAGGGTTTTTTATTGTTCCATCATTTACGTTAAATGGTGCTATTCCATGCCACTTACCAGCATAATCATTTTCAGCATATCGGTAACCTCGCCCTTTTTTTGTGACTACATGAACAACAACACTTGTTTTGGATACTTTAGCTAAATTTAAAACCCTAATTAAATCATCTAAATCATGACCATTAACCGGTCCTAAATAATCAACACCAAAATCCTCAAATATCGTATCATCGATCAAACCATGCTTAACAAAATCTTTAACTCGCTTAGAAACATTAAAAATCATTTTACCTATTTTATTTTTTGAAGTAATATTTCGATAATCCTGCTTTAGATTATTATATGTTCCACTAAGTCTAATCGAAGACAAAAAATCACCAAATCCACCAACACTTTTACCAATGGCCATTTGATTATCATTTAAAATAATAATAACTTTATTATTAATCGAACCTAAATGATTTAAAGCTTCTAAACACTCTCCGCCAACCATTGCAGCATCTCCAACTACAGGAATTACATTAAAATCTTGATTATCCAAATCTCGAGCAATTGCCATTGCTACAGCTCCACTTAATGCAGTTGAAGAATGTCCTGCTTCCCATACATCATGTGGACTTTCACAACGTTTTTGGAAGCCGGATAACCCTTGATATTTACGTAGTGTTTTAAATTGATTCGCCCTTCCTGTAAGTATTTTATGAACATATGATTGATGTCCAACATCAAATAATATTTTATCTTTAGGCGAATTGAAAACATAATGTAATGCAATTGTCAATTCAACAACACCAAGATTACTTGAAAGATGCCCACCTGTTTTTGAAATGTTATTAATTAAAAAATAACGGATATCTTGGGCTAATTGATTCAATTGTCTAATATCCAGCTCTTTTAAAAAAGAGGGATCTTTAATTTTATTTAGATCCATTATTTCACTCTTTTCTTTAATTTTTCCATTATTTCTAAAATTAATTCGTGATTAATTTTTAATTTATATAAAAGTTCTGTCGCCTCATTAAAATATTGATCCACTATTATTTGCGATTCATTAACTCCCATTAAAGAAGCATACGTAGATTTATGATTTTCCAAATCACTACCTATATTTTTACCTAAAACAGCACTGTTACCAGTAACGTCAAGAATATCATCTTGAATTTGAAAAGCTAAACCAATCTTATATCCAATTTCTTGCCAAATTGGCATATCTTTAAGATTACCAATCACTGCTCCCATTTTCATTGCCGCACTAATTAAATCACCTGTTTTATGATGATGAATTAAATCTAATTGTTGGCGATTGGCTTTTTTACTTTCAAACTCCATATCCAAGACCTGTCCTAAAATCATGCCATTAACTCCACTTGCCTGATATAGCACCTCTAATAAAGATATTTTTAAATCATTATTATAGTTCGCTTTTAAAATAACATTAACTGCTTCATTTAAAAGACCATCACCTGCTAAAATAGCAGTAGCTTCATCAAATTTTTTATGACAAGTGGGTTTACCACGCCTTAAATCATCATTATCCATACCTGGTAAATCATCATGAATCAATGAATAAGTATGGATCATTTCAATAGCACAAGCAGCATCTAAATAATCATGATAGTCAATACCATAACTGCGTATTACCTGTAGCAGCATTATAGGCCGAATTCTTTTACCTCCAGCCATTAATGAATATTTAATAGCATCTTTAACAACAGAATCTTGATAATTACCAACTATTTGTAATAATCTACTATTTACCTCATCAATCAATTTTTCCATATTATTCCTCAATCTTTAAATCTTCAAGTTTTCCATCTACTAATATTTTCGCTACCTTATTTTCAATCCCTGCTAATTTATCACTACATATTTTAGATAATTTAATTCCTTCTTGAAAAAGATCAACACTTTTTTCTAGAGAAGTTTGACTATCTTCTAATATTTTAATAATTTCTTCTAGTCGATTCATTGCTTCTTCAAATGTAATATTGTCCATAATATTCCTCTATTCAATAATAGCCTTTTGACTACCATCTTTCATTTTAATTTCAATTTTATCACCCGATTTAAGTTCATCAGCCAAGGATATGACTTTTTCATCTTTCAATATAATCGCATATCCTCTTTCAAGTGTAGTTAAGGGAGATAAAGTATTAAGTTTTGATACCAAATAATAAAATCTTTCTTGTTCATATTTCATTTTTTGTTTCATAAGCTGTTCCATTGACTGATTAATCAAGTTTAAATGATTATTTTGATTTATTGTAAAAAGATTAGCTTGATGATTAAATGTTTGTATTAGATGTTTTACTTTATTACTCTGGTTACTTAAATTGTATGTAAAAATATCATTCAATCGATCATATAAATAATCTACTTTAGCCTTCTTATCCTCAAATAACTTATCAGGATTTCTAAATAAATAAAATGATCTAATTTTTGTAAACGACTGTTTATTTAATGCTATTCTTTGTTTCATCAAAGTATTCAATTTATATTGAAGATTATTTACACTTTGCTGTAATTCAATTAAATCTGGAGTTGCTTTAATTGCTGCAGCGGTTGGAGTGGCAGCTCGATAATCAGCAACAAAATCACAAATTGTAAAATCAACCTCATGACCAACACCGCTAATAATAGGTGTTTTACAGTTGTATATTGCTCGAGCTAATCCTTCTTCATTAAAATTCCATAAATCCTCTAAAGATCCGCCACCACGAGCAATAATAATAGTACTAAATCCTAATGTATCTACATAATTTAAAGTTCTAATTATCTGAAGATACGCATCTTTACCTTGAACAGGAATAGGAAAAACAATTACTCGAACAACTGGAAACCTCAAATTGATCGTTCTTACAATATCAGCAAGTGCTGCACTAGGATATGCTGACAATACAGCAATTTTACCAGGAAACTTAGGAATAGTAATTTTTCTATCTAAATCAAATAGCCCTTCTAAAGAAAGCTGCTTTTTTAATTGTTCATACCGTAAAAACAGATTTCCTAAACCATCTTGTTCGATACTATCAACATATAATTGATATGTACCAGCTACATCATATACTGAAACACTAGCCTGGATTAAAACTTTCATACCATTTTCTAACTTAAATAGCATCTTTCTTGCTTTTGAAGAAAACATAACTGCATTAATTCTTGATTGTTCATCTTTTAACGTAAAATAAAGATGTCCCGAACTATGATGTTTAAAATTAGAAATTTCACCTTTAATTAAAATTTTTTGTAACTGTGTATCTGCATCAATTTTTGCTTTCAAATATCGATTTAATGCACTAACTGTTAAATATTTCTTTTCCATCACTTTATCTTATTTAATAATCCATTAATAAATTTATAAGAATCTTCATCACAGTATTTTTTTGAAAGTTCTACTGCTTCGTTGATAATAACTTCTTTACCTTGCTCAGTCTCTAATAATTCATAACAACCAACTAAAAGAATTGCTAATTCCATTTTTGATAATCTTTCAATTGACCATCCAGATCTTAAATACTTTGCCACTTCTGCTTTATATTTTTCTATTTGGCCAGCAATACTCATGATTAACATAAAACAATAATCATAATCATCCTTATTATTAGCAAGTTCTTTATCACTATTTAAATATTCATGTACTTCTTCTTCATTTATATCAACAAGTAATTTTTGATAAATCGCAATAACTGCTTTTTCTCTAATTAATTTTTTTCTATACTTTTTCATTTAAACCGTCCTTCCAAAATATCTAACCTGATTTTACCATATTTGACCTTTAAAATAAACGAATTAGAAAATAAAAAGATTATCTTTTGATAATCTTTAAAAATTAATACCCTTTACTTCAATATTGACCTTAATATTTTTAATCCCTGTCATTTCAAAACAACTTTGTGAAATTTTATTTTGCAATGCACTTGTTATAGTTGTTACATTCAATCCATAATCAATTAAAATAGCGATATCAACAATAACTTGATTATTTTTATTAAGCCGAATAGTTACTGGATCACTCCCTGGCATAGGTAACATATTACCTTCAAATTGTACTCCATCCATTGATTCTACCGCTTTAACAACAATTGATTGAAAAACACTTAAACCAATATTTAAAATACCTAAATTTGTTTCTTTTTCTACTGCATAATATTCCTGACTCATATCAAATACTCCTTTATATACACTTATTGTATATAAAATCAAGATAAAATTCAAGCCTCACTAATAAACTTAACTTCAACTTGATATTCATTTTTAGTTTTATCCATAATTGCTTTAATTATACTATTTGCATCATTGCTACTACCATTTTTTTTATCAACGATTACTTTAATTGTTTTGTTTTCAACCTCCACAAAGGCATTCTTAAAACCAGCATCATTAACAATTTTAGTGATTTTTGCTTCTAACGCTGCTGTTTCTTTCGCTTCGCTGATAGTAGCTAAAGCAGATGCTATTTTATCACTATCGCTTTCACTAGAAGCAATAATTGCGTTATTTTCACTTATCAAGTCTTCTCTTTCTTTATCTAAATTCTTTTGTAATGCCTCAATTTGTGATACCTCTTGATTATTCACCGCTACTTCATTAGCAGTATTTTCAGGAGGTAAAAGAATATAATAAATTGAAAGTACTAAAATTAGACTAAATAAGGTTAAAAAAGTAATTGCTTGTCTATTCATATTTTTTCTCCTTTATCAACTACTTTATTATATGCAACAAGAAAAAAAGTATGAAAAAAACACTAGTTTAAAACTAGTGTTATGCTCTACCTTGATATTTACCATCAACAGTATTTACTATTACCATTTCTCCTTCAGAGATAAACAATGGCACTTTAATTTGAAACCCAGTTTCGATAACAGCGTTTTTAGTAGCTCCAGTTGCAGTATCACCTTTAACTGCTGGTTCTGTTTCAATAATTTTAAAAGGAACATTAATAGGTAAAGAAATACCTAATACTTCTCCATCGTAACTAGTTACTTCAACCTCATCACTTTCTTTTAAGAAATTCATTTCCCATTCAAGGTTATCAGCAGGAATTTCAATTTGCTCATAAGTTTCATTATCCATAAAAACTAATGCTTCTCCAGAATTATAAAGATATTGCATTTTATTTTTATCAATATGAGCTTTTTTTACTTTATCATTTCCACCAAAAGTAACTTCAGTAGTTGCACCAGATCTCATGTTTTTCATTTTAATTCTAATATTTGCAGCAGCACGTGCTGTTTTATTATGTGAATAATCTAATACAACATATAAGTTACCTTCATACTCAAAAGTAATTCCTGGTCTTAAATCTCCAACACTAATCATTTTAAAATCTCCTTATTTGTAATTTACGTTGTGATTATATCAAAAATCATTGATAAAGTGAAGCAGTTTTACTAATTATTGATATTCAAATGAAGATATAACTAAAGTATCAATATTAATTTTTAAATTAAAACTATATTCTTTTTCTTTTTCTCTAACTATTGTTACAATATAATAAGAATCCCCTAAATCATCTACAGTGTATTCAATTATATAATCCTGAACAGTAATAATATCACTAATTAAAACTTCATTTAAAATCATCTCCTTATAATACCTTAGAATAGTTAATTCAATCAATCTATTTTCATTTATTTCTTTTACTCTATTTATTGCTTTACTATTATTGACAATACTAGAAAAAAATACCCCAATATTTAATACTAACACCAAAAAAATAATTAAAACTAGTTGCAAGATTGACCCTTGAGTTTTATTCAATTTGTTCATTATTTTCATTTGTCTTTTCATAATTTGTAGCAATTAAATAATGAAAATCCTTTTTACCATTATTTAATTGCATATATATTTTTTCATTATCTGAATAGAAATTCAAACTCTTAACATCCCTGATAATAATATCAAATCCTGGTTCTTTAACAACTCTATTATTATGTAATGTAATAGTATATAATTGCTCTTTTTCATCTTTAAATGATAAAGTATCGCTGACAACAATATCTTTTGAAGTATATAAGATTTTTGCTAACTGTTTTGCACCAATTGCATAATTACTAGAATTAGTAGTTATTTTATCTTTATAGGCAACTGTTTTAATAATTGGTAATACATTTAAAACAATCAATAAACATATTGATAATGAAAATAATACTTCAATTAGTGTAAAACCTCGTTTATTGATGTAAACAAATCGTTTGTCTGCCATAGGTATAACTCCTTATTATTTTGAGATTCAATATATTTTTCATAATCCTTATTATCTTCTTGATAATATCTTAATCCATTCGCATAGCCACTAAAAATCACAACTACAATAGTAATAAAAACACTAAATGCAAACAAACTTTCTATAAGTGTCATTCCTTTATTCTTTAACATAAAAAACCCCGCTTCCAACATTAAATATAATACTTCTACATTCTTTTTGATTACAAATATTCAAATGATTCCCACTATTAACATTACCATTTTTATTAAAATAAAGCTCAAAACTATTTTGAAAATGGTAATTATTATTAAGTCTAACAATAAATTCCTTTTGATAGTTATAACTAATTTGATCAATATCAATTAAAATATCTACTTGCTCATGATTTAATAATGCTTTTGTCTTTGCTTCTTCCAATAAATCAATAACTTTAGTGCATTGTTGATCAATTGATACTTGTGGTGGTGATGAGATTGCAAAACTAAGAGTAAATAAATTAAGAACTATAATAATACTAATAGTAAAAATAACTTCAACTAGAGTAAATCCCTGATTACTTTGCATAAGCTTGCCCATCACTAATTGAAATTGTCAACCCGCTGGGACAAGTAACTTGTTTTTCAGTTAAATATGGATGTTCACCAGAAGTTAGATCTGAAATACTAGTTGGTAAATGTCCATTTTCAATTTCATATAAAACAATTTGAGAATTAACTACTTCAACTTGAGCATCACAGCTCTTTTCTTTGACAACCCTATTTTTACTAGTAACATTAGGTATTACTAATAATAAAATAATTAAGATAACAGATATACAAAAAATCATTTCAATAAGTGTGAATCCTCTACGCTTCATTTCTTCTCCTCCTTATAAAGTACTAATCACAGACATCATTGGAATAACAATAGAAATATAGACTAAAATAACAAATCCAGCAGTAAAACAATAAACAAACGGAACAATGAATTTTATTACTTGAATCACCTTAAAATGCAAGGTATCTAAAGAAACTTTTAAATAGTTATCAAGAGATTTATCACTACGATTATCATGTAATAATAATTTAAAAAAAGTGATAAATAAGGGTTCAAAATAATCAAACTGTGAAATTATATCCTCTAATGACTCTCCTAACAAAATTTTTCGATATATTTCATATATCAACATTTTAATATCACTATCATCAATTTGTTGATAAAGCATAATTATTATATCTGTAGAATCATATCCATTAATTAACAATTCATTATAATACAAAGCAAACTTAATTGAATAATACTTTTGAATCATTCTTTTGAGTATCCAAATATGTTTTACTAAAAAATCAATTAATTGAAAATATTGTTTTTTTATTGCATATAGAGAAACAAAACAGATTGTTCCAAAACAAAAAAGTATAATTATTACTAAGATAGGAATGACTGTAAATAATTTAAACATGAACTTTGTAACTAAATCTGGTTTGATAGTAAACTCCGTAAAAAGCTGCATTATTGATGGCAATAGAGCATAAACAATAAATAGTGAAAACATAATTAAAAAAATTACTAGTAAAGTTGGATAGGTTAATTCTTTTTTTAATTTATTTAAAGTAGTATCTTTTGATTTACAAATTTCTAAACTCTGAATAATAGCTTTAGAAAGATTGTTTTTAATTCTAAAAAACTTAAAATACTCAATAAATGTATGATCAAAGTCCTCTTTTATAATTGCCTCATCTAATGTAAAACCTTTATTTAATTTTTCTTTAATACCTTTCACCTTACTAGTACTAAAAATAAATTCACTTATTTCTAAAACATCTTGAATTAAATACCCCTGTTGTAAAAAGTGAGCTAGACTTTCTAAAAAACGATAATCCTCATTCATAAAAAATTCCTGCTACCTGTTGATAATTAACAATATTGTTCTCTAATAAATATCTAGCATTATCTTTAAAAGTTATATAATTTACTGTTTGTTCATTAAAAAAAGTATTTATCCTATTTTTATCTACGTATTCAGGCAAAATGAGCGGAGTATGCTTCTCTTTGTGATAAAGCATTTTTTGAGATAAGACCCCAATTAAAACATCCTCAACATCAATCTTTAATACGCCAAGATTTAAAAGTCTTCTAATCGTAGTTAAACAATTACTAGAATGAATAGTAGTTAAAACAAGATGCCCAGTTAAAGCACATGTGACTGCCAATCTTGCTGTTTGTTCATCACGTATTTCGCCTATCATAATTATATCTGGATCATGACGTAGTATTTGCTTTAGAGAATTACTATACGTTATTCCTAATTTTTCATTAATTTGTATTTGAAGACAATAGGATTTTTTGATCTCGATTGGCTCTTCTAAAGTTACGATATTTTTTTGATATCGCATGTTGATAGTATCCAACAATGTATAAAGAGTTGTAGATTTACCTGATCCTGTTGCTCCACTAACAATGAATAATCCTGAATCAAGTTTAACGATCTGTTCTAAAAAATCTCTTGTATCTTTAAAAATAGTGAGCTCATCTATTGATAATTGATGATGATTATTTAGTATTCTTACAACAATACTATCAACGTCTTTACCAGGCAGACTTGAAATACGAAGATAATAAATCTTACTTTCATATGTATAGTTAATATGTCCTGTTTGAGGTTTTAATTGAAAATTAACATCAATATTTGATTTAAAACGAATATAGTTCATTAATTTGATTCCTATTCTATATTCTAGTGTATTATAAAGTACCAAATCACCATGCTGACGAAATGAAACAGTACACTGTTGTTTTAATAATAAATGAATATCTGATGTTTTATAATCTATAGCATGGTTAATTATTTTTTCAAATAGGTCATTCATAAAATATCCTCCTATTATCTTTTACGATATTAAAAGTAAAATTACTTTTAATATTTATAAATAGATTAAATAGAGTAGAGAAATAAATCTAGCGATTTATTGCCTCTACCATTGACCCGTACATACGAGTCTTGTATACGGCATGCTTCCTTTTCATTAGCTTCTTTATCTTCGCATTGTGGTTCACTACACTTGGCAGTAAATACCCGTGGCTGGACTCTCACCAACTAGATGTATGCCATGCCCAGCACACTTGAAAAAGGTTAAGACATGACTTGTCTTAACCTAACTTATACCAAATAAATTTCTCAATCTAATAGTTTTATAAATACGGATTGTATAATAATTCATCTTTTAAAGTTGTACTTGGTCCATGCCCCGGATAAACTACAGCATCAAAATCAAATTCCTTAATTTTGCCTAATGACATATCTGTATCATGCTTAGATGAATTAGGAAAATCAAATCTACCAATTGACCCCTTAAATAATACATCCCCAGAAAAAATAATACTCTCTTTAGGTAAATATATCATGGATGAACCAGGGCAATGTCCTGGCATGTGTAACCAAATTATCTCAAAATTACTGATTTTCATTTTTTCATCACTGACTAATACAGGTGCTTTAATGACAAAAGGTTTTTCAAAAATCGATAAATTAGATTTAGAATCTTGTAATAAATCTAAATCTTCTTGATGAATATATATTGGGCAATGATAATGTTCATATAAATAATCTACTGCCCCAATATGATCAAAATGTCCATGTGTTAATAAAACCGCATCTAAAACTAACTCATTTTCGTTTAAATAATTATTTATCTTTTTCCCATTAGCTCCAGGGTCAACTATAAAACAATGCTTATCATTGCCACTAACAACATAACAATTAGTTTGCATATCGCCCAATAATAATGTTTTTACCTTCATTATATTTTACCTGGTATATTGTAATTAACTCATTTATCAGTCATATACAAATATACCTTCTCCTTTCTGTCTTATTAATTCGTGGTTAATTACGACTTTGTAATTCTTTAAAATTGAAATATATGAATATGGATTTGTATTTTTACCCTGTAGCTTTGACTACTTTTAGGAAGACCGCCCTACCCCTTGTTTCTAAACAATGATTAGTTAGATGTGTCTTGAATTCGTATATGCACCAGGTTTTGTGAAATAAGAATGGCTTTGATATCTTAATCAATACACTTAATCATTTTCCTAAGAATACTATCTTAATTGGTATCGAGGATACCAATTATTATCATTTTGCTTTATTAAAATATCTTTTAGAGAAAGAATATACTGTAGCTCTTATTAATCCAAATACAACCAATCTGACTAGAAAGTTACAAGAATGATATTACTACTGGATACTTTAACTATTTGTGATGTTCTAGGCGCTTCGCCACATAAGAAAAACTATCGTATTACTAAAGTTAAAAGTTTTAATCTTTATGAACAAATACATCTTACCAGACATCATCATCTAAAAAAGAAAAGAACATATATTCTAACAGATTACAAAAATGTATAGATCTTATTTTTCTTGAATTCAATAATCTATTTAAGTCTAAACATGGCACAGTCTATCAAAATGTTTCGAAAACATCTCCAATGCTGAACAAATCACTAATGCAAATATGAAAAGCATTTGTAAGTATTTTGACATCAAATGTAAAGAAAATCGTATATCTTTAATCCCTAAACAGCTTAAACAAGCTGCTAGGAAATCTATAGCTGAAGAATATAAATAAAACACTTGATAGCTTAAATAGAACTAATTAATGTACAGTTAACTGAAATAAGCAAAAACAGAAGAATTCTCAGTTCAAACAACTTTCCTATAATTTCCATACCAGGAATTTCACACTTATTCTAAGCCATCTCAAATCATAAAATTTGCAGGTGTAACACCTTCACACTATGAGTCAAGTTAATGCTCAACATACTGCTATAACAAAGAAAAGTTCAAAGTATCTAAGAAAGACTTTATATCAGATAATACTCTCTATTATAAAAAAACAACAAAGTTTTTAAGGAATATTATCAGCTTAAGATTTCTTAATGTAAGGATCATAGCTGTACACAAGATCATTATATTAGAAAACTTCTTAGAATTATTTATCATTTACTAAGTACTAAAAAACAGTTTGATCCACTACTATTAAGATAATCAATTATTTAAAAAATGTCTTCAGCAGGTAGTTCTCATCATGTCTAAAAATACATATATATTCATATTTTCAAAGAACTCTAATTAACTAAAATATAAAAAAATTAGATATTTTCAAACTTTTTCATCAAAAAGACACGTATTTTATATAGTTAGCTCCTATAAAGAAAAAAAGCCGTTAGGCTTATTTCTTTTCTTTATGTGCAGTTTTTTTATTACATCTTGGACAGTATTTATTTACTTCCATTCTATCTGGATGATTTCTTTTATTTTTTGTATTAATGTAATTTTCTTCACCGCATTCAGTACATTTAAGAATGATATTTTCTCTCATTACTTACACCTCCATTTGTAAACTTCCGTTAAATATATTAACACAGTATCTGCTTAATTACTAGTGTTTTTTAATTTAAACCGTACTTTTCTACATATTTATCAACGATCTGTTGAGAAATATATGGTGCTGAACTTG
>NZ_JBKTWO010000011.1:0-69025 GCF_047249845.1 Thomasclavelia sp.
GAAAAAAAGAAGATTGTTAATGATAAACGGTTATGAATATTCATAACCGTTTTTTACATTTATAGGTGTTGCAATAAATAATATTTCATAAGAATGAGTGTGTTTATTGTTAATTAAACATAGTAATAGGAGGATATCACATGATTATCCCATAATTAAACTTTAGTATATTAATAAAAGAAAGGAAATGTTTAAATGAAAAAAATTAAAACTTGGTTTAATAAACCGGCATTTACATTAGTTTGTTATGTATTAGCAATTTTATTATTGGGATACACATTATTTACAATAAAAAATTCATATGATTATATTGCTTCATTAGTATTGCAAGGAAATGTTTCTTGGAGTACTGATATAAAAGATATATTTTCATATTTTGTAGGTAATTCGGTTAGTTATTTATTTTATGCTTTTTCTTTTATGTTCTTTGGAAAAGTAATTAATATTTTAAAACCAAAACTGATCAAAGAAGAAATTGAAATTAATGAAGAAGTTGAAATTAATGAAGAAATTGAGCCGGTTAAAGAAACAATAGAATCTAATGAAGATATAATAGAAGCATAGTGCTCTTCCTCCATATTATAAGTGGAGGTTTTTATTTTTGTAAAATAGATTAAAAATAATGAAGATATAATAATTATAGTAATAAAAGTGTTTTATTGAAAACGGATAATTGTTTAAAAAGTAGAGAATTTGTAGTACAATAGATTAGGATTAAGGAGGGAATATAATAAATGTATGATGTTATTGTGGTAGGTGGTGGTCATGCTGGAATTGAAGCAGCATTAGCGCCAGCTAGAATGAATCAAAAAACTGTTTTAATTACATCTAATTTTAATAATGTTGGAAGCCTTCCTTGTAATACTTCAATTGGAGGACCCGCTAAAGGAATAATTGTTCGTGAAATAGATGCTTTAGGTGGACAAATGTCAAAAACTGCTGATAGAACATATTTACAAATGAAAATGTTAAATACTGCTAAGGGACCAGGAGTACAGTCATTACGGGCTCAAGCGGATAAACAAGCTTATCCAAGGTATATGAGAGAAGTATTACAGCAGCAAGAAAATTTAGATATTATAGAAGGAATGGTTGAAGATTTAATTATTGAAGATAATTGTGCTAAAGGAGTTATTCTAGCTGATGGTCATGAAATAAAAGGGACAATAGTCATTTTAACAACTGGAACTTATTTAAAGTCTGAAATATTGTGTGGGGATCAGAAATATGCTAGTGGACCAGATGAAGAAAAAGAATCAAAATTTTTATCAGAACGTTTGAGAGCTTTAGGCTTAAGAATACAGCGTTTAAAAACAGGAACTCCTCCTCGAGTAGAAATTGATAGTATTGATTATTCAAAGACAAGCTTACAGCCAGGAACAGATGCCAAGCTTGCTTTTAGTTATCAAACAGATGAATTTATACCATTAGAGAAACAGTTGCCATGTTATCTGACTTATACAAATGAAAAAACTCATCAAATAATTTGTAATAATTTAGAACGTTCAAGTATGTATGGAGGATATGTTAGTGGTATTGGACCACGTTATTGCCCTTCTATTGAGGATAAAGTAGTTAAATTTTCAGATAAATCACAACATCAAATCTTTTTAGAACCAGAATCACGAGAAATGAATACAATTTATGTACAGGGTTTTTCTACTTCACTTCCTCATGATGTTCAAGAAGAGATGATAAGAACTATTCCAGGACTTGAAAACTGTAAAATCTTGAAATATGCATATGCTATAGAGTATGATGCAATTGATCCTTTACAATTATGGCCTACATTAGAAACAAAGGTTGTTAATAATTTATTTACTGCAGGTCAAATTAATGGGACTAGTGGTTATGAAGAGGCTGCTGGTCAAGGACTAATTGCAGGGATTAATGCAACATTAAAAATTCAGAATAAAGATCCATTAATTTTAAAACGTGATGAAGCTTATATTGGTGTAATGATTGATGATTTAGTTACTAAAGGAACTGAAGAACCATATCGAATGTTAACAAGCCGAGCTGAATATCGTTTATTGATACGTCATGATAATGCTGATGAAAGATTGATAAAATATGGTCATGATGTTGGTCTTGTTAGTGATGAGATATATCAAAAATATCTAGATAAGATGGATGGTATTTTTAAGGAGATTGAAAGGCTTGATAATATTCGCTTTACGCCAAAGCATTCAATCAATGATATTTTAGAACAGTTAGGATCTACTAGACTAAATGAGGGAATTAGTGCAAAAGAATTAATCAAAAGACCTGAATTAGATTATGAAAAAATCTTACCGTTTATTGAGGCACCTAAACTAAGTGAAGAACAAAGAAAAAGAATTACAATTTTAATTAAATATAAAGGGTATATTGACAAATCATTACGTCAAGCAGCTAAACAAAAGAAAATGGAAGAAAAAAAGATTCCTAATGATATAAATTATGAAGATATTAATAATTTGGCATTAGAAGCAAAGCAAAAGTTGAGTATGATTCGTCCTTTAACTATAGGACAAGCCTCAAGAATCTCAGGAATCAATCCAGCAGATATTTCAGTGTTATTAATCTATTTAAAACAAAAATATAATGAGGAATAAGAATACATGTCAAAAGAAGAATTTATTAAACAGTTAGAAGAAAAGGGGATACTTTTAAAAGACTTTCAGATTAAACAGTTTCAACAATATTTTAAAACTTTAGTTGAATGGAATGAAAAGATGAATTTAACTGCAATAACAGATGAAGAAGAAGTATATCTAAAACATTTTTATGATTCGCTAACTATTGCATTTGATTTTGAGTTTAATAACCAAAATATCGTTGATGTTGGCGCAGGAGCTGGATTTCCAAGTATTCCTTTAAAAATTGTATATCCAGATTTAAAAATAACAATTGTTGATTCACTAACAAAAAGAATTACTTTTTTAAATCATTTATTTCAGGAACTGGCATTGAATGATTGTAAAGCGATTAGTGCTCGAGCTGAGGATTATGCTAAAGATAATCGTGAGAAATGTGATATAGTAATGGCAAGAGCAGTTGCAAAACTAAATATATTAGATGAACTTTGTTTACCTTTAGTTAAAAGGGGCGGATATTTTTTAGCCTTAAAAGGACTCAAAGCAGATGAAGAATTAAATGAAGCTAAAAAGGGCATTAGTATCTTAGGTGGGAAAGTAGAAAAGGTTGTTGATTTTACATTAACTAATGAGAATCATCGAAGTAATATAGTTATTAAGAAAATAAAAGCAACACCAAATAAATTTCCTCGGATGTTCGCTAAAATAAAAAAACAACCATTGTAGGAGGAAATATGTTAGAGAAGGTATATAAGCAAATAGATATTAATAAAATTGAAGCTAATGAAAACCAGCCTCGTAAAGTATTTGATGATGAAAAAATTGAAGAATTAGCTATTTCAATTAAAGAAAATGGTTTGATTCAGCCAATAATTGTTCGTAAATTAAATCGTAATTATCAAATAATAGCAGGAGAAAGACGTTTTCGTGCTTGCAAATTAGCAGGGTTAAAAACAGTACCATGTATTATCAAAGATATTGATGACAAACAGGTAGATACATATGCAATTATTGAAAATATCCAGCGAGAGAATTTATCACCAATTGAAGAAGCTAAAGCTTATAAAACATTAATAGATACCTATGCTATGAATCAAACTGAGTTAGCTAATAAAGTTGGAAAAAAACAATCTACTATAGCTAATAAATTAAGGTTATTAAAGTTATCAGATGATGTTAAATATGCATTAAAAGCAAAGCAAATTACTGAGCGTCATGCAAGAGCAATGTTATCTCTAGATAAGGAAAGACAGCAATCAGTATTACAAGAAATATTAAAAAAATCATTAAATGTTAAGCAAACAGAATTATTGGTAAGTAAGCCATTAAAAGAAAAAGCTAAGCCAAAAAAAGGACCACGAAAAGCTGTCTCACAAAATTTTAAGATTGCAATTAATACTATTAATCAAGCAACTGAACTGATTCAAAAATCTGGGATTCCAGTAATTAGTGAAACAGAAGAAGCTGATGATGAATATATTATTACATTAAGAGTGAAAAAATAATTATAAGAGATAAAATAATTTATAAGTATATTAATAATTAGATCTTATGTTATGTATCTAAATAGAATAATTTTGGAAAGTAAATAGGATTGGGTAAATGTTTTCTAAGGACTAATTTTAGTCCTTATTTTAGATGGAGGGATATTAATGATAAGAGTTTATACTGCACCAGGCAGTCGTTCAGGAAGATTGGTTGTCAGGTGGTTAAAGGAAAATAATTTGAGTTTTATTGAAAAAAATATTTTTTCATCTGATTTGCATATTAATGAAATAAGAGAAATATTAGAGAGATGTGAAAATGGAACAGATGATATTATTTCAAAAAATAGTAAGATCATTAAAGCATCTAAAATAGATTTTAATAATATGAAAATGGAAGATTTAATTAATTTTATAAAAAATAACCCTTCAATATTGAAAAGGCCAATTATTATGGATGAACATCATTTTTTAGTCGGGTATAATGTAGAAGAAATTAGAATTTTTATACCACGTAGTCAAAGGAGAAAGAATAGTGAGGTTTAATATGTGTCAGGAATGTTATAGTAATGACAGTAGAGCTACCCCTAAAATCCGACCAAGAGAATGTCTGGAGCATCATAGACAATATATATGTGGTACTTGTGGGCGCTGTATTTGTATTGAAAGTGATAAAAAAAGAAAAGTACAACGTTGGAATTTTCCATTTAAAACGTTAGAAATAGCAAAATTATATTTAAGAACTGCTGATTATACTATGAAAAAAGCATGTACTATTTATAAGATTACAAATAATAAAGGACGTATCTCATATAAGATTTTTGCTAATAGCACGGATGTTGAAAAATATTTAAAAATAAACCAGGATAAAATTAGTGAACCTGTTTTTTCATTGGGTGAGTATAAAGAGTATCCAAATACCCAAGTTCGAAAACTTGCAGCAGATGAAGTCAAGAAATATATGATTGAATATGAAAAGAATTAATAGCGAGTTATTTAACTCGCTATTTCTATTGTTATTCGAGTTAGATAATGATTTTTAGATCTTTCACAAATATCAGAAATAATATATTCTTCAAATGCATATTGACCTAAGATAATCTTATGTTCACTTGCATAATTTAACATTCTTAAATATGAGTCATAGAGTTTATTTTCACTACCATGATGATATCCACATAAATAATTTCCAGCTTTTTTGACAAATGTTTGTTGTGTAGAATTATTAGTGGTAGTAAATAGATAGGAGTAGTTAGTTACGTTATTATTAATAATATTTTCTATCTTCATCATTACACCTACAAATTCACCTGTAATTATCTGATTACCTTCAATAAAAGTAGTATAATCATTCATAAAAGAAGCAAAATCTTTTGATGTGGTATTTTCTAGGTTTGCAGATAAAAGTAATCTAGTTTCTTCAAGATATTCAACTTTTATTTCATCATAATTTGCATTTAGAGCATCAGTAGTAAAAGTTTGATAACTTTTTATTAGCTCATGAATATGCTGCATTTCATTAATATATTCAATCAGTTTATTTTCTTGTTGTTTAAGAAGATCAAGGAATAACTCAGGAGTACGTTTATCAAGATATACTTGAATATCTTTTAAAGACATTCCGAGTTTTTTTAAAGCTAGTATCACTTTAAAGGTGTCATATTGACGATATGAATAGAAACGATATCCTTTATCATTTATATAAATTGGTTTAAACAAATTTATTTCATCATAATGAAATAAAACGTGTTTTTCAACACCACAAATTTTAGCAAAAGTACCACAAGATAATAATTTTTCTTTCATTTATTATTCCTCCTTGACTATAAGGTTACCTTATAGTCTATCATAGATACAGTTGCTTCACAATACAATGAAAGGAGAAAGATATGAACTTAATCTTAAAGTATTTAAAAAACTATAAATTACTATTCTTTTTTAATGTAATTTCAGTTTTTGGATTTATTTTAGTTGAATTAGGAATTCCGACCATTGTAGCAACAATGATAGATGTTGGAGTTACTAATAAAGATGTTAGCTTTATCTATATGATGGGTGGCTGTATAGCTTTAGTTTCACTTATCGGTGTGGGTGGAACAATTGCTCTAGGATATTGTTGTTCAAAAATATCGACTGCGATCACACGCGATATTAGAAATGACATCTTTGAAAAGGTACAACAATTTACAGCTAATGAATTTAATCAAATTGGAACATCTTCAATGATTACAAGAACGAATAATGATGCTTTTCAAATCCAGCAATTTGTCAATGTCTTACTTCGAACTGCATTGATGACACCAATTATGTTTATCTTTAGTTTTATTATGACAGCACGAGCTTCATTGCCGTTATCATATATTATTGCAGCAACAATTCCATTAATTATTTTAGGAGTAGTTATAGTTGCTAAGGTTACTAAACCAATTTCAGAAAATCAACAAAGTTCATTAGATGATTTAAATCGTATTTCAAGAGAAAACCTTAGTGGAATTCGTGTGATTAGAGCATTTAATAATGATAGTTATGAGCAAGCACGATTTAATGAAACCAATCATCATTTTACAAAATATTCTAAAAAATTATTTAAAATTATGACTATGACTCAGCCAATTTTCTTTATGCTGATGAATATTGCTGGTCTGTCAATATATTGGGTAGCAGCACATCTTATCTCTAGTGGTTCTTTAGAGATTGGACAACTAGTTGCTTTTATGGATTATTTATTTCATGCAATGTTTTCTATTATGCTTTTTTGTACTGTATTTATGATGTATCCACGAGCTGAAGTATCAGCAAAGCGGATTGAAGAAGTATTTAAGTTAGAGCCTTTAATTAAGAATAAACCAATAGAAAGTGATTCAAATGAACAGGTAAGTATTGAATTTGATCATGTTACATTTGTTTATCCAGATGGTGAGGAGCCGGTTTTACAAGATGTATCATTTAAGGTTTCAAAAGGTCAAATGATTGCCTTTATAGGGAGTACCGGTTCAGGTAAAAGTACATTAGTTAACTTAATTCCAAGATTTTATGATGTAAGTAGCGGCAGTATTAAAATCAATGGTAAAGATATCCGTGATTATGATGTTTTGGAGTTACGTGATAAATTAGGGGTAATACCACAAAAAGCAGTACTGTTTAGTGGTAGTATTGCTGATAACATTCGTTTTGGTAAAAAAGATGCCAGTGATGAAGAAGTAGAATATGCGGCTAAAGTTGCTCAAGCATATCCTTTTATTATGAAAAAAGAGCATGGTTTTGATGAGGAAATAAGTGAAGGAGCTACCAATGTTTCTGGAGGTCAAAAACAGCGTTTAAGTATAGCAAGGGCATTAGTACGTAAAGCTCAAATTTATATTTTTGATGATTCTTTTTCTGCATTAGATTTTAAAACAGATTCAATTTTAAGAAAAGAGTTAAAAAAAGAGATGAAGGATTCAATCATGATGGTTGTAGCTCAACGAATTTCAAGTATTATGGAAGCTGATCAAATTATTGTCTTAAATGAAGGCAAGGTAGTTGGTCATGGGACACATCGTGAATTATTAAAGGAATGTCAAATTTATCATGAGATAGCAACTTCTCAGTTAAGCGAGGAGGAGTTAGCTTATGAATAAAAAATATAGTTTTAAAAAGAGTTTAAAAGGGCTAATACCATTTATTAAGCCATATAAATGGCAATTTATTATTGCGATTGCAATGATTTTTGCTTTTAATATTTCTATTGTTTTAGCACCAACTTTTGAAGGGATGGTTACTACCCAATTAGCTAGTGATGTTGCTAAAAGTACTAATCTATCAAATGTTAATATTAATTTTGGTGCAATCATTAAAATTGGTATTAGTTTGGTAATAATTTATATTATTAAAACTGTTGCACAAATGATTTCAATTGTTTATTTAACTAATGCAATTCAACATGCGATGGAAGATTTACGCAATGCCTTGCAAAATAAGATTCGTAAATTACCAGTGAGGTATTTTGATAATCATCATTTTGGTGATGTTCTTAGTCGCATTACTAATGATGTTGATGCTATTTCTAATGCTTTGCAACAAAGTTTTACGCAAATAGTTAGTGGTGTATTAACTGTTACATTAGCATTAAGTATGATGTATTTGATTAATCCTAAAATTGCTTTAATTGGAACAATGATTATCCCGTTATCACTTTTAGTTACTAAGTTAGTAGTTGGCAAAAGTCAAAAATTATTTAAAAATCAACAAGATGCTCTTGGAGAGCTAAATAGTACTGTAACTGAAATGTATACAGGATATAATGAAATTTTATTATATAATCAGCAAGTAGAATCGGTTAAAAAATTTAAAAAGATTAATGAAAATTTAAAAGAAAATGCTTTTAAAGCTCAATTTGTCTCATCAACTATTGCACCATTAAATGCTTTGGTGACATATTTAGCAATTGGTGCTGTTGCAGTAGTGGGAACTGCTGATGTAATTGCAGGGACATTTTTAGTTGGTCAGTTACAGGCTTTTATTAGATATATTTGGCAAATCAATGATCCATTATCTCAAATTTCTAACTTATCATCACAAATTCAGTCAGCTTTTGCTGCATTAGGTAGAGTTATTGAGTTATTAGAAGAAACAGAAGAAATTCCAGAAGCTAATCCTGCAAAACACGTAGATGAAATACATGGGAATGTAGATTTTGAACATGTCAAGTTTGGTTATTACGAAGAAAATTTAATGAAAGATTTAAATGTTAATGTTAAAAGTGGTCAGATGGTGGCTATTGTTGGACCAACCGGGGCAGGTAAAACTACGATTATTAATTTATTATTAAGGTTTTATGATGTAAAAGGTGGAAGTATTAAAATAGATGGTGTTGATATCCGGGATCTTCCTCGAGAAGAATTACGCTCGATGTTTGGAATGGTATTACAAGATACTTGGCTATATTCAGGTACTATTTATGATAACATTCGTTATGGACGTTTAGATGCACGCAAAGATGAAATTATTACTGCTGCTAAAATGGCTAATGTCCATCATTTTATTAGAACTTTACCTGATGGTTATAATTCACATATTAATGAAGAGGCAAATAATATTTCCCAAGGTGAAAAGCAGTTATTGACGATTGCCCGGGCAATTTTAAAGGACCCTCAAATTTTAATTCTTGATGAAGCAACTTCATCTGTTGATACACGCTTGGAAAAAATGCTTCAAGAAGCTATGCAACGGGTTATGAAAGGGCGTACTAGTTTTGTAATTGCTCATAGATTGTCTACAATTAAAAGTGCAGATTTAATTTTAGTTATAAATAATGGTGATATTGTAGAACAAGGAACTCATGAAGAATTACTTGCAAAACAAGGGGAATATGAAAAATTATATAACTCTCAATTTGCTCGTAATGCATAATTGATGTAAAAGAAGTATTTAGGTACTTCTTTTTTTTATATAGAAATATGTGTTATACTAGTATAGATAATGAGGTGTTAATAATGGTTAAGATATTGATCGTAGAAGATGATAATGATATTAATAATATGATTGGTGATTTATTAAGATTAAATCAGATTGAAAGTATTAGTGCTTATTCGGGAACAGAAGCTTTATTATTGTTAGATGATAATATTGATTTAGTACTTTTAGATTTAATGTTGCCTGGTCTTAGTGGACAAGAAGTTATTAGGGAAATAAAGGGGAAAAAAGATTTACCTGTTATTATATTAACAGCAGTAAGTAAGATGGATACTAAATTAGATTTATTTGCTTTAGGAGCAGATGATTATTTAATCAAACCATTTGATAATAATGAGTTATTGGCACGAATAAAAATTCAATTAAAACATAAGAAAGTATCATTTATTTCATCTTTAATAACTTATAAAGATATTGTACTTGATGAAAATAAATTTGAGGTAACTTGCAATAATGTTAAATTAGGACTGTCAAAAATAGAATTTAAGTTATTAAGAATATTATTAGAAAATCCCACCCATGTTTTTACTAAAGATATTTTATTTGAAATGGTATGGAATCATGAAGATTCAGCAGATGATAATACTTTAAATGTTCATATAAGTAAAATTCGTAGTAAATTAAAAAAAGCTAATCCTAAACAGGAATATATAGAAACAGTTTGGGGAATTGGTTATAAAATTAAAGAATAAATTGATTTAAGACTTATTTAAGGATTGATTAAGAGTTATTTAACTCTTTTTTTATATAGTTGGAAGTGTAGGAGGAATAGATGATGAAACAAGAGATATTAAGAACTAAAGATCTTATTAAAAAATATCAGGATAATATAGTTTTGGATAAGGTAAATATTACAATTAATAAAGGCGATATCTATGGGTTAGTAGGTAGGAATGGTGCTGGTAAATCTACACTAATGAATGTAATATCTTCATTAACAATGAAAGATAGTGGCAAAGTTTATTTGTTTGGTAAAGAAATTGCTCAAAATAGAGATAGTAAGAATAGGATGGGGTGTATGATTGAAAATCCTGCTTTTTATTCAAATTTATCAGCATATGATAATTTAAAATACTATTGTATTTTAAAAGGAATTATTGATCATAAAAAAATTAATGAGGTATTAAGAAAGGTTAAACTAGATAATACTGGCAAAAAGAAATTTAAACAGTTTTCTTTAGGTATGAAGCAACGTTTAGGAATTGCACTTGCAATTTTAAATAATCCTGATTTTATTATTTTAGATGAACCTATTAATGGTTTAGATCCATTAGGGATTAGTGAAATTAGGGAAACCTTATTGCAGTTGCAGCAAGAGAATATAACAATTCTTATTTCGAGTCATATTTTGTCTGAACTTTATTTAGTAGCAAATAAATTTGGAATTTTAGAGGGTGGAAAAATAGTTAAAGAATTATCAAAAGAGCAATTGGATAATGAATGCAGTCGCTGTTTGAGTATTAAAGTAAATGATATTAAAAAAACGTGCGTATTACTAGAAGAAGAGTTAAATACTACTAATTATAAAGTTTTAAATGAGCAGGAAATTAGATTATATGATTATTTAGATGCGCAACACGTTGTTAGTAAAGTTATTATAAAAAATGAAATTGATTTATATGGAATAAGTGAGATAGGGGTATCATTAGAGGATTATTTTAAAAGCATCATTAAGGAGGAAAACTAATATGTTGAATATTATTAAAGCAGATTTGTTTCGAATTTTTAAAGGAAAAGGTATTTATATCAGCATGTTATCAGTAATACTTCTTTGCAGTATTTCGATTTATCTAAGATCTCCAGGTCATATTGGATTAAACAGTGGATCTACATCAAATTCGGCTTTAGAAGAGTATCAAGATATTGAAAGTCCTGAGGATGTTAGAAAAATAGCTGGAGAAAATGAAATGACATTAGATGAGGGAATGATGAAAGCTAATGGGAATTTATATTATCCGCTAATTTTTATAGTATTTGCAGTAGTTTGTGTTGATTTATCTAGTCATACAGTAAAGAATGTTATATCTACTGATGTATCTAGGAAGACATATTACTTTTCTAAATTGTTATTGACTTGGGGATTAGGTATTTTTTTAATAATTCTTAGTACTTATTTTGGTTATTTTGGAAATATCATATTTAATAATCCTAGTAATGTTTCTAATATTCTCGATATTACTATAATAATGTTACGGCAGTTACCAATTTTTTGTGGTATAATGAGTATATTAGTGATGATTGCAACTATTACAAAAAAAACATCACGATATAATGCAATAGCGATTATGTTGATAATGTTATCACAGATGTTAATAATGTTAATTATAACTATATTTAACATTGATAGTAATATGATCATGCAATTCGAGTTTGAAACAATTATACGTAGTTTAGCTGTTGTTGGAAGCATAGAACTTAAGACATTGTTAATAGGAGTATTAATGGGTCTGGGATTAACTGCAGGATCAAGTATAATTGGGATATATTATTTTAATCGATGTGATATTAAATAATTAGGAGGTAGCAATATGTTAGTATTAATAATAATTTTATTTATACTATTATATATTGCTATTTTTTATATAATTCATTTAAAAAGAAGTATAAAAAAGGCTACTAATAATATTAAAAAAATAAAATCAATGGATACAAATTCTTTAATTACAACTACTAATAGTAATCAGGCGCTATGTGAATTATTGCATGAAGTTAATCAAATGATGATTACTTTTAGAAAATTAGAGATTGAAATTGAAAAAAAGAATAGTAATCTACAAAAAACAATTATCAATATTTCTCATGATTTAAAAACACCTTTAACTTCAGCATTAGGATATGTTGAAATACTTCAAAAATATGATTTATCTAAAGATGAACAAAAAAAATATGAAACAATTATTATTGATAAACTAAAACGTTTATCACAATTGATTGAAGATTTTTTTGCTTTTACAAAAATAATTTCTAATGAAGAAAATATTGAAATGAGTATGATTGATGTAAATAGAGTTTTTGAAGAGGCATTAGTATGTTATTATCAAGATTTTAGTTCACAAAATCGATCAATACATATTAATGGTAATAAAAAAGTAGAAATGCTTAGCAATGAACGGTTATTACGTCGAATCTTTGATAATTTGATCATTAATGCACTAAAGCATAGTGAGGGGGATGTTTATGTAGCGATTGATACCAGCAATGGAATATGCTATGAGTTTGTAAATACACTTAGTGAGCCGATTCAGGTTGAACGTATTTTTGATGAATTTTATACATCAGATATATCTCGAACTAAACAAAATACAGGATTAGGTCTAGCAATAGTAAAGGAATTTACTGAGTTATTAGGTGGAAAAATATCTGCTTTAGTTAGGGAAAATGATCTTATTATAAGTTTAAAGTGGGAATTTTAGATAAAAAAGAACTTGTTATAGGTTTTAGAATCTATAACAAGTTTTTTTAGCTATGCCAATAGCATAATATTTAGGGAGTGAAAGGGGTCTGACAACAAGAGATTGTAGAATAAAACTATTAAATGAAAATACGGCGGATGGTTGTAAAGGGATATGACTTTATTTTGAGAGATAAAGCCATAAAAAAGGTCTACCATCATTAGTAGACCAATATGAGTTAAGTCATATTTTAGTATAGGTGGACGTGTGCTAAAGAGCTTGCCCAGTGGTGTAAGGGGGCGGGGTGATTGTATTGATTATTTATTCCTACTTGATTATTTAGTTGTAGAACCAAATCCGCCATTACGTTGTTGATCTGTAAAATCATTTTCTACAATCCCAAAAGGCATGAATATTCCTTGAGCAAAACCTTGATCCTTTTTTAACTCAACAACTTTATTTTCATTACTATCATTAGTTATTTTAATAAAAATATGACCCTCATTATCGCTATAATAATAATCACTGTCAATAATTCCAACAGTATTATTTAATTGTAAACGATATTTAAAACCTAATCCACTTCTTGGAAAGATTGCTAAGAACCATCCTTCATTAATAGAGACTCTTATTCCAGTAGGAATTTTTATTGTTTTATTAGGTTCTAAAATAAAACTAATTGGGGTAAAAAAATCATATCCTGCAGATCCAATAGTTGCTCTTTTAGGAATTATTATAGAATTGTAGATATCATTGATAGTTCCTTCATCATATTTATCAAAACAATCTTTAAAATCTTTTATAAATTGTTTTTTTGATACTTTATCAAATTTAGCTATTGTTTGCATATGTACTCCTTTCATTAAAACATAGGAACATTATACACTAATTATTTAATTAAAGGAATTGTTATAGTAACTGTAAAATTATTCTCGTTATCAGTGATCATAAAAGTTCCATCATGAATTTTTAACATTTGTTGAACACTTTTTAACCCTATTTGATTACTTTCAATATAATTAGTTGAGTACTTTTTTTTATTTTTAAATATTAATTTTAAATTATTTTCATCAGATATCATAGATACATAGACAGGCTCATTACTTTCAGCATATTTTAGAAGGTTTGAGAATATATTATTAACTATCCTTTTAATTAAGTTTATATTTCCGCGAATAAAAGAATTTGTAGGTTCAAGATCTTTATTTACAACAAAATTATTTTCTTCAAGTACACCAATATTTTCTACAATATATTCATATATAACACCCAGAGACATCTTAGTTAATTCAGTATCTTGCTCTTTACTAAAGACAAGAAAATATTCAAACATCTTGTTTGCTAGTTCATTAATTTGATTAACTTTATCAATTGAATTATTCAAATATAGATTATATTGGTCGTCATTTTTATATTTTTTTAATCTAATAATATCTAAATATCCCATTAATGAAGTCAGAGGAGTTCTTAAATCATGAGAAAGAGCAGTTACTAGATCATAATTAGCTTTTCTATTTGCTTCTTCAGTAGCAAAATTATCTTTTAAGATTAAACGTAAATTATTGATTTGATGTGATAACTCACCTATTTCATCGTTACTATTTATTGAGATAGGATGATTAAGATCGCCTTGAGACATATAGGTAACATCATTTTTAAGGTTTTCAATATGATGAACTTTTCTTTTTATAAATAAAAATGTTGGAATTAAAAAAATAAGTAAAGCAATGATAATAGAAAAAACTAGATACGGAACAACCATTTTAGCAATAGCGTATGAATATACATACATTTCGACTGTACCATCTTTTAATTGAATATCAGTATGATATTCATCACCATTATAAATTGCATCAGTATCATAAACTGTATATCCAACTAAAAGATTATCTAACATTGTTGCATAAGAACCAGTTATTGCAAGATTATCAGCCTTGTTATATAAGTTGACACTATATATTTCACTAACACCTAAAATATTGTCTATAGAGTCAATATCATTAATTGAAATATTATTATCAATTAACTGATTTTCAATATTAATTGCATATGCTTCAGTATTCTCTGAAATAATTCCTAGTTTTTGAGTAAACTTAAAAAAATCTTCTCGACATGAATATAATAAGCAAAATACAGTCATTCCAAGAGCACTAAATAAAATAATAATCGCACTTATTTGAATACTTAATTTGCTAAAAAAATGTTTAATCACAACGATACCCCTTACCCCAAATTGTTTTAATTATTTTAGGGTTTTGAGGATCTGTTTCGATTTTTTTTCGCAAATTTCGAATATGAACCATGATAGTATTATTAGCACTATAATAATATGGCTCATTCCATATATTTTCATATAAAGCCTGAGTTGAATAAATGTGTTTGCGATTACTTAGAAGTAAATATAGGATTTGATATTCAATATATGTTAACTCAATTTGTTCACCATCTAAAAATACTATCTCATTATTTGGATCGATTACTATATTATTATATGTAATTTTATTTTCATTAGACTCATCATTATTTATTTTTCCTTGATAAATATAATATCGTCTTAATAATGCTTTAACTCTTGTTGTTAATTCATTATATGAAAAAGGTTTGGAAAGATAATCATCACCACCACTAGAAAAACCTAATGTTTTGTCACTTTCTTGACTTTTAGCTGTTAAAAATAAAATAGGGGCATTAGATTTTTTACGAATTTCCATACATGCTTGATAGCCGTTGATTACAGGCATCATAATATCAAGAATATATAAATCAATTTCACTACTTATTAGTTCAATTGCCTCTTGACCATCCTTTGCTTCAATAACATCATAACCTTCACTTGATAGAAGAACGTTCAATACTTCTCGTATTTCAGGATTATCATCAGCAATTAAAATTTTGTTATTTACCATATATTCACCAACTTTCGTTTTTATTATACAATATTAAGACATTATAAAACTTAAAATTAAGAAATATTTATATATTCTTTAGGCTATTCTTAAGGAATCTAATAGATAATGATTAACAGGAGAATGATAGTAATGAAAAGAAAAAATATTTATCCAATTATATTTTTAACATGTTTAACCTTGGTGGTAATTTATCTTATCACGCCTTCTTCAAGTATCTTTGGTTCTAATACAGATTGGCTTTCGCAACATGTCAATCTGGCTGATTATATTAGAAATACGATGTTAGAAAATAAAACAATTTTCCCCGATTTTGCTTTTAACATTGGTGCTGGGCAGAACATTTATAATATATCATACTACGGCCTATTTAGAGTTGATATATTGGTAAGTTGTTTACTGCCATCAGTAGAGATGAAAGATATAATAATTACTTATATGATTTTTAATTTAGTTTTAAGTGTTAATCTTACCTATTTATGGTTGAAACGCAAACAGTTTAATACTTGGCTATGTATAATTGGAGCTATAGCATTACTATCTTCTTCTGTATTATTTCAAAGTCATCGTCAAATAATGTTTGTTGATTATATGTCGATGTTAATTATAGCATTAATAGCAGTTGATTTATATATTGAAAAGAAAAAGATGATTTTGCTAGTTATTTCTATAGTAGGAATAATAACAAATAGTTATTTCTTTAGTATTTCTGCTTTGCTGGTAATATTAAGCTATTTTTGTTTTGAAATGTATAGATTAGAAATGAAATTAACTTTTAAAGAAATCTTACATTTTTTAAAACCTTTATTAATAGCAATAATGATTTGTGGAATTTTATTAATTCCTACAGCTTATGTAATGCTTGAAAATCATCAAAGTGGAAATACTAAAATCAATCTATTAACCTTATTAATCCCTAGATTTAATTTTGAATCATTATTATATGATTACTATGGTTGTGGCTTAGGATATTTAGTATGGATAGGTTTAATTGTTGGTCTAAAGGTTAAAAAAACTCGAAGATTGAATATTTGGTTATTATTAATTTTATTTATCCCTATCTTTTCGTTTGTTTTGAATGGTTTTTTATATCCCCGACCAAAAATATTAATTCCATTTATTCCATTATTAATATATATGACTACCTATATTCTAAATTATTTAAAACATAATGATATAAAATTAAATATTAAAATAATTTTATTATTAGCTTTACCAGTTTTATCATTTTATCAACAGCCATTAGCTATTTTGGATATGATAGTATGCAGTATAGGAGTATTATTATATTTAAAAAATATTAAACCAGCATTATTGTTATTAGTATTTATGCCTTTTACTATTAGTTTTGTAAATAATCAAGAAGAAAATTATGTTTTATCAGACAAATATCAGCAGGTTTCTAAAATAAAAGATATTAAATTAGAAAATGATAGTAGGAGTGATATATTTAAAGAGCCTTTAAACACAGTTAATCAAGTTAAAAATGATATATTTAGAACATCAATTTATAGTTCCATTAGCAATACTAAGTATAATCAATTTTATTATGATATTATTAATAACCCAATAAGTATTAGAAATAGGGTTGCATGCTTATCTAATTCTAATGTGTTTTTTCAAGGAATGATGGGAGTAAAGACAATTTATAGTGAAAATGTTGTTCCAATTGGTTATCAAGAAATAGAAAAAAATGTATATCAGAGTGAGGATATTTTACCTTTGATTTATGCATCTAATGATCTATTTAGTAATAAAGAATTTGAGAATTTATCATTTCCTCAAACGCTAGATACACTATACAATAACACTATTGTAGAAACTGATCAGATAGACTATCAAAGTAAGGTAGTGGAAACTAAATTAAAAACGAATATAAATAATAAAAGTGATTATTTAGGGATTATTAAGTTAAATAATGGTTATCGTATTAATACAAAGAAAGAAGCAAAATTAGAATTAGATATTAATCAAGATTTATATAATAAAATAATGATTATAGAATTTGATTTAAAAAAAGTTAAATTAATTAAAAGTACAGATACTAGTATCACTATTAATGGAGTTAGAAATAGATTATCAGGCTTAAATGCCGCATATCCAAATCAAAATACCCATTTTACATATATCTTAAGTCAAAATGAAGCAATAGATAAATTAAAAATTGAATTTTCAAAAGGGAGATATGATCTTTCAGATATAAAGGTTAATACAATAGATTATAATGCTATTAAAAAACGTAATCAGGAAATAGATGCATTTAAAGGTGTTTACAATCAAAATGGAATGGTGGCAGATGGTGAAATCGATGTAAAAGGAGATGGTTATCTTGTAACATCATTTGCTTATCAAAATGGTTATACAATATTGATTGATGGTAAAAAAGTTAGTAGTGAATGTGTGAATAAAGCTTTTTTAGGAGCTAAGATTTCAAAGGGAAAACATCAAATTAAAATTATGTTTAAACCACCAATGAAAGATGTTGGTTTTATAGTCAGTGCCTTGGGTATATTAATATTAGTTTTTCAAGGGAGATGGAAAAAAGATGAAAAAAGAATTAAAAGAGTTAATTAGTTACATATTTGTAGGTGGTTGTACGACAGCAGTAAATTTTATTATTTATTGGTTTTTTATAAAAATGCTGCGTCAAGGCTGGTTAGTTGCAAATATTATTTCATGGGTGGGCGCAGTGATATTTGCGTTTTGGGCAAATAAGCGTTATGTCTTTAAAAGTATAAATGAATCTAGAAAAGAAGCATATCAGTTTTTTATATTACGTTTAGGGACGTTGGCAGTTGAAAGTATATTGTTATTTATTTTTATTCAGTTATTAGGAGCCAATGAAATGCTTTCAAAGATAGTGGTAAGTGTAATTACGGTAATATCTAACTATGGTTTATGTAAGTTTAAGATTTTTGTAGTTAAAGGAGGTCATGAATATGGACAAAATTAGTGTTATAGTTCCCTGTTATAATGAAGAAGAAGTACTCCCTTTATTTCATCAAGAAGTAACAAAGGAATTAAAGAAAATTGAAAATATCAACTATGAAATATTATTTATTGATGATGGTAGTCATGACCATACAATAGATTTATTAAAAGTAATTTGTTTAAAAGATGAACATTGCAGCTATTATTCATTTTCACGAAATTTTGGAAAGGAAGCAGCAATGTTTGCAGGACTAGAGAAATCAAGTGGTGATTATTGTGTTATTATGGATGCTGATTTACAACATCCGCCACATTTATTAGCCCCTATGTATCATGCTGTTAGCCAGGAAGGGTATGATTGCTGTGCAGGAAAACGTATGGATCGAGATGGTGAGGGGGCATTACGAAATTTTTTAAGTAAGTCATTTTATAAGATAATGCAGCGTTTATCTAACCTGGATATGTCAGATGGTGCTGGTGATTTTAGGATGATGAATAGATTAATGGTTAATTCGATATTAGAAATTAGAGAGTATAATCGTTATATGAAAGGATTATTTTCGTATGTTGGTTTTGAAACTAAATGGATTCCTTTTAATAATGTTGAAAGAGCTGCTGGAAGTACTAAATGGAATTTTAAGAGTTTGTTTTCTTATGCCTTGGAAGGAATTTTCTCATTTTCTACAGCTCCATTAAAATTAGCAGGAATATTTGGTGTGTTTCTGTTTGTTGGTTCGATTATTTTATCTCTTTATACAGCAGTATCAACATTGATGTTTGGAAATAGTGTTAGTGGTTATACGACAATTGTTTGTTTAATATTATTTTTAAGCGGTACACAAATGTTGTTAATTGCAATTTTGGGAGAATATATATCTAAAGATTATATGGAAAATAAAGCTCGACCAATTTATATTGTAAAAGATAGTAATCGTAAACATGGTTATAATTAGAGGATTATTATTTACCAGAAGTAGGATAAAATATTGATTTATCTATTTCTGGTTTTATTTTGGATATTAAAATCTTATTTTCAGTGATATTTTATTGGATAGAGTTTTTTAATTATTAAAGACTTTAGAAGATTTTAACCTTTTTTAATATGGAATAATTTTGTTAGATTAATCTATTATTCATATGTCTTGAAATGAGAAAGTCAAAAGGAACAGATAATTTTACCAAAAATACAGCACTGACAAGTAAATTTTTTTGGGACTAAATACAGGTGGAAATAAAGTAGATAATAATGCAGTAAGAGGGGTTATGAGTAGATAAAAGGAAGATTATATATAATAAAAGAGACACTTGGAAATAAGGTTTTAAGTACCTGCAACATAAGGAATATCTCCCATCCTTTCTAAATAAGAAAGGAAATATCATAACGCCAAAGATTATTGAAATCAATATCATCTATAATCATTTTTAATGATATTAAAATAACAAGGAGCTTTTACACTATAAATAGAATTGAACTTTATTAAATAATATTTACTTATTAATAAGTGATGAAAAATGTTTAAAATAAAAAAATTACTTGTTAATGCATATAGGTTAGAACTCTTTTTTGACTTAAGAGATAAAAGGATTTATAATTAAATTAATTGGAGGTCGTAGAAGATAAAATGAAGAAATTTTTAAATGCATTTTTAACAATTATTATGATATGTGTAATCATATTACTATGTGTTAATTTATCAATTCGAGCAATGTCAACAAAAACAGTTACTAATGCAATTGTAATCCAAGAAGCAAGTGGTAAAATTAAAGAGGTTTTAAATGAATCTTTTCCAGATGTAAGTAGTGAAAATATTAGTAAGGTAGAAGATATAATAAAAAATAATGATACTTTAAATAATATTACAGGAGATTTTTTAGATCAAATTACAGAAGCTATAAATAGTGGTAAAGATATACAAACAACGGCTATTTTAGATGGGATATCAGATGCTATAGATAATAGTATTCCTGAACTTGAGGAAGCGATTGGTAAGAAAATTCCTCAAGAGCAAATAGATAAGATTGAAACTAAATTAGCTGATAAAGATGGAACTTTACAAAAAAAGGTAAAAAGTACAGTTGAAAAGATTCAAACAGCTACTCCAAAAACAAAACAATTTATTAAAACATATGATACTTTAAGTAATAATATAACTAGGATAATTAGCATAATTGGAATTATAATTATTGCTGTTTTATTAGGTGTAATTAATAAATCTTATTTTAAATGGACATTGTTTAGTGGGATAAGTTCATTAGTATCAGGTGTATTATTAGGGTTGTTCTTGCCTTTGATTGTTAGTGCTATGGAATTTACAATAGGAATGAGAATATTAGGAATGAGTATAGATATTCCAGTTGATAGTTTACGTATGTCAGGATTAATTTGTGGAGGGATTGGAATAGTATTAATTATTATTTATATGGTTTTAAAGCGAAAGTATCCTACATATAATCGACATTATTATTGAGTGCCTTTGACACTCTTTTTATTTTTCACAAATAAAAGGATTAGTACCAATCTTGGTAGCTAATCCAATTTTCATATGGAAACATATGTGACAGCTTATCACATACTTTGTTTTGAGAAGCATAGTTAGAAATTAATTGATTTTTTTGTTCAAGTAAATCATCGGTATAAAGATGTTTCATTGGTAAAATAGGATTACTTTTACGATAATAACGACCAAAATATTTTAAATTGCTAGTTATATTGATATCTTTTGCTATTGAAGTGACAATAGCACTAGTCATTTTATGATGAGCATGTCCATATTCACCCTTAGGATTATGGGTAACTATAGTTGTATAAGTGTGATTAGATAGTATGTAGCTTAGGTCATTTTCAATATCATGATAGACTTTTTTCCAATTATCGCGTTTGCCATTAGTTTTATCGGGATAATCTAAGATAATACCAGTATTATGGGTTTGTTCCATAACTTCATGAAATTCATTAGCACGTGTTTGATTATTACCATTAGTTAAACATATAACAAGATAATTGTTTTGTAGTAAATGGATACCTCCCCAAATAGTTTCATCATCAGGATGTGCTACTATCATAATATTTTGATAATTTGAAAAGTTTATTTCATTAAATAAATCTTGATTTTTGGTTTTGTTCGCTTTTGCATTGGCATTGCTGCAACCACAAAGCAAGACCATACAAATAATAATAATTTTTTTCATATATAAATTGTACCACTTTATTGAATTAATAAAATAAAACCTTTCTTAAAAGAACTTAAGATTATCTTAACATTGATTTATCTTACAATAATTGTTAAAATCTATTTTGTTGATTTTAATTATAAAATGACTATTGTTAGTTTATTATGTTAATTTTAGGAAAAAGCAATATAATATAAATAATTTTTTTGTAAAATTGAATAAAATAAACAGATAAATTTTTTTATTTACTAATTTTCTAAAAATAAAGAAATTCATGGTAATATCAGTTATAATTGATAATTGTTTGAAGATAGAATGAGTAGTAATAGAGCATTTTATTTTCCTATTCAAAAAAATTTTGATACGATAGAAATAGATTTTTAGGAGGGAAAGTATTGTATGAAAGTAGTAAAAAGAGATGGACAAAAAGTTAAATTTGATGCTATTAAAATCGAAAATGCGATATTGAAAGCGATGAAGTGTGGTAGTGGAATTGTTGATGCAAAGTGTGCACATGACATTGCAGTAGAGATTGAAAAATGGCATAAATACGATGAAGATAATATTTCAATTTATCGTATTGAAGGACAAGTATTTGAAAAATTGATTGAAAAAGGACAAATTTTAACTGCTAAAGCATATGAAGGATATCGTAAAGTACGAGAGTTTCAACGTGAAACTAATACAATAGATAATGAAATCTATGGAATTGTAAATCAAACTAATAAAGAAGCAATGGAAGAAAATTCTAATAAAGATGCTACAGTTTTAGCAACTCAAAGAGATTTGATTGCTGGAGAGTTTTCAAAAGATTATTGTCGGAGATTACTTTTACCACCAAAGATCGTTCAAGCTCATGATGATGGAATTATCCATTTCCATGATATGGACTATTATATACAAAAAATGCATAACTGTGATTTGGTGAATTTAAAAGATATGTTTGCACAAGGGACGGTAATTAACGATAAATTAATTGAAACTCCTAAATCTTTACAAACTGCTTGTACAGTAGCAACTCAGATCGTTCAACAAGTTGCTAATGGTCAATATGGAGGACAAACTATTTCTTTAGCACATCTATCGCCTTATGTAAGATTAAGTTATGAAAAACATCAACGTAATGTACGTCATGAAGGAAAATTAATTGGTATTGAATATACTGATGAACAAGTAGAAAAAATTGCTACATCAAGAATAAAAGATGAAATAAAAGCAGGAATTCAAACAATTCAATATCAGATTAATACTTTTTCTACAACTAATGGACAAGCTCCGTTTTTATCAGTATTTATGTATTTAAAAGAAGAACCTGAATATATAAAAGAAACTGCAATGTTAATTGAAGAAACATTAAGACAACGCTATGTTGGAATGAAAAATCCAGTTGGGGCATATGTTACACCAGCTTTCCCAAAACTACTTTATGTACTAGATGATAATAATGTTCCTCAAGATAGTGAATATCGTTACTTGACAGATTTGGCAGTTAAATGTGTATCTAAGAGAATGATGCCAGATTTTATTTCAGCTAAAGTAATGAGAGAAAATTATGAAGGACAGGTTTTTCCATGCATGGGGTGTCGAAGCTTTTTATCGCCATGGAAAGATGAAAATGGTGAATACAAGTGGTATGGCCGTTTTAATCAAGGAGTTGTGACTTTAAATCTTGCTGATGCTGGATTATCAGCAAATCATAAACTTGATATTTTCTGGAAAATATTAGATGAAAGATTAGAGTTATGTAAAGAAGCTTTAATGTTGCGACATGAAAGTTTAAAAGGAACGTTATCAGATGTAAGCCCAATCCATTGGCGCTATGGGGCTTTGGCTCGATTGAAATCTGGAGAAACGATTGATAAATTATTAGAAAATGGGTACTCAACCATTTCACTTGGATATATTGGTTTATATGAATGTGTAGTATCTTTGATAGGAGAGACGCATACTTCAAAAGAAGGAAATGAATTAGCAACAAAAATCATGCAGCGTTTAAGAGAAGCTTGTGATAGCTGGAAAGAAGAAACAGGTCTTGGTTTTGGGTTATATGGAACACCAGCAGAATCTACTACATATACTTTCGCTCGTGCATTGAAAAAACGTTTTGGAATTGTTAAAGGTATTACTGATAAGGATTATTTAACGAATTCGTATCATGTTAATGTAAAAGAACATATTGATGCTTTTGATAAATTAAAGGTAGAAGCAAAGTTTCAAAAAGTATCATCGGGTGGGGCAATTAGTTATGTAGAAGTAACAAATATGTCAGAGAATCTAGATGCGCTTTCTGCTTTAATTGATTATATGTATGATACGATACAGTATGCAGAAATTAATACCAAATCAGACTATTGCCAGGAATGTGGCTTTGATGGAGAAATTTTATTAGATGAAAATCGTGAATGGTATTGTCCAAATTGCGGTAATCGTAATCATAAATCTTTAAATGTATGTCGACGTACTTGTGGATATTTAGGTGATAATTTCTGGAATCAAGGTAGAACTCAAGAAATAGCTGAACGATTTGTCCATTTAGATAATCATTTATTTGGTGAATAATAATGAGATATGCCCAAATTAGAAAAACGGATGTTGCTAATGGTGAAGGAATAAGAGTTTCTCTATATATTCAAGGTTGTCATCGACATTGTATAAATTGTTTTAATCCGGAAACGTGGGATTTTAATGGTGGTAAAGAATTTAATGAAGATGTAGAAAATAATCTGATAGAATTGATTAATCAACCTCATATTGTTGGAGTAACAATACTTGGGGGAGAACCACTTGAGATTGAAAATAGAAAAGATGTATCTAAATTATTAAAAAGAATTAAAGAGTGTTGTCAGAATAAAAATATTTGGCTTTATTCATCGTTTTTATATGAAGAAATAGAAGAATTTGATGAAAAGTTACTACCATATATTGATATCTTAGTAGATGGGCCTTTTATTGATAGATTAAAAGATCGTAAGTTGAGATTTAGAGGTTCTTCGAATCAAAGAGTAATAGATGTACAAAAAACATTAGAAAATAAAAAGATTGTATTATATAATGGTAGTAGATTTTATAAAAATGATTAATTAGATATTTAAATCTATGGTTACTGAAGTAATTTATAAATAAATTTTAATTAAAAACTACCTAAAAAATGTAGGTAGTTTTTAATTATATTGGTAATAATATATTGTTATTTAAAAGACAAAATTTAGATTAATGTACCTTATTAGCTAAATATGTGCTATACTGTTTTTGTTAAAAAATATATTAGGGAGTAGAAAAATGATCGGTTATTATAGTTATACGGTTATTCTTACATATTTATCGTTAGTATTTGCAATGGCTGGAATTCATCTGTCATTTAATGGGCTATATCAATGGGCTTTTATCTGCTTAATTATGTGCGGGATTTGTGATACTTTTGATGGGATGGTAGCTCGGAGTAAGAAAAATCGTACTGATGAAGAAAAGCGTTTTGGAATTCAAATAGATTCATTATGCGATTTAGTAGCTTTTGGGGTTTTCCCGGCTATTTTAGGTTATAATGTTGGTTTAAGCTCAATCGGATGGTTGGCAATTGAAATATTCTATGTTTTAGCTGCTGTAATCAGATTGGCGTATTTTAATGTTAAAGAAGAAACAAGACAAAAAGAAACGAGTGAAAAAAGAAAGTATTATCAGGGATTACCTGTTACAACATCGTCATTTATTTTACCTATGGCCTATGCATTACGTTATGTTGTTTTTGAATTGTCATATATATATGGAGCATTAATGTTGGTTACAGGGATATTATTTATTGTGGATTTTAAAGTTCCTAAGGTTCAATCAAAAGGATTGGTTGCATTAGGGATACTTGTTATTGTGGAATTAATTCAGATCGTGGTGATGAAATGATAGTTGTTGATCGTTTGGGAAATGTCAAAACAAATGGTGAAAACCAAAATAATTTATTAAAAAAACTTTACGGCACATTTCTTGGCAGATGTGCTTTAAAAATTCTTGTTTGCAGGTTTGTAAGTAATATTGGGGGCTGGTATATGAATTCCAGTTTATCAAAGCATAGAATTGATTCTTTTATAAAAGAGAATCAAATAGATATGTCCCAATATGAACAAAGAGAATATACAAGTTACAATGATTTTTTTACACGAAAAATAAAAACAGGGAAAAGGCCCTTTTTAATTGATGATAATGTACTAATTAGTCCAGCTGATTCAAAATTAACATGCTATAAAATTAATGAGGATAGTCATTTTACTATTAAAAATACGCTTTATTCTATAAATGATTTATTAATGGATGAAAAATTGGCGAATGATTATATAAATGGTTATTGTATGATTTTTAGATTAACTGTTGATGATTATCATCGCTATAGTTTTATTGATGATGGTAAAATAATAAAATCAAAATATATACCAGGAAGGTTTCATACTGTGAATCCTATAGCAAATGATTTTTATCCAATTTATAAGCAGAATAGTCGGAATTATACGGTTATTGAATCAAAGAATTTTGGAATGATGATTCAAATGGAAGTTGGAGCTATGATGGTTGGTCGAATCGTTAATCATGATAAAAAGTACTGTCTTAAAGGTGAAGAAAAAGGGTATTTTGAATTTGGGGGTTCTACAGTAATTATTTTATTAAAAGAAAATCAAGCAGTTATTGATGAAGACATTTTGGAGAATACAAATAAAAACAAAGAAACAGTAGTTAGATTAGGAGAAACTATTGGTAAGAAGTACTAAAGGAGGCTAAATAATGACGAAAATAATTGCGATTACAAATCAAAAAGGAGGAGTTGGAAAAACTACCACCAGTATTAATCTAGCTGCAGCATTAGCAAAAGCTAAAAATCGGGTACTTCTAGTTGATATGGATCCTCAAGCTAATGCTACTCAAGGAATAGGAATAGATCGTGATAATATTGAATTATCTACTTATAATATTATTGTTGAAGAATGTGATATGAAAGATGTGATCATACCTTCTTATATAGCTAAATTAGATGTTGCACCAGGTAGTATAGATTTAGCAGGAGCTGATCTAGAACTAGCCAATGTTAAAAGAGGTCGGGAACAGCGTTTAAAGAAAGCACTTGAAGCAGTGAAAAAGAATTATAATTATATTATAATTGATTGCCCACCAGCATTGGGATTATTAAATACTAATGCTCTTACAGCATGTGATTCAGTATTGATTCCGGTACAGTGTGAGTATTATGCTTTGGAAGGATTAACGCAATTATTAAATACCGTATTATTAACCCAAAGTGTATTTAACCCAAGATTAACAATTGAGGGTGTTTTGTTAACGATGTTGGATCAAAGAACAAATTTAGGTGTAGAGGTATCTCAAGAAGTTAGAAAATATTTTAAGGAAAAGGTATATAAGACAGCTATTCCTAGAAATATTAAATTATCAGAGGCTCCATCAGAGGGTTTAGCAATATTTGATTATGATAATAATTCTGAGGGTGCTAGAGCATACCGAGATTTTGCAAAGGAAGTGTGTAAACGTAATGCCAAGTAATACAACAAAAAAAGCAACTGCAAAAAAAAGTGGAACAATAAAAAATAAAAAATTAGGAAAAGGTTTGGATGCAATCTTTGGAGGAGATATATCAACTTTAATAGATGATATTGAAAAAAACACACCCGAATCTAAACAAGTAACTGTTGATTTAGATGAGATTCGTCCTAATCCGTATCAACCTCGTCAATTATTTGATGAAGAAAAATTACAAGAATTAGCAGTTTCGATTAAGGAACATGGAATTTTTCAACCAGTTATTTTAAAGCAATCAATTCAAGGTTATGAAATAGTAGCAGGAGAAAGAAGATGCCGTGCAGCAAAAATTGCTGGATTGACTAAGGTACCTGCAATCATTGTTGAATTTACTGATGCACAAATGATGGAAATTGCTTTACTAGAAAATATTCAAAGAGAAAATCTTAATTCGATTGAAGAAGCAAAAGCTTATCAGGCAATGATGGAAAAATTAGAGCTTACTCAAGATCAATTAGCTAAAAGAATCGGTAAATCAAGAAGCTACATTGCTAATACATTAAGATTGCTTCAGTTACCAGATGTTATTCAAAGTTATGTTTTAGAAGGTAAAATAACGATGGGACATGCCCGTAGTTTAATTACGTTACCAAGAGAAAAAGCAGAACTTTTAGCAAAACGTTGTATTGATGAAGGATTATCTGTTCGTGATGTTGAAAATGTAGTTAAAGGAATTGAATTGGGTAATAGTCGTAAAGATCGTTCTAAAGTTGAAAAACCTAAAGAGTATGTTTATGTTGAAGGATTGTTACGGAAAAAGTTTAGAACTAAGATAAAAGTAGATGAAAAAGCAGTAACTATAAAATATACTGATACTAAGGATTTAAATCGAATTTTAGAATTAATGGGAGTAATAGAAGAAAGTTAAATAGGAAACTGTTTAACTTTTTTATTATAAATAATTACTACATTGATTGTTTGATGAATGATTTTAATTTATAGTTAATAAAAAGGAGGTTTTTTATGATTGAGATTATAAATCTAACTAAACAATATGATGGTTTTAAGGCTGTTGATTCAATTGATCTGGAAGCAAAACCTGGTAAAATAACAATACTCTTGGGTCCTAATGGAGCAGGAAAATCAACTACGATTAAAAGTATTGCTAATTTATTAAAATTTGAGGGTAAAATAAAGATTTGTGGGTATGATAATGATACTATTGAAGCAAAGAAATGTTTTGGGTATGTACCAGAAACACCAATTTTATATGATTTATTAACAATTGATGAACATATTGATTTTATTGGTAATGCTTATCGAATTGATAATTATGAAGAAATTGCATCAAAGTATATTGAGTTATTTAAACTTACGGATAAAAGAAAAAATATGGCAAAAGAACTATCAAAAGGAATGACGCAAAAACTTAGCATGCTTTTGGCTTTGTTAATTCAACCTAAAGCGTTATTGGTAGATGAACCAATGGTTGGCTTAGATCCTGCTAGTATTGAAGATACATTAAAAATATTTAAACAATTAAAAAAGGATGGGTGTGCAATTTTGATAAGTACCCATATTATTGATATTGTTAATGATATTTATGATGAAGCTTACATAATGAATAAAGGAAAAATTGTTAAACATATTTTAAAAGAAGATTTAGAAGAGGAATCTTTAAAAGAGTACTTTTTTGAATTAACAAATGGTAAATAATATGAAACCATTATTTAAATTATGGCTATTAAAAATAAAAGGAACGATTAGAAATTTATTCAAACGTAAGCTAAGTGGTATTTTTACAATTATAATGATCTTATGTTATGCTTTAATGTTTATAAGTCTTTTTACAACTAATTCTGGTCAAATAATGACAAATAATATTGATGTTCATATGAGTATTTTGCTTTTAATTGGGTTTTTAGCATTAATGTTGTTCTCAACATTAATGCAGTCTAAAAAAGCTCTATTTTATGGAGAGGATGCATTTTATCTATTTACTGGACCATTTACAAGAAGACAGATTATGAGCTATTTAACTTTTCAGACGATTATCCAATCATTGATATTAGGATTATTTGCGCAGTTTATATTAGCAGTTTTTATAGGTAGTGTTAGTTTTAGTCCAATGTTTATTATTTTAACTTATTTTGCATCAACAATAACAATACTAATTTTTTTAGTTCTAACAGATTATCTTTATGTTTTATCTATTGGTGATGATAAATATCGTATATATTCAAAGCTAATTCCCTCAATAATCATTGGATTTGTTGTTATAATAATTATTATTTTATATATCCAAACTGGTAATTATCAAACATTATTTAGTGATTTTATCCAATCGGATATATTTTATGCAGTTCCTATCTTTGGTTGGTTAAAGTTAGCATTGATTGCTTATGTAGAGCAGAACTATTTATTAGTCTTATTAGGTTTTTGTTTATTAGTAGGGACATTAGTATTGGTATATTTATTCTTTATTAATTATAAAGGAGATTTTTATGAACAGGCATTGCAGGATTCATTGGATCTATCAAAACGCGTTAAAGAAGCAAGAGCAGGCAATCAAGATGCATTAAGAAATGTAAAAGTTAAAAAAAATGTGTCTAGTAAATTTAAAAAGGGTGCATATGCAATAATGTCTAAAAATATTTTATTAATGAAAAAGACAAATAATTTTATTAGTATAAGTGATCTAGTTTCTATAGGCATTTATATGGTAATAACAGTAATTGTCAATGTTGGATTTGGGATGTTTATATATATGATGGTTATTTGGGTGTTTTCTTTATTACAAAACTCCGATTTATCAAAAGAGTTAAAAAATTATCAGATCTATTTAATTCCCGATAAACCTTTTAATAAGTTATTAGCTGCTATTATCCCAACTTTTATTAAAATATTTGTAATAACAGCAGTATCCTTTATATTGATGGGAATATATTATCAAGAGGGTGTTATAATGATATTTAGTTATTTAATAAATATTTTAGGATATACAAGTATTTTTATTAGCGGTAGTGTATTATCACTTCGAATTCTAAAAAGCCGTTCTTCGGCTTTGTTTGAAAATTTTATGAGAATGTTAGTGATGGTTATAAGTGCTATCCCAAGTGCGATAGTTATGATAATGATATATCGTATTGGAGGAAGTAATGCAGTATTGATTGGTAGCTATATAACCTTAGCTATGAACTTTATTATTAGCTTATTAATTCTTTTTGGATGTAGAAATATGTTGAATGGTAGAGAATTAAAAAGTGATTAATAACATTAAATAATTATCATTAATATTATAAAAGGCGCAACTGGGAGAGGGTTAGTTGCGCCTGTTAATTATTATAACCGTTTTTTTAGATTTTACTCCATATACTCACAGTCCTATATAGTCTAAAAAATCCTTAATATATATATTTCTTCATAAAAAAATTTATTTGATTATAAAGTTATAATAATTCATAGGTAAAAAGTTGGATATAAAAATTAATATGTTTTTATTGATATTTAATGATAGTTGTTTTAGTTTGTAAAAGTTGTGATAATTGAATATAATTTATTAATATGTTATTATTTGATAAATTAACTCATAAATAGTTGTTAGAATGAAATTATTAAAGAGTTGGCAGCATCTTTTAATATGATGGAGGAAATTATGAGTGGAAGTAAGGTTAAGATAATGGCACAAGGGGCAATGATAGCCTCCCTATTTGGTGTTTTAGGAGTTATTAATATATATACTGGAAGTATTTTTGATATTATTTTTGCTTATATTATGGTTTTAGGCTTAGTTTATTATACTTATTTATATGATTATAAAGCGGGATTAAGTGTGTTAGCAGTTACTTTTGTTGTTTTGTTTTTGGTAGGAGAAATATTTTTTACACTTTATGCTAGTTCTTCATTATTAATGGGAGTATTTTATGGATATTGTTTAAGAAATCGAAAAAGTAAAAGGTTTGCTAAATATGGCTTGATGGTTATTTCGGCAATAAAAAATTTTTTGATTTTCTTTTTATTAGGAGGAATTTTAGGAATTAATGTTTATCAAGAAGGATTAGAAATATACAGTGATATTATGGGGGTTATTCCGGGATTAAAGAATGTATTTACACCTGAAATTACATTTTGCTTATTATGGTTGTTTATGTTTATTTGTGAATCATATGTTGTAAGAGTATATTCAGATATATTGATAGGTAAAATGATGAAAAGAAAATAAAATTAATGTATAATAATATTATTAATGGGATGGTGAGTAATATGACAGTAAAGATGACAAGGCTTAGAAATGGGATTGTGATTGTATTACTAATTGAATTTGTTTTAGGATTACTAGGATATATCTTTATTTCAAGTAAGACTTCTTTAGTGTTGGCTACATATATTTTTATTAAAAATATTATTACGTTGGCTCTGATTTTCTATTCTTCTAGTTTAATAAATGAAAATAATATAAGTGTTAGTGAAGTATTAAATGATGAAGCTAAAAATGCTTTTATATTTGGAGGCTTAGGGTTAATTAAGTATGATGAAAATCGTAATATTTCATGGATAAGTGATTTATTTACAGAAATGAAAATAAATATTGTTGGAAAGAAACTGTTAGAGTGGCAACCGCTGCTTGCTTCATTATTTGAAGATGATGATATAAAAGTTGTGGATATTAACTCCCGTAAGTTCGAGGTTTATAATAGTAAAGAAAGTCGAATGTTATATCTTAAAGATGTCAGTGACTATATTGGCATTTCTAAAGAATTTGAAGATCAACAAATTTGTGTAGCCTATATAACAGTTGATAACTATGATGAATCAATTGAACAAGCTGATGAACAAACTGCAGCTTCAATTCAATCGACTTCGAGACAAGTAATTCTTGATTGGGCTAAAGATAATGGAGTTGTGCTGAAACGTTATAAAAGTGATGGATATATAGCAGTTTTTAATGAGCGTACCTATCGTAAACAAGTAGAAGATAAGTTTAAAATATTAGATATATTTAAAGAACAGGCAGAACAGCTGGGACAAGTAATGACTTTGTCAATTGGTATTGGTCGAGGTAGTAATATATTACGTGAGCTTGATGAGTTAGCTTTTTCAGCTTTATCACTTGCATATTCGCGGGGAGGCGACCAGGCTACAGTAAAATCTAATGATGAACCGATTAGATATTTTGGCGGTAATAGTGAAAGTTATGAAAAGTCTAATATGATTAGAGCTAGAGTTATTGCTCAATCATTAGCAGGAATAATTAAACAATCTGATAATGTATTAATTATGGGTCATAAACAATCTGATTTTGATTCCTTTGGAGCATCAATTGCTATGTATGCAATGTGTAAGGCTTATGGAAAGAAAACATATATTATAATTGATTATGATTCATTGGAAGAAAAAACAAAAACAGTTGCAAAAAATTTGCGTGATGATGAAAGATATCGTGGAGTGTTTATATCACCATTAAGAGCACAGGAATTAAATATGAATAATACATTACTGGTCATTGTAGATAATCATAAACCAGCATTGGCAATAGATAGTAATATTTTAGATATAGTTAGAAATAAAGTAGTAATTGACCATCATCGACGTGGCGAAGAGTTTGTTGAGTTGCCCTTGTTAACTTATTTAGAGCCTGCTGCCTCGTCTACTGTAGAACTAATTGTAGAGTTATTTGAGTATCAAAAAGAAGAAATATGCGTAACTGAGCGTGAAGCAACGATTATGTATACAGGAATGTTAATAGATACAAATTATTTTAGAACAAGAGTTGGAACAAGGACATTTCATGCAGCTGCTAAATTAAAAGAATTGCAAGCTAATGTTGGTGAAGCTTATAAATATTTAGAAGATGATTATGATACTACTTTAACCAAATTATCAATTACCCAAACAGCATATAGATATGGAAAAGATATTTTGATTGCCTTTGGTAAGCCTGATAAAATATATAGTAGGACATTATTAGCTAAAGCAGGTAATGAGTTATTAGGAATTAGTGGTGTAAAGGCTGTTTTTATAGTTGGGAAAACGGGTAAAGAAGAGGTGTCAATAAGTGCTAGAAGTACTCGTGATGTTAATGTTCAATTAATTATGGAAAAACTAGGGGGCGGAGGTCATTTTTCAATGGCTGCCTGCCAGTTGGAAATGGAAGATGTTACTAGAGGTATAAATTTATTAGAAGAAGCTATAAATATGTATTTAGATGAAAGGAAGAGTGAATAATGAAAGTTATTTTATTACAAGATGTAAAGAAGTTAGGAAAAAAAGGTGATTCTGTAAAAGTTTCGGATGGTTATGGTCAAAATTATTTAATTAAGAATAAGTTAGCTGTTTTGGAAACTAATACAAGTCGTAAAATTGTTGAAGTTGAAAAAGAGGCTAAACATCAACAAGATTTAGAAAATCAAGCAAAAGCAAGAGAATTGGCTAAACAAATTGAGGAGATTACTTTAGAATTTACTTTAAAATCTGGAAAAGATGGAAAAACTTTTGGTAGTGTATCAACAAAACAAATCGTAGAACAATTAAGAAATAAATATGATATAAGAATTGATAAAAGAAAGTTTATAGATGCTCATCCAATTGGTGCACTTGGTTATACAAAATTAAAAGTTGACTTATATAAAGGTATAGTTGCAACTATAAACGTACATTTAAAAGAACAATAGGAGAGTAATATGGCAAATCGAGAATATCCTCATGATATAGAAGCTGAACGCTCGTTACTTGGAGCTATGTTGATCTCAAAAGATAAATGTATTGATATTTTAAATAAAACAGTTGAAGATGATTTCTATGATGATACTCATCAAGCAATTTTTAGAGCCATGAGTTCTATTAATGAAGAAAGTAGACCTATAGATGTTACCACGGTAACATCTTATCTTATGGATCATAATCAATTGGACAAGGTAGGTGGAGTTGATTATTTATTACGTTTAAGTGAATCAGTTCCTACAGTAGCACATAGTGATTATTATTTACAAATATTACATAATAAAGCAATTCTTAGAAGGATTATACGAGAAACAACAAGAATTGCTGAAAGTGCTTATGATGATGTTGAAAATATAGATTCCTTTATTGATGAAACAGAAAAATCGATTCTAAAGGTTACACAGGATCGTAGTGCCGGTGAATTTAGAGAGATTAGAAATGTTATTAAAAGTGTGACAGATCGTTTGAATTTATTGCAAAAAATTGATGGTAATATTTCTGGGGTTAGATCAGGATTTAGAGATCTTGATAAAATCACATCTGGTTTTCAAAAAGGGGATTTAATTATTTTAGCAGCTCGTCCAGCAATGGGAAAAACAGCATTTGCTTTAAATATAGCACACAATGCAGCATATAAAGCTGATGATCCAGTAGCAATATTTTCATTGGAAATGCCTGCAGAACAATTAGTACAGCGTATTATTTGTTCAATGGGAAGTATCGAAGGTTCATCAATGAGAACTGGGGAAATATTAAAAACTAATGCTAATAAATATTATGCTGCTGCAGAAAGAGTTTCAAAATGTAATCTTTATATAGATGATAGTCCTGGTATAAAGATAAATGATATTGTTGCTAAAAGTAGAAAATTAAAGACAGAGCATGGTTTAAGGATGATTGTTATTGATTATCTACAGTTGATTACATCTTCATCTAAAAATCGTGAAAGTAGACAGCAGGAAGTGTCAGAGATTTCAAGAACTTTAAAAGCATTAGCTAGAGAATTAGAGGTGCCAATTATTTCACTGTCACAGTTATCACGTTCAGTTGAACAACGTCCTAATAAAAGACCGATGATGTCCGATTTAAGAGAATCTGGGGCTATTGAACAGGATGCTGATATTGTTTCTTTTATTTATCGTGAAGACTATTATAAAGATCCTGCTGAAGGTGAAGATAGTGGACTTACAGAAATTATTATTGCAAAACACCGGAACGGGGCAACTGGTGAAGTTAATTTAGCATTTGAAAAAAATTATAGTCGCTTTTCTGATTTGGCTCAAATGGGACCAGATGGATCAGGTGAAGGAGTTCGAGATCTTAGAAGTTAAAAGGAGGATATAGATGTACCATCAATATCGTGAAGGCTGGTTAGAGGTAATTAGTGGATGTATGTTTGCGGGTAAAACTGAAGAATTAATTCGTAGAATCAATGTTTTAAGTTATGCTAATAAAAATATTATTGTCTTTAAACCTAAAGTAGATAATCGTTACTCAGATACAGAAATAGTATCTCATTCGGGAGCTAAAGTTCCTTGTTTAGTAGTTGATAGAGCTCAAGATATTTTAAAAAAAGTGGATGTGGATACAGAAGTTGTAGCAATTGATGAGGTACAGTTTTTTGATAAAGATATTGTTGATGTTTGTGAATATTTAGCAGATAAAGGAATTAGAGTAATGGTTGCAGGATTAGATAAAGATTTTAGAGGAGAAGCATTTGGAGTCATGCCAGAGCTTCTTACAAGAGCTGAGTTTGTTACAAAACTAACAGCTGTTTGTGCTAAGTGTGGGGCTCCAGCAACTCGGACTCAACGTTTAGTTGATGGAAAACCCGCTTCATTTGATGATCCAATCGTATTAGTTGGAGCAGTTGAACATTATGAGCCTAGATGTCGACATTGTCATGAGGTGAAAGATAAACCTAATAAGTTTGATTTTTAAATAATATGATAAAAGCGTAGTTTATAAATCATTTAATCACTGATTTATTGACTAACGCTTTTTCGTTCTATTAATAGTGGTATTAAGTTTTATAAGATTTTAGTTGTTATACAAAATTATAATCATTTTTTATGATAAAATAAAGACAAGTTACCTAATGTAACTTGTCTTCGTTTTTTATGATTAAAGGGAGGGGTAGTTTTCTTACTACACCTATATAATAAAACGATTAGGTGAACTCAATGTGAACTATAATATAATATATATTTTTTTTGAAATTATTTTATTTATAAAAAAACCAAGATTAAATCAAATAAAATATATTTTGCTTATTTTCGATGTTTAGTATATAATATGATAGGTTTGGAGGTATAAATCATGAATGAAAGCATGTTAGATCGTTTAAAAACAATGGAAAACAGATATGAAGAATTAGGACATATGCTGATGGATCCTGATATTGGAAGTGATATAAAAAAAATGACGGAGGTTACAAAAGAACAAGCGTCATTACAAACAGCATATGATTTATATCAGGAGTATAAAGAAATTGAAGCTGGAATTGAAGATGCTAAAGAGTTAGCCAAAGAATCTGATCCAGAGATCAAAGAATTAGCTAAACTAGAATTAGCAGAGCTAGAAGAAAAATTCCCAGAAATTATTAAAAAGTTAGAAATTGAATTAATTCCAAAAGATCCAAATGATAATAAAGATGTAATTATGGAGATTCGTGGTGCTGCCGGTGGTGATGAAGGTAATATTTTTGCTGGAGACTTATATCGCATGTATGTTAAATACGCTGAATCACAAGGTTGGAAAATTGAAGTAATGGAAGCAATAGATGCTGAAGCAGGTGGTTATTCTTTAATTTCTTTTATGGTTAAAGGTGAAGGTGTATATGGTAAATTAAAATTTGAATCTGGTTCTCATCGTGTCCAGAGAGTACCAAAAACAGAGACACAGGGGCGTGTTCATACTTCTACCGCTACAGTTTTGGTTATGCCAGAGGTTGAAGAAGTAGATGTTGAAATTAATAAAAATGATTTGAGAATTGATACTTATCGTGCTAGTGGAGCAGGTGGACAGCATATTAATAAAACAGATTCTGCTGTAAGAATTACCCATCTTCCAACTGGAATTGTAGCTGCTAGTCAAGATGGACGTTCACAACATGATAATAAAGATAAGGCAATGAAAGCATTAATTGCCAGAATTTATGACCATTACCAACAGCAGCAAGATGAGCAAGTTGGAAGTGAAAGAAGAAGTAAAGTTGGTTCAGGTGATCGAGCAGAAAAGATTAGAACTTATAATTATCCACAAAATCGTGTAACAGATCATCGAATTGGTCTAACGATCCAACAATTAGATCGAATCATCGAAGGTAAGCTAGATGATATTATCACAGCTCTAATAAATGAGGATCAACGTCTAAAAATGGAAGGACAACATTAATGCCAACAGTAAAAGAGCTAATTAAATTAGCTGAAAGCAAGTTAGATGATTACAATCAGGATGTCAATGTTGCAAAGGTGTTATTTTATCATCTGGCTAATAAACAACCTCATGAACTATATTTAATGTATGATGAAGAAGTAAATGAAGAATTAGAAGCTAAATTTTTAGCTGGAATGGAAGAGTATTATCAAGGTAAACCAATTCAATATATTAAAGGAGTTGAAACATTTTTTGGTAGAGATTTTAAAGTTAATGAAAATGTTTTAATTCCTCGTTATGAAACAGAAGAGTTAGTTGAAAATATTTTATATCGTATTGATGATTACTTTGCAGACTATGAAAACATTACTCTTTGTGATGTAGGAACAGGTAGTGGAGCAATTGCAACAAGTTTGGCATTAGAAGAGCCACGTTTAAAAGTTTATGCAACAGATATTTCTGATAAGGCAATCGAAGTTGCTAAAGATAATGCAAAGAGTCTTGAAGCTGAAGTGGAGTTTTTGGTTGGGGATATGTTACAACCATTATTGGAAAAGGAAATTAAAGTTGATATTTTTGTTTCTAATCCCCCATATATTCCTCAAGAACAAAAAATTGAGGCAATGGTAAAAGATAATGAACCCCATGTTGCGCTGTTTGGTGGGAATGATGGCCTGTATTTTTACCGTAAGATTTTTCAAGGAGTAAATGAGTTGATAAAAAAGCGAGCTTTATTAGCCTTTGAAATGGGATTTGATCAGCGGGAATTAATGGAAGAAGCTTTGCAAGAGTACTTCCCTAATGATTGTCATGAAATCATTAAAGATATTAACGGAAAAGATCGTATGTTATTTATTTATCGTAATCTTAAATAAGCACCGAGAGGTGCTTTTATTGTATAATAATTTTGACTAGATTAGACAATTAATTTTGTATCAACAAGTATTAGAGAAATGTTTTTAATAGTAACAATTATTATAATGAAATTTTATTATAGTATATAACATGAGTTAACTTAAACAAAAAAGTAAAGTGAAAAAGAGCTTATGATAATAGTGTCGATGCTTCAGAATTCCATAATTTTATTTTTAATATATGTTTCAACATCATCAAATGAAATCTTTAAAAGTAGAGTTACTTCATCATGAAAAATATTTTGAGCAGTTTTAAAATATTCTTGTTCATAATCTTGAGCTTGATTTCGTTTAATTCGAATATAAATAGTTTTAATTAATTTTATCCATTCGATTTCATCATATTTGTTCATTGATTTTTGATAAAGTTCTTGACGATTACGTTCACTTGTTATTTTGAGTGTGCGGATATATGGAATACGCTCAATTACTTCCATTAATTCATCTACGGTTAAAACTTTACGTACGATCTCATTAATATTGGCAGTAATTACTTTTTGGTTGTGAATATTTATTAATGAGCAGGTATGAGCATTAATTTTTATTAACTGATAAATAATATTATTTTTATGAATAATAAAATCATTGATATTATACATAGAAACACCTCATTTTTCACTAAATTCAATAGTATTCAAAATAAATGGTAAAACTTGTTCAGGTTTTAAATTAAGGGTTATGGAAAATTCATCATAAAGTATTTTTTCTGCTGTATCTAAAAGATACTGGTCTTGTAGATGAAATTTTTTTCCTTTTTTTTCTTGTTCAAGTTTATTTAAATATAAAGTCTTAATTAACTTAACTAATTGTTCATGGTTACCATGACTGATAATATCATTATACTTTTGTTTGCGTATATTTTTATCATTGATCCAAATTGTTTCATTATTGGGCATTGCTTTAATTAGTTTATATATGCCATCTTTGGATAATATTTTACGCATTTTTGATAGACAATACATATTATCAATTTGTGCATAAATAGTAATATTATTATCTAATGGAGATAGCTGGTAATATTGTTTATTAATATTATTTGTTTTACGAGTTAGGATATCTTTGACTTTAAAAATTCCTTCATGCCCATATAAAATTATATCACCAATTTCATACATATAAATTCCTCCTTTTAAATTAAAAACATGTAGTTACAACTGGACTTACGTTCCTTTAAACTACACGTTGAGATATCATATATTATATCATTTAAAATTAATAATTTCATGTGTCTATTTTCGAAAATAGTTAAATTAACCGTTTTATTGTTAAATGAGACTAACTTTTTATTGAAAAACTTTAAAGTAAATGTTAAAGTATGTTAGACGAATATAACATAAGGAGAACGATATGAAATATCTATATTTTATACTTGGAATGGTATTCACTGGAATCGGGATGATTGGTATTGTTTTACCAGTTTTACCAACAACACCATTTCTTTTAGCGGCGATGTTCTTTTTTACTAAAAGTTCTACTCGAGCTAAAGTTTGGTTTGAAGGAACTAAAATATATCAAAATCATCTTGATGATTTTGTAACTAAGGGGGCAATGACATTACGAACTAAAGTAATGTTATTATCATTTGCAAGTATGATGTTGCTGATTGCGTTTTTAATGATGAATAATATTTATGGAAGGATAATGATTGTTTTATTAGTGATCTTTAAGTATTACTATTTTGCTTTTCGAATTAAAACAATTAAAGAAGTGAGAAATGATTAATAAAAGATTGGTAAGTTATTTAAAAGAGGATAAAAAGTATATTTATTTACAGGTTTTGATGCAATGGTTGACTTTAATTGGACAAGTTATAATTATTGCAATTATTGCTAATATGGTAAATGAATTGTACGATGGTGGAGAAGTTAGTAATTTTATTGTTAAGATAGCGATAATTGTAGTATTAATTATAGTCAAAGGGTATTTTAGTAAATTAGTTTCATCTTATTCATTTAAGGCTGCAAAAAATATTAAAGGGAAATTTAGATGTGATATTTATCAAAAAGTATTGTTATTAAACAATCATTATAATGATGTTATTAGTACGGCTTCATTGACACAATTAATGAGTGAAGGAGTTGAGCAGTTAGAGATTTATTTTGGTAAGTATTTACCACAGTTTTTTTATAGTATGTTAGCTCCACTTACTTTATTTGTAATTTTAGGACAAGTTGAATTTAAAGCAGCATTAGTATTGTTTGTTTGTGTCCCTTTGATACCTGTATCAATTGTTTTAGTGCAAAAATTTGCTAAAAGGCTGTTAAATAAATATTGGGGTCTTTATGGAAACTTGGCGGAACGTTTTTTGGATAATGTTCGCGGTCTAACAACTTTGAAAGGCTATCAAGGTGATCAAGTAAAACACATTGAAATGAATGAAGAGGCCCAACGTTTTAGAAGTATTACAATGAAAGTCTTAGTAATGCAGTTAAATTCAATTAGTATTATGGATCTAGTTGCTTATGGTGGGGCAGCATTAGGAATTATTATTTCATTGTATAGTTATCAAGCAGGTTCAATTAATCTTGGTGAAACCTTTATGATGATAATGCTATCAGCTGAATTTTTTATTCCTTTACGCTTGTTAGGATCATTTTTTCATATTGCAATGAATGGAAATGCTGCAAGTGATAAGATTTTTAGATTATTAGATACGCCAATCAATGATAATAAAGAATTAGAAATAGATAGTATTAATAAAATTGAAATAGCTGAGTTATCGTTTGGGTATAATAAAAAGGTTGTATTAAATAATATCAATCTAAAAATTGATGAACCAGGAATTTATGGTGTTGTGGGAAGTTCAGGAAGTGGAAAAAGTACAATTGCTAAGTTATTAATGGGTTATTATGATCATTATGAAGGTAGGTTAATGTATAATGGAAAACAAATTAATCAGATCAAACATCATTGTTTAATGCAGCAAATTACGATGGTTGAACATGATCCATATATTTTTGCAGGAACTGTACGCAGCAATTTATTGGATGGATATTTGAATGCAAGTGATGCTGTAATGATTGGAGTATTAAAAAAAGTAAATTTATGGAATTATTTTAAAGGTGTTAATGGCTTAGATAGTAAAATTGAAGAACGAGGAAATAATTTATCAGGTGGTCAAAAACAACGTTTAAGTATTGCTAGAGCATTGTTACATGATACTAAAGTATATATTTTTGATGAAGCAACTTCAAATATTGATATTGAAAGTGAAGAAATAATCATGAGGTTGATTGAGCAGATGCAAGATGAAAAAATTGTTATTTTAATTTCTCATCGTCTTGCGAGTGTTGAAAATTGTAAATGTAATTATATTTTAAGTCATGGCAAGTTAATTGGTTATGGTCGTCATGATGAATTAATGAAGACTAATCAAGAGTATTCTGAATTAGTCAATACTCAAAAAGAAATTGAGAATTATGGAGGTATGATAAATGCCAAAGCGTAGTAACTTAAAAGTTGTAATTAGTTTAATTGCTTTAGTAAAATCAATGCTGTTAATCATGCTAGGTGCAATTATTTTAGGGGTCATTGGATATTTAGCAGCAATATTTTTAACTGTTATTGCAGGTGAGATAGTTATTAAAGTGATTAATAAAGAGACATTTATAGGATTATTGTATTTATTGATTGCTTGTGGTATTTTACGTGGTTTCTTTCGTTATGGTGAACAGTGGTGTAATCATTTTATCGCATTTAAATTACTGGCAATGATTAGGGATATTGTGTTTGCAAAACTTCGAAAATTGGCACCAGCGAAACTTGATGGAAAAGATCAGGGTAATTTAGTTGCAATGATTACTAGTGATGTTGAGTTATTGGAAGTATTTTATGCTCATACAATTTCACCGGTAATGATTGCTTTGATTGTTTCGACTACTATGATTGTTTATATTGGTAAGTTTCATTTGGCTTTAGCGTTTTTAGCGATGCTGGCTTATTTATTTATTGGGGCAGTCATACCATTAATTGTTGGAAAAATATCAGGTAATAAAGGATTAAATTATCGCAATGATTATGGTAAATATACGAGTTATGTACTTGAATCAATTCATGGTTTAAGAATCATTGATCAATTTTCTTGTGGGAATCAGCGTTTAGATGAAATTCAAAATAAAAGTGAGTCATTAAATGATCTGAATGAAGAATTAAAAGATCTTGAAGGTCAATATCGAATGATTGGGGATATTTGTGTTAGTTTATTTTCACTAGCTATGTTTATATTAGGGTACTATTTATATTGCCAAGGAGCAATTGATTTTATTGGAGTTTTAATTAGTACGATTGCTTTAATGGCATCGTTTGGACCAGTCTTGGCATTATCTTCGTTAGCGCATAATTTAGTTATTACGTTTGCAAGTGGAAATCGTGTTCTTGATTTACTGGATGAAAAACCTCAGGTTGAAGCTGTAATCAATGGATATCAAGGACTTCTTGGAAAGATTGAAATTAAAGATGTAACGTTTAAATATGACAATGAAACAATCTTGAATAAAATTAATTTAAATATCGAACCAGGTGAAATAATTGGTATTGAGGGACGGAGTGGAAGTGGAAAAACAACTTTATTGAAATTGTTGATGCACTTTTATGATCCAGCTGATGGAGAGATTTTAATTAATGGTCATAATATCAAAACATGGCAAAGTGATTCATTAGCAAAATTAATTAGTTACGTTACACAAGATACATATATTTTTAATGATAGCATTATCAATAATGTTAAACTAGGAATGGAGGCTAGTGATGAGGCTGTGATTGAAGCTTGTAAAAAAGCTAATCTCCATGAATTCATTATTAGTTTAAAAGACGGCTATAAAACAATGATTGGAAGTCTTTATCAGTCGCTATCTGGAGGACAATTGCAAAGATTATCATTAGCACGAGCTTTTTTACACGATACTCCTTTAATTCTATTGGATGAGCCAACAAGTAATCTTGATAGTTTGAATGAAGCTTTAGTATTAAAATCGTTAAGCGATAACAGTGAGGGTAAAACTATTATTATGGTTAGTCATCGACCATCTTCTTTAAAAATATGTAATCGAATTATTAAAATAGAGCAGGGGCGACAAAGTTAATGACGACAGATCAAGAAAAAGAATTAATTAGTATAATGATTAAAATTTATGAAGATGGAAATAAAGTTGATTTAAGTGAATTAAGAAATTATGCTTTTAAACGAATTGAATACTGTCCTCGTAAAGATGAAAAGACATTTTGTTCATCATGTCCAATTCATTGCTATCAAAAAGAATATCGTCAAAGAATTAAAAAGGTAATGAAATATTCGGGAAAGAGAATATTATTTAAATATCCTATAATTACTATAAAACATTTAATAAATACGATTAAATATGCTATAAAAAACTAAAATAATTGTTTGGTTTATGTTATGATAGTTAGCAGTGAGGTGTCTAAATGGAGAGTATTGAAACCCAACGTTTAATAATTAGAGAATTAGATATGTCTGATGCTAAACGTTTAAGCGAGTATCGTAATAAAAAAGAGGTAGCATTCTACCAATCGTGGTGGCGATATTCATATAATAAAGCAGTTAAAAGAATTGAATATTGTTTAGAGCATCCTTTTGATGGGACAAGAGGCAGTTATCAATTAGGAGTAGTATTAAAGAATAATAATTACTTGATAGGCGATTATTTTTTAGAAGTTATTGAGCCTACTTCAGTAACTATTGGTTATACATTTGATAGTGATTTTTGGCATTGTGGATATGCAACAGAATCATTTAAAGTGTTACTTGATATACTCAAAAATGATTATAAATTTAAAAGGGTTTTTGCTCATGTTTATAGTGATAATTTTCGTTCAATTAGATTATTAAAAAAAATGGGGTTTATCCAATATGAAAAATCTATTGTAATGGGCGATATAGGATTTAAATTGGAGCTATAATATAGGTAAGGTTATAAAAGCGTTAATTATTATTTTTACAATAGTTTAACGTTTTTTTAATTTAAGCAAATTTCACGATTGTAGTTATTGCAAATATAGAAAATATTGGCTTGTAATTTAGATGGTTAAAAAAATGATTTTGATTTAATGAGGAAATAAAAATATTTCAAACAACTTTACAGAAATATTTCTTTAAATTTTGAGTAGAAAATAGTATATGAGAAAGAAAAAATTATAAAAAGACGCAGATGAAAAAAATATTGAAAGTAATAAAAAGGACTTTCTTATAATATTACTTATTTGATAGATGTGTGTTGGAAGGAAATTTTTAATAAGTGTTAGATGTTGATAGTCATTAGTTTGACTAATTTTCTAATTTTTTTACTAATATTTGAAAAAAGTAGTTTAATTTATACGAAATTATTTAGATGTTTGTAATTAAGATTAAAAAACGACAAATTATTTATTGATAAGTTCATATAATCAATAGTACGAGGTGAATGAAATGGATTTGTCAGTAGAAAAGACTAAAACAAAAATAAAGAATATTGGAATGACTTATATTTCAATTTTTGGATTAACCCTCTTTCTAAGCTTAATAAAAATATATGATACATCATTATGTTTTGTAATCCCTATGCTAGTAATATCATTTATATGTGGATACCGGCATATAATTGTATATTTAAGTGCATTAGTTTTAACAACATACCTGTCCTACGAAAACTATATGTTATTACTAATTTCTCTTACTAGTATAATACTTATGCAAATAGTGATGCATTTTAAATTTGTTAAAAGTAAATATATTGCCCTTATAGTTACTTTAGTAAGTTTAATTTTTTTATACATATATAAATATAACTATATAGAAGTATTAGTAATCCTATCCTTTACATTAATACATAGTTTATTATGCTTAGAAGTGGTCCCTATCTTTATTCATAACACAATTGAAGTATATACAAATAAACGAATGATGATTCTTTCAGTGATGATAATGCTAGCCATCATTTCATTAGTGGAAGTAAATCAAGTGTATATGATGATATTACTTCGGTTCTATTTATTATTAAGTGTATTTTATTTAAATATAAATAGTACTATGCCCACAATTTTATATATATCAATCATATTAATGTTTATTAATCCTTTACTTAAAGATGAAATACTATCATTAATCCTTCCTTTTAGTATTTTCTTTATGTATAAACCCCAAAACAAATTAGTTTGTTCAACATTGTATATTTTAAGTCATTTAATTCTTCCATTTTTTATAGAGTATGATTATTACTATCATAATTTTATTATAATAGTAAGTGCAGCTTTATTTTTATTCATTCCTACTTTCAAACGTAAACCAAAATTGCTTAGTGAGGATTATAAAAATATTACTAGTCGTAATAAATTAATTCAACGTGCTAATACATTCGCCTCTTTATTTAAACAATTGACAAGTATATTTCAAGAAGCAAACCGTAATGTTAATGTAGGAGAATTCGTTGGATATGTCTATGAAGATGTATGTTTACATTGTCCTAGCCGTGATTTGTGTTTTTATCGTGATGGCAGCGTGAGTCGATTGGGTAAGTTGATAAATAAGGGTTTTAAATCAAAATATAGTGATGAAGATTTAAAATATATAAAAAGTAATTGTATTAGTCCAAATAAGTTTTTAAATGGAATTAGTGAATATAAGGAAAGTTATGAAAAAATAAAAAGAGTTAATCAAGAAAATTCTCATTTGAAAAAAGATTTATTTTATGAATTTTCATTATTAAGTGAAGTTTTTGATAATTTTAGTAATTCATTAGAAGAAATGCCATTTGGTGATGATCAATTAAAAGAACATTTATTAGGATATCAATTTAATATTACATATTTGTATAAACATCAAATATCATTAGATGTTTATACAATAGAAATAGGATTAATGGATATAAATAGTAATGAGGTAATAAATGAACTTGTTCCTATTATTGAAAATTATTTAAATGAATCATTAGAGGTTGTTTCGATACAAGATTCTATGCATCATTTGGGATATACATCAGTAGTCTTAAAACACCAGCAAAATTATTCTTTGCAATTTGGGTTTCAACAATATTCTTTAGAACCATTAAATTGTGGAGATTCTTTTAGTGCCTTTCATCAGGATAATCTTCATTATTTAGCATTGAGTGATGGAATGGGACAAGGTAAAATGGCAGCTGCTGAAAGTAAACTAACGCTAGAAGTTTTATCTAAATTGATTTTAAATGGAATAAGTTTAAAAGATACTATTGACTCTATTAATGCTTTATTAAAAATAAAAAATAGAAATGATATGTTTACAACATTAGATTTATGCAATATTAATCTTGCTAATGCAAAAATGAAATTAATCAAATATGGTGCTAATCCAAGCTATCATATTAGAAATGGGATTGTTGAAAAAATTGCTACTAATTCTTTACCAGTGGGAATTGTTTCTAAATTAAAAATGGCAAGTTATGAAATGTTATTAAATAATAATGATCTTATTATTATGTCTAGTGATGGAACAGGGGAGAGATTTGAACAAATTATTAATAAAAATATTAAACTATTTAATCAGTTACATCCCCAAGAGATTTCAACTTTATTAATGAATCAAGTCTTGGAAGAAAATAATCTAGATGATATAAGTATTGTTGTGATTAAAATAGTCAAAACAGCTGAGGATTTAAATTAGGTCGTTTATTAACGATCTTTTTCTATGAAAGTTTAAAATTAGTATGTTATTAAAAGGATTATTTGTTATAATAGTGAAGATACTTGAGGTGATGAAATGATAGATATAGAAAAACTATTAGATTTAAATCAATTATATGTGGTAGGTGTATCTGGAGGCTGTGATTCAATGGCTTTATTAGATAATATGTATAAAAAAGGGTTTAAAATCGTTGTTTGCCATGTTAATTATCACTTAAGAGATGATAGTGATCTTGATCAAGAAACAGTTTTACAGTACTGTAGTAAATATCAAATACCTTGTTATGTTCGCGAAATAAATAAAAAAGAGTATAGAAAAGATAATTTTCAAAGTCAGGCAAGAAAACTTCGCTATGAATTTTATTACCAAATTGCTTGTAAATATGGGGTTAAGAAAGTTGTTTTAGCCCATCATTTAGATGATGTAATTGAAAATATAATTATGCAGATACAACGTCATAATACAAAAGGCTACTTAGGAATTAAAGATATTAGCGAAGTTTGTGGATTAACTATTTTAAGACCATTTTTAAATATTAAAAAACAAGTATTACGAGATTATTGTCATGATAACAATGTTAGATATCGTGATGATTATACAAATTTTGAAACTGAGTTTACTCGTGATTTTGTTCGCAATATAACACTTAAAAAATATTCAGAGCAACAGATAAATGATTTATTATATAATGCAAAACTGCATAATCAGAGATATTTAAGTAATGTAGAAAAATTAAAAAAGTATCTTGACTTGTATCATGACCAAAATAAGATTGATTATCAGATAATTCCAAAAGATATTTTAGAGGAATTTATCTATGAAATAATTAAAGAAATCGTTTATCCACCTTTAATCAGTGATTCTTTAATTAAAGAGGTTATTAAACAAATTAAAAGTAACAAACCAAATATTAAAATGGATTTACCTGTTAATATTAGGTTCATAAAAGAATATAATAATATACATGTTTCAAAATTGAAAAATAGCATAAGCTATTGTTTAAAATATGAGCAATTAGTTTATGATAAACATGAGCACTTTTATTTAAGCGAAGTAGGTCATTTAAATGAAGGTATTTATTTGACAAAAGAGGATTTTCCTATTACGATAAGGTCATCTCGGCCTGGAGATGTAATTAATACTGCAGGTGGGACTAAAAAAGTATCGCGTCTATATATTGATAATAAAATTCCTAAAAGTAAAAGAGAGACTTGGCCGGTTGTAGAAAATAGTCAGGGAATGATTATTCTTGTACCACATCTTGCAAAAAATATTAGGTATTTATATTCAAAACCTAATTTATATGTGGTAAAATTATAGGCATATATGATTAGGAGTGAACATGATGCATAAGAATATAAAAGAAATCTTAATTACAGAAGAGCAAATTAGTGCTAAATGTAAAGAGTTAGGAAAGATTATTGATAAAGACTATGAAGGTAAAGAAGTCTTATTGGTAGGATTGTTGAAAGGATCTGTTCCTTTCATGGCAGAACTTTCGAAACATTTAAATAGTGATGTAACATTTGATTATATGAATGTTAGCAGTTATGATGGTGTTGAGTCAAAAACACTTGTTGTTAAACAAGATTTAAAGGAAGATGTAACTGGTAAAAATATTTTAATTGTTGAAGATATTCTTGATACAGGAAAAACATTATACAATGTTAAAGAAATGCTCTTAAAACGTAGAGCTAATAGTGTGAAAATTGTAACGATGTTAGATAAAGCAGAAGGACGAGTTATTGATATGAAAGCTGATTATATTGGATTTACAATTCCTAATGCTTTTGTTGTTGGTTATGGATTGGATTTTAACGAAAGGTATCGCCAATTACCATATATTGGCATTTTAAAAGAAGAGTGTTATAAGTAAGGAGAGTTTATGAACAATAAGAATGGATTATTAAAGTCAATTCTTCCCTGGCTATTAGTGTTAATCTTAATTGGGGGACTGGTTACTTTTATGAATCAAAGTAACAGTAAAGAAATTAAGTATAGTGAGTTTGTGGAAGTAGTACAAGATGAAAAGATTAAGGAAGTTGAGATAGTTCCTTCTTCTTTAGTAGTTGATGTTTCAGGTAAGTATACAAAGAAAAGTGATGGTAAATCAACAGAGGTTGAGTTTACTACAACAATTCCTAATACTGAAGCAGAGATGCAATCATTAACAGGACTATTAAATGAAAAAGGAATTGAAACAACAATTGTAGATGCTAATGATCGCGGTATGTTTATGCGAATCATAGCGAATATTCTACCATATGTACTATTACTTGGAGGTATGTTCTTTATTTTTAGAATGATGTCTCAAGGTGGTGGAAATGCTAAAGCTTTTGATTTTGGTAATTCAAGAGCTAAATTAGAGAAAAATCAAACAACTAAATTTTCTGATGTTGCTGGTGCAGATGAAGAAAAAGAGGAACTGAAAGAATTAGTTGCTTTTTTGAAAAATCCTAAGAAATTTGCACAGATGGGAGCCCGTATACCAAAAGGGGTATTATTGGTTGGACCACCAGGTACAGGTAAAACATTACTTGCAAGAGCTGTTTCTGGTGAAGCTAGTGTACCTTATTATTCAATCTCAGGTTCTGAGTTTGTAGAAATGTTTGTCGGAGTTGGTGCAGGACGTGTAAGAGATATGTTTAAAAAGGCTAAACAAACTGCTCCATGTATTATTTTTATTGATGAAATCGATGCTGTAGGTCGCCAAAGAGGAACTGGTATGGGTGGTGGACACGATGAACGTGAACAAACATTAAACCAGTTATTAGTTGAGATGGATGGGTTTAGTGGTAATGAAGGAATTATCATCTTAGCAGCAACTAACCGTGCTGATGTTTTAGATCCTGCATTATTGCGCCCAGGACGTTTTGACCGTCAAATCCAGGTTGCTAATCCTGATAAAAATGCACGTACAGAAATTTTAAAAGTACATGCTCGTAATAAAAAGTTTGCTCCAGATGTTGATTTCAGTAATATTGCTCAAAGAACACCAGGTTTTTCAGGAGCTGAGCTTGAAAATGTATTAAATGAAGCAGCTTTATTAGCTGTTCGTGAAGATCATAAAGTTATATCAATGGCAGATATTGATGAAGCAGTTGATCGTGTAATGGGTGGACCGGCTAAAAAATCACGTAAATATAGTGAAAAAGAACGTCGCTTAGTTGCTTATCATGAAGCTGGACATGCTGTGTTAGGTTTAACTTTGGAAGATGCTAATAAAGTACAAAAAGTTACTATTGTACCTCGTGGACAGGCAGGTGGTTATAACTTAATGACCCCTAAAGAAGAAACTTATTTTCAAACTAAAGCACAATTAGAAGCTAATATAGCAGGTTTTATGGGTGGACGTGTAGCTGAAGAAATTTTCTTTGGAGATGTAAGTTCAGGTGCTCATAATGATATTGAGCGAGCAACAAGAATTGCAAGAATGATGGTTACAGAGTTAGGTATGTCAGAATTAGGACCAATTAAATATGATTCTGAACAAGGGAATGTATTCTTAGGCCGTGATTATACACAACATAGTAATTCTCATTCTGGTCAAATCGCATATGAAATTGATGTTCAGGTTCGTAAGATTATTGATGAATGTTATGCTAAGGCAAAAGAAATAATTGAAGCCAACAAAGATAGATTGGTAACTATTGCTGATGCTTTATTAGAATATGAGACATTGGCTGGTGAACAAATTGAAGCATTATTCAATACAGGTCAAATGTTAGACCGCCATGATGGAACGGCTGACCATAGTTCAGATGATTTATCGAATGAAGATAATTCTATTGATGATAATAAACCTTCATTTGATGATGCTGATGATTTATTAGATGATATGAAATAAAGCGGTTACCGCTTTTTTTCATATTTAGAGGTGAGAAAATGAGTGAACGAAGCAAAAAAGTATTTATATTGTTTATTGTTTTATGTATGATTATACCAATGATTTTATCATCGATTGCAGTATTTTTATAAGGAGAAAATTTTATATGAAAGATTATTTAGTTAGAGGTTTGGTAAATAGTAAAAATTGTCGAGTTTTTGCTTGTAATACTACTAAATTGCTTGATGTTGCTAGAAAAGATCATAATTTATGGCCAACAGCTTCAGCTGCTTTAGGTAGGATGATGTCTGCTACTTTAATGATGGCTAAAATGAATAAAAATAATGAAAAAGTGACTGTTGTTATAAATGGTGGAGGTCCAATTGGAACAATGATCAGCGTTACTAATGGTGATGGTAATATTAAAGGGTTTGTTGCTAATCCGGAAGTTCACTATACTTATAACGATAGCGGTAAATTGGCTGTAGGGGTAGCTGTGGGGCATGAAGGTACTTTACAGGTTATCAAAGATATGGGATTGAAAGAGCCTTTTACAGGTTCTGTGCCTTTACAAACTGGTGAAATTGGAGATGATTTTAGCTATTATTTTGCGGTTAGTGAGCAAACGCCATCTGTAGTTTCAGTTGGAGTATTGGTTAATGATACTAATGAGATTTTGGCTTCAGGGGGATTTATTATTCAGTTATTGCCAGAAGCTACTGAAGAAGATATAACTTATATAGAAAATGTTGTTAAAAAGTGTCCACCTGTTTCTCAACTAATTAATAATGGAAAGACTCCAGAAGAAATTTTGAAACTTTTATTTGATGATGTTGAGATTACAGAAAAACAGGATTTATTTTTTAAATGTGATTGTTCTAAAGATAAACTTTCTAAAGCACTGATTACTATTGGTAAAGATGAGTTAAATTCAATGATTGAAAAGGATCATGGTTGTCAGCTTCATTGTCAGTTTTGTAATACAGAGTATAATTTCAGTGAGGAAGAACTGAAAGAAATTGTTGATAAGATATAGAAGAGAAAATATTACATTTTCTTTTTTTATAGTTTAAAGATTATTTAAAATAAAAGAAAGGCGGGGGAAGCCTTTCTTTTAGTTGGTTTACCAACATATTTAGGAATATAACTAACTCGATAACTTACGTCTATTTCGGGGAGGAAAATAGCGGGGAAGTGTAAGTTATCTGTAATTATTATGAACAGGTTAAAGATTTTTAAACATTTATATTTCTTTTTTTTTAAATAATTGATAAGATACCATTGAGGAGTGAGTTAATGTTTAAAATAGGAAATATTGAAATTGAAAATCAAGTTGTAATGGCGCCAATGGCAGGTATTACTAATATGGCTTTTCGAAAAATAATTAAAGATTTTGGTGCTGGATTAGTTTATTCTGAGATGGTTAGTGATAAAGCGCTATGTTATGGAAATAATAAAACGATTGATATGCTTCAGGTTGATGAAGGAGAACATCCTGTTAGTATTCAATTATTTGGTGGTGAAGTAGAAACAATGGTCAAAGCAGCTAAATATATTGATGAGCATTCTAATTGTGACATTATTGATATTAATATGGGATGTCCTGTAAATAAAGTATTAAAAGCTGATGCAGGCAGTAAGCTGTTATTGTATCCAGATAAAATTTATGAGATTGTCAAAGGAGTTGTTGAAAATGTATCAAAACCGGTTACAGTAAAAATTCGCAGCGGCTTTGATAAAGAACATATTAATGCTGTTGAAGTTGCTAAATTGATTGAAAAAGCTGGTGCTAGTGCAATTGCTATTCATGGTAGAACGCGTTCACAAATGTATGAGGGATATGCTGATTGGGAAATTATTCGTCAAGTTAAAGAAGCGGTAAATATTCCAGTAATTGGCAATGGTGATATAAAAACTGTTGAAGATGCTCGTAAAATGCTTGCCGAAACAAAGGTAGATGCTGTGATGATTGGTCGTGCAGCTTTAGGGAATCCATGGTTAATCAAGCAAGTGGTAGAGTCATTGCGAACAGGTCAAGTAATTTGTGAACCAACTTATCAAGAAAAAATCACACAGTGCTTGGCACATGCTAAAAGATTAATGGAAATAGAACCTGAAAAGGTGGCGATGTTTCAAATGCGCGGACATGCTCCTTGGTATATCAAAGGTTTAAAGTCTTCTGCAAGAGTAAAAAATGAATTATCAAAAATAGATACTTATGAACAACTAGAGATGATTTTAATGAAGTATCAGGAATATCTTAAAGAAATAATCTAGTAGTTGCATGTGAAGGATATTTTGGTATAATTGAATTTAATAGTTTAAGGGGGATTTATCAATGATTATAAGTGGTAAAGAAATAGCTTTAAAAATTAAAGATCAATTAAAAAGTGAAGTTGAAACGATAAGAGAAAATTATTCACGTATACCTAAATTAGTGGTTATTCTGATAGGGGATAATCCAGCTAGCTTAACTTATGTAAGAAATAAGGAACGAGGATGTGCTTATATAGGAATTGAATCAAAAATTATAAAACATGATTCATCATTTAGTGAAAGTCAGTTGTTAAAAGAAATAGAACTTTTAAATAATGATGAAACAGTTGATGGTATTTTAGTGCAGTTGCCATTGCCTAAGCATATTAGTGAAGAAAAGGTACTTAATGCAATTTCCTTTGATAAGGATGTTGATGGTTTTCATCCCCATAATGTAGCAAATCTTTTTTTAGGACAAAATTCTTTGGTACCATGTACCCCAAAAGGAATGTTAGTTTTATTAGAAAAAATAAATTATGATTTAAGTGGTAAAGAAGTTGTTATAGTAGGGAGAAGTAATATTGTTGGAAAACCGGTAGCTCTATTATGTTTACAAAAAAATGCTACTGTAACAATAGCACATAGTAAAACAAAAGATTTAAAGAAAGTATGTTCACGTGCTGATGTTTTAATTGCTGCGATTGGGAAACCGAAGTTTTTTAATCATGAGTATATAAAAGATGGTGCTGTTGTTTTAGATGTGGGGATTAATCGTGATGAGAATAATAAATTATGTGGTGATGTGGATTTTGAAGATGTCAAAGATAAAGTAAAAGCAATTACTCCAGTTCCTGGGGGAATTGGACCAATGACAATAACAATGTTAATGCAAAATACTATTGAAGCTTTTTATAAACGGAATGGTGAATAATATGGATTATAAATTAAATGATATAGTAGAAATGAAAAAGACTCATCCATGTAAAAAATCTAGTCAATGGCAAATAATTAGAATGGGTGCAGATATAAAAATCAAATGTTTAGGCTGTGGCGCAGTAGTAATGTTTCCTCGTCGGGAATTTGAAAAGAAATTAAAAAAAGTTATAGTGTAATATGGATGAAGATATATTAGATGAAGATTTAGATAATATTATAGATATATATTGGCACGAAAGTGCCTTTTATATTATATAGATATATCTTAAATAGACTATGGGTTATATTTAAATTAATAATTATAAAAATAATCTATTAATAAAATATTACTATTATATTATTTAGGTTCAAAGATATTTAAATAATTTTATTTATAAAAATTAGATATTATAGAAAGGTTATAAAAAACTTTTTATACAAGGAAAAAACCCTTTTGGGACAAAGGGCTTTTAATATCTGTATTCTATACGGGAAAACGAATACTATTATAGATATTTGGGACACAATTATAATATCATATAATTTTGAAAATAATTTTCATATGTTGAAAATTGATTTTCATTATCTGAAAATTATTCATTATGTAATGAAAAGAAGCAAATTTTTTAGATTAATCATAATATTTGAAAAATCAAAAAAGTAATAAATTTAAAATTTTGAAACTGGATTTTTTTATCTTTCATAATTAAGAATTTTTAATTTATTTTATATGGAGTTTGTATAGCCACCAAACTCAAAATATGTAGTTTTATCATCAGTAGATTTAAATACTATTTTGACATAATCTTTTCCTATGTATCTATATATTTTAGCAGTTGTGTTAGGGGTCATCTCTTTTTTGAACATGACACTTATTTCTTTAAAGTAATTTTTATCAAAGAATTTTATTGGTATGGCATCAAATGCCCATTCAAAATAACGACTATTATTTAAATGTTGATTAACATCAACATCACTATATAAAACTGTTCTTTCCATTATATAAGATAATTCTACATTATCAGATATTTCATTATAACTGCTAATAGTATAATTATATGGAATGATTTCAGGCATATCTATTCCAGCTTTTTCAGGTTTGATGATTCTTCTCTTTTTTAAATCAATCAATGTCCATAATGAATATATAGATGCAATTTCTTCTCCATTTTCATCTTCTACCCAATAGTTACGTGTAAACTGGATTCTTTTATACCCGCTGGCACGTGTAGATAATTTAATTAGCTCATTAATTTTAATTGGACGTTTTAAAATAATTGTTTCTTTAGTTAAAACAAAACCATATTTCTCTGATAAATTATTATTCCATATTCCTATTTGTAAAGCATTTATAGTAGCTAAATCTGATAATTTAGACATTAGATTAGAAATCTGATAGTTTCCTTGATAATCAGCTTCTTGACATTGTACTAATATTTTTAAAGATGAAATTGTATTTTCCATAATTTACTCCTTCATTTGGTATTTTTTTAACTTAATAAGTCAATATTATTATAATAATGCAAAAAAAATACATTGTATAGTAAATGTTCATAAAAAAATTAATATTTTTATGATATGATTATCTAAATAATATATTTATTATTTTCGAGGTAGAGAGATGAAGCGAAGATTAAATAAAAAGAGAGTTGCTATTGTAGTAATTATTTTTATAGCCATTATTTCAATGATTATATATTTAGTAACAAATATAATAACATTAATAAATACACCTGATGAAATAAAAATAAAAAAAGCCCCTTCAAAAAATCCAATTACATTAATAAATTATTATACGTCATCAAATAAAGAACGTTATACAAATTATAAAAATAAACATTCTGATTTATCTGATGAGGATGTGGTTACATATGTTAATATGAATTTAGATTATAATTTTTATGAACATATTATTTTTCAGCCTAATCCTAATGAACTGAATACTATTGTAAATAAATATTATCGATTAGATAATAATTTTGTTCCAGATGATCTTATTTACATCAATGATGGCTATACTAGCTCTAGTGATCCGGCATATAAATATCGAAAACATCAAATGTCTCGAGTAGTTTATGATGATTTTGTAGCTTTAAGAAATAAATGTCGAGAAAAAGGAATCAGCTTTTATGTTGTAAGTGGTTATCGCTCAACACCAGCACAAGAAAAGAGTTATCGTCATATGGCAAATACTTATAGTGTTGAAGAAGCTGATAAAACTTGCAGTCGTCCAGGGCATAGCGAGCATACTCTAGGATTAGCTTGTGATGTAGCATTAGATACTTATTCTTTTGAAAACATTGTTAACCATCCTGAGTATCAATGGTTTGCTGGAATATTAGCTGATTATGGTTTTATTATTCGTTATCCTGAGGGAAAAGATTCATTAACTGGTTATAGTTATGAACCTTGGCATCTTCGTTATTTAGGAAGGGATTTAGCAAAAAAGGTATATAATAGTAACCTTACTTATGATGAGTATTATGCACGTAATTTTATATCATAGCCTGTTTAATTAAGCAGGTTTTTGTTATAATTATTAATTATTATTAAATTTTATTAATTTTTATATAGGATAATTGGACAATTTCTTGTATAATGATTTTATTGAAAGAAGGAGTATATCTAATGAATGCTATTTTTAATATTTTACCTCTTTTGGTATTCTTAGCCTTATTATGGTTTACATACATAAATATTTCTTATGGTGTTACAATGTATTTGGCAACTAAAGAAGATCATACTTTAACATCATGTCTCAGTGATTCTGGTAAATATTTTTATATTATTTTATTAATTCTTTATATTGGTGTTTTTATAATATGCTCTTCAATTATGATTTTAAGTACTATTAATAATAATTTAAATAGTGCATATATACCACTCAATATTCTTACAATTATTACTTTAGGTGTAAGTGTTTTTTTACAACAAATTATTTATGTTGGTCATCGACAAATGATGATTGGTAAAATTAAACTTGATTATCGAAAAATAAAACGTGTTACATATCCAAAAACTAAAAAGCTGAGATTTGTTTATGGTCAAAGAACATTTGAGACCCCTTTACGTTTTATAGATGATTTTAAATTAAAGAAAGCATTACAAAAAGCTAGATAAAAGTATTAAAAGGGACATTGTCCCTTTTAATATATAGGGCTAATAATATTAAGTAGTGACTAATTTAGGTAAAATACCGTATAATAAAAATAGAGAAGAGGTGGCATGATGATTTTAGATTATCCAAAAGTATATAAAAAAAATAAGTGTGTGAGTCATGGCGGTAATCAAGAATGGTTTTTAGATTCTTGGGCAAGAAAAGCGGGATGTGCCAGTGTAAGTGCCACAGATATTTTTCTTTATTATACAAAAAAAGAACATAAAATTAATGAAAATGTGTATTTAGATCATATGATTGAAATGTTTAAATTGATGAAACCTAAAGAAAGAGGATTTCCATATGCCTATTTGTATGCTCGCAGATTAAGTAGATTATTAAATAATTGTAAATATATTATTTTCAGAAGACCGAGTGTAAATGTTGCTAGTAAGATAGTTAAAGAGAGTATTAACAGTAATAATCCATTGGGGTTGTTGATTTTGACACATCGTCGTCGTGAGATACGTGATGATTTATGGCATTGGGTGACAATAGTTGGCTATGAAGAAAGTAAGAAAGGGATAGATATAATTTTTTTAGATTGTGGTGAAATAAAGCGGATTCCTGCAAGAATTATGTTTGAAAAAAGTCGTTTTAATGTGGTTAAAATGGTTAGATTTTTTTATAAATAAAAAGACATGATAACATGTCTAAGTGCGATAAACAGTGATTTTAATATCTATAGTAACAGTTAGTTTTTCTAATGTGTCAAGAACGTTACGACGTTCTTTTTTAATATGATAATAATGTGGTGTCATCTTTAATAAATTTAAAACATCTTCACGATTATCAATATGTATCGAGTGTACAAGATCATAACTTTCAACTGTTTCAAAATTTAAACGAATATATTTATCACTTTTAACTTTAATTTCATCATATATTAATTCTTTTATTTCAATTAAGTGATTAGGATTAGCTGTTACATGAATAATATATCCTCCGTTTTTAAGTGTGCGTTTTAATTCATCTTGATTAACAACAGTAAATAAGGCTGTAATGAAATCTAGAGAGTGATCAAGAAAAGGAAGATTTTTACTATTACCGACTAACCAATATACATCTTTAGTATATCTTGTTGCCATATTAATAGCTTCCTTAGAAATATCTAAACCATATATTATATCCTGGTTAAAAATTTCATTGAGACCACGAGTATAGTAACCTTCACCACATCCTAAATCTAAAATATTTAATTTAATATTATCACGATATTTTTTAATACAATCAACAACATTATTTAAAATAATATCATAATAACCATTAGTCAAATAGGCTTTTCTAGCAACAAGACTTTCTTTGCTATCACCAGGATTATTAGTTGCTTTATCAGGATTTAATAATAAATTTAAATATTTACTTTTGGCAATATCATAACAATGACCATTAGTGCATTTATATGAATTTCCTATTTGTACAATTGCCTCATGGCATTTAGGACAAGCTAATTTATGCATAATTTCACCTCAAAGACATTATACCATAAATATAAACTATGGTATAATAATAAATTGAAGGAGATGATTAGTAATGAGCTGGTTCATTTTGATGGAAATGACCTTAGTAGCTATTATGACAGTTTATTTGGCTTATCATACTCGGTTAGTATTTGCGAAGGCTAGATATCGTAATATTATTACAGTTATTATTGTTTTATGCTTAATTATTTTATGTTTGTATGATTTAATATTTTTTGGTTTTTTAGTTAATGCATGTATTTGTTTTGTGATTTTTGATATTATTAATCTAATATTGTATAAAACAAAATTTAATCATTACTTTAAATTTATTTATCGTCGAGGAATGGTAGCTTTGGCAGCTAGTATTGTTTTAAGCTGCTATGGAATGTATAATGCTAAAAATACACTTATAACGACATATAATGTTGAGATAAATAAAGATTTTAATGATAAATCATTGATGGTTATTTCTGATGTTCATTTAGGTACGATTGTTTCTAAAACAGACCTAACAAAGATTTCTAATCATGCTAGTGCAATTAATCCAGATGCAATTATATTGTTAGGGGATATTTTTGATGAAAATACAACACAAGATGAAGTGGATTATGCAATGAAAGTATTTTACAACTTATCATCTAAATATCCTATATATTTTGTTGAAGGAAATCATGAAATTGGTTTTCAAGGTGGTTCACCTTTAAAAGAATTTGATCTTATAAATAGATTAAAGGATAGTGGAGTTAATGTTTTATTAGATGAAGCAGTTATGTTGGATGACATTTATTTAATTGGGCGTAAAGATTATGTTATTAAAAAAAGGGAGTCTTTAGAAGTAATAACAGATGATATTAATGAAGATAAACCATTGGTATTACTAGAACATCAACCTAAAAATTATAAAGATAATGCTAAATTAGGTATTGATCTTCAACTTTCAGGACATACTCACGCTGGACAAATATTTCCTCTTAATTATTTTTTTGAATTAATAAATGTAAATGATATGAACTATGGAATTAAAAAAGATGGGAATTTCCATGCGATTGTATCTTCTGGTATGGGAGGCTGGGGATATAGCATCCGAACAGCTAGTCATAGTGAAATCGTTGTGGTAAATTTATCTAGTAAACATGAGTAATAATTATTATAGTTAAGGAGCGGGATAATGAATATAGATATAGAAATTGCTAAACCTGAGGATGTTAAAAGATTACTTAAAATTTATCAACCATATGTTTTAAATACAGCAATAACTTTTGAATATGAAGTTCCAAGTATTAAAGAGTTTAGGCAGCGAATAATTAATACTTTGAAAAATTATCCATATTTAGTTGCAAAAATAGATGATGAAATAGTTGGATATGCATATACATCAGCATTTAAAAATCGTGCAGCTTATAACTGGTCTGTAGAAACTTCAGTTTATGTAGACGTCGATTATCATAATATTGGAATTGGCAAGACATTATATCGAGTTTTAGAAGATATTTCTAAAAAGCAAAATATATTAAATATGAATGCGTGTATAGCGATTCCAAATGAGAGAAGTATTTCATTTCATCATCATATGGGGTATGTTCAAGTTGCTTATTTTCATCAATGTGGATATAAGTTAGATAAGTGGTATGATATGGTTTGGATGGAAAAAATGCTTGGAGAACATAGAAGGGAACCAGAAGCATTTATTCCTTTTTCTAAGCTGGATTACTATCTTGATTAGCAGTATAATATTTTAGGAGGAAGACAAAATGCGATTGTTTAAGAGAAATAAAAGTGTTGATTTAGATGAGATTTTTAAAACAAAATATAAAGAGATAAATAAAATTATTGCTGATGGTCAAAATGAACTTGATTTACAAATTCAGATTTCACTATTTATGCTGGCTTATGAAAAATATAATGATTTATTAGCTTTAATTGATCAAGGTGTTGATTATGATCGTAAACATTTTGAAATACTACAGAAGGATTTAAAAAAACAAATTGATTTATTAAAGGGTCTAGAAAATGAAAATTAAAGCATATCATAAAGATTTTGACTATACATATACATTAGGGGTATTTGAGACAATTGAGTTGTTAGAAAATAAACCTGATTTAGTATTACGAGTATATATTAAAAGTAATTCATATCAAAATAAGGGTATTAAAATTATTAGTGAAATATGTAAAAATAATAAGATTGATTTAATTGAGAGTGATAATACTATTAGCAGGCTTTCAAAAAAGGATAATTGTTTTGCTGTTGCAATTATAAAAAAATATAGTATGGAATTAAATAATGCCAATCATGTTGTTTTAGTTAATCCAGGGGATATGGGGAATATGGGCACGATTATTAGGACGATGTTAGGATTTAATTATACTAATTTAGCAATTATCCGTCCAGGTGTAGATGTATTTGATCCTCGGGTTGTAAGAGCGTCAATGGGTGCTTTATTTAATATTAATTTTGAATATTTTGATAGTTTTAGTGATTATCTAAAAAAGTATCCTCATCGTATTATTTATCCATTAATGTTGAAAGGAGCTAAAAATATTCATTTAATTGAACCTGATAATAGTAGGCATTCATTAATTTTTGGAAATGAAAGTAGTGGTTTATCAGATGATTTTCTTAAATATGGACAAAGTATTTTTATTCCTCATAGTGACAAGATTGATTCTTTAAATTTATCAATGGCATTAGGAATTGCTTTATGTCATTTTTCTAAGAATGAATTTATTGTTAAAGAAGTTTTAAGATGATAAGTAATCGCTTACGGTGGATAAAAATAAATAAAATAGGTAAAAATCTAAGTGATACTATGGAAATTTAATTTAAATAATAGTATTATATAGGAGAAAAAAGAAAAGGAGAAATATTATGGGATTAGTATCAGCAACAGAAATGTTAAATAAAGCAAAAGAAGGACATTATGCAGTTGGTCAATTTAACATTAATAACTTAGAATGGACAAAAGCTATTCTATTAACTGCAGAAGAATTAAAAGCTCCAGTAATCTTAGGAGTATCTGAAGGTGCTGCTAAATATATGACTGGATTTAAAACTGTATCAGCAATGGTTGCTGCAATGGTAGATTCTTTAGGAATTACTGTACCAGTAGCTTTACATTTAGATCATGGTAGCTATGATGGAGCTAAAGCTGCATTAGAAGCTGGATTCTCTTCAATCATGTTTGATGGTTCTCATTATTCTATTGATGAAAATATCGAAAAGACAAAAGAAATGGTTGAATTATGCCATGCTAAAGGTGTTTCAATTGAAGCAGAAGTTGGATCAATTGGTGGAGAAGAAGATGGTGTTATTGGAAAAGGTGAAGTTGCCGATCCAAAAGAATGTAAAATGATTGCTGACTTAGGAATTGATTTCTTAGCAGCTGGTATTGGAAATATTCATGGTAAATATCCAGAAAATTGGGCAGGTTTAGATTTTGGAGCATTAGATGCAATTCAACAAGAAACTGGTAAATTACCTTTAGTATTACATGGTGGAACTGGAATTCCTGAAGAAATGATCAAAGAAGCAATTAACTTAGGGGTTTCTAAAATCAATGTAAATACTGAATGTCAATTATATTTCCAAGAAGCAACTAGAAAATATATTGAAGCAGGAAAAGATTTAGAAGGAAAAGGATTTGACCCTCGTAAATTATTAGCTCCTGGTACTGAAGCTATTAAGGAATGTGTCAAAGAAAAAATGGAAATTTTTGGATGCATTGGTAAAGCTTAATTAGCAATAAATAAGTCTGAAGAATCCCCTAAAGGGATTCTTTTAATATTTATAAAAGTCTTAATTATTAATAATTTTGAGAATGATAGATATTTTTGTATAATAATAGAACAACGAAAAATGTCTAAAAATTCTATTCATTTAAAAATACAAATTTTGGTTGTTTTTAACAATAAATTAATATATAGTAGTTACGTAGATTAAATTATAAGGAGGACTAAAATGAGTGAAGTAATTGCTATTGAAGGTGGACATAAATTGAATGGAACAGTAGTGGTAAGTGGTGCAAAAAATGCAACTGTAGCCCTAATTCCAGCAATTGTCTTAGCAGATAGTCCTGTAACTGTATATGGTGTACCAAATATTTCTGATGTTGACGCATTAGGAGTATTGTTAAGAGAATTAAACTGTAATGTTGAAAAAAATGAAGATGTATTGGTAGTAGATCCTACTAATTTGAAAAATAAACCGCTTATAGGTGAAGCAGTAGATAAATTAAGAGCATCGTATTATTTAATGGGGGCATTATTAGGAAAATGTAAAAAGGTAACTATGAAAATGCCAGGAGGATGCTTTTTAGGACCTCGTCCAATTGATCTTCATATCAAAGGATTTGAGGCTTTAGGAGCAACTGTTGACTATAGTAGTGATGGAACCTATACGATTCAAGCTGAGCGTTTGATAGGCAATAAGATATATATGGATTTTGCATCAGTTGGTGCAACCATAAATATATTACTAGCAGCAGTAAAAGCAGAAGGAAAGACAACCATTGAAAATGCGGCTAAAGAACCTGAAATAATTGATGTAGTAAACCTGTTAACAAAGATGGGAGCCAAGATACGAGGAGCTGGTACAGATACGATTACGATTGAAGGAGTAGAAACACTTCAGGGATGTAATCATGAAATAATTCCTGATCGAATAGAGGCGGGGACTTTTTTAGTGATAGCAGCAGCGGCAGGAGAGAAAGTAATCGTACAAAATGTAATTCCTCAGCATTTAGAGGCAGTAACCTCGAAGTTAAAAGAGATAGGTGTAAAAATGGATATTGTTGGAGACAGTATCATAGTTCATGGCGGGATAGAAAATTTAAGACCATCAGATATAAGAACGCAGGTATATCCAGGTTTTGCAACAGATCTACAACAACCGCTAACAGCACTATTAACTCAGTGTCATGGTAGTTCACAGGTAGTAGAGACGATTTATCCAGAGAGATTTGGACATTGTTATCAATTAAATTCAATGGGTGCTAGAATAGCACAGGAAGAAGCAATGTGTTATATAGATGGACCAACGCCACTACATGGAGCAAGAGTCTATGCAACAGATTTAAGATGTGGGGCAGCATTGATAGTAGCGGCATTAATGGCTGATGGGGTAACAGAAATAGGAAATGTATATCATATTGATCGCGGATATGAAAATATAGATCATAAACTTGTATCTTTAGGTGCTGTAATTACAAGACGACAGGTAGAAGATTAATATTATGATTGAAAAAGACATAGTAGTTCTAATTCTTAGAATTATTATGTCTTTTTATTTATAGTGTTTAGTGTATTATTTTACTAATGATTATAAAATTTTACTACTTTTTTTAAGTTATAATATAAGTATAAGGGAATTAAAAGGAAGTGATTTAAAGAGATGGGTAAAATTTTATATTTTTAACAGGAAAAATAGAAAGGAAGTAGGAAGGAATGAATCTAAAGAAAATTTTAAAAGTTTCTATGGTATCATCACTAGCACTATTGTTAATGTTTCCATCGATGGGAGTGTTTGCAAATGAATCAAATGACAATTATGCTTGGCAAGATGTTTCAAGTAAGGCAACTAAAGAAAATATTGCATTAAAGAAACCAGTGACATCTTCAACTATTGAGAAAAACCAATATGCTGAATATGCTGTTGATGGGAATACTAACACATATTGGGCAGCAGTTAATCCAAGTGAGCTAGAAGTTGATCTACAGGGTCTTTACAAAATATCCGAGATAAATTTAATGGCATACTTTGATGTACCAGCAAATGCAAATCGATATTATGATTATGAAATTTATTCTAGTTTGGATCAAAAAGAGTATAGTTTAGTTGCTAAAAAAGGAGATACAGCATGGAATACTCCTGAAGGGGACACATATAAATTTGATGAAACAATTACAGCTCGTTATATAAAAGTAAAAATTTCAAAAACACATGCAGAAAATCAACCAACTAATAATACTGGTCATATTAAGGAATTACGTGTTTATGGTGAATTAGTTGAATCCATAAAAACAAACGTTGCCTTAAATAAGGTAGCAACAGCTTCAGGACAAGAAGGAAACAGTAGTCCAAGTAAGGCTGTTGATAACAATGTTAATTCTTATTGGGCTAATGCAGGTGAAGGATGGTTGGAAGTTGATTTAGAAGGTTATTTTGATGTCGATGAAATTAATGTATTGCCATATTATTCAGATGGTCGTTACTATAATTATGAAGTATATACTAGTGTAGATGGATTTGAATATAAAAAGGTAGCGGAAAAGAAAGATAATGTTCCTCAGACTAGCAAAGGTGATACATATACTTTTGAAACACAAACAATAAGATATGTAAAAGTAAAAATGTTATCAAATTCTGCAAATCCTTCAATGCACATAAATGAATTAAGAGTATTTGGAATTGAAAATACTGAATTTGAACCACCAAAAGAAGATGTAGACACAACTAGTATTGCTTATCAAAAACCTGCACGTTCTTATAGTAATACAGAAAGTTATCCTGTAGCAAATATAAACGATGGAAAGTTATCTACATCATGGCAGGCATTATATTATCCTGCATATATAGATATTGATTTAGAAAGTAATTATAATTTAAATAAAATTCAGGTAATTCCTAGTTTTAAAGATTTACAAGCTTATTATCAATATTCAATTTTTACAAGTGTAGATGGTGTTACTTTTGACAAAGTTGGGGAAAAACAAGATAATGTCGTTGTAAGTAAAGAAGGAAATACTTTTGAAATTAATGGAAAAGAAGCTAGAATCGTTCGTATTTATTTAGAGTATTGTTCAGTTGGAAATGCGGGAAGTTTTGCTGAAGTAAGAGTATATGGAGATAAAAGTGAAAATCCAGTAATTGAAAGAGCTAATATTAATATTAGTGATTTTAAAGATACTGAATATGCAAATCCAATTACTGAAGCTGAAACATTAAAAGAAGTTAAAGGGGTATTAAGTCGTACTATTGGTGAAAGGTATTTAGATTGGTTTGAATTTGTATTAGAAGATAATAATGAAAATGATAATGATTATTATGAAATTAGTAATCATAATGGTAAAATCCAAATTAAAGGAAACGAAGGGCTTTCTTTAACAACAGGATTGAATTATTACTTAAAATATTATTGTAATGTTTCAATTACTCAACAAGCAAGACAAGTTAAAATGCCAGCTAAAGTAGTTCCTGTAACAAAAACTATTCGTAAAGAAAATCCTTATGAAGTACGTTATGCTTATAATTATTGCACTCATTCTTATACAATGGCTTTTTGGGGTGAAACTGAGTGGCAAAATGAAATGGATTGGTTAGCATTAAATGGAGTGAATGCTGTACTTGATATTACTGGTCAAGAAGAAGTTTGGAGAAGATTTATGAGTAATTTGGGATATTCTCTTGATGAAATCAAAGATTGGCTTGTAGGACCAGGGTATTTTGGTTGGCAATATATGGCAAATATGGAAAATGTTAATGGACCAATTCCTGATAATTGGTTTGCAAATCGTACTGAACTAGCTAGAATGAATCAAAGAAAGATGAGAGCATTAGGAATGACACCAATTTTACAAGGTTACAGTGGAATGGTTCCTAATAGTATCACTGAAAAAGATTCAAGTGCTGAAGTAATTCCTCAAGGATTATGGAATGGAATGCAAAGACCAGCAATGTTAAAAACAAACACTGAAACATATCAAAATTATGCAAAAATGTTTTATCAGGCTCAAGAAGAAGTATATGGAAAAATATCTAATTATTATGCAACTGATCCATTCCATGAAGGTGGTCAAACTGGAGGAATTGGAAGAGATGTTGTAGGTAGAAAAGTATTAGATGAAATGAAAAACTATGATGAAAAGGCGGTTTGGGTTATTCAATCTTGGAGTTTTCAACCAGCCTTATTAAGTAAAATTACGACTGAAGAAAAATCTAATAATATCCTATTGTTGGATTTAAATGCAAGTAAATCACCAAAATATTCTTCTACAGATGAATTTGCTGGAAGTGATTGGGTTTATTGTATGCTTGAAAATTATGGTGGTCGTTCTGGTATACATGGTAATTTAGAAAAATTGACTAAAATACCTAGTCAGGTAAAAAATAAGACAAATCATATGGTAGGAATGGGAATAGCGCCTGAGGGAACTAATAATAATCCTGTCAGATTTGATTTGTTCTTTGAAATGATGTGGGAAGAAGAAGATGTGGATTTAAATGGATGGATAACACATTATGTTGAACGTCGTTATGGTCAAACAAGTGAAAATGCCCAAAAAGCTTGGGAGTTATTATTAAAAACTGTGTATCGGCCAGCAACTCATGCTGATCCTCCTGAGTCAATAATTAATGTAAGACCTCAATTTGATGCTAAACAATCAGCACCAAATGGTAATATGAATAAAAATTATGATTTTAAGACTTTTGAAAAAGCATTAAATTATTTAATGAAAGATTATGATAAATTAAAAGATAGTGAAGGGTATTTGTATGATGTAACAGACTTTTTGCGTCAAGCAATTGCTAACAGTGCTGAACAGACATATAAGGAATTCACAAAAGCATTTAATGATGGAAATGTTGAATTATTTAAACAAAAATCACAAGAGTTTTTAAAAATGGTTGAACTTCAAGATCGGGTTTTGAACAGTAATAAGAATTTTATGGTGGGAACATGGTTGAATGCATCTAATCAAGCAGCTCAAGGGCAAGATGATTTTACCAAAAAGATTTTTGAATTAAATGGTAAAGCAATTATATCTACATGGGCTCCATATTACTGTTGGGGAGTTTATGATTATGCTAATCGTGAGTATGGTGGATTAACAAAAGATTATTACTTACAACGTTGGCAAATATGGATTCAACGTTTAACAGATAAAATAGAAGGAAAAGATGTTAATAATTATAAAGAGATTTCAATTAAGGAATCACATGAAATGGCTTGGCAATGGGCTAGAAGTGATAAAGAATATAGTATGGAAGCTACAGGTGATTCAAAAGCGTTATATGATGAGTTTGTAGATAACTATGCATTGAATGATGGTACAGTAAACGAATTACAGGTTGATCAAATGAGTATTGCTATTTCATGCGATAAACCAGATTATAGTGGTTATCCTATTAGTAATGCAATTGATGGTAATGTAAATACTTTCTGGACAACTAAAACAGATATAGATGCTCCATATACTGTGTTATTCGAATTTGATCAAGAAGAAACAATTAATAGTTTTAGTATTTTGCCACGTGATTATAAAAATAATAAAACTGGTAATGGTGATATTTTAGGTATAGAATTATGGGTAAGTGACGATGGAAATGATTATCGAAAAATTGCTCAAGAAGAATATGAACAAAATGGTAATGAACGTATTTGTAATTTTAATGCTGTTACAACAAAATATGTAAAATTAGTGATTACAAAGACATTAATTTGGAATAATGTTCCAACAAATGCCTCAGCAAGTGCAGCAGAATTTAATTTTTATAAGCCATTTGCTGAATTAAGAAGTACAATATATACAATTAAAAATAATTTAATTGGAAATATTTATGAAAATACTACTGTAAAAGAATTTTTGGCAGGATTTGATTTATCTCAAAATGCTAAACTTGTAGTAGTAAGGGATGGAAAAGAATTGCCAGAAAATGATGTGATTAAGCAAGGAGATATTGTTGAATATTATTATAAGGATAATAAAGTCAAAACTTATCAAATTGATGAATTTATAAAGGCGGCAGATTTTACTGAATTAAATAATTTAATTAATGAATGTGAAAAATTAAATCAAAATGATTACACACAAGAAAGCTGGGATTTATTTAGTGAAACTCTAACACTTGCTATTGGAGTGCAAGTAAACCCTGAAGCCACACAAAAAGAAATAGACTCAGCTGTAGATAGTTTAAGAGATGCTTATGATAAATTAGTGCCTATAAAGGTCGATTCTAATAAAACAGCATTATCAATTGCAATTGATATGGCTAAAGAAGTAACACAAGAACAGTTAGGTAAATTAGTACCAGCAGTAGCTGATGAATTCAAAGCAGCATTAGAAAATGCTGAAACTGTATATGATAATGCAAAAGCAAGTCAAGAAGAAGTAAATAATGCATTTGATCGTTTAGCTAAAGTAATGCAGATGTTAGAATTCTATAAAGGTGATAAGATTGCATTACAAAAGATGATGGATGAAATAGCTAACTTAACAGCAAGTGATTATACAGAATCAACATGGAATGCAATGCAGGCAGTATTGCCAAGTGTAAATGAAGTACTAGGTAATGAAAATGCAATGCAAGGTGAAGTAGATG
>NZ_JBKTWO010000012.1:0-64518 GCF_047249845.1 Thomasclavelia sp.
CTCCTATTTATTCACTTACTTTTACTAAAGATGCACGAATAACGCGATCTTTTAATTTATATCCTTTTTGTAACTCTTCAACAATCATATTTGATTTAAAGTTATCATCTTTTACAGTCATTACTGCTTGATGGAAGTTGGGATCAAACTCTTCATCTTTGGTTTTTATCACTTCAACCCCCTGTGATTCTAAAACCTGCATTAACTGATTATAAATCATTTCATATCCTTTTAAGAAATTCTTTATTTCTTTACTAGGATTTTCAACTGCTAATGATCTTTCAAAATTATCTACTACTGGTAGTAATTGTTCAATAAAAGACTGCATCATAAATTTCATTGTATTAGCATGTTCATTTTGTAATCTTCGTTTAAGATTCTCCATGTCTGCAAATACTTTATAATAATCAGTTTTCCAAGTATTTACTTCTTCTTCTAGAGCTCTCAACTGCTCTTCAACAGTAACTTCTTCAGTTTCTTTTTTTTCATCTTTTTGATCAACTGTCTCATCTACTGACTCTTGATCCATTACTTTTTCTTCAGCCATTACATTCACCTCTATTCATCGTTTGAATCATCCGATTCATCAAAGAAAGCCTGTTCAATATTCTTTGAAATATACTCTACTAACGAAACTACTTTTTCATAAGGCATTCTAGTTGGCCCTATTACTGAAATAGATCCTTTGGTTGTTGCTCCTGTTTTAAACGAAGCAGATATTACCGAAACATCATCAATATCATTGATTGGTGAATCAGTTCCAATTCTCACCGTTACCCCTTCTTCATCAGATAAAGGCTGTAAGGCATTCCATACTTGAGAGTTTTCAAATGCACTAACGATTCTTCTTAATTTATTTACATCGTTATATTCAGGTTGATATAACATATTCTCTTTTCCAGAAAAATAAACATTGCTTGAAGCAAATCTCACAAAAGCTTCTAGAAAAGCATTAAATAATTCCTCATGCTCTTTAATCTTAGCTGATAAGACTGGTTTAACATCACGTTCAAGCCTAAAAGCTACTCGATCAATTGGCGTTCCAACTAATAAATCATTCATAACATTAACACAGCTTACCAAATCATCAATATTATGATGACGATTTAGATCAAAGACTTTATTTTCAACATACCCTTGATTAGTAATGATAATTGCAGTAACCCGATTTTCACTTAAAGGTACAATATTAATTTGTTGTAAAGTATCTTCACTAGAATCAGGACCTAAAACTACAGAAGTTAAATGTGTTAATTCACTTAACATCTGGCAGCTTTCATGAATTATTTCATCAAGTGTTCGATGGCGATCACTAAATATTTGTGCCACCTGATTTTTTAAGCTTTCATCTAAATCTCTTTTAGCAAGATTATTAACATAGAATCGATATCCTTCTACAGAAGGGATTCTTCCAGAAGAAGTATGGGTCTTTTCTAAATAACCATATTCCTCAAGAAAACTCATCTCATTACGGATGGTTGCACTAGAATAAGGCAATTGATAATTTGTCATCAGAGCTTTAGAACCAACTGGTTCAGCTGTTTCAATAAACTCATCAACTATACATTTGAAGATTAATAATTGCCTAGCTGTAAGCATCATTTTCACCACCCTTAGCACTCTTTTACCCTTTGTGCTAAATACATTATACATCAATTATTAGCACTGTCAACACCTTTGTGCTAAAAAAGCAAAAAAAAGACAACCGAAGTTGCCTAAATCTTTTCAAACATACTGCCAGGCTGCTTACAAATTGGACAAATATAATCATCCTGCTCTAAAGCATAGTCGCAAACACTACATCTCCAGCCATGTTTACTTATATCCGCCTGATACCTAGATGCATTCTTAGGGGTACTTCCCTTTTTTATATTATGATAATTAGTATAAGTTAAAACTTCACCACCATCATCAATAACCTTACAATCTATCACATCACCAGCAAACATAATATGACTGCCTACATCAAGCATCGAAATTACTTTAACACTAAACGATGCTGCAATCCCTTTAGTAATCTGCTTAACATTTTGCTCATCAACAAAATATTCTATACCATTAAATTTATTAATATCATTGCCAGATTGAAAACCAAACCTTCTAATAACATCCATTTTAACACTATCCAATAAAACTCCAACACTATACACACAGCTATCTTCAATTAATTTAGTTGTATAATTATTTTTATTTAATGTAATACAAACTCGGGCTGGATTTGATGTTATCTGGATAAATGTATTAGCAATACATGCACTATCCTTACCATTATAATTACTTGATACTACATACAATCCATAACTTAAATAATACTTTCTTATCCATTTTATCATCTTCCTTATTAATAATGATCTTTAATGAATAAAATCTAATAATATTGTATTTAATAATTTTATTGAATCATTTGTACAACGCAAATAACCATCTTCAATAACCAGTGTTTTTAAGCTAAGATGCTTATTTATAGCACGTGGATATAAATCTAATATTTTTATTCCATAACGTTTTTCAAACATATTTAAATCAAGTCCCTTAACCAGACGTAATGACATCATTAAATGATTAAACATAGTTTCTTCTTTAGAATTACATATTTCATTCGTAATATCTTTAAACCTTAGATAAGAATTTAAATTACGGTTATGTTCTATGATCCGATCATCAATTTTACTGCTGGCCCCTAAACCAACACCGTAGTAATTATCATATTGCCAGTACGCCAGATTATGAAGTGATTCAAAATCTGGTTTAGAATAATTACTGATTTCATATTTTACAAACCCCATTTGTAGCAATCTTTCATCAATCAAATCATTAATATTAGCTTCATCTTCTTCATTTAAAGGAAGATAATTTTGATTTTTTAAAACTGTATGATCCTCTAGAATCAAAGCATAGTATGATACATGTTGAATATTTAATAATTCTATCATCTCTAGATCTTTTTTTATATCTTCAAGTGTTTGTCCAGGTAGACCATACATTAAATCAATTGAAATATTATTGAAACCTAATCGTTGAGCATAATCAATAACTCTTTTAACTTGCATACAATTATGTTTACGATTTATAGCTTTCAACAAATCATCATTAAATGTTTCAACACCAATACTTAATCTTGTAATACCACCTTTTTTTAAGATATCAAGCTTATAATAATCAAGTGTTTCTGGGTTAACTTCGATCGTTACTTCTTGAGTATCATTGCTTATATACGGTTTAATAATATCCATTAACCATTCTAACTGCTCATCATCTAAACTAGTTGGTGTCCCACCGCCAATATAGATTGTTTTTAAAGGCGATTCAATTTGTAACAAAGCTAATTCTTTTTTTAAAACCGCTAAATAATCATCTACTTGTTTTTGCTGATAAAATACTTTACAAAAATCACAATATGAACAAATATGCTGACAAAAAGGGATATGAATATATAGAGCTCTAGTTTCCATCTTCAAATCCAAATTCTTTAGCCAATCCTCCTAAAGAAGTTTCCTTATAAGCACTATTTAAATCTTTACCAGTTTGTTTCATCACCCTTACTACCGCATCAAACGATACCTTATTTTTCCTTAGATATCCTAACTGTTTGGCATACATTGCAGCATCCATAGCCCTTAAAGCCCCAAAACCATTACGTTCAATACAAGGAATTTGAACATAACCACCTACTGGATCACAAGTTAATCCTAAATTGTGTTCCAATCCCATTTCAGCAGCATATTGAATTAGGTTATTATTCAATTCTAAAATCCAACCATATGCTGCCGCTGCCATTGCACAAGCACTTCCAATTTCAGCTTGACACCCTCCATCAGCTCCAGATATCGTAGCATTAGTCTTAATAACATTACCAAATATTCCCGCTACTGCAATGGCCTTAACTATTTCTTTTCTAGGTATATTTAGCTGTTTAAAACAATAATACATCACCGCTGGCAATACACCACTAGCTCCACAAGTTGGAGCTGTTACAATTTGATGACCAGAAGCATTTTCCTCACTAACTCCATAAGCATAACTGCTAACTAAAAGCCGATCTCGCTCACCACTACGATGAGTATTTATTGCTTGTTGATAAATTGATTTGGCCACTCTTTTTAATTTCAAACGTCCAGGAATAACTCCGGTTGTTGAAAGCCCTCTTTCAACACACTTAAACATCGTATCTAAAATTTCATATAAATAAATTTTGAAATCTTCATCTTCAAACTCCAATACATAATCATATAAATTTATTCCATTTTGATCACAATATTCTAATATCTCATTTAAATTATGATGCGGGTATACTTGGTTTGGTTGTTGCAGCTTATCGTCTTCATATAATAGTGCCCCACCTCCAACTGAATAAACTGTTATTTTATCAAGTAATTTATTCTCTTGATAAACCTCAAATACCATCCCATTAGGATGCTTTGGTAAAGCATCGCTAATAAAATGAATCTCAACATTTTCTTTACCAAAAGTTTCTTCAATAATTTGGTCAGTTAAATGACCTTTTCCAGTCAAAGCCAAAGATCCATGCAAATATACTACAAAATGATCTGCATTATTATATGCTTCCTTAATCTTCATAGCTGCCCTTTGAGGACCCATAGTATGTGATGATGATGGCCCAACACCAATTTTATACAATTCTCTCAACGATTCCATAAATTCTCCTATATTCTTACCATAAATAATTCTAGACCCATTTTTTTATCTATTTTACCTGTTTTTATTTGAACATCTAATTTTGATAATTCATCTAAACACTTCAAAAGCTCATTTAAATCAAAGTCTTTGCCTTCTTGTCTGATATATTTTAAACGATAAGGGTTTACACCTAAAAACTTTCCAATTTCCTTATCATTATACCCTTTTCGATCCAATAATTTCACTTGATAAATAAGACGCATTTGTCCTGCAATCAAAACAATCAATTTAATTGGTTCTTCATTTAAAATCATTAAATCTTGATAGATTGAAAACATTTTTTGTCTATTTTTTTGAAGAATTGCACTAGTAAGTGCAAAAACATTTTCATCCAAAGGTTTACTAACTAATTTGTCAACTACATCATATGTTATATGTTTATTATATAAACATAGCTTCTCTACCTCTAAAGCAACATTATTTAAACTATCACCCAAACGACTTAATAACAATTCTAAAGCATCATCATCAATCGTAGCCTCACGACGTTTCACTGCCTGACGAGTACTATCTGATAGTTTATAGTGATTGACTTTGTCTATTTCAAAAAATTTAGCTTCTTTTCGTAATCTTTTAACTAACTTTTTTCTCTCATCAAAATCCTTACCAACATTATAAATTATAAAAAGTGTTTCCTCATTATCATTATCTAGACACTTTTCAAAAAAAACTAGCTCATTATTATCTTTCTTCATTTTTTTGGTAGTTAAAAAAATCGGATTTTTTAAGATAACCATCTTTTTATCACTAAAAAAAGGTGGTGTAATTATATCTTCATATACCGTTTCAATACTATCTTCATCACCCCGATAAACAGATAGATTCATATTTTCTTCATTACAGCCATACTCTTTTTTTAGCGACTGTAACTTCTGCTCCATTAAAAAACTTTCTTCACCATAAATTACAATTATCATCAAACATCACTCCAATTGTAACTATTATAAACTACTTTGATAATAAAGTCATGGATAAATATAATTATCATCCCCATAATAAACAATCTTTACCATTCCCATTAAATCGCTTCGATAAATTTTAACATCATAATCCTCTAACCGCTCTAATACACCTTTATTAGGATGACCATAACGATTATTCTGCCCACAGCTTATTAAAGCTATTTTAGGTCTAATAGCTTCTAAAAACTCACTGCTAGTTCCTGTTATACTTCCATGATGGGATACTTTTAAAACATCGACTTTTAAATCAGGATAATTTTCTATTAATTTATGTTCAACTCTATTAGATGCATCACCCATAAACAAATAAACTAAATTATTAATCGTTGCTTTGATAATTAGAGATTTATCATTAATATCATCTGTTCCTATTCCGCTTTTAAGCATTTCTATTTTAACATTGCCTATTTCTATTTCTTCTTGATAAGTTGTAATTGTTTGTTTTATTTCAATCTGCTCAAAAAGCGAATCATAAGCACCACAATGATCAAAATCATTATGAGAAATAAAAACATAATCTAATCTATTAATTCCTTGCGATCTTAAATATGGAACTAATGTAAGTGAGGCTATATCTTTATTTTTCAACCCACCTGTATCAATTAAGATATTCCCCTGATTAAATGGCTGTTGAACTAAAAAACAATCTCCCTGTCCTACATCAATCATTACAACTTTTCCCTCAATACTATAATATGGTTTAAAATAAAACACTAATAACAAACTAGCTAACAGCAATATTTCTCTAGTAACTTTTTGCTTGATATTTATTTTTAAAATTATTTTAAAATAAATAAAATAATAACTAAGAATAAAAAATAATGTTGGTTTAGAAAAGTTAATAAAAATAGAAAAATCACTACAAAAAGTGATAATATTATTTAAAAAATAAATAATCCAATTTACTATTGGTTTTACTATATCCCCTAATATTACATAAATCCATATCATTTGATACAACAAGCTTATTAAGGGACCTAAGATAATTCCTAAAAATAATGATAAAATATTAATTCGATATTGAATCGTTAATATTATAGGAAAACTCCCAAAGTATACTAATAAATTAAAATACTGATTTCTATTTAACAGTAAAATAATAAAATAAATAAAATAAGAAAAAATAAATGATAAGCTAAAAATAACATACGGATTTATTAATAACATTAATACCGTTACAATCGATAAACAATCCAATTTATTTAAATATCTTTTAAACAAAACCGATAACAGCATAATTAAATACGATCTAATAAACGAAATATTAAATGGAATTATATAAATATATATACCAATTATAATTATTACAAAATAATCAATAAATTTATCTGGTAAAATAAATCTTAATACCTTTTTTAATAAATTATTTAAAATATGAATATGTAAACCAGAAAGAGCAAATAGATGAACTATTGAAAGATCTGTTAACTGTTGATAATAATCTTCGATCATTTCATCTTTTATTCCTAAAATAAACATTGAAGCATAGCTATCAACAAGATCATTATCTGCTATTCTTTTTTGTAATTTTTTAAATAAACTTTGAGTAGAATTAACATCTAATAATCGTTTGATCTTGGCATTATTAGTAATCCCTTGGCTATATAAATAATTACGGTAATTAAAGGCATTATCATTAGTTGGCTGCATAATATCAAAGTATGTTACTTCCATTTTTAAACTATCACCAATTTGATATCCAGTAAATTCTCCATACACTTTGACCTTTGTTTGGCCTGTTTTAATCACTATACTATTTTGATCTAAAGCCGCTATTTTACCTTTAATGATGGGATCATTAATTGGCGTAGGCCAATTAACAAATAAAGAAAAGAGAATTGTGAAAATAAAAATACTAATAAAACTTATCAAATTCATTCGATAAATTATAAAAGCCCCATAAGCTATTAAAAATACAAAAAAAATTGGATGCACCAATATGCTAATAATCAATAACAAACAACTTATACCATAATAAATGAAACAATTTCTTATAAACATAATAATCCTCTAATTCTTAAATATGTCTTTTGACCAATCCCTGATATTTTAGTAATATCTTCAATCGTACAAAATGGTGTTTTTTGACGATATTCGATTATTTTATCAGCAGTTTTAGGTCCAATTCCCTTTATCATCATCAATTGCTCTTTTGTTGCCTTATTTAGAGAAATTAAATTATCTCCTTCAGGAATAAAAAAAACTGTTCTTGCAGGTAGAACAGTTTTATTATCAAAGCCATATATATTCTTAATATCTAACTTTTTAAAAACAGCTTCAATAGTTGGAGCTTTATCAAAAGTAAGAGTCTGATTATATTTACCTTCAACAATAATCTTAATTTGAGGATCACTTGTAATTTGTTTTACTTCACTTTCAGGTAAGCTCAAAGAATAAATTGTAGATACAATCATTAATAATAATAATCCTATAACCTCATGCTTTTTCATTACATTACCTCACAAAAAAAGACTAGATAACTAGTCCTCCATTTGAATATCTAAATGTTTGTATGCTTCAAAAGTAGCAACTCTTCCTCTTGGTGTTCTTTTGATTAATCCGATTTGTAATAAATATGGTTCATATCCATCCTCTAATGTTTGAGGTTCTTCACCAATTGAAGCAGCTAGTGACTCTAACCCTACCGGTCCTCCTTTAAAACGATGAATAATTCCTAATAAATACTTATGATCAACATCATCTAAACCTAATTGATCAACTTTTAAACGATCAAGCGCTTCAATCGTTCTTTCTTTTGTAATAATATCTTCACCATTGAATTGAGCAAAATCACGAACCCTTCTGAATAATCTATTAGCAATTCGTGGAGTTCCTCTAGAACGCATGGCTAATGCTGTTTTTGCATCATCATCCATCGGCATTTGATAAACTCGACTAGTTCGATCAATTATCGTTTTTAAATCTGTTTCATCATAATATTCTAATTTAGAAACAATTCCAAAGCGATCACGTAATGGTGCAGACAGATCTCCCGCCCGTGTAGTAGCACCTACTAAAGTAAAAGGAGGCAGATCTATTCGCACTGACCTAGTTGAAGCTTCTTTACCAATTACAACATCAACACAAAAATCTTCCATAGCAGGATATAATATTTCCTCAACAACTTTATTTAAACGATGTATTTCATCAATAAATAATACATCTCCCGGTTCCAAAGCTGTTAGTATAGCAACTAAATCACCTGTCTTTTCAATACTTGGCCCAGTCGTAATCTTAATATTTGTTCCCATTTCATTAGCAATGATCATTGACATTGTTGTTTTTCCTAAACCTGGTGGTCCATATAACAAAACATGATCAAGTGATTCATCTCGTAACTTTGCTGCACCAACAAAAACTTTTAAATTTTCTTTTAAATTTGTCTGTCCAACATATTCATCAAACGATGAAGGCCTTAAGCTGCTTTCATCATCTTCACATATATTAGCATCAAGAATTTCATTTCTGCTCATATGCTACCTCCTTATTTCACTAATAAGCTAAGTGCTCTTTTTACATATCCATTAGTATCCAGCTTTTCATTTAATAAAACTGCCAAAACTTTATCTACCTCGGCTTTCTTATATCCTAATGCTATAAGCACCTCTGATGCTTCATCTAGATCATTATTGTTTATAATTGTAGTAGTCGTATTTTTAAATTTTCCTTGGAGATCTAATATAATCTGTTGAGCTGCTTTTGGTCCAATACCTGGTATTTTTTTCAAATAAGCTACATTACCTGTTTCAATTGCACTAATAATGCTCAACACATCACCAGTAGCTAAAATCCCAATCGCTGTTTTACACCCAATCCCTTTAACTAAGATCAATTTTAAAAACATTTCTTTTTCTTCACTATTTTTAAATCCATATAGAAGTAAACCATCTTCTTTAACATATTGATACAAATAAACCTTAACCTCTTTACCCTTAATAAATTCATAAGGATTACTTACATAAACCAAATATCCAATACCATTATTTTCAATTACAATATGATCAATATTAATCTCTACGACCTTTCCAATTATATAACTATACATGCCAGACTCCTTTACCCTAATATTATACTACAGATTTTTTATTTTCTAATCTCAACTTTATATCAAAAGTTTCTCATCAATTATAGCATTGAACATCAAAAATTCCAACTCAAATAAAATCGAGATAATAAAAAGTATAATAACATATCAAATTTAATTATATCTCAAATAAATCAGCTAAAAAATCGTATCATTTTACATGATACGATAATATAACAATATACAATCAACTAATTTCAGTCTGTAAACACCTTGCTGTAAGCGTATTAGAACTATTGACCATCTCTGTCGGTGTACCTTGAAACACTATTTTTCCGCCATTTTTACCACCCTCAGGACCCATATCTATAATCCAGTCAGCCTGTTTAATTACATCAAGATTATGTTCAATTATAATTACAGTATTTCCTTTATCTACTAATTTATTAAACAATTCCATTAATTTAGTTATATCTGAAGGATGTAGTCCTGTCGTTGGCTCATCCAAAATATATATTTTACCTTTTTTATTTAATGCCTGTGCTAATTTAATTCTTTGAATTTCTCCACCTGATAAAGTATTTAAAGATTGTCCTAAAGTCATATAAGATAAACCAACATCTACTAATTGTTTAAGTTTATTACTGATTTTTATATTTTCAAAAAAAATAACTGCCTCTTCAACTGTCATAGACAATACATCTAATATACTTTTATTATGATATCGTAGTGATAAAGCAAAGTCATTATAACGACTGCCATTACATGCCTCACAAGTTGATACTACCGGTGACATATGTACTAGTTCAGTAACGATAACACCCTTCCCCTTACATTCAGGACATGCACCCTTACTATTAAAACTCAAGTAACTTTTATCAATATTATTTGCCTTAGCAAATAAATTTCTAATCTCATCAAATATTCCTAAAAAAGTTACTGGTGTAGAACGACTCGATGTAAATATTGGCTTTTGATCAACGATTATTACCTCATCAGCATACTTTTTAGCAAACACCTTAGAAATCAACGTACTTTTGCCAGAACCCGCTACACCTGTTATTACATTGAGAATTCTTGCAGGAATCCGCACACTAACGTCTTGAAGATTATTCATCTTAGCATGTTCTATCATAAAGTAATCCGATACAGTTCGAACATTCTTTTTAATTGGAATTATTTTTTTAAGTGCCATCGCAGTTGGTGTCTTCACTTCAAGAAGCTTTTCATAGTTACCTTGAAATACGATCTGTCCCCCTTTTTTCCCCGCATACATTCCAACATCAATTATTTCATCTGCAATTTTAATTACATCTTTATCATGTTCAACTACTATAACTGTATTTCCACGTTCTTTTAAGTCAATAATCAATTGGTTAATTCTTTTTACATCATGAGTATGCATTCCCGTACTTGGTTCATCAAATATATATAACATATCTGTCAGACTGCTTCCCATGTATCGAACTAATTTTAATCGTTGTGCTTCTCCTCCCGATAAAGAATCAGTAGGACGATTTAAATTCAAATATGGCAACCCAATTTTAATCATCCTTGTTATCCCCGCTTTTAAAGACTCTAATAATGAAGTAACCGATCTATTTTCAATTTTATTGATTATAGCAAGCAATTCCGTTAATTCTAATTCACACATATCAGCAATTGAATAACCAGCGATTCGACATTCTAATACCTTTGTATTTAACCTTTTTCCATTACAATATGAACATGGTTTAAACTTAGTATATTTTTTAGCTTTAGCTTTCATCGTCTTACTCATAGCACTCATATCACGCTTTAAATAAATATGCTGATACTTATTTATTAGTCCCACCACTTTAGGATTTTCCAATTCACCATTTTTTGTTTTTGAACCATATAATAAAAGATTTAATTCTTCATCATTATAATCTTTTACCGGCTTATCTAAATCAAACAATTTAGATTCTGCTATTTGGCGCCAGTACCAGCTACCTGGAGTATACGCAGAATCCATAATACAGCCATCATTTAAAGATTTATTAAAATCAATAACAGCCTCTATATCTATTGTCATAATTTGCCCTAATCCCGAACATTCCGGACACATTCCTTTAGGGTCATTAAAAGAGAAATACGAAGCACTTCCAATCTGCGGCTTTCCAATACGTGAAAATAAGACTCGTAAATCTGTATAAAGGTCACTGATTGTACCAACTGTTGACCGGATATTACCGCCTAATGAAGATTGATCAATGACAACTGCAGGTGATAAATTTTCAATCTTTTGTAGATTAGGTTTTGCATATTGTGGTAGTTTTCCTTTAATGAACGCTGGAAAGGTTTCATTTAACTGACGACTTGACTCTGTGGCAATCGTATCAAAAACAATACTTGATTTTCCTGAACCAGATACCCCTGTAAAAATAACTATTTTATGCTTAGGAATATCTAAATCAATATTTCTTAAATTATTTTGGATTAATCCTCTTATTTTTATCTTATCCATTGAGTACCCCTTTTATTGTTCATTAAATAATGGTTCTATATAACTTTTAATAAACTCAACTCGATCATTTACATCAGGTTTAAAAAGTGCAGCGATTGCAACTACAAGATCTTTCTTTGGATTTACATAAATAACATTACCACCATCACCCATTGCCATATAGCACTCTTCATCAAGCCACCATAAATATCCATATGATAAATCCAATTCTTTCCAGCGACTTTGTTCCTTAGTACAATCTTCTACCCATTTTGCAGATACAATTTGATGTCCATTATAATCACCGTGATTTAAATATAACTGTCCGATTTTAGCCATATCCATTGCCTTGAGAGTCAATCCCCATCCTGCACTATTCGTTCCACACTTATCCATGACCCAGCCGCTAATATTTTTAGCATTTAAAAAATTCATTTGCTCTTCTTCGCTATTAAAAATTATTTTATTTTGCACCTTAATCCCAAGTGGCGTAAACAAATATTTTTCAGCAAAATCAAAAACTGACTGACCAGTAACTTTCATAAGAATCCCTGATAAAATATCTGGTCCAATAAGCGGGGCATAGCGAAATTCACCAATTTCATTTTTTCCACCTAATAAATCTAATGAGAAAGTAACCCAATCTTCACTTGTAAAATATTCAATATATGGTCCTTCTTGATACTTATAAGGAGCTGTCATTGTCATCATATCTTTAATCGTGATTTTTTGAAGTATTTCTTCGCTATCTTTGATTGTATACTCTGGAAAAAATTCTATCACTTTTTTTTCAAGACTTTCAATATCCCCTCGATCAATGGCAATTCCAAAAAGTATTGCAATTATACTCTTTGTTACTGAGGCAACATGTATAGTACTTGCAGCGGTACAATCATTAAAATAATTTTCATATTTTATTAAACCACCCTGTAATATTACTATTCCTGCTATATTAGTATAATCTTCATTAATTTTCTTTTCTAATACCTTTAAATTTACTTGCTTCATTGGATTCTCCTTTTTCTATTTTTAAACAGTTCTCTTTCTAACTGGATAATAAACCTCAGTAACTAGTTCACTTTCATCAGATACCTGTGTTGGGTCATTTACATATACTTCATATAAAGCATCAGTATTTTCGTAGCCTTTTTTCTCTGCCCATTCACGCTGTTTAGTATATACTGATGATAAATTTGAATAGGAACCATAAACAGTTGTCTTTAAACACAAACCAGGGGCAAACTTCCTTGTTCCTATATTCGTTTCTTCAACCACAATAGCAAATTCAGTGTCTAAACCAAGCGGAGTAAATTCAGAACTATGAAAAAGCACCATTGGTGGCATGAGAACTGTAAGTTTATTAGTCGTAATATCTCTGAATAATTTACCAAAACACTCGACATAGGCGGTTTCAAATTCATCTTCTTGAACCATTTTTCTAGTTTTCAAAATATTCATCGCTGGTACCTCGACAAGTTCTACTTCAATAGTATCTAAATATGACATAATTGATTTCCCTTGCTGTAATAATGATAAATCATCATTTAATTGTTTTAATGTTTCTTGAAAAAGCTGTACTTGACGAATCATTTCTTTTTTCTTATTTGTAAGAGCTAAAGATAATTTTTCATCTTGAGATTCCTCTGTCTCTAAAATCATCTTGATTTCATCTAAAGAAAAATTATATGATTTTAAACGATTAATAAATAACATAGTTTCTAATTGTTCAATAGAATAATATCTATATCCATTTTCAGGATTGATTTCTTCTGGTAGAATTAACCCAATTTCTGCATAATAACGAAGCGTTTTTGTAGAAACTTTGCAAATATTTGAAAATTCTCCAATTGTTAACATTAATCTATACCTCCTTCTAGTGTTTATCACCATCTTACACCTTGCCCTAAGGGAAGAGTCAAGATAATAATAAAAATTAATTCATAGATTCTAAAAATTATGACATATAAGTCTCATTTCCATACACATCTTTCAATTATCAAGTCTTCATCATAATTTCTACACCAACTAAAAAAAGCTAATCTCTAATTAGCTTTTTAATTATTCAAAATAATCAAATTCAAAATCAGCAATTGTTACATTATCTCCATCTTTAGCCCCAGCAACTCTTAAAGCCTCATCAACACCCATATTTCTTAGCTTGATTAATAGACGCTTTAATGAGTCATCACTAACTAATGAAGTCATAGCAACCATTCTTTCAATCCGTTTACCAGTAATTTTCCAGTTTCCATTACCTAAATTATGTAATTCAAATGGTTTTTCTTCTTCATCGTCCATTGTATAAAGAACAGTATTTTCTTCATTATCTTCTTCCAATGTAAATACCGGTGTAGTCGCCAAAGTATCTGCAATTGCATATAAAACCTGATCAACACCATCATGGATAATAGCACTAATTGGAAAAATCTTAACTTCCTCACCTGCTAATTCTTTGAAACGAGCCAGATTTTCCTCAGCTCCTTCTTCATCCATTTTGTTAGCAACAACAATTTGAGGACGTTCTAATAAACGATATTGATATTCACCTAACTCTTTATTTATCGTTACATAATCTTCATAAGGATCTCGACCATCAACTGCACCCATATCTATAATATGGACAATTACTCGACATCTTTCAATATGTCTTAAAAACTGATGACCTAATCCTTTACCTTGAGCAGCCCCCTCTATCAATCCAGGTAAATCTGCCATAACAAAACTACGACCATCCTTTACCTGAACAACTCCTAGATTAGGAACAATAGTAGTAAAATGATAATCAGCTATTTCTGGACGAGCTCTAGATACTACTGAAAGTAGTGTTGATTTACCAACTGAAGGAAATCCGACTAACCCTACATCAGCTAATAGCTTTAATTCACATTGTAAATCAAATTTTTCACCTGGTTCACCACGTTCACAAATTTGCGGTGCTGGATTTCTAGAAGTTGCAAAGCGAGCATTCCCGCGACCTCCACGGCCACCTTTAGCAATTACCACACGCTGTTTATCTTCTGTTAAATCTGCCATGATCTTATTTGTTTCTTCATTGATTATTACTGTTCCAACTGGTACTTTGATCAATGTATCGATAGCATCTTTACCATGCATCTTTTTAGCCATCCCGTTTTGTCCTGCAGGAGCTTTATATAAACGATTATATTTTAAATCTAATAATGTTGAAAGCGATGTTGTTGCTTCAAAAATAACACTACCACCTTTTCCACCATCACCACCAGCTGGTCCACCTTTAGGGACATGAGCTTCTCGTCTAAATGCAACAGTTCCATCTCCACCTTTACCAGCTTCTACTCTAATTTTTGCTTTATCAATAAATTGCATAAATCCACCTCTTTTCTTATTATTCTCCAATTGACACAAAAAAATCCCTTTTCAGGGATTAAATTATGCAGCTGGATAAACTGAAACTTGTTTTCTATCTCTACCAAGTCTTTCGAATTTTACAACTCCATCAACAGTAGCGAATAAAGTATCATCTCCACCTTTACCTACGTTAGTACCTGGATGAACTTTAGTTCCTCTTTGTCTATAAATAATAGACCCTGCAGTACAAAATTGCCCGTCAGATAATTTAGCTCCTAATCTTTTTGATTTAGAATCACGACCATTTTTAGTTGACCCTACCCCTTTTTTAGAAGCGAATAATTGTAAATCTAATTTGAACATCATATGTTACACCTCCACTTTAGATATCTTAATAAATCGACCATAGCTTTCAACCATCGTTTCTAAAGTTACAACAAGTGTCTCTAGCACCACTTGACAAACTTCATCAGTATGATTGACAACTACATTTATATATCCTTCATTAATCTCAATCGTTCCTAAGCCTTTAGCTAAGAATCCTTTTTTTGCAAGCATATTCATTGCTCCAATACCAACAGTAGAAACACCAGCACAAACTAAATCTTTACCATATTCTCCACTGTCAGCGTGACCTGTAATACTAAGATTAACAATTTGATTATTATTTTGTTTTACTAAAACCTTAATCATTTGATTAAGCTTCTGCAGTTTCTTCAGCAGCTTTTTTAGCAGTTTTATTAATTGTATTGATTACTAATTTTGTATAAGGTTGTCTATGACCTTGTTTTTTGTGGTAATGTTTTTTAGCGTTATATTTATAAATAACAACTTTCTTTTCTTTACCTTGTTTTTCAACAGTAGCTTCTACAGTAGCACCTTCAACATAAGGAGCACCTAATTTAGTAGTTTTATCACCAACTAATAATACTTTATCAAAAACCACTTTTTCTCCTGCTTCAACATCTAATTTTTCTACAAAAATAGTATCACCAGCTTCAACTTTAATTTGTTTTCCACCTGTTTCAATAATTGCGTACATATCGCACCTCCTATTAATATTCTAAGACTCGCCAACCAAGGCAGCATTGCTTTAATACCTTTTATGTGCGGTTGTAGCTAGAGGTCTACAACATTAGTCATTATATTAAATTTATCTAATAAAGTCAATCTGTTTTAAGTTTTTTTATTAAAAATTGTAGAACTTGTTCTTCTTTATAAGTCTTACCATCAATTATATAAATATTATTATAGGGTCGATAAAAACTATACTTGTGATTTATTTTATAAAGTTTATATTTATTTTGATGTAATCGGTTTAAATAAAGACGAATGATCATATACCGAAATTCTTTTATATACTCATAATTTGCATATAATAAATAAAAATATACAAGTAAATAACCAATTTCATTATATAAAACTATTAATACTGATAAAGATAGTAATGATAGTTTTATTTGCATCTTAATTGCCTGATAGTAATCTTTAACCAACGATAATAAAAGCAATAATATTTTAGAACCATCTAAAGGATAAATAGGTAAAAGATTAAAAATAAATACTAAACGATTTACCTCCAATAAATATTGGCTTCCAATAAATATTTCAATAATAAAATAAACAGGTAAATGAACAGCTAAACCCGCCATCAACATGATCAATTCTTCACATATATGATGAACCCCATAATCATTTACACTCAAAAAAGCTCCAAAAGGAAAGATTTCAACTTTATCAATTTCAAAATCAAATTTTTTAGCAAAATAATAATGACCATATTCATGAACACAAACAATAGTCAATGCACTGATATAATTAAAAAAATTATTATTTAAAACACTAATTAAAAGATAAATCAAAGTAAAAGGATGGATATACCAGTTATTCCATCCTTTGATACTCTTCATAACTTATCTCTTTACCAAGATGCTCAAATTGTAAAATAAATTTTTTATCATAACTCCCTAGTACCATCCCTTGATCAACCTCATCATACAATGCCACCATTATATTATTAATTTCACTATAAGTAATTGATACATCATTTTTACCCAAAATAACTACATAACCACCTAAACTTTCATCTGTTCCTGTTTCAATAACACGCCCCGCTTCCATACTTAATACCTCATTACTATTATTTTTATAATAATCACCTTCTACATGCTGATAGCTTATTTCACTTGACACATTTACATCATCTGAAGGTAGAAAGGAAAACAATGTATCCGATATCCAGCTTGTAACCATCTTATAATTAGCATCATTTAAAATCATTTTTTTTAAATTTGAATCTGGGTTTAATTTAACATATGACATCGAAACTAAAACCACTAAAATTACAACCATAAATTTAACCATAAAATTATAAAAACGTTTAAAATTATCATCATTCAATGGTTGTTTAGTTTGACGTCTTTTTTGCATTCGTTTCCTTACATCATCAAGATCATTCATCATATCACCTAATTCATTATATGAAAACAATTAAATTAAAGACTTGATTTATGAGTAAAAAAATCGACGAATTAAACTCTTCTTTTTATATTTTAAATACGGCACCTGATGTCCTAACAAACGTTTAGATATATTAATAAAACAATTATGTAACAAATGATGTTCATCCAAAAAAATCGGTACACCACGATTATTAGCTTCAATCATATCATGGCTATCATATACGATCCCAAGTAATGGTAATGATAATATTTCTTTAGCATCATTAATTGTTAGTGAACGTGAACTTTCAATATCATCAACATTTACCTTGTTAATAATCATATTAATCGTATTAATTCCTTTTTTCATCAATAATCCAACTACACGATCTGCATCTCGCAAAGATGAAACATCAAGATTTACTACTACAATTGCTTCACTAGCTAATGAAGCAGAATATTCAAATCCTTTTTCGACTCCAGCAGGACTATCCACAATAATAAAATCAAAATCTTTGTTTAATCTTTCGATTAAGGAATTCATTATTTCAGTATCTAAATTTTCAAATGATAATGACTTACAAGATGGCAATAAACTCAAACCAGCTATCCTCTTATCTTTTACCAATACTTGTTCAATCGTACAACGACCCTCAACAACATCATTTAAATCATAAACGACCCTGTTTTCCAAACCCATCATGACATCAAGATTTTTAAGACCAAAATCACCATCAATTAAACAAACCTTAAACTTAGAAAATGCTAGGGCACTAGCTAAATTAACACTTATACTACTTTTACCTACCCCGCCTTTACCAGAAGTAACTACAATAACTCTAGACATAAATCATGTCCCCCTTATCTAAGAATATTTCATTGTCTTTATAATAAAGCATTGTAAGCTCAGAACTTGTATAACTTTGTCGAGAAACTCCATTAATTCTAATATGAGCATTTTTAAAACACTGACCACTAATTCTTGATCTTGCGTTAACCCCCTCAACAAAGCCACTTACACGACCCATCACATATAATTTTCCACTAAATCGTACAATCGCGCCTGGATTTATCTGTCCAATTATTAATGTATCTTGATCTATCTCTAATACTTCACCTGAATGAATTGTCTTTTTAATGACTTTAATATCATTTTTTTGTTCTTTTTTTATCATATTAATACCATCAAATAATAAAACTTGTTTTTCAAATAATAAATCTAATAATTTTGATAGTTCATGAACACTCAAAATTCGACTTTTAAAGTCAAAAAAAGCCCTTGGAAAATAACCATCACTTTTAAGTAATGGAGACTCTAAAAGGCTTTCTAACTCACTCATTAAACTATTAAATTCTTGACTATCATCAAAAACAAAAACTAGATGACCACTAACCCCTTTTACTTTGATATGCATTGACTTTTCCCTCGAATCCTAATTTCTTATGAATAAAATATATCGGAGCAATCAAAAACATATTAACTGCTACTGTTGGTAGCAGACGATTTATTGCAAATGTCGCAATTGAAAGCTGCGTTATATTAGTTATCCACACCAACCAATATAACACAATCTCTTGCACGATTATTGTCACAATTACAGTAATAAACATTTCTAAAAGGGTAAAAGTAGCTAATTTTGTATATCTTTTCCCTAAAAAAGCATACAAACAATATAATAAAACATAAATTAATAAACTATTAGCATAAACAACTGCATAATACAATCCAGTAACTGTTGCAAAAATATAACGATGCTCATCACCAATCGTATTATTCAATAATGTAAACATCATTAAACCAATACAGGGAATAATTGTAATTCCTGATTTATCAAAATTAAACGGGATATAATAATTGATTACACTATCAACCATAAAACTTAAAGCCATCACCAAATAATATCGATATAATTTCTTATTCATCGACATTTCCTCTAAATACTACTGATACATAACTTAAATCACTAAAATCTTCCGCCGGCTTAACCTTAAGTGTTTTTGTCATTCCATCACTAGAAGAATCAATTCCCTCAAAAGTACCAATATATATTCCTTTTGGTGCTTTTTGATCACCACCTAATCCAGAAGTAATAACTTTAGCATTATCTTCTAATTTATCAACATTGCTTAACAATGTAACCTCATAACATTTACTTTCAACATCATAACGCTTTAACAAACCATAAATATTCTGATCACCATTTATAATTTGAACAGGTAAATCAGATACCGGTTTTTCAGTTGTCAATAATTGTACAGTAGCACTAACTTCAGTAACTGATGTTACCTTTCCTACCATTCCTTTAGAAGCAACAACAACCATATCTTTACTTACTCCTGCCATACTTCCTAAATCAATTGTTATCTCATTAGTCCAGCTGCTAGCATCACGAGCAATTACTGTAGCTGTCTTTACATTATATTCGGTAGGTAAGTGATCTAGCTTTGTGATTTTTTTCAAGTCTTCAATTTCGTTAGATAATACATCTGTATTAACCTCTACACTTGCATATGCTGCTAATTTAGCTCTTAAGATCTTGTTTTCATTATATACATCTTTTAATTCATTATATTCACTAAACAAATTACTCACAAATTCTATAGGTTTTTTTATTACATAATACTCTACCACGGCTATTGAATCACTGATCATTCTTTCAATTCCCCATTGTGTTCTAGAAAATATTAAGGAAATACTTGAAAAAACAATGATAGCAACCGTAATTATCAAAATAATTCTTCTATTTCGTTGTTTTTTTCGATTATTCAAATTATCACCTCACACGTCCATTCCATTATAAGGCATTAATATAAAATAATCAATTAACTTTAAACTTCAATGATCTCTTTTGATGCAAAACTATAAAATTTATTTCTCCCAATTATCAAATGATCAACTATTTCTATCTCTAATTCATCTGCCATTTTGTATAACTTTTCAGTCGTTTCAATATCCTGTAATGAAGGAGCTGGATTACCAGAATGATGATTATGAATGATCATGATTCGACTGCTGCCACAAATCAAAGCTTCTTTAAATATCTCCCGCCCACTAATAATAGAGATATTATTACTGCCTATAAATACTGTCTTTTCCTTCATTACTTCTAATCTTGAATTTAAACAAAGAATAATTACACGTTCTTGTTGTTCAAACATTAATTTATCTTTAACCAACATATAACCATCTTTAGGTTCTTTAATAACCGTCATCATTATTTGAGTATTTTTTAATCTTTTAGTAAGTTCAATTACTGCTAATATTTCAATTGCTTTAGCTTTTTTAATTCCATTAATTAAAACAAGCTGATGATAAGTAATATCCTTTAAATAATTCAGACCACCAACTTCATTAATAATTCGTTGAGCCAATTCCAAAACTGACTCTTGTCTACTACCAGTTCTTAAAATCAAAGCTAACAGTTCAACATTATTTAAACTTTCTATTCCAAAATGATAAGCCTTTTCACGTGGTCGTTCTTCTTGAGGATAATTTTTTATCTTCATGAACTTAACTCTTTTATTATTGCTTCATAGTTTTGCTGTTCAATAACTTCTTTAAAGTCATTAGCAAATTTAACTTGTTTAATAACACAAGTTATTCCCTTTTCACTAATACTATTTCCCATTTTTTTAGCCTCCTCTTCATTTAAAAACACACCTGTAATAACAACAAAATTATTATCTTTTTGATATTTATAATTCGGTTGTTGTAAATCAGTTAATTTTTTAATCATCTCATTTGCGTTTTCTTCCTGTTTATAAATTCCAATCTGTACTATGTAAGCATTAATATTACTTCCAATTGATGAAAAAAACTTTAAATAGAATCCCCCAAACAATATTGATAACGCTACAGCTAACACTACAATAAATCTAATTATCTTCATATTCTACCTCCAATAAAGAATATGCAAATAATTATAAAATATGAAAGGCTTTTAGCCTTTCATATTAACGATGTCGTGTAATTGAATAATGTCCTTTAAATAATCTTGCAACATTAACCGCTGTTGCAACAGCTATTACTGAAACAACAAACGGAATCACAAAACCACCACCAACTTGCATTTGTGATGAAACAGGCAACTCCCTCATTCTATCGCCACTCAATTGAAATAATCCTTGGAATAGATAGCCGTCCAGCCGTTGACTTAACCATCTTATAAACCGCTGCCCCCATAACTACACAAAAGAATACTGTCGTAAATCCACCACCAGAAATTTGCATCTGACTACATAATTGTAATTCATTCATCTTTCATTTCCTCCTCTTATATTTTAGGCCACACATCCACTAAACCTCTCACTATTATTTACTATATAATTATTAATTTTACTTGATAAAACATTAATTTTAATTTAAATAACTCTATATAACTAATTACATATTATATATAAAAAGCTATTGATAATATCAATAGCTTAATTATTACATCAATTCAATTTTTTCTTTTACAGCATCATATTTAGATTGATAATCAATCAGTTTATTCTTTTCTAATTCAACCTTTTCTTTAGGGGCTTTAGATGTGAATTTTTCATTAGAAAGCATATTTTGACAACGTTTGATTTCACCTTCAAGTTTTTTCAACTGTGCCAATAATTTTTCTTTTTCAGCATCTTTATCAATATAATCACCTAATTCTACAAGTAACGAATTACCACCTTTAATCGTAATATTTGCCACTTCACCATCAGCAGTAAGATTATAACCTGAGCATATAGCATTACATAATTTCTTTATGTATGGTAAACATTTATCTAATAATCCCTCAAGCTCATTGTTTTTAGTATTGATTAGATATGGTACTTCAATTGCATTCTTAATCGTATACTGTGTTCTAATTTCACGAATTCCTTTTACAATATCAATTAAATATATAAATTGATCATTAATCTCTTCATCTGTAAAATCAGCATTAACTTCTGGCCAAGAAGCAATACATATAGATTCTTCTAAATGAGGGATTGCCTGAAAAATTTCTTCTGTTACAAATGGCATGAATGGATGCAGCATTTTAACAATTGCATTCAAAACATAAACTAAAGTATTTAAACTAGCTTGTTTTTCTTCATCATTATCACTATTTAAATGAACCTTTGTAAGCTCGATATACCAAGAACAGAAATCATCCCAAATAAATTTATATAATTCGCTACCTACATTAACAAACTCAAATTTATCCATATTAATATCAACTTCACGAATAACTTCATTTAAACGATTTAAGATCCATTTATCACAAAGATTTAAATTTTCAAACGATAGATCTTCATATTTCATCTCATCATCAATATTCATTAAAACAAAACGAGCACTATTCCAAATTTTATTAATAAAATTCCATGAAGCTTCTAATTTTTCTGGGATATAACGAAGATCCATTCCTGGTGCTGAATTAGTTGTTAAAAAGAAACGTAAAGTATCTGCACCATATTTATCAATAACATCCATTGGATCGACACCGTTACCTAATGATTTAGACATCTTTCTACCTTGCTCATCACGAATTAACCCATGAATTAAAACATGTTCAAATGGTCTTTGATCAGTAAAATGTAATGATTGGAAAATCATTCTGCTTACCCAGAAGAAAATAATATCATATCCAGTTACAAGGGTATTAGTAGGAAAATATCGCTTGAATAACTCACTGTCGACATTAGGCCATCCTAAAGTTGAAAACGGCCAAAGAGCACTAGAAAACCAAGTATCTAAGACATCTTCATCTTGTTTCCAATTTTCAATATCTTCTGGAGCTGTTTTACCTACATAAACTTCTCCCGTAACTTTGTGATACCAGGCTGGTACTTGATGTCCCCACCATAATTGTCGTGATATACACCAGTCTTCAATATTTTCCATCCACTGATTAAATGTTTTTTCAAATCGTTCAGGTACAAAGTTTACTTTTGAATCTTTTAATTGATTTTCTAAAGCTGCTTTAGCAAGTGGTTCCATTTTAACAAACCATTGTTTTGATAAATACGGTTCAACGATTGCATTACTTCTTTCTGAATGACCTACTTGGTGTAGATGCTTTTCAATATGATCAACTACTCCAGCTGCTTCGAAATCAGCTACTAATGCTTTACGACATTCAAAACGGTCCATTCCTTGATACTTATGAGCCATTTCATTCATTGTACCATCATCATTCATACAAATTGGCATTTCCAAGTTATATTTTTTTGCTAAAGCAAAGTCATTAGGATCATGAGCAGGTGTACATTTCATTACTGCTGTTCCAAACGACATATCGATATAACTATCAGCCATTATTGGTAAGGGTTCACCATTAGCTGGATTAATAGCTTTTTTTCCAATTAAATGTGTATATCTTTCATCATCAGGATGAACAAAAATCGCTTGATCGGCAAACATCGTTTCTGGACGAGTTGTTGCAATAATTAATTGTTCATCGCTATCGACGATTTGATATTTAAAATAATACATCGCTCCTTCAATTTCTTTATGTATTACTTCAATATTACTTAAAGCTGTTCTTTGAACTGGATCCCAGTTAATAATTCTTTTTCCTTGATAAATCAAACCTTCATTATATAACTTAACAAATACTTCCTTAACTGCATCACTCAAACCATCATCCAAAGTAAAACGCTCTTTAGAATAATCCAATGATAAGCCTAATTTTTCCCACTGGGAACGAATAATTGAAGCATATTCTTCCTTCCAAGACCAGGCTTTTTCTAAGAAACCTTCACGTCCCAGATCATAACGCGAAATACCTTCTTCGCGCATTCTAGCTTCTACTTTAGCCTGTGTTGCAATACCAGCATGATCCATTCCTGGTAACCATAACGCATCATATCCCTGCATTCTTTTATAACGAATGATCATATCTTGTAAAGTTGTATCCCAAGCATGTCCTAAATGTAATTTTCCAGTTACATTGGGAGGGGGAATTACTATTGCATAAGGTTTTTTACTAGTATCACCAGCTTCAAAATATTTTTTATCGATCCAATGCCGATATTTCCCTTCCTCAACCTTATGGTGATTATATTTTGGTTCTAATTGTTTACTCATCTGTCTTTACCTCCATATCAATAAAATCATTTTTATTCTCTCTAATATATTTTCCTGTTTTCGATACAATATCCAATGACTTAAACATCGGCATTAATTCATTAGTAAAATCAGCAAAATTGTATTTACCATAATCACTGTCATCATCTATTTCTGTATCCTCATCTTTTTCAATCATTACTGCTAACCTTTCAGCAGCTTCCATCAATTCTACAACATCATGACAACCAATAGCTTCAAACGCTTCTTTAACATAAGGACGATATGTACAATAAGGCTCTTGAATAAAAAAAGTATGGATTGAACCCTGGTTTCCTTTCATTGAAGCTTCAACCTGATAAATCGTATAAATCAATAACTCTCCATGAGTTAAAACATCTTTTAAACTACCTTTAATTTCTTCCCCTTCATACAATTTATCTTCTTTTGCCATAATATGAAACATTACCGCTTGTGTCAGTTTATCATCAGGGGTTTCATCAAACATCTTCCTTGTAAAATTACGATACTTGACTAAATTCTCCTCATATTCAATTCGTTGTTTCTGTTGGGTCTTCATTTTTCCATTAGCAAAATACAACCAGAAAATACAAGCTCCTGCAAAAAATATCCAAATAATTGAACCTTCCATATTTTCCTCCTTAAAATAAAAAAAGCACCGTCATAAGGACGAATGCTCGTGGTACCACCTTACTTTGCATAATAATCTATGCCTCAAAACTTTAACGCAGTTATACGTGTCTACCTACTACTTTCAATAAACATGCTCCTAGGCTACCTTCAATCTATTATCTTATCCCATTTCCACCTTAAGGGACTCTCTATCAAGCATCTAGATTTACTCCTCCTAATCATCGCTAAATTCATTCTAACAAAATCCTAACTACTAGTCAATTGAAAGCTTTTTATTTAACGAAGAAATAGAGTCTAAATAATATAACAGCCTTGACATCATAATAATATTATTTATTTCATCATGATCTAATTTAATAATTGGAACAACATGTAATAAACACTGTAACAATAATCTTTCTTCTTTTAATAACTTTAATTTACAAAAATAACTATCTAAAATCACATCAAAATCAAAAATAAGCTCTGGTATTTTTTGATACATATTATAAATATCATAAATACATAAATTAATTTTGATATAATCAATTGAAATCAATTTACTTTCTTTCATCATAATATGATTATAATTAAAATTATTATAAGTTAAACATAACCTTATTGTATCTAAATTACAGACATAATTCTGATAACAATCCAATAACTCTAAAGCATTATTTAAACAACATTCTATTCGATGATAGTTTAAAACAAACATCCATCCAGTAGGACTACGATATGATAACGTTTCAAAATTTTTCATCAATTCATCATAATATAATTTCCGTTCACAAATAATCTTTTCAATATCTTCAATTTGACGTTTAAAAAAACTTTTAGAAACACTATAATTAAAAAACGAAGTTGTATGAAGATAAGCAAGACATTCATAATAAAACTTTAACTTTAACTCTTTAATAATTACATTATCATTTGCTAACCAAGGACTGAGATAAAAAGTCTTACCTTCACTAGTTGTCAATATTTGTTGACGAGAATTTTTAATAATTGGTAAAAAACACTTTAAGTGTAAACTTTCAATATGATCCCATACAACAGTAATACTATTATCTTCTACAAACTTTAAGCAAAAAAAACCTTCTTTACATTTAACTTTATAAACTTTTTTAGATACCTTTATATAGCCTATAACCTCTAGTGAATAGGCTTCTTTAATTACCTTATTGACATACATATGGGATAATTAAAACACTGCCAGGTTCCAATACTTTATCCTGGTTATAGTCTCGAATTACATTTTCGTCCACACTGTAACGAGTAGCCACATCACTATAACTATCATTTTCTTTTACAATGTATAAATAATAAGTACCTACACTATCACTAGTATCTTGAAAGATTGGTCGTGATTTGCTTTGATAAACTTTTTCTTGCAACTGCTCACTGATTTCCTTAGCCACTGCTGCTTCTTTTGCCACCATTGCCTCCTTTGTTATTACTGTTTCTTTTGATGATACTGCCTTTGATGCAGTAACTTCTTTAGCCTTAACTTCAGGAACGATCGTTGCACTATTTTCAACTACGATTTCCTGATAAGCTGGTCGAGGTTTTTCAATAGCTTCTACTCTTTTTACTACCTCAGGCTGTTTAACTGGTTTTACTTCAACAACTGGTTTACTTTCTTCAACTGCTTCTACCTCTCTAACAGCTTCTTTTACTGGTGTTGCAACTGGTTTATCATCTCGAATTAGATTTTCAATTTCTTCTAAAGTATCCTCATTTGCAAAACTATCGTCTCTTACATAACGATCTTCACCTTCAACTACCCCATGAATCCCAACTTCAATTTTAATCTGTACATTTCCATCCTTAACAAAATAATCAAAATCTTCAACTTTAATATTAAAATCTCGTTGATCTACAATCTTATCAAAAGTAGCTAAAACATCCATTTCAATATTTTCTTCAAAATTCTTACCTTCGTTATACTCTCCTTTAACGATCAAACTTCCTATTGCTCTAACCCCAACACTTTCGATCTTGTAATTAATCGACTCATCAACTGATAAAGATAATAGCTCTTTTAACTGATGATTTAAATCAACCCACTTTTCAAAATATATCTTTTGCATAATTACCTCCCACCAAACTATATGCAAAAAAAACTAAAATATGAAAAAAGACAGTCAAGCTGTCTAATTAAAATCAATATCACATAATTCATAAATAAAATTCCAAGCATCTTCTATTCCTGTTTTCTTTAAACTTGAAAAACGAATAAATTTATCTTCAGGATGAAATCCTAATGTATCTTTAATTATCTTTTCATTTTTCTTTAGATCATTTCTTTTAAGCTTATCTTCCTTAGTTGCCACTACCAAAACAGGAACATCATGATGTTTAACAAATTCATACATCAGCACATCATCTTTAGTTGGTTTATGACGATAATCCATTAATAAGATAAAACCTCTCAATGTTGAACGTAATGTAATATATTCATCCATTGTTTTACCAAATTGTTTTGTAATATTATCATTTACCTTTGCATATCCATAACCAGGAACATCTACAAAATATAAAGCATCATTAACATTAAAGAAATTTAATGTTCTTGTTTTCCCTGGAGTACCAGAAACCTTAGCTAAACCATTACGATTTAACATTGCATTTATAAAACTACTTTTCCCTACATTACTCCGACCCGCAAGACACATCTCAGGATAATTTTCTTCAGGCCATTGACTTTTCCAAGCTGCAGAAAGTACATATTCTGCTTTTTTGATTTTTACCATTTTTATCACCTCTTTCATTGTACCACAAGATATGAAAAAAGGGTTGTTTTTTAACCCTTTTATTTAACTAATGCATGTTCTAAAACTGTATCAATATGATCAGCTAAAACAATTTCCAAATCATCTTGTACTGATTTTGGGATATCATCAATATCTTTTGCATTATCTTTAGGAATAATAATCTTTTTAATTCCTGAACGGTGGGCAGATATAGATTTTTCTTTTAACCCTCCGATTGGAAGCACATTACCTCTTAATGTAATTTCACCTGTCATTGCAACATCATTGCGTACAGGTTTATTTTTAAATGCTGAATAGATTGCTGTTGTTAAGGTTACCCCCGCACTAGGACCATCTTTTTTAACTGCTCCTTCAGGTACATGAATATGAATATCTTCTTTATCAAAAGCAATTTTATCAAGACCATATTTATCTTTATTTGCTTTCATATAATCAAGGGCAATAGAAGCTGATTCTTTCATTACATCACCTAATTGACCTGTAATTATAAATTTACCTGAACCTTGGAAATGATTTACCTCAATCGGTAAAATGTCTCCACCAAATTGTGTATAAGCCATTCCTGTTACAACTCCAATTTGACTATGATCCAATTTCTTAGTATGTTCAAATGGTGCCTTACCAAGATACTGTTCAAGTTCTGGAGTCACAACGATTTTCTTTTCTTTTCCTTTTAAAATAACTAAAACTGCTTTACGACACACTTTAGCAATTAACCTTTCTAAATCACGTACCCCAGCTTCACGAGTATAATGACGAATAATAGTCATTATTGCATCATCTTCAAAAATTAACTGCTCAGAATTTAAACCATGTAACTCTAATTGTTTTTTTATTAAATGATTTTTAGCAATCATTAGTTTCTCTTGTTCTGTATATGAAGAAAGTTCAATTATTTCTAAACGATCTCTTAGTGGTGCTGGAATATTTCCTAAATCATTAGCTGTTGCAATAAACAGTACTTTAGATAAATCATAAGGTTCTTCTAAATAGTTATCAGAAAATTGACTATTTTGCTCAGGATCAAGCACTTCTAACATTGCACTAGTCGGATCACCTTTATAATCACTTGACATCTTATCAATTTCATCTAACAAGAAGACTGGATTAACAACCCCAGCTTTTTTCATACTTTGGATAATTCTCCCTGGCATAGACCCTAAATAAGTACGACGATGTCCTCTAACTTCAGCTTCGTCTTTAACGCCTCCTAATGACGCTTTAACAAATTTACGATCTAATGCTCTAGCAATGCTTTTAGCAAGAGAAGTTTTCCCAACCCCTGGTGGCCCAGCTAAACAAATAATTGGAGCTTTAAGATTTTTAGTCATTTGTTTTACAGCTAAATGTTCTACAATTCTTTCTTTAACTTTTTCTAAACCATAATGATCAGTATTTAAAACATCCTCAACTTTCTGGATATTCTCTACATCTTTAGTTTCTTGATACCAAGGTACTTTTAACATCCAATCAATATATGTTCTAACAACATTCGCTTCTGATGAAGCCGCAGGCATTGTTTCAAAACGTCTTAATTCTTCTTCAATCTTATCTCTGACATATTGAGGATAAGGATTATTTTCTAACTCCTCACGAATAGATTCAGCATCATCCTCTTTAGGCACACTATCACCTAGTTCTTCTTTTATCGCTCTTAATTTTTCGCGTAAATAATACTCACGTTGATTTTCATCAATACTTTCACGTACTTTACGATTTATCGTCTCTTCAATCTCACCGATTACTTTTTCAGATTCAATTGAACTAGCAACTAATAATAATCGTTCATTAATATTTACTGTCTCTAAAATTTGTTGTTTTTGTTTAAAATCAATCGGTAGATACTGCCCAATCGTATCAGCTAAAATACTCGCAGACACTCCGCTAGTTAGGCGATTGATAGAATCTAATGGCATGTTAGGCATACTTCTTTTTGCCTGCTCAAAATATGAAGTAGTTTTACGAACTAAAGCTATTTCTTCATTACGATCACCAGATTCATCTTCAAGAACTGTGGCTGTAGAATAAATAGTACCTTCTTTTTCAATAAAATTTTCTAATTTAATTCTTTTTGCACCTATTACAGTTAATTTAATTGTACCAGAACTATCACGGCGTACTTTACGATCAATTTTACAAATCGTACCAATATGATACACATCATCAAAAGAAGGATTATCCACTAAGGGATTGATTTGAGAGACAAAGATTATATTGTTATCATGCTCTCTAGTACTTAACTCAAGTGCTTTTAAACTCACAGGACGTCCAACATCTAATGTCAATTTGTTTTCCGGGAAAACAATCATGCCCCTAGTACAAACTACCGGTAAAGTTAATACAGTTTGTTCGTTCACTTTAATTCCTCCTATTTTCTATTTTACTAAAAAGACGCATGAGCGCCTTTTATTATTTCTTTAAGTTATCTTTTACTAATTCAATAGCTTTACGAGTTAATAAATCATTTTCGATTCGGCTCATATTTCCTTCGAAAATTTTCTTAACTTCATCTAACTCTTTTTTATAATACTCTGCAATTGTTTGTAATTCAGCTTCTAATTCTTCATCACTAACAACTAATTTTTCTTCTTCGATAATGGCAGTAAGAATAGCATTTATCTTAACTCGTTGTTCAGCTTGAGGTTTAATATCCTCCTTAATTGCATCTTTATTCTTACCAGTAAATTGTTCATATACTTCAAAGTTCAAACCTTGTCTTTGTAAATTTTGTTCAATTTCTTGTAACATCATTTCTTGTTCTTCTTTTAATAAAGCTTCACTAGTTTCAACCTTTGAATTTGCAATCAATGCACTATAGATATCATCCATGAATTTTTGTTCATTTTCATTTTCTTTACGAGTTTTGATATTAGCTTTGATATGATCCTTTAATTGTTCTAAAGTTTCTACACCATCAATATTAACATCTTTAGCTAATTCATCATCGATTTCAGGTAAATGTTTTTCTTTGATTTCATGTACAGTTACTTTAAAAACAGCTTCTTTTCCAGCTAAATCTGCAGCTCCATAATCTTCTGGGAATGTAACTTTAATTTCTTCTTCTTTATCAACACCCATACCAACTAATTGCTCTTCAAAACCTGGGATAAATGATCCACTACCAATTTCTAATGGATAATTTTCACCCTTTCCACCTTCAAAAGCAACACCATCAACAAATCCTTCAAAATCGATCACAGCAGTGTCACCATTAGCAACTTTTCCATCTTCTTTTACTGATAATTCAGCAAATTGACTTTGATAATTTGTTAATTGTTCTTCGATTTCTTTTTTTGTTACTGTTACACGTGTTTTCTTAACTTCTAATCCTTTATATTCACCAAGCTCAACTTCAGGTTTTACAGGAACTAAGATTCTTACTTCTAATTCTTCTTCACTTACTTTATTAACACTTAAAGCTGGTTGTGCTAATGGTTCAACTTCAGCATCATTTAAGATTTTAACAAAGTTTGCTTGTAAGATCATATCAGTAGCTTCTTCTAAGATACTACCTTTAGACACTCTTGCTTTAACCATAGCAATAGGTGCCTTACCTGGTCTAAAACCATCAATTTTAACTTTTTTAGCTAATTTGTTTAATGCTTTTTTTTGAGTTTCTTTCCATTCATCTACATCAAATGCTACTGTTAATTCAACAATGGCATTTTCTAATTTTTTATTATCAATTTTCATACTATTCTCCTTCTTTAGTTTCATCACGTATTATATACTAACAATATCATTAATTCAACTTTTTTGAACATTAATATCCCAATTTTTGTGAGTTTAATATTCAATTTGTTTAATTTCATTTAATTTTTCTAAAATTTCTTCTTTATCACAATTATAAAGCAGTTCTATATCATCTATCTCTAAATCAATATACTGCATTGAAGCCAAATGATAATGTATAGCTGCTGCAAGTGAACGATAATCATATTCATCTATATATTTAGGATAGATTAAATATAGATAATAATTTAAAAACTGTTCACAAAGACAAAATAGAGACGGGTTTTCATCTTCAATTCCTTCACTCAACAATTCTAAAAGAGTCCCACCAACTTCTTGATTTAATACTAACGGTGCATAACTAGGATTAATATCATATTCAATCCCATTTTTAACTAATATCATATCCTCATCGATTTCTTGATCGATCATCAATTCAATTAGTAAGCTTTTTGCAAAACTTGGTTTACTACTATCTTTTAAAAAGATTCTAATCGCTGGTAAAAGGCGACGAATATTAATTCCTTCCATTTGTTCAATTGCCATATATAAAAGATCTTCATTTAAAATATCTTTCATCAAGATATTTTCCATATCTTCTAAGCTAAATGCATTATTATGTCGTTCCATCCCTTCATTAGCTTCTCTTTTAGCTAATAATAATTCATCATGAGCTGCATTAAAGACTGTTTCATATTCATAAGGAATATATGGCATTGATAATTCTTCAACTACAATATCAATTGCTTCTTCAAATTCCTCTAATTCTTTTAATGTCGCTACATAAATACTTACAACGTCATAATATGTATTACTAGCCTTTACTTTAGCCAGTATTCCTTCTGCTTTAGCTCTATGGTATTCACCCAAACCATATAAACAAACCAGTCTTTGATATCGAACTGTTTCATCCTCTAAATCAGTAAGCAAATCTAAAGCATCTTGAAATTGACTATTTGTAATATATTCTTCAATCATACATTCTCCTTAAAAATGATGTATCAATGATACATCATTTACTTTTCATCTTCTTCTAAATCAAATTGATAATCAATATCATCATCACTATCTTCTTGAGCATGTAAACTTTCAATTACTTCGTTATAAAGCTCTAATTTACTATCTTTAAAAAAATCATCATCTGTTAAAGGCATAATCATCACTCCTCAACACACTATTATAACAATCCTATATTATTTTGCAATTGAAAATAACTATATTTTTAAGATTGTCTAAATTCAAAATACTGATTAAATAATTGTCGATAATAATCTGCAAAAACACTATTTTTCCGCCATACAAAATTAATATCATGTTTAATTGACAAACCAGCAATTTTTATTTCTTTTAATAACCCTGCCTTTAATTCCTCTTCAACCGCAACACGATACATAAAAGTAATTCCATGATTATTACTAACCAATTGTTTTATTGTATTAATATTACTTATCTCAATTAAATTATTAAAATCATTAATACTTAGATTCTGGTCACTTAAATATTGTTCTATTATTTCCCTAGAGCCTGATCCCTCTTCACGAATAATCAAATTATAATTAAATAACACAGACATGTCATCAACAGCATCGATTTCAAATTGATTTGAACCAACACAAATAAATAACTCTTGACAATAATATAAATAATCATACTCCAACTTATTAAAATATCCTTCTACTAAAGCAAAATCAATCTTTCCTTCATTCATATAATTCAATAACTCTTTAGTATTTGCAACTTTCATCTTTATAATTACATTATTTTCCTTATTTAAAAAATGATCAATTACATTTGGCATCATATATTCACCTACTGTCAAAGTAGCTCCGAAAATCAATTCCTGTTTCATCTTCATATCCTGAAATCTCTTTTTTAAAAATATATCATCATGTTTTAATGTAGTTGCATATTCTAATAATATTTTTGCCTCATTTGTCAATTGCATCTTTTTTCCTAAATAATAAAATAATTTAATATTATAATAATTTTCAAGATAACGAATATGATTAGAGACAGCTGGCTGGGTAATATTTAAATATTGACTAGCTTTAGTAAAATTCATAAATTTACAAACAGCTAAAAAAGTATCAACTCGAAAATCTAACATTTTATCACCCTCATCAATCATAACATAATTTTATCATTATATAAATATATATAATTTTTATTTATTGTTTTAATCATGTATAATAACATCGATTAGAAGGGGGATACATATGAATAAAATTAAAACTAATGCTTTAGGCATCATTTTATGTTTAGCAATTTCTTTACCAGCTTATTATCTAGGGAAATTATTCCCATTGATTGGAGGACCCGTTTTTGCAATCATCATGGGAATGATTATCACTCATTTTCTCAAGGACAAAAGTAAGATTCAAAATGGAATAACTTATACTTCAAAAAAAATCTTACAATATGCTGTAATCTTATTAGGTTTTGGGATGAATTTAAAAGATATTTTAAAAATCGGCAGCTCATCGCTACCAATTATTATATCTACTATTACAACATCTCTAGTTGTCGCTTATGTTTTGTGTAAGCTTTTAAAAATTCCTTCAAAAATAGCTACCCTAATTGGAGTTGGTTCTTCTATCTGTGGTGGTTCAGCTATTGCAGCTACAGCACCAGTTATTGAAGCTGATGATGAAGAAATCGCCCAAGCTATTTCAGTAATTTTTCTTTTTAATATTTTAGCAGCTTTGATTTTCCCTACCTTAGGTGGTGTTCTAGGTTTATCAAATGATGGTTTTGGTTTATTTGCTGGAAGTGCTGTTAATGATACATCTTCAGTTACTGCTACAGCTACTGCCTGGGACGGAATTCATGGCAGCAATACGTTAGATCAAGCTACTATTGTCAAACTTACAAGAACTTTAGCAATTATTCCAATTACCTTAGTTTTAGCATTCAAACGAACTCGTGATGAAGAAAAAAGTAATAGTAAAGTAAATTTAAAAAAGATTTTTCCATATTTTATTTTATTCTTTGTTTTAGCATCTATAATTACAACTGTTTTTAATTTATCAAGTACTATTACCGCTCCAATCAAAGATTTAAGTAAATTCTTTATTATAATGGCAATGAGCGCAATTGGATTAAATACCAATATCGTTAAATTAGTAAAGAGTGGTGGTAAACCTATTTTATTAGGATTTAGCTGCTGGGTAGCAATCACTGGAGTATGTTTGTTAATGCAGGTTTTATTAGGCTTATTTTAATGACGGTCATGCCGTCATTTTATTTATATAAGTTTTTTTTATTATTTTGTTTTATTTTTATTAGTGTTTGTTATAAAATACAACTATATCATTAAAAGGAGTGGACATATGCTTTGCAAAACAACAAATATACAATTTCAAAAATACGGTTCAGTTTATAACGAAGCTTTCAATCATAAAAGTAAATATATTTATAAAGAGATTTCTATTTCTAGTCATCTATTAACAACAATGTTTTACTGTGATAAAGAGATACGAGTTGAATCAGCTGACTTCGCAAATATTGTCGTTAGTAAAGATCTGCATCAATTTGATTTATTTTCTATTCGTCTTAACTTAATTATCAAACCATTTCAATATTTTAATATCGTCCCTCAAAATAAGAAACAAACAGTCAAATTAATCATTCCTCATGATGCTAAATTTATTGCTTTAAATCTTATGAAACCCTATATTTATCGACCAATCGTCCCAGTTTTATCAATTCCTCAGATTGTTGGATGTTATTACAATATTAAAAAACCAGATTATTATTTTAGAGGCGAACAACATAATTTTTATGAACTTACATACATTGATCATGGCAGTTTAGAATGTTATGTTGAAGATACCTGGTATACTTTACGTGCTGATGATCTAATGATTTATGGACCGAATCAATTTCATCAACAAAAAGTTGGTGATAATCAAACTTGTTCATATCTAACAATTCTTTTCGAAATGGATATCAATGATGATTCAAAATTATTAAATACAGTATTTCATCTAAATGATAACCTTCATAATCTATTAAATAAATTATCATTAACAAGTGATAAACAAAATATTTATTCACAAACATTGATGCTATGTTATCTCCAAGAAAGCATAATTCATTTATTACAAGATAGTCAGCTTCAAAAAGATGCACCTAAAACACCAAATATCCAAGAATATCGTTATGATTTATTTAAACAAATCGCAAAATATATTGATGAAAATATCAATATGCCTTTATCAATTGAAGATATAACCCATAATTTTTCAATTTCCCGCAGTTCATTACAAACTCTTTTTAAGACCAATGTTAACAAAACTCCAAAACACTATATAACTGATTTAAAATTAAATCGTAGTAAAGAATTACTGCTTGAAAATAAATACACTGTTACTGAAATTGCATATATGCTTGGTTTTAGTTCTATCCACTATTTTTCAAGAGCTTTTAAACAACGCTTTAATCTTACTCCAAGTGAATATTCTAAACTTGTATATCATCAACAAGAATCTTTATCACGACAAAATGGCGAAAAATAATTCGCCATTTTTAATTTATTAATCTTATTTCACATGTTATTCACAATTAGAAGCTCTATTTAACAAAGATTTATTATTAAAAATTATTTAATTGCTCTACACTTTTAATCGAGAAATTATTATTACTTTTAATTCTGGATATATATATTGTATTCCAGCCATAGTTATTGCTCCATCAAGAAGAGGAATCATTTCTCTAATAAAATTATAAGAAATATTCCATTTTAACTAGACACTTAACATTTTTATAATCATTTATTCTAAATACAATAATACTCTTGCAAATAAGATCGCAATTATTCTATAAATTCAACTCCATATTTTTATCTAAATAAAAAACCTTGACAATATCAAGGTTGTTTTTTTAATGGCGTCCACGAAGGGATTCGAACCCCTGACCGCACGCTTAGAAGGCGTGTGCTCTATCCAGCTGAGCTACGTAGACCTCTCTTTCGACTGCCTATATAGAATAACATATCCAAAAGAGATGTGCAAGTATTTTTATATTATTTCTTTAAATTCAGCCCTGATTTGCCCTTGGTCAACAAAAATAACACAATAAGACTTCTTACTCCCCCGTCGTGGTAACGTTGTTGAGCCAGGATTAATTAAATAGAAACCGTCAATTTCATCACATTGAGGAACATGTGTATGCCCAGATAATAAAACATCACAACCATGTCTCAATAAATCATTAATCATTATCTCCTCACGATTTATATACCCATAACGATGACCATGAGTAACTAAAAAATTCACACCTTCAACTTCAAAAACTATTTCATCTTGCAATCGCGCAATCCAGTCATTGTTACCTCGAACACAGATCCACCCTTTTAACCGTTCTTCTAAAGCTTCACTATCACCACAATGAACAAAATAATCACCATCTGATTCAATTTTTCTAATTTTATCAAGCATACTTTGCTGCCCATGATTATCCGATATTACCACTATTTTTTTCATTTCTATCACCAATAACTATTATACACAATTATTGATTAAATTGAAATTATATTTTAATACGATTATCAACCTCACCATTTACATCTTCAACAGGAGCTATTTCTTGATCATCAATAAATAATGAAACCTTTTCAACATCCTCTAAATGACTTGCAGATTTTACAATCCGATTATAAAGAGTATTATCTATTGATTCATTATCATTTAAGATATTACTTGCTAAATGAATCTGTAAAGTTCCTTCATTTAAAGAACACTGTTGTACTAATGATAATGGCTGTTCATACTCCATCTGTTTTAGCATGATTGAAACCTTAGTATCAATATCACTATCTGTAGTTTCTACACGCTTTGTTACTGGAACATAATATTCTTGATTATTAATTGTCTGAGTATTATAAACAACTACTGGAGTTGTTTTATACAAATAATTAGTTGAAGATTCAAAATTATTAATTCCTAAACGATTTGTAATACAACTAACGGGTACAGTACTATTAGGTAATTCACTAATATCATTACCATCAATTTTTATATTTACTTTTTCAATCTCACCTACACAAAAAACATAAGATAACATTTCAAAAATATCTAATGCTTCTTGATTATTATTCACATATAAATTATCACTAAAATCAAATGTCAACGATTTATCATTGATTGCCATTGCATTAACTTGAAGATTTGAATCTAAAATCGGATGTAATCCTAAATATTCATAGTCTTTTGACTTCATAACCTCGATCATATTACGATACTTTGTATCATCTTCTAATTCTTGGCTCAAATCTACTTCAATTGGTATTAATGTATCATTGTCATCTCTAAAAACAACTGTCTGATAATTTGTTTTAACTTGTGGCTGTTTAGTATCTTTTTTATTATTGTCTTGTTTTATACAAATAAAACAAATAACTAAACTAGCACAAATCAAAATTCCTGTTAGTAATTTCTTTTTCATTAAATCACCCCAGTATTATTATATGAGATAAAAAACCGAAAATACCAAAATAAAAGATATTTACAACTGCAAATATCTTTTATTTTATAACTATATGTTCTACTTTTAATCCTGTATAATCAAAAAAACCTGAAGAAGAATATCTAAATTCTTCCGTTTCTCCAGTTGTATAGATTTTTATATAATTATTAGGATTAACATTTAAAAGATTATTATTAACTAAAAAATCTTTAACATTTTTACTAATTGCTTCACTACTAGAGATATATTCTATATTAGGCAAAACACGTTTAATTTGTTCTTTTAAAATTGGATAGTGCGTACATCCTAAAATGATAGATTGAACTTTATCAAGATAATTATCAAGGTATTCATGCAGAACTTCATAAATTCCCTCTTTATGCATTCCTGATTCTATTAGAGGAACTAATTTAGGTGTAGCTAATGAATATGTTTTAATCTTTGGATTGATTTGTTTGATTGTATCTGGATATTTTTTTGATTTAATAGTTGCGGAAGTTGCAATAACTAATGTATTATCTACCTTTCGGGTTATAAAATCTTCTACAGTTGCATCTATTACACCAACAATAATTATTTGAGGATATACTAATTGCAACTTTTCTAGTACTGTTGAACTTGTAGTATTACATGCCAGAACAATCATTTTAACATTTTGTTCAATAAAATATTCAACTATACCACTTGCATATTCAAATAACTGCTCTGGGGTTTTCTCACCATATGGACAATGATAGTTATCCCCGATATAAATTATATTTTCATTAGGTAATAATGACCTAATCGAATTTAACACTGTTAAGCCACCTACACCTGAATCAAATATCCCTATCGCTCTTTCCATCTAATTACTCCTTATCTGCCTTATATTCTTCCAAAGCTAAATTCTGTTCATGTAATTTTGCAGCAATATCTTTACCAACATATCTAAATGTTGTTGGACTATACTCATGCCCTGTTACCATTACTTTATCAGCTGGATATCGTAAAATAAAACCATACTCATGACAATGATTGATCAACCATTGATAAATATCTGTTTGATTAAAATCTGCAATACTTATTTCACTTTTTTGAAGATTTACAGTGGTACCTAACTGATATTCATTATACCCAGGAACAACTCCTCTATCTTCTAATGAAGCAACATCATAACTAACAAACGCTGCTGTCAAGATCATATTTGGATAACCTGCATCATAACATGCCCGATACATATCCATTAAATTATTATATGTTTCTTCTTCAAGATACATCGAATGCCTAACTCTAGGCATCCCTACTGCAACAACTTGATTTTTTGGCTCATAACCACCGATATACGTCTCATTATTAACAACTAGTGACAATTCACTAGGATTATAAATTCTTTTAGCATTTGGTTGTAATTCATGATTAAAAAGTGTTGCTAATGAAGTTTTGGTGAAATTACTACTTAACTGCTTAAATGCAGGATACAGTTTTTTCTCACCTAAACCATCATATTCTTTCATTATCTCTAAATAATTATTAGTATCACTGACATATGTATAATCACCATCATCATACATTGAGCGAAGCAATTGATAATATTCAATGTTATCAAAATTAAAATCTCCCTGGTTAATATACGCACTAACCAAATCATTTTTTATTAATGTATTACATTTAGATAAAGCAGTACCTGCAAACGACTCATCTAATTTACTTACTAATTGATTACCTACATTGATCAACTCATTATAATCAGGATATTTCTTTGTTCTATCCAAAGCATTATAAAATTCATAATATTCTAACTTAAATTCAGGGTATTCAATATATTTAATAAATTTATCTACTGCTATTGCATTTTCAACTAAATAATCCTGTTCATCATCATCTAAATACATTTCAATCAATGCTCGATTATCATTATTTATTCCATTAACTCGATAAAAACGATCATATTTACGATTGATTGCAACAAACGCCATAATAAAACACAAAGTTACAATAAAATATAAATGCCATCTTTTTAATTTCATAGTATCACCTTGTTCCATTATATACTAACTATCAATAAAAAACCATAATAAAAAGTAACCCCATGAAATATCTAAATACTTAATTCCACATAAATCTTTAATAAATATTTCTTCTAAAAGAAATTATAATATACTTAAACTCCTATCATTTAACTAACAAACTTACTGTTTTTTATTTGGATAAAATTCTTTAAATAAAGATATATAATCTGGGATATTTTCTATTTGTGGATCATAAAATTCAAAAGTTGTACCATTACACTTTTCATATTTTATACCATCAATTTCATAATCTTTACGAAATTTACAGTTATCTCCTTTACAGTGTTTACATGTCCCATAATCATTAATAAATACTTCTTTAATTATTCTTGGTGCTTTACCAATATAAGATGCATGTTTAGTTACATCATTAAAAAACAATCTAAGCACTATAGAATCTTCTCTTATATAAATACGAGCAAATACATTTTTTGATTTCACATTCGCTTTTCTAAATATAAGCATATATTTCCCCCAGCAATATCCATCTCCTATTACATCACTATATGTATATCCTATATTTTCAAGCTCTTTTGTAATCATAATTATAAATTGTTTATCTTTATCATTTATAAATTCAAATTTTTTATCAGTCAACTCTTTTTCTATCATATTCTTTCATCCTTATTTTTTTAATGAATAATTAGAAATCAAGCTGTACGTCTTTTAAATCATTATCTAAATTTTTAAGATAACTAAAATAATTTAAATGTTCTTCTAAAAGACTGCACATATGTTCTTGATCCTATATATTACCTGTAAATTCATATTTTTCATGATTACTCACCCGCCAGCCCATTTAACATAATCACTAAAATTGATCATATATAACCCATACTGCAAATCTTCTCTGTTTAAGTGGTGCTAGTCTTCAGGAATCGTTTACCCAATACCTTAGATCAGGTTTGATTTTATTTATATTATTTTTAAATCCAAATTCATCAATCATTTTTGGATAATTATATCGTTTAACGATAATTTTGTAACCTTGATCAATTCTTTGATTGTCGAAAGTGCTACACCCTCCTTATCTAGCTCATATATATTTTGACAAAAAACATTAATAATATCAATTGCCTTTTATTCTCTAAGATTATTTGAATGTGACAAACAGAAATTCTTAGCTTACATAAAAATGTAATTTGTTCTATTCTAGAAATTACATCCTCATCATAAACTCTATCTTCACGACGATGACTTTTAATCAAGCGAATTTGTTGATATTAGTATAGCATTCAAGTATAACATTTTATCTTTTTAGATACCTAATTGATTGTCATTTTACATATTTTAAAGGACTAGGTTCTTAATCCTAGTCCTCTATCCCCTACTATTACAACTCTAATTCCTTAAATTTAATCAACTCAAAAACCGCTTGTATTCTTGAATCAACCCCTAACTTTTGGATAACATTAGAAATGTGATTACGTACCGTCTTTTCACTTATTCCTAGTGTTTGTGCAATTTCTCTGGTTGATTGATTTTTAATTAAAAGATTAAAAATTTCTTTCTCCCTTGGCGTTAGGATAATATTCATCTTCTGCTTCACCTCATAATGTAATATATGAAAACATCTATTTTTCGGTGTCACTTTTTAAGATATTAAAAAGATTTAATGCTACTTCTTTAGGTAAAACTTTCTCTAATTGTTCTAAATTCGCTTCTTTTAACTGTTTAACACTACCAAATTCCTTTAATAACAATTTTTTACGTTTTGGACCAATTCCTTCAACATTATCTAAAATTGATTGAAACAAAGATTTAGAACGCACATTTTTATGAAAACTAATTGCATAGCGATGAACCTCATCTTGCATCCTTGTAAGTAAGAAAAATAACTCACTTTTTTTATTAATCTCCACAATTTCACCATTACTGTCTAATAATAGAGACGTAGAATGTTTATCATCTTTAGCCAGACCACAAACCATAATTCCCATATTTAAGCCATCAATTACTTCTTTTGCAACCTTTATTTGACCTTTACCACCATCAACAATAATTAAATCCGGTCTCTCTAACCCTTCCATTAAAACTCGAAAATAGCGACGATAAATAACTTCTTTCATACTAGCATAATCATCAGGACCCTCAACTGTTTTAATTTTGAATTTCCGATAATCCTTTTTAGAAGGTACCCCATCTTTAAAACAAACCATTCCTGCAACTGCATAAGCTCCTTGAATATTAGAGTTATCAAACAATTCAATTCTTCGTGGTAATTTAATATTTAATAAATCTCCTAATTGTTTAATTGCCCCAATTGTTGCCGCCTCATTTTTTTGAATTAATAAAAACTTTTTCTCTAACTGTTCTTTAGCATTATCATTAGCCATAGAAACAAGATCAGCTTTATTACCTTTTTGAGGCTTGATAATTTTACAACTAATTATTTCTTCCAATAATGTAACATCAAGTTCTTTAGGAACCAATAACTCTTTTGGCTCAGTATTTTCTTGATAAAACTGTACTAGAAAAGTAATTATCTGATCTTGAAAATCATCTTGTAAAGGTACCAAGTTCAAATCTCGTGCCAAAAGTTTTCCATTTCGCATAAAAAATAATTGCAAACACAAATATCCTTTATCATGATAATATCCAACAATATCCCGATCTACTAAATCATTAAACTGTACATGCTGCTTACTTGTCACATGTTGAATATGTGTAATTAAATCTCGACATTCTTTTGCTAACTCATAGTTCTGTAACTCACTTGCAGTAAACATCTTTTCCTGTAATTCTTTAATTATCTGCTTTGTATCCCCTTGAATAAATTTAGTAATACTAGAAGTGATTTCCTTATATTGTTGTTCATCTACTTCTTTAATACAAGGTGCTACACATTGATTTAAGGAATAATATAAACATGGCTTTTTTGGAACATGATTACATTTTCTTAATGGATATAGGCGGTTTAAAAGTTTAAATGTTTCTCTTGCTGCCGTTCCATCAGGAAACGGACCAAAATGGCGATGTTTTTTATTTTGGGCGTTTCTAACTATTTTTAAACGAGGGTGTTTTTCTTTTGTTAATTGGATATATGGATAATATTTATTATCCATAAAAAAGATATTGTACTTAGGAGAATAATCTTTAATCAAATTAATTTCTAATAACAACGCTTCTTTTTCAGAATCGGTAACTATATAATCAAAATCAACAATTTCCTGAACTAGTTTAGTCGTTTTATAATTATGAGCTCCAACAAAATATGAAGAAACACGATTTTTTAGTTTCTTAGCTTTTCCTACATATATTACTGTTCCCTCTTTATCCTTCATTAAATAACAACCCGGTTGTAATGGCAATAGCGAAAGTTTATCTTTTATCATTTTACGATTCATTATTCAAAATAAACCAAGGTCGCCCCTAGTCCTCCTTCATTTGGTCCCCCATCACGATAACTAACAACATTTTTATTTTTCTCTAACATTTTTTTCACTCCATTTCTAAGTACTCCTGTACCCATTCCATGAATGATTCTAACCATTGAATAATTATTAACTAAAGCATCATCTAAAAATTTATCAACTAAAAGCATAGCTTCTTCATACCTCTTTCCAATGATATTTAATTCATAGCTTTGATTAGTTGATTTACGTAATGATTTAAGATTAGATTTAACTTTTTTAGGTTTAACCTTTTTAGAAATAAAACTTACTTCTTCAGGTTTAGCATTTAATTTTAATCCACTCATACTAATCGTTAAAATTCCCTTTTTATTTATCGAAAGAATTTCACCCTGACGATTTGCTGATAATACTTTAACGATATCTCCTACTTGATAAACATGCTTTTCTTCATTAATAATTTTCTTTTCCTCATGTTTTAATAAATCAAGATTACGTTTTGCTTCAATTACTACATGCTGTTTTAATTCCGCTTGTTTTTTTAATTCTTCAACAACTAAATCTATTTCTTGTTTAGAATCTTCTAATAATTGATTAGCTTGTTGTTTAGCTTTTTCCATTAAATCATCTTTTTGTTTTTCAAAACTACTAATTAGGCGCTCATATCGATTCATCTTATTTTTAGCTTCATTAGTCAATATTTCTAACTGGTCTCTTTCAAGTTGAACCTGAGTCAACTCATCCTGTAATTTTTCAAGTAATTTATCACTATCAGTCAAACTATTTTCTTTGATTTGATAAGCTAATGCTACTATCTCTTCTTTTAAACCTAATCGTGATGAAATTTCAATTGCATAAGAATTTCCAACGCTGCCTTCAATCAAACGATACGTCGGTATCATCTTCTCTTGGTCAAACTCAACTGCAGCTACTAAAATATATTCTTCATTTTTAGCAAATTCTTTCAATCCAGAATAATGGGTAGACGCTACAATCAACGGATTAACCTTATGTAAATAACGTAAAATGGCTTCAGCAATACTCTGACCTTCCTTTGGGTCGGTCCCTGAACCAATTTCATCTAATAATACTAATGATCTTTCACTAACATCATTAGTAATTTCAACTAATCTTTTCATATGACTAGAAAATGTTGATAATGATTGTTCTATAGATTGCTCATCACCCAGATCAACACAGATCTGATCAAACATTGGAACTGTAGCTTGATGACAAGGAACAGCCATTCCACATAAAGCCATTAAACTAAGTAATCCTGCAGTTTTTAAGACAACTGTCTTCCCTCCTGTATTAGAACCACTAATTAATAATATACGCTTAGGTTCATTTAAAACAATACTATTAGCAACTACCTTATCTTTATCAATTAATGGATGACGTGCTTTAATTAAATTAAAATTACTATAATCCTCACATACTGCTGGAACAACTCCATCTATTTGAACCCCATATCCAGCTTTAGCAAAGATAACATCTATTTCTACTATCAATTCCTGATTTTCATGTAATAAATCATAATTGTCTTTAACCATTCTTGATAATTCTGTCAAAATTCGATTTATTTCTCTTAATTCATCATCACGAGCATGAACTAGTTGATTATTCATTGAAACGATTATTTCGGGTTCAATAAACATCGTCTGTCCAGTAGCTGAAACAGCATGAACAATTCCCTTAACTGTATTTTTATTCCCAGCTTTAACAGGCAATACTAGATGATTATTTCGACTAGAAATAGCTTCTTGTGATAAATAGTCTTTATTTGCAGCTTTTACTTGTTCAATTTTTGTTCTAATATTAGCTTCAATTGATAATATTTGCCGTCTTATTTTACGAAGCTCTTTACTTGCACTATCTAAAATATTCCCACTGCTATCAATACAACGATTTATTTCATTTAAAAGTTGTTTTGGCAAAACCAATTGATTACATAGTTGAAATAATTCATTGTCTTCAAGTTCTTTTTCTGATAAATAATTTGTTATTTCTTTGACATTATTTAACAAATAAACAATTTGAACAAAATCCTCACCAAATAAAGTTCCATCTTTATTTGCTTTTAATAATAATGGTTCAACATCATCATAATGCCCCATTGGTAAACGACCATATTTATAAATCAAATGCATTGCCTGATCTAAATATTTTTGGTCTAATTTTAAATCTTCTAAGTCTTGATAAGGTTGTAAAGACTCTATTTTATCTTTAGCTAAAGAACTAACACAAAATGCTTCAACCTTATTTTTTATTTGATTAAATTCTAACGTATCATATATATTTTTCATTCTAATCACTCACTAATATCTTACTTAATATTTTATCTACATCTATTTTACTATGATCGATTTTTAATAGCAATTTTTCTACTTCATCATACTGCTGCTGATTTAATATGATTGGTGTTTCTATACTATCAATATCCTGATAATATTTTAATAATGAATTTTCTAAATCCTCTTGACTAAGCAAACCTTTATCATAGGCATTATTTAATGAAGCTGAAATTGTATAAATACTATCCGCATCAAAACTATTATAATTTATCCCATTATTAATTACCTTACTAATTGTATCTAAAGATTCGATTTCATCAGTAACAGCTGGTACAAGTTCTAATATTTTTTTTGCTACAACCGTCTTTTCTACATTTTCTTTACCTCCAGGTACAATTGGCATGATAATAAAAATTAATGCTACATAGATCATGATTATTCCCTCAATGAAACTAACAACAATTCCTAATAATCGATCTAATTGCTCAAATAACTTAAAACTATAAATAATCTTTTTTAATAAAGGTTTAATAACTTTCCCGATTAATAATAATACTACTTTTAAACCAATAAATAAAATAATAAAAATTATAAATCGATTAACTACTTTACCAACAGCCTCACCAAGTCCTGTGACTTCATATATCGTATAAAGACTAGATAACGGCGAAGAAGCATATAAAGCTGCTAGCAGAGATATAATTGTAGCCGCCAAATCATAAGCGCGATAAACGAATCCCTTAAAATATCCAAAAATCAACATTAATAACAAAACAAAAGTGATAATTGTGTCAATAAATAGCGAATTTATTACAAAATTCATAAAAACACCTCAATTTCTTTTAATATACATTGTAGCAAAACAAATTTATACTGTCAAAAAGTTTAAAAATATGTTATACTAAGTTAGTAGGACTAGGAGGACAAGTAATGAACATGAATGTAGTAAGAAATAATAGTTCAAAAAGAATGAATATTATTAATATGCATGCTTACGATAAACTTGTAGCTTTTAGCGACTCTAGTACAGCCAATGATAATGATATTCAAAGCAGCACTTATAATTACAAAAATATCAATCATATTGGTTGTGACGAAACAGGATCTGGTGATTTTTTTGGACCTTTGTGTGTTGTCGCCTGTTACATAGATGAACGTGATTTTGAATGGTTGCTTAGCATTGGGGTACGCGATCCAAAAGATATGGATAACCATGAGCTCGTTCGCATTGCTAGAGAAATAAAAGATCGACTTATTTATAGTTTGTTGATTCTTGATAATTCGCATTATAATGCTATGGTAAAGGCAGGAAACAATTTGGCTAATATCAAAGCAAAGCTATATAATCAAGCTGTAACTAATGTTATGCAAAAAGTAGGTATGCCTGTTAAAGACAAACTAGTTAATCAGTTTGTTTCCCCAAAAACTTATTATAACTATTTAAAAAATGAAGTTATTGTTGTCAAAGACTTAACCTTTGTTCAAAAAGGTGAAGAAAAGTATTTAGCCATAATTTGTTCAATGATTTTATCAAAATATGCCTATTTGCAATATTTTACCAATATGTCACGTAGTCTAAAAATGAAATTACCTCATGGTAATAGTAATAGTGTTGATACTACTGCTATTGAAATTGCAAAAAAATATGGACCTAAAATGTTATTCAAAGTTACAAAAACTAATATGACTAATTACAAACGGATTAAAGATTTAATCTAGGATAACATAGTTATCCTTTTTTTATTATGCAATTTTTTATTCTAAAATATACTAAAAGGTTGTCAAAGACAACCCAATGAAGTCAACTTAAGCTCTATATCTAAGAAGACTTCTTTTTTCATTTTATTTAACTTCAATTGTAAATGGCGCTACTTTAGTATATTTAACATTCGCTGCATCCAGCATCCTTTTAGCAGCTCGATCACTATCACTACCACTATATTTATCATCTTCATATACAATTTCATTAATACCACTTTGAATAATCGCTTTAACACATTCATGGCATGGAAATAACGAAACATAGATACGACATCCTTTTAAATTTCCTGTGCTATTTAAAATAGCATTTAATTCTGCATGAACCACATAGGGATATTTAGTCTCATATAACTCCCCTTCTCTAACTTGCCAAGGAAACTCATTATCTTCACAACCCCAAGGTAAACCATTATACCCAACACCAACTATTTTATTATCACTATTAACAATACAAGCCCCTACCTGAGTATTAGGATCTTTAGAACGATATGCAGATAGTTTAGCTACCCCCATAAAATATTGAGTCCAATTAATTACCTTACTCATTTTTCATTTCCTCCTCTAATTCATCTAATTTTGTTTTAAAATAATCTGGTAACTCACTTTCAAATTCCATATATTTTTGTGTTACGGGATGAATAAAGCCTAATTTTTTAGCATGTAAAAATTGTCCATAGGTAAAATCATCTTTACGTCGTCCATATTTTGGATCACCATAAACTGGATATCCAATATAGCTCATATGAACTCTAATTTGATGTGTTCGCCCTGTTTCAAGACGACACTCAATTAAACTCATACTTTTATAGCGTTTTATAACTGTAAAATTTGTAACTGCATTTTTACTATTATTTCTAGTGACTGTCATACTTTGACGATCATTTGGATTTCGTCCAATTGGAGCATCAATTTTCCCCTGTACATGAGGTATCACTCCATGTACAAGTGCTACATACCGTCTTGTAACACTATGTGTTTTTAATTGATTAGATAATGAACGATGCGCAGCATCATTTTTAGCAATCATCAACAGTCCACTTGTCTCTTTGTCAATTCGATGCACAATTCCTGGACGATTCACCCCATTAATACCTGAAAGATCTTTGCAATGATATAATAATGCATTAACTAAAGTACCTTTTATAATACCTGGTGAAGGATGAACGATCATTCCTGTTGGTTTATCAACGACAATTACATCTCTATCCTCATAAACGATCTTTAAAGGAATATTTTCAGGTTCAACATCTAATTCTGTATTATCCTCAATCGTAATTTCAATTTCATCATTTAGTTTAGTTTTATAGCTGGCTTTGGCCACCTTACCATTAACACTGACTAACCCCTTACTAATCATCTCTTGAATCATAGTCCTAGATAAATCTTTCATATTTAAAGAAATCACTTTATCCAGTCGAAAATTATCTTCATTATCAACTATTAAGTTATATTTTTCCATGTATGTGCTCCTCAAAAATTATTTCGATAATTATCAATGCTACTCCAATCACTACTGCCATATCAGCAATATTAAAAATCGGAAAATTATAATTGAAAATAATCACATCAATAAAATCACGAACATATCCTAATACCATTCGGTCAATCAAATTACCAATCATTCCTGCAAACGTAAGAACTAGACCAAATCGTGTCAATATTTCTTCTTTTTTAGTTCGTTTAAAAAAAATGATCATTAAAACAGCTGATACCAAAGCAACAATAATAAACAACCATAAATGTCCTGCTAACATTCCCCAGGCTACCCCAGTATTATGTGCATATGTAAAGTAAAAAAGGTTATTAATAATTTCTTGCGATTGCCCTAATTGCATTGATGATGATACTAGATGTTTTGTAAACTGATCACCACCAATCAATACTATTAATGTAATTAGATATAGTAATTTATTTCTTTTTGTTAAATTCATTTTTATCACCCATCGCCATTATACAATAATCTTTGGATAACCACAATAAAATAAAGAGCTAAGGCTCTTTATAAAATATAAATTATAACAGCTAAAAAATGAAAAGCAGAACCAACCATTACAAAAATATGAAACAATTCATGAAAACCAAAACTTTTAAACCAATTAGGTTTTTCAAAAATATAAATAACCGCACCTATCGAATAACTAATCCCTCCTGCAGCAATTAGCCCCAGACATCCTAGTGGCACATTAGCAAACGCCGGCAGATCAAAAATCAATGCCCACCCCATTAATAGATAAAATACTGTTGATATAAATCTCGGTGCATTCATCCAAAATAATTTTACAATAATTCCAATAATTGCAATTAACCAGATAGCTGTTAAAAAATACAAACTATGAGGATAATCTAGATAAGTCAAACATACAGGTGTATATGTTCCTGCAATTAACACATAAATCATTGAATGATCTAACTTTCTTAAAATTAATTTTATATTATTATCCTCATCAGCATTGTAATAATGATAAATAAAACTTGCACTATACAAAGAAATTGACGACAAACCAAAAACTGTAATCCCGACTACTGTTTGTTGATTTGAACCTTCTTTAACCGCTATAACCATCATTATAATTAATGTCACTAACGATAAGACAGCTCCAATAAAATGTGTTTCACTACTTACTGGATCCATTGCCTTTCTAAATATTTTCATACCATAACCTCCTTATATAGTTTTAATAACTATATTATACATTTATAATATCATCTATCAAGTATATGTCAACCATATCTTGATATATTTATTAAAATAAGATAAGATATTAATGAGGTGATTCTATGGAAAAATTAGAATTAATAGAGATTATTGATAAAGTTGTAAATAAAAGTGATTTAAAAGCATCAGATATACCATCATTAGATTTATATATGGATCAAATCATGACCTTGTTTGAAGAACATCTTCAAGATAATAAGCGTTATGCCAAAGATAAACTTTTGACTAAAACAATGATCAATAATTACACTAAAGCTGGTGTAATCAAGCCTGTAAAAGGAAAGAAATATACAAAAGAACAAATAATTGGTATGTTATTGATCTATAATTTAAAAAATACTATTACAATCCAGGAAATTAAACATATTCTAGAACCTATTTATAATAATGATGATTCACTAGAAGATATCTATAAACAATTTATTGAAATAAAAAAAGTTCAAGATAATGAATTAAAACCATTAGTTTTAAAAACAATTAATAATTTTAATTTAGATATCAATAACGATGATCAAAGATTAATTATAATAATGGCACTAGCATCATTGTCCAATCAATTAACAAATATTATCCAAGGAATTATTGATAACTATTGTAATACGACCAAGTAACAAGAGTTTTAGTTGACTAAAACCCTTGTTTTTTTTATAATTAACATAATTTATTTAAGGAGAATATACACATGAAAATTATTGATTTGTTACATCAGCGACCTACTTTGTCGTTTGAAATCTTCCCCCCTAAAAAACATGATGGGGATATCAGTTCTATCTATAGTACAATTGATGAATTATCGAAACTTAAGCCAGATTTTATTTCAGTTACATATGGAGCTGGAGGATCTACTACTGAAAATACAGTAGAAATTGCTTCTAAAATAAAAAATGAATATGGTATTGAGGCTGTTGCCCATTTAAGCTGCATTGATGCTACACCAGAGCAGCTGATTCGTATCATCGATTCATTAAAAGCAAATAATATTGAAAATATCTTAGCATTACGAGGTGATTATCCCAAAGGATATGACCCAATAAATGCTCCTCACTATTATAAATATGCAAGTGAATTGAATGAATTCATCAGTAAAAATTATCCTGATACATTTTGTTTAAGCGGGGCCTGCTATCCTGAAGTACATCAAGACGCTGTTTCTTTAGAAAAAGACTTGCAGGCACTAAAGAAAAAAGTTGATGCTGGTGCTAAATATTTAATTACTCAAATCTTTTTTGACAATAATTATTACTATCGTTTAGTACGTGAAGCGCGTATTAGAGGAATCAATGTACCAATCATTGCTGGAATCATGCCTGCAACTAATTCAAAATCATTATTAAATATCGCAAAATTAAGTGGATGTAATATTCCTTACAATTTATCTGCTTCAATTGAACGTTTTAAAAACAATCCTCAAGCAATGAAAGAAGTAGGAATGAACTATGCAACTAATCAGATTATTGATTTAATTACTAATGGGGTTGATGGAATCCATCTTTATACTATGAATAAACCAGAAATAGTTCATGAGATTCTAAAAAGAACTAATAATATTTTAGCTGAGTTTAAAAATGATTAAAGAAAACGCTCTAAAATATCTAGGTTATCAAAATAATAAAGTCGATGACAATACTAACGCTCTTTTAGATGAGTGTCTAAAAGAGTTAGAGCAAGTCACCCCTAAATTCATGTATCAAACTTATACACTTACTCATCATCCTTTAAAGATCAATGAATTGAATTTATTAATTAATTACCCTGATTTAATTGATCTATTTAACAATTGTAATAAAATTGTTATTATTGCTTGTACTTTGGGATTAGAAGTTGATCAAAAATTACGTTATTATTCAAAAATCAATTTAACTAAAATGACTATAATGGATGCCCTAGCAAGCAGTTACATTGAAATTAAATGCGATGAATTTGAAGCTAAGCAAAATTTTAGTGCTCGAACTTTTCGTTTTTGCCCTGGTTATGGTACTGTACCTCTTGAATTAAACCAGGCTTTAGCCCAAGCATTATCCTGTGACAAACATATTGGCTTAACTGTTCAGGAAAACAATTTACTCTTACCCCAAAAATCGATGATTGGATTAATTGGCTTAGGTGAAGAAAAATTAATCAAGCACTGCTTTTCATGTGTCAATAAAGAAAACTGTATATACCGGAAAAGAGGACAAAGATGTTACAAGAAAGACTAAAAAATGAAATATTGATTTTTGATGGAGCTATGGGAACACAACTTCAAGATGCCGGATTAAAAGCCGGTGATATTCCTGAATGTTTAAATATCACTGATCCTAAATTAATTCAAGATATTCATTTAAATTATTTAAAAGCTGGTGCTGATTTCATTACAACAAATACATTTGGCGCTAACCCTATAAAAATGAAAGATGCACCATATAATTATAAAGAAATTATTAGTGCTGCTATTGACAATGCTATTACAGCCAGAAAATTAGCTAATCGTGAAAATGACAGTTATATTGTTTTAGATATTGGACCGATTGGTCAATTATTAGAACCAATGGGCACATTAACATTTGATGAAGCTTACGATATTATCAAAAAACAGGTTCTTTTAGCAAAAGACCTAGTTGATGTAGTTCTTTTAGAAACAATGACAGATATATATGAAGTCAAAGCTGGTATTTTAGCAGTTAAGGAAAATAGTGATTTACCAGTATTTGTAACTATGACTTATGAAAGTAATCTACGTACCCTTTCAGGTTGCGACCCATTAACGATGGTAAATGTCCTTGAAGGGCTAAATGTTGATGTTTTAGGAGTTAATTGTTCTTTAGGACCAATTGAACTAACACCGATTATTAATCAGATCCTATCAGTAGCTACTGTTCCTGTCATGTTACAACCAAATGCTGGATTACCATGTCTAATTGAAGGAAAAACATGCTATAACATGGACAAGGATACCTTTATAACTGAAAGTCTCAAACATGTTAATAATGGTGTAGCAATCATTGGGGGGTGTTGTGGAACAACTCCAGCATTTATAAAATCATTAAAAGAGAACATTCCTGTTACAAGAGTTGAAACTAATCCAACTATCGTTACACGCGTTTCTAGCGGAAGTAAAACGATTGAATTTGGACATCATGTTGTTGTTTGTGGAGAACGCTTAAATCCAACTGGTAAGAAAAAGTTGAAATTAGCATTAAAAGAAGAACGTTATGATGAATTGGTCATCGAGGCAATTAAACAAGATCAAGCTGGGGCCCATGTTCTTGATGTAAATGTTGGTCTACCAGGAATCGATGAAATCTCAACTATGAAACATGTTATAAAATTATTACAAGAAGTTATTTCATTGCCATTACAAATTGATAGTTCAGTACCTGAAGCAATTGAACAAGCATGTCGTTATTATAATGGTAAACCACTTATTAATTCTGTAAATGGTAAAGATGAAACAATGGATGCAATTTTTCCAATTGTTAAAAAATATGGTGGTGTAGTAATTGGTTTAACCCTTGATGAAAATGGAATTCCCCCAAAAGCTAAGGAGCGCTATGAAATCGCTAAAAAGATTATTAAAAAAGCTGAAACATATGGTATCAATAAAGAAAATATTATTATTGATTGTTTAGTTTTAACCGTTTCAGCTCAACAAAAAGAAGTAATGGAGACAATCAAAGCTGTAGCTATGGTTAAAGAACTCGGTGTCCATACAGTATTAGGAGTAAGCAATGTATCTTTTGGCTTACCAAACCGTCCTTTACTTAACAAAACCTTTTTAGCTATGGCAATGTCTGCAGGTCTAGATTTACCAATCATTAATCCACTTGATCAAGAATTAATGGCAACAATCGATGCCTTTAATGTCTTATATAATTATGATAAAGATGCATCAATATATATTGAACATCAAGCAAATCAAGAAACTAATATAAAAAAAGATACTTCAACGTTTACTCTGAATGAAATTGTTTTACACGGTCTAAAAGACGAGGTAACAAAAGCTACAAAGGAATTATTAAAAACAACTCCAGGTCTAGAGATCATCAATAATATTCTAATCCCTGCACTAGATACTGTTGGTAAAAATTATGAACAAAATATAATTTTTTTACCACAATTAATTCAATCAGCTGAGACATCAAAAATGGCTTTTAGTATAATAAAAGATACATTTATAGAATCAACCGCTACTAAAGGACCAATTATTATGGCCACTGTTCATGGTGATATTCATGATATTGGTAAGAATATCGTGAAAGTTGTTCTTGAAAGCTATGGCTATAAAGTAATTGACTTAGGTAAAGATGTTCCTCCTGAAACAGTTGTCGATGCTTTTTACAAGCATCAACCTAAAGCAATTGGTCTTAGTGCTTTAATGACAACAACTGTTGTCTCAATGGAAAAAACAATTAGTCTATTAAAGAAAATTGATAACATGTGCCCAATCTTTGTTGGTGGTGCCGTTTTAACAGCTGATTATGCCAAAGAGATAAATGCTGATTATTATTCTAAAGACGCAATGGAAGCAGTAGAATTAATGAATAAAATTATAATTGACTAAAATAAAAAGAGCTGTGAACAAATTTTTCTTTGTTTACAGTCTCTTTTTTTATTATATAAGATTACCCTTTATTTTCATTACACTTACGAATTAATTCAATAACATCTGGTGGGATAACCGGTGGAATATATTGCGGTTTAGAAAGTAGATAACCTTGTAAATAATCAACATTTAACTCAATTACTTGTTTTAATTCAGCAATAGTTTCAATTCCTTCCGCTATAATTTTCATATCCCGTTCATGAGCATAATTAACAATATTTTCTACAATCTTACATTTATCAAGATTTGAATCAATATCTCTAATTATTTCCATATCAATTTTTATATACTTTGGAGATATAGACAATAATGTTATTTCACCATTATAACCACTACCATAGTCATCTAAAGCTAGTGCTCCACCCCATTTCTTAATATATTTTTCTTTTTGTAACTGATATTTCTCATCTACTAATTCAACTTCTGAAACTTCCAAAACAATATTTTTCAAATATCTTTGATATTTAGATTCCAATGATAACATTGCTTCTTTACTAAGCATTTGATTTGAAAGAGAATTAATAAAAATTTTAGTTTGAGTACTAACTAGATTATTTTCAATATGCATATCATATACATTTAATGCACCAAACCATGTTAAAGCTTCTATTTCACCAAGGCGTCCCTCTTCTTTAGCCACCTTTAAAATATCCATTGGAGACTTTAATATTGGCATAAAAGAACGCATTAAAGCTTCATAAGCAAAAATTGTTCCATCACAACTATCTACGATTGGCTGCAAGAAAAACTGAAGTGCATTATCATTAATTATCACATTTAATTCCTTTTTTGCCTGATTAAAATATGCATCATGAGCATACTCATCACTATTAAAATTCGTTAAATTCCCTTTACTAGAATGTTTAACTTTATACATAGCATAATCCGCATACTGTTGTAATAATTCAAAAGATTTTGTATCTCTAGGATACCAGGCAATCCCTCCAGAAGCTTTGATATTATATTTTTTATCACCAGTAACCATGATATATGCTTGTAAAATTGCTTGTTTTAATTGGTCTAAATATAATTGAATTTCACTTTCTTCATCATAACCATAGAAAAATACAAAAAATTCATCTCCAGATATTCTTGAAATAATAGTATTCTCAGGTACATTTTTTCTAAATGTATCAGCTGCAACAGAGATATAACGATCACCAGTTTCATGTCCATAAGTATCATTGATATATTTTAAATCATCTAAATCCAGCATCATTAACGCCGCTATCTTTAACTCCTCCATACGATTATTAAATAAATCGCTTGTTAAACGTACAAAAGCCCTTCTGTTTAATAGACCAGTTAAAGCATCATGATCTCGTTCATATTCAATAACTCTTTTTTCAAGAATACTGCTAGTAATATCTTCAATAACTCCCAAATATACTTTTCCATTAACTACTAATTTTAAATTCACAAATATATAATCATCAAAACTAGGTATTTTTAATAAATATTCAGTGGGATTATATGTCTTAGAAATAATATATTTCCGATATTTTAAAATCTTTCTAATAAATTTTTTTGCTGATAAATGATATGTATCAATCTCATTATCTAATAATACTTCAAAAAAGTTATCAGATATAAATAATTCTTTTGTTAAAGAATTATATTCAAAACCAGCCAATTTTACACTTGCCATTTTCAAAATCATTGAAAACTTCATTGATGTATTCTGTATATTTTTATTAAGCTGTTTCATTGTATCTGCTAGATGATCAATTTCAGAAATATTAGTTTTTACAAAATTAACTGGTTTATCTTTTGTTACTTCGACTTCTTCAGACAATCTCTTGATTGGTTTTGAAATAAAATAACTTGCCAATAAACTACCAATGATCCCTACTAGCAATATTAATAATATTATTATAATTATAGTGAAAATGATTTTATTAGTAAAAGCAAACAATTGATCCGCTCCAACTATTCCTACTAATACCCATCTTTGATTACTATATGGTGTATTAGTGTTATAAATATCTAAATAACTAGTTGCACTATACAATTTTTTTCCATTTTTCTTAATATAATAATCACCTGTACTCCCCTCCAACAATGTAGTTTTATCAGTTAATGAATAAGTATTCCCATTTGCAAACACATTGTTAATAGTAGAGCTATCATCATGGTTAATAGCTAATAAATAACTCCCCATTCCACCTTCAAATAATTCATTACTAGGTAATAACTTATTTAAATAATCCAAGGTAATGTCAATTCCTACCACTCCATAAACTAACCCACTATCATTAATAAGAGGCAATGAATAAGTTATTACTTTTTTATCATCACCATTTAAAATATAACTATGACCCCAGTAACCAAGATCAGTTACTGTAAAATCTTTAGCATTATGATAAGCTTCTTGAAAAGGAGTATAAAAGAAATCATAATAATCAATATTACTCTTTTTAAACTCAAACCGTGGCTGCCAAAATGAATCAGTAGAAATATTTAATTTTTTTACTACCTCAGCAGGTGCTCGTTCAAATAATAAATCAGCATTAGCATAGGATTCTTTTGAGATAGGATCTAAGTCACGAAGATATATTCCTGGTTTATCATTTAAACCAGAATTTAAATCTTCTGTATTAAAAATTATATAAGCTCCAGTAACTCGTTGTAAACGCATTGTTGAAATCAACTTGTCAGTTACCTTTAAAAGTAATGGAGTCGCATTAGCCGAACTATCATCAAGAGTATTATAATCAATTATCCCTTGCTGACTTAGATTTTTAGCCGTATCATTTATAAAATCAGTTAATTCATTTAGATTTGACCAGCTATTAAGCATTTCATTTTGTAAATAACTTCCTCGGTTTAAAACCCTTTGATTAACAATATCTTTAGCATTTTGATTTATGTGGGGAAATAATTGGCTAAAAGAAAGGCATCCCATTAAAATAATTGTCTGAATAATGACAAATATACTCATTGGTTGTAAAAAGTGTAAAAAAATGGATTTATTTTTCTTACAAAATTTAAATGACATTATTTCCCCTCCTTTACTTTATTTAACTAACTCTTCTAATTGACTTTTCACCTGATTATACCATGTATCAAAATACTCATCACTTGTAAAGGAAGCAGTTGCTTCTTGTAAAGACATACCAGCATTTAAATTTGCTATAACTTGTTCACGAACTTCTTTTGCTAAAGCACTCATTGAATTTTCCATTATTGAACGAGCTGTAGTCCCCTTTTCAAACGCTTTAGTTGTATACATTTTATTATCTTTAGTTGTTTCCAAACTACTTATTAATGATTTTTTTACATTACCTTTTAATTCAATATTTTCACTTATCTTTTCAATATTATTCGCATTCTTCGTAACTGGTAAATAGCTGCTGCTCATTGCAAATTGAATATTTTGTTCATCTTGAGTAAACCATTTTAAAAACTCAATTGATGCTAATTGTTCTTTATCATTTGACTTCGTAACTACCATTCCTGCACCTTGCTGTACAGCATAATCTGCACCATTAGCAAATTTCGGTGATGGCATCATAGCTATTTCAATAGGGTAACTATCCTCGTCATTTAAGATAACTTCCTTAGGTAAATATGTAGCACTTGAAGATGAACCTACACAAGCAATGATATTTCCAGTTTTCATATCATCACTTCTAAATCTTCCTGAAGCATTAAAATAACCATTAATATAAGGAATAAAATAATTATCCCATAACTTTTTAACAACGTCACGTTCAAAATTTAATTTAACTTGCCCCTTTTCAACTTCAAACATCTCATTTGCCAATTGATGATACCCAATAATCATATAGTTAGCATTGGCATCACGACCAAAAAAGGCTTTTCCATCATTGGGTGCAGCAGTTTTAGCATCAGTCCATTCATAATACTGTTTAGCAACCTTAGTGACACCTTCAATTGTCTGCAATTCATCAATTACAGCTCCAGTTTCGTTTGCAAAAATATCCCAATCTGTTTGATTTAACATCAAAATTTCTGTTGATTTAGCTATTGGAAATATCTTCAAACTGCCATCTCCTAAAAATCGTCCTTCTTCAATATATCCATCGACATATTTATCTAATTCTTTTTCTGTGAAATATTTAGTTAAATCTACAGCATAATCAAGTTTATCAACTTGATATGCCGTATCACCATAAGCTGCAAAAATATTTGGTATTTCATCAGCTCCAGCTTTTCCATTAATTGAATTCATTACATTTTCTTCTAAATCAGATACAGTTCCTTGACTAGCACTTTCAACTACTATCCCCTTTTCTTTTCCCACCGTTTCATTAAATTCAGTTACAAGTTTATTAAAAGCTTCCTGTTGAGCACCATTATAATAATGCCAAATACTAATAGTTGTAGGATTATCTTTATCAAGTATATCTTCTTTTTTCCCCTGACATCCAACTATTATAAAAATCAAACACATACACATAATTATTTTTAATTTTTTCATTTTTTCCTGCTCCAGTCTGTTATTTTTCCTATTTAGATTATTATACCAACTCTTTGTCTAAATATAAAGATTTTTACAAAATTGACATGAAAAGCCAAATAAAATAAGTAAAAATTTTATTTATATATATAAAATGCCATAAAAATATGGCATTTTAATTATTAACGACTAATTTTTAATTTTGTGAAACAATTTTACTAATTCACAAATAACAGTTGTAGATAAGCATAATACGATACAAATACCCCACTGAATAATATTTAAACGCTGTAATTTAAAAATCATGCTTAATTCAGGAATAGCAATCAAAATTACTTGTAACAACAATCCAGCAGCCAATGCTCCCCATAAATATGCATTATTAAATAAACTGCGATTAATAATTGATGTTGAACTTTTAACATTAAAAGAATGTACTAATTGGCATCCACATAAAGTAATAAAAGCCATTGTCATTCCAATCAAATGATCTTGATAATTCCCTATTGCATATGCAATTAGTGTTAATATCCCTATCATTGTCCCTTGCCAAGCAATCGTATAACCTAAACCATGAGCAAAAAAATTCTCATCTTTTTGACGGGGTTTTCGCTTCATTACATCAGGCTCACTAGGTTCCATTCCTAAGGCAAAAGCAGGTAAACTATCTGTAATTAAATTAACCCACAATAAATGAATTGGTAATAAAGGTACTCCAAAATCTACTGGAGTGAGTAAGGATATTATAGAAGCTCCAAAAATTGTAATCACTTCACCTATGTTACTTGACAATAAAAACTGGACATCTTTCTTAATATTATCAAAAATGCCACGCCCCTCTTTAATCGACGTAATAATTGTTGCAAAGTTATCATCAGTTAAAATCATACTAGCAGCTCCTTTAGCTACATCAGTACCTGTAATTCCCATCGCACAACCAATATCAGCAGCTTTCAATGCCGGTGAATCATTAACACCATCTCCCGTCATTGCAACAACTTTACCTTTAGCTTTCCAAGCCTTGACGATTCTCACTTTATGTTCAGGAGCAACTCTAGCATAAACCGAATAGTCTTCTACTTGTTCTGTCAATTGTTGATCAGACATTTTTTCTAACTCACTGCCCATAATTGCTTTTTGACCAGGTTCTAAAATTCCCAAACTTCTTGCAATCGCACTAGCTGTAATAACATGATCCCCTGTAATCATTATTGTTCTAACGCCTGCACTCTTAGCTTCTACTACCGCCTGCTTAGCCTCATCACGAGGCGGATCAATCATCCCTACCATTCCAATGAAAGTAAGATTATTTTCAACAACTTCACTAGTAATCTCAGTTGGTTCTTCTTGCCAATAGCGAATTCCTAATGCCAATACACGAAGCGCATCATTTGACATCATTTCATTTACTTTAGAAACTTCATTTAGGTCTATATCTTTACATCTACTAAAAATAACATCTGGTCCACCTTTAGTGATAGAAAGAATTTTTCCTTCATGTTTAACAAATACTGTCATCATTTTCCGATTAGAATCAAATGCCAGTTCATTAAATCTGGGATACATTTTTGCAAGAGCATCTTTAGTAAAACCTTTTTCCAGACTTGCCTTTACTAACGCTGTTTCTGTTGGGTCTCCTACTGAAACCTCTTTTCCTGCCACATTACTAATACTTCCATCACTACATAAAGTAAAATAATTTAATAGCTGTATTGTTTCCTCACTACAAGTTTCAAGTGGCTCAACTGCCTGTTTATAACAATATGTTTTTATAACCGTCATCTTATTTTGGGTCAACGTCCCTGTTTTATCAGAACATACAATTGATGTACTACCCAAAGTTTCTACCGCTGGCAAACTTTTTACTATTGCGTTCTTTTTAACCATTCTTTGTACACTTAAAGCAAGAACTACTGTAACAACTGTTGCCAGTCCTTCTGGAATAGCAGCTACAGCTAAAGCAATTGCTGTTTTAAATGCTTCTAAAGCTGTTAATCCTGACAACATTTCCATAAAAAATACTATAATACAAATGACAATACAAAGAATTCCAATTGTTTTTCCAATCTGATCTAATTGATCTTGAAGTGGAGTATTTTGGCGTTTAGTTTGTTGTAACATTGTAGCTATTTTACCTACTTCATTATCTTCACCAGTAGTTGTTACTAAAACTATGCCCCGACCATAAGTAACATTACAAGACGCATGAACCATATTATTTCGCTCTGCTAAAGGAACTTCTTTTTTATTAATAATCTCACTATTTTTTTCAACTGGTACACTTTCACCTGTAAGTGCACTTTCATCAACTTTTAAATTAAAAGCCTCAATTAAACGCCCATCACTAGCAATACAATCCCCTGCTTCTAACACTAATAAATCCCCAGGTACAACTTCACTCGCATCAATGGTAACTGTATTACCATTACGGATAACTTTAGCTTTAGGACTCGCCATTTTCTGTAAAGCTTCAAGAGCACGCTCAGCGTTATTTTCTTGAACTAAACCCAAAATTGCATTAATAATAACAACAACTACGATAATTACACTATCAATCCATTCAGTTGGTTCTACTATTATACTAACAATCGCAGCAATAATTAAAATGATCGTTAAAGCATCTTTAAACTGTAAAATAAACCTTAGTAAAAGTGATTGTTTTTTAGTTTTCTCTAATTCATTAAAACCATACTTTTCAAAACTCTCAGTAACCTGATTATCAGTTAAACCATTTTTTAAATCTGTAGAAAACCTTTCTGCTAGTTCTTTTACTTCCTGATTATAAAACATCTTTAATCTCTCCTTTTACACTAATCCAAAACGAGACTCATATCGTATTTGCATACAATAAAAGTCTCGTTGTTTAATTACGATATGGATATAGCTATCAAATTATGACATCGCAAACCTCAATGGCAAATTACTCCCTTTTATATATACTATTTTATCATCATACATTTTATAAAGCAAACGTATCTCTACACATTATACCCACCTGATACTTTGTTATTCTATTTATTTTTCACAAAATAAAAAACATTATTTGACGTTTACAATAATGTTCATTTATTAATTATTATTTAATGTGTTCAGCAAAATACTCAATAACTTCATCCTGAGAAACATTTAATACTGCTGCAAACTCCTGATGCAGTAGATCCTCTGCTTCTTTTTTATACTTTTGCTCTGTTTGACCCAATTGCTTTTTTTGTGAAGATAATAGTTTTTGCTTTGCTTGAAGATTACAAATCAACTGTAATAAACCATCACATGTATACTCATTGATCGTTTTTTTGTAATAATCTGTTAGTTGCTTTATATTTTTGTTTTCAATAACTACAGTTTCAATATCAGGAATCTTAGATAATAAACTTTTAACTTCCTCTAAAGTAATTAAATGCCTCATATATATTGAAGTATCCACAGGTACATACGTTTTACCATCCATAAAAACAGGATTTAAAGTATAATATTCTTTTTCACTAGGCTTCTTATTTATATTGATAATACCAATATTTTCAATTCTACAAACCCCTTGCTTTCCATAAATAATTAAATCTCCTTTTTCATACACACAATCACCTATCCTTCTATTAAGTATATGCTTAATATATTTATTATACCACATAATAAAACCATATATACAAATTCATCATCAATCAAGCAAATATTATTAATCATAAAAGCATAATTTAAACATTTTTTAAGATATTTTTTAATTTAATTAATCGTTTTTTTAAACCATCACTAGAAATAAACTGACTAACAAACCTTTCAAATTCATCCTCATTTTTTTCAGTTACTAAAATAAAATAACACAAATATAATAAAGGAATATCACCAGAAATTACATTAAGATTACTTCTTGTAGTATCTTCATATAGTATATAGGCATATTTTTTTATTAAATGATAATATTGTTTTAATTTACTATCAACTTCTTGTAATGTTTTTAAATTTAAATATTTAAGCATACTAATAATATTTTTAAAATTACCCTGACTAGCTTTTTGAGCTCCCAATTTTTTTATAAAAAAACTAATTAAATCAATAAATTCAGGACTCTTGATTTTAAATACATTTAACGATTCTTTATCCAGTTTAGCATTTAAATATGATAACATTAATTGATTTTTATAAGCAAAAATCTCATTTTTGATTCGTAAAAATTCTTCATCAGCCAATTCCAATAAACTAGCTAAACGAGAAAAACTTCTTTTAATATCATATGGAATTTCTTCTTGTGACTTATAACCTAAATCATGTTCTATTTCCGCCCAGGTATATTGTAAGATTGAACTAATTTGAATTTCAAATTTTAAATCATAATAATTAAAATCTGTATTAAATTTAATTTGTCCAGCATTTACTTGAACTACATAATGTAGTGAACGATAACCAAAACGATCTGGATCAATAGTCTTTCTTTTATCAATTGAGTTATCTCTATCAACAATAAATTCTTTTTCTATTAATTCAGAAATTTGATCAACTGTATCAGAATAATAAGTTATTATTCTAATCCCAACCAAATCCGTTATTTCCTGAAGTTCTTGATATTTATTTTTAAGCTCAATTTTTTTAGTTAAACTATCTATATTTTTAGTACGGCTCGTAATAGAATGGAAAGAAATCTGTTCATTGTTCAACAGATTTCTAATATAATCTTCAACTAGTCTTCTAAATTGCTCATAATATAGATAATTTTTCTCATATTTATTAACTATATCTTCATTATCCTAATGTCCACTCTCCTAACTATAATTATATTATACCATTAAT
>NZ_JBKTWO010000013.1:0-63266 GCF_047249845.1 Thomasclavelia sp.
CTAACATCTGCATTACTTTAGCTAAACGATCAAATGCATTATTTACTTCTTCTTGACTAGCATTAGCATTATCATATACAGTTTGAGCATTTTCTAATGCTGCTTTGAATTCATCAGCTACTACTGGTACTAATTTATCTAACTGTTCTTGAGTTATTGCACTAGCCATATCAAGAGCAATTGATAATGCTGTTTTATTAGTTGATATAGTAGTTTCAGATACTAAAACAGTAAATGTTGCTTCTTTACCTTGATAACTTACTGTAATTGTTTGTTTTCCTACTGTATTTTTATCATAACCTGTTATTTGATAATCTGTAATAGTTTTTTCACTTCCATCACTATATATTGCTTTTACTTCTAACCCCTTAAGATCTAATTCTTCATTTATTTTATATTCAAGTTTATCTGGCTGTTTACTAATAGCTATATCTGATAAAGTAATCTCTTTTTGAGCTTCAATTTTTATAATTGTAAATGAGTGTGGGCTTAATTCAATATCTACTGATGACTTATCATTGATGAATTCACTTTTTTCAATTGGAACATTATTAGGATTTTCTAATGTATTTTCAGCTGTAAATGAACTTCCTACTAATGTTTGAATTTCTACTTTTCTATCTGTAGCATCAAGACCATCTAGATTAATTTTCATTTTTTTACTATTTGAACGATCAACATTTACAACCGCCACATAAATATTTCCATCATCATCCTTACTAACTAATGTAGAATATGATGTTACCCCATTAGCCATTTTATCTACCTGATCAAATTCTGCAGATAAAATTTGATTACCAAAATTTTTATTAATCATTTCAAAAACTTTTGCTGAAGGAGTAGCAAAAAATTTATAATCTCCTTCACCAGTAGTTGTATTCGCTCCTGCTTGTGGTACTGCTTGTATAACTGCCTGTTGTGTAGGGCCTAATGAATCTGCTCCAGAACTATACCAATCAACTAAACAATGTTTTTGAATATACGGACTTCCTAGACGTACATATTCCATCATTACCTTAGCTATATACAATGCATGAGTTTGTGAACGAACTAGTGAATCAGTTGATCTAAATATACCATATTCAGAAATTACTGGCACCTTACCTTCTGGCATCATATTAACATAGTCTTGAACATGTTTTATTCCTACATCTTCAGCTTTTTTCATTGCTGAATCATAAAATACTTCAGGATTTGCACTTCCTCCATCTGGAGTCCCAGAATATGGATGAATGGTTAATCCATCATAATAGTCGTTATAACCACGATTATTCATCTTTGTGACAAAACCCTGAGTTTCAAAACTTGAATATATATTACATTCCTTACTATTGTCAATTATATTCATGGTTTCTTTCATTGCTTTAGAAATATCTACAAACCCATCTCTTTGTACCTGATAACTTACCCTAATCTCTTGATCTTTTGGAGGAATCATCCCATGTATTCCATCACCAAATGTAAAAGATCCATCACGATAATCAATTGTATAAACTTTATCACTGCTATCTGCATTTTCTAATGACTCTACTTTATTCCATTCAACTCCATTTACAAATACCTGAACACTATTTTCTACAACCGCTTTAAAATCATTATCTAAAACTGTACCATCTCCACTCATTGGGTTTGGATTTGCATATCTCATATATCGTTTTTGATTAGGAGTTCCATCACTGTCACTAACCGCTTTATTCCAATCATCTTTTAATACCGCATATTGACGATTAATTTTTACTAGACCACCTTCAATATATGCTTCTTCAGCACCACCATCTACAAACTGTGTCCAATATTGCTGAGATGTTGTACCATCTGTTCCACCTTGATTATTTTCATTTCCTATTTCAAAATATCTAACATTAAAAGGCTCTACATGACCATTTTGAGCACGAACTTGTGCCCAATCAACGCCACCATTTGGATTAAGACCTACTGGAGCATTTAAATATTCGATTAAATCTGCTGCATCTTGTGCTGAACCACGTCCAAAACCATAAACATAAACAATTTCTGAGTTAACATCTTGTGCAAATGTTCCTAATTCATTAATTCCAAAGGTTGGTAATATTCCATGTTGATTAGCATTATTATAAAATCCATGAATTTGTTTAATTCTATTTTCTAATGGACCTATTGCACCTTTCCATTGGAATAAATTAGATATTGTTCCTCCTGGATAGCGAATTGAACCAAAATTACACTCTTTATATAATTCTACAAAATCATCTTTCATTTTCATATTTGAACTATCAAAAGAACCATAACCATTAAAAGCATAACGATGATTGATTCCAAAAATACTTTCATCGATTGATCTTTCAATACCATTTACATTAATATTAAGATTGATTCTTATAGCTAACGAATATTTATTCATTGCATCTTTTAGTAGTTCAATTGCAGAAGAAATCTTATCTAAACTACTATTAGCATCCAGTTTTTTAGCTAATTCAATATTTTCTAGTAACGTTACTGCTTCAGATGATGAAGATTCTAATTTATTTGATCCATATAATATTTCAGCCTGTTCAATAACATCGATCAATTCATCAAATAAAATTATTCCTGCCTTATCATCATAAATAGCTTTTGCTTCTTGAGCATTAACCGCTTTTTCATAATAACGAATTTCATCCACAAAACCTCTCATCGATAAAGGATCATTACCACCATTTTTATGTCTTCCAACCAATAAATCCGTCAAACTATCTACAATATTATTTCCAGCATCTTTTTGACTATCAAATTGACCATTAATATAATAGGTTATTTTTTTTGTTGCAGGAGTGTATACATATGTTACATGTTGCCACTTATTAACATCAACACTACCATCACTATCTACATCCATTCCATTTATATATGAACTGTACTTATTATCTGCTTTTAATGATAATAAAGTTCGACCGCTCCCACTTTGTTGAAGTAAAACAGTTTTTTTAATTCCCCGATCAAATGTAGTATCATATTTATACCATAAAGAAATTGAAAAATCTCCCGCATTAGCATTTATAACATTATTAATACGCATATGACCTTCTTCACCATCACTAAAATGTAGTGACTTACCAAATTTAGAATCTTTTATTGAAACATTATCTCCTACTAATGTTCCTTGATATTCCTGCCCAGCTGAATTTTTTACTATGTTTCCATCAACATCTTCAAAATTATAATAGCCCTTTAACTTATCATTTAAATCGACATCCTGCCCTTGGATTGTTGTCGACATAGTCGTAAAAATAGATAATATCATGGCTAAACTTAAAATAATTTTCCCCATTTTTTTCATAAGTTCTCCTTTCTAAAAAACAAAAAAAGACCATCCAACTATAAAAGCTGTATGGTCTTGCCTAATTAAATAGTAACAATCCAATTACATTATATCCATCTGTTATTTTTATGTCAATATGTTTACTAATTATTCAACAAATACTCAACATATTTTAGTAAAACTTATTAAAAATCATTAGATCTAACTAAAATAACTGCTCTACTATTTCTAATATAAGAATAATTATCAATCGTTTGATTAGATACACATAGTGGATCTTCACGTCTTAAATAATAATTATTTAAAGGATACTGAGCATGTTCAATATCAATATAACTATTATCCAAAGCAAATAATGAAAAATATTTATAATCACCTTGATCAATCTTATGTTTTCCAGGCTTCAATAACTCAATTACATTTTGTTTATTTATGATTCTAATTTTGACATTACGATATTTCTCTAATAAACACATCGCACTTAAGAAATGGTCTAAACGACCACCAGTTACCCCATATACATCAATTTCATCATAACCTTTAGAAATAGCATAATCAATTGCAGCATGACTATCAGTAATATCTTTTCTTGTTGGTAGACGTTCTATTTCTAACTGTACCAATAAATCTTTGTTTTTAATAGAATCAAAATCACCAATTGCATATATTGGTTTAATTCCTTGATTAACCAATATTTCAATTCCACGATCGACACCAATGTAATCTAAGGAAGAATCCAGCTCTTCAGCTAAAGCACTACAAATACCTATTTTCATTTTAGCGACTCAATTGCTTTGGTATAATCATTACTATTAAAGATATAACTTCCTGCAACAAGCACATCAACACCAGCTTGGCGACATAACTTAGCAGTTGTCTCATTGATTCCCCCGTCTACTTCAATTAAATATTTATAATTATTATCTTGCTTTAAACTAGCTAGCTTTTTAATTTTATCTAATGCTATAGGATTGAATTTTTGTCCACCAAATCCAGGTTCAACTGACATTACTAAAATTAAATCTAAGTCTGCAAGATATGGCAATAACACCTCAACTGCTGTATCTGGTTTAATAGCTATCCCCACATCAACATTGCTTTTTTTAATATAATTGATTAAATTGTCAATTTCATCTCTATCAACAGCTTCGTAATGGAAAACAATTAATGAGGCATTGCTATCGATAAAATTATCAATGTATTTAGATGGTTCACTAATCATTAAATGAACATCTAAATACATATCAGTTATCCTACTAACATCTTTCAAAATACTGTACCCAAATGAAATATTAGGTACAAAATGTCCATCCATCACATCATAATGGATCCATTGGGCCGCCTTTATCTTATCAATTTCATCTTTTAAACAAGCAAAATCCGCTGATAATAACGAAGGTGCTATTTTAACCATATTTCCGCTCCTCTTTCTTTTTTACTTCCTGTAAATTCATTAGATAATGTTCATATCGTTCCTTAGAAATCATTCCCTTAGCTACAGCTTCTTTTACTGCACATGATGGCTCACTATCATGTAAACAGCCTCTAAATTTACATTCTTGACTATATTTTTCAAAATCATGATATGCAACTGCCAATGACTCAGGTGTAATATCTAATTCTAGTGATGAAAAACCAGGGGTATCACCTATATAACCATCATACATTTTTATTAATTCCACATGCCTAGTAGTATGCTTTCCACGTCCTAACGATTTTGAGATATTATTTGTTTCTAAATTCAGATTAATATCTAAAGCATTTAATAAACTACTTTTACCAACTCCACTTTGTCCAGTTATCACTGTTACTTTATCTTTGAAAATTGTTTTTAATTCTTCAATTCCCTGATTACCTTTTGAACTTATTTCATAAACTCTATATCCAGCTTTACGATAATCTTCAATGTATTTATTTACGTTCGCATTCTCTAAATCCATCTTTGAAATAACAATTACTGGTTCGATTTTTAAGTGTTCAATAACTAATAAAAATTTATCTAATAATACTGGTGAAAAATCTGGTTCTCTAGAAGAACTAACAATTAAAGCTTGATCAATATTACATATTGGTGGTCGAATTAAAAAATTCTTTCTTGGTAATAGTTTCATAATATAATCATCTATATATTCGACAAAGTCTCCTACAAGGGGTTTTATTTCATCTTTACGAAATTTTCCCCTTGCACGACATTGAATTATGTTATTACCATCTTCTACATAATAAAATCCTGATAATGCTTTAATTATTCTACCTTGTGACATCAATTTCCTCCTTAATCATTTGTAGATATATCTGGTTTTGAATCATAATAATATAATGTGATTGTCTCACCTTTTTTATTTACTGTACCAAATGGTTCAGGGCTCTGTTTTATTACTCTATTGATTTCAATTCTTTCAATTTCTTCATCACTTAATGAATCAGTTGATAATTTACTAAATGTAACTTTAAAATCTTTACTTTCTAAACGACTCTTAGCAGCATTAATTTCCATTCCAACAACATTCGGAACTTCAATTTCTATACCTTTTGATACTGTTAAAGTAATTGTTCGATCTGTTTCATCAGGATCTATCTTATGACCTTTTTGTAAACTCTGATCTATTACTGTTCCTTGTGGTTTTTCAGATTCTTCTTGTTCAACATTAACTTTAAAACCTAATTTAACTAAGGCTTCTTTTGCCTTTTCAACATCCATTCCAAGATAATCTCCAACAACTGTATAATTTCCTTTAGATACAGTTAAAGTAATTTCTCTGTCTTTATCTGTCGGATCGACTTTCTCGCCTTTATCTATACTTTGTTCAATAACAGTTCCTTTGGTTTTTGAAGAAACCTCTTCTTCAATAATTACTTTAAAATCTAACTTCTCTAATGCTTTTTTAGCTTTACTAACTTCCATTCCAAGATAATCATCTACAACAATATACTTACCTTTAGAAACAGTTAATTTAACAACATCACCTTCTTTTATCGTACTTCCTTTCTTAGGATCGGTTTCGATAATTTCACCTTTTTCATATTCATCAGACAATTTTTCAGTTATGTCATCACTAATTGTTACATTATATTCCTTTAATAACTCTATCGCCTGCTTTTTAGTTTTCCCTTCAAGATCAGGCATTAGATTTGTATCAGGTCTAATATTTGCATAAACAAGAAAAGCAATCACTGCAACTGCAAATATAGTTCCTACAATTATTGCAACTTTAGCTTTTATATCCAAATTTTTAAATTTAGTTATTAATTTTTTTATACCTTTTTCTTCTTGTGGTTTATCATTTTGAATTGATTCAGTAGCAGGGGTCACATTAGTAGTATTACCACCATTAAACATTGAACGTGAATCTAGAACAATTGTTGGTTCTGGTTCTGTATCATAAACAAACTCTAATTTTTCCTCATTTAAACGATCCATACAAGTATTAAGATCTTCAAGCATCTCAGAAGCACTATGATAACGATCATTAAGATTTTTGGCAGTTGCTTTAATAACAATATTTTCAACTGATTGTAAAATCGAAGGATTGAACTCTAATAAAGAAGGAAGATCTTCTTGCATATGTTTTAATGCAATATTAACAGGTGACTCACCGTTAAATGGAACCTCTCCTCTAAGCAATTCATAAAAAACAATTCCTAAAGCATAAATATCACTTTGAACTGTTGCTTTTTCACCACGAGCTAACTCAGGAGCTAAATAATGAAGTGATCCCATAATTACATCTGTCTGAGTTACCTGTGCCAATGACTGCATCGAAGCAATTCCAAAATCTGCAATTTTTGCCACACCACTATCAGTTACTAAAATATTTTGCGGTTTTAAATCACGATGAATAATTCCCAGTTGATGTGCTTTAGCAATTCCACTAACTACCTGTTTCATAATATCAATTGCTTCAACCACATGAACAGCACCACGTTTTAAGATCAATTCTTTTAATGTTCTTCCAGGAACATATTCCATTACAATATAATACTTATCTTCATCTTCACCAACATCATATATTTCAACTATATTTTTATGTGAAAGGGCTGCTGCTGCACTAGCCTCACGTTGAAATCTAGTCACATAAATAGGATCTTTAGCTAGACTTGTTCTTAAAATTTTAATCGCAATTGTTCGATTTAATATGATATCTTTGGCTAGATAAACATCTGCCATTCCTCCTTGACCAATCAGTTCTAATAATTCATAACGTTCTGCAATTATTTTTGACATCCTATTTACCTCCCCGATTATCAATAATAGCTATAGCAATATTATCATAGCCACCTTGTTCATTAGCTAAATCAATTAACTCATCTACCATTTTTGGGACTTTTAAATCTTTATTTAATATTTCTATAATCTTTCCATCATCAAGACTATTATACAAACCATCACTACAGAGCAATAATAAACTATCTGCAAATTCTAACTCAATTAAAGAAGGATTTAAACTAGTATCAGCACCAATTGCCTGCATTAAAACATGTTTTTGACTATGATGTTTTCCTTCTTCTTCAGTAATAGCACCACGCTCAATCAATTCATTAACTAGTGTATGATCTTTAGTTATCTGTACCAGTTTAGCATTTTTTAAAACATAAGCTCGACTATCACCAACATGAGATATATATAACATATCATCCATGAAAACAGCCACTACTATTGTCGTTCCCATACCATTATGTTCAATATTTTGCGTTGCCATTTTTTTAACAATAATATCAGCTTCATTAATTGTTTCCATTAACCACTTTTTCACTTCGCCATCATTATCAAATGGTGGGATACAATTAAAACAGCTTATTACATGTTCCATTACCACTCTTGAAGCAATTTCTCCAGACCGGTGTCCTCCCATGCCATCACAAACAACTGCAGCAATTTGATCTTTAATATTAACAATTACTGATGCCTGATCCTGATTTTTACTTCTTACCTTACCAATATCAGTCTTTGCATAATAGTTCATTATTTCACCTCATTCCGTTTAGCCCTTAATTGTCCACACGCACCATCAATATCACGCCCATGTTCTTTTCGCATAGTTACATTTATGTGTAATCTAAGTAGTTCGCTTTTAAATATTTCAGCTTGTTCTTTTGAACTAGGTTGATATCCATGTTCATCAACACTATTATAAGGAATTAAATTAACATACGCATTTAATCCTCTTAAATAATGTGCTAATTGACGAGCATAAATAATGTCATCATTTATATCTTTTAATAAAATATATTCAAAAGTAACTCGTCGATTTGTCTTATCAATATAATTACTAACTGCCTCTCTCAAATCATCCATTGGATGAACCTTATTTATTGGCATTAACTCATCTCGAATTTCATCATTTGGAGCATGTAATGAAATTGCCAAGTTAGTTTGAATCCCTTCTTCACTATACTTATTAATCCCATTAATCAAACCACATGTTGAAATAGTAATATGGCGCGCTCCAATAGCTAGTCCATGGGGATGATTTATAATTCTGACAAAATCCATCACATTATCATAATTATCAAATGGTTCCCCTGTCCCCATTACAACAACATGACTAATTCGCTGATTAATATCTTCCTGCACTTTAATGATTTGTGCCACGATCTCGCCAGATGTAAGGTTACGCTGTTTGTTTAGTAGACCACTAGCACAAAATGAACACTTCATATTACAGCCAACCTGGCTAGTTACACATAGTGATTTCCCGTAATCATGAACCATTAAAACAGATTCAATTAAACTTCCATCTAATAATTCAAATAAATACTTAATTGTTCCATCTTTAGATACTTGTTTTTCTTTAATATTTAGAACATCTAAAGTGAACTCTTCATTTAACTGACTTCGCAAATCTTTTGATAAATCTGACATATCCTCAAAACTTTGAGCATCTTTTTGATAAAGCCAACTAAATACTTGCTTTGCTCGAAATGGTTTTTGCTTGATTGAAGCAAAATATTCAGTTAACTGTTCTAATGAATAATCATAAATATTTCTCATCTTACTTTCCTTTTTCTAATTTACACATATAAAACCCATCGCTGTCATAAATATATGGTAAAATCTTTTTTTCTTCAATTATCTTCATATCTTGATATTTTTCAAGAAACTGCTTGATCATTAATTCATTTTCTTTTTTGTTTATAGTACAAGTACTATAAACCATTTTACCACCTTTTTTCAATAAATAGTAGGCATTGTCTAACAATTTTATTTGCAAAGGAATGATCGTATCCATGGCACTAGAATCATGATACTTTATTTCTGGCTTACGTTTCATTACACCCAAGCCACTACATGGAGCATCTAATAATATTTTATCAAATGCAGCTTGTGGATACTGCTCTTTTAATAAAGTAGCATCACCTATATGTAATTCAACATTATTTACACCCAAACGCTTCAAATTATCTTCAACTAACTTGATTTTATGCGCAAATAAATCATAAGCAACTATTTTACCTTGATTGTTCATGATAGCAGCTAAATGAGTTGTTTTACTACCTGGAGCACAACACATATCCAAAACTAAATCTGTTTCTTGGGGATCCAGTAATGGAGCAATCAGCTGACTCGATTCATCTTGAATCGTAACTAAACCATTTTTAAAATATTCTGTATTAGCAATATTACCAGCTTTATATAAAATACAATCAGGTGAAAGATTAGCTTCGCTAAAATTTATATCTTTTAACAAATCAGCTTTTGTAGTTTTTAATGTATTAACTCTAGCAGCCCTTGTTGGCGGGGTATTGTCATGTTGACAAATTTTTTTTGCTGTTTCAAAATCATACTGTTTGCTTAACATCTTAACGATCCATAACGGATGACTTGTTTCGATAGATAACTTTTTTAATTCATCTGACTCATCTACTTGACGTTTTCCATTACGTAAAAAATTTCTTAAAATTGCATTAACAAATTTCCCTGCAAAATTATCCCGCTTCTTAGCTAAACAAACTGCTTCATCAATTATTGCATAATCAGGCACCTTATCTAAAAAAATAAGCTGATATAAAGACATTAACAAAATCATCTTTTCACGCCCTTTAATTTTCTTACCTTTGACATATGGTTCTAATTGATATTCAAGATATATCTTATTTTGAATTGTTCCATAAACAATTCGTGTTGCTAAATCTTTATCACTTCTTGATAATGTACTATGCTCTAAATAATCATTTAGTGTAATATTTAAATAACTTTGTTCATTTTGATATTTTATTAATACTTCTAATGCAACTGTTCTTGCCATATATAATCCTTCCTATATTTGATTATAGGGATTAAAGTCACAAATCACATTCACTTTATTCCCTTTTTTATTATAAAAGTCACTCATCTTTTCTAATACTGGGTATAACTGTTTACTATTAGTAAATTTTATCATAATTCTTTTACGATATATATCTTGCATACGATAAACTAGACTATTTGCTGGACCAAGAATAGCCATATTATCTAGTTGTTTTTTTAAATAAGTTTTAATTTGTAAAGCACATTGATCAACTATCCCCTCGTCTTTTCCTTGAATTAAAATACTTACCAAATGAACATAGGGTGGATAAATTGCCAATCTTCTGGTTCTCATTTCTTCTTGATAAAAATTAAAATAATCGTGATTCTTGACACATTGTAACACAAAATGACTAGGATTGTATGTCTGTATCATCACCGTACCCTCTTTTTTTCCGCGTCCACTACGCCCAGACACTTGTTCAAGTAACTGAAAAGTGCGCTCATTAGCCCGAAAATCAGGAATATTTAAACTTATATCTGCATTTAAAACTCCTACAAAAGTTACATTTTCAAAATCTAATCCTTTAGCTATCATTTGTGTTCCTAATAAAATATTACCTTCTTTACGTGCAAACTGATCTAAAAGTTTTTGATGACCATCTTTCTGTTTTGTTGTATCAACATCGTATCTAATTACCCTAGCTCCTTTAAAAGTACTCTCTATCTGTTCTTCAACTTTTTGGGTTCCTGTTCCTACTAGTTTCAATCGTTCACTTGAACAATGAGGACAAATACGTGGCATTTCAATCTGATGTTCACAATAATGACAACGTAATTTATGATCAACTTTATGATATGTCAATGTTACATCACAGTGTGGACATTTTATCACTTCACCACAATCAAGACATCGAACATAAGTAGCATAACCACGTTTATTCAACAACAAGATTACCTGTTCATCACAATCAAGACACGCTTGGATTTTTTCTTTCATCACTTTTGAAAAAAGAGAATAGTTTTTATTTCTGATTTCCAAAGCCATATCAATTAATTCTATCTTTGGTAATGGAAATTGATTAATTCGTTTAGGTAGTTCATATAAATCATAAACACCTTTTTGCCCGCGACTATATGACTCTAATGAAGGAGTTGCACTTCCAAGGATAACTGGACAATTATGATATTTACCGCGTATACGAGCAATTTGGATGGTTTGATAACGTGGTTTACTTTCTTGTTTATAACTAGGATCGTGTTCTTCATCTAAAATAATCATTCCAATTTTTTCTAACGGTGCGAATATTGCACTACGAGCACCAACTACTATCTTTACTTCATCATTTAAGATCCGGCGATATTCATCATACCGTTCACCAGCTGATAATTTTGAATGTAAAATAGCAACCTGCTTACCAAATTTATGTTTAAAAGCATTGACCATCATTGGAGTTAATGAAATCTCAGGAACTAACATCAGTACTGTTTTATTATTTTTGATTACATATTTAGATAAATGCAAATATACTTCTGTTTTACCAGAGCCAGTAACCCCATGAATTAAAGCTGTATGATATGTATTTATCTTATTCATAATTCCGCTAACTACCTTTTGTTGGTCAGGTGTGAGAGGAAATTCTTGCTCTTCTTTTTTATTATCTAAATATGGATCACGGTATAATTCCTCATCTACTATTAATACCGCTTCTTGTTCAATTAGTTTATCAAGTAATCCTCTACTATATGGAAAATCTTTTAAGAGAATATTTTGATGTTCTTTTAAAAAATGGTATGCCTCTTGTTGCTTAACTGTCTTGACTACTATATTTTCATTAATCACTTTAATTACTTTTTGATATTTAATACCAACACTTTTATTAGTACTTGGTTTTAATTGAGGTGGTAACATCGCCTGAAGACAACTTATTCTGGGGGATAAAGTTAGTTTTGCAAGTGTTAAAGATAATTCTTGTAATTCTTGATTCAATAAAGGCTTTTCATCAATTACCTCGCTAATATAACGATATTTAAATCCTGCTTTTACTTCTAGCTTTTCTTTTGTTAAATCAGTATATTTACATCCTGTTACATATCCAATGATTCGTTGGTATCCAAAAGCAATTGCTACTCTTACTCCACTTGCAATATTTTCATTAGCCAAATAATCAAATGTTGTGTCTAAAGCATGAGTTGGATGTTCTACTAATACTTGTACAATATACACCATTATCATCTCCAATTTTATTTTATTCTATCACATCAAAGGTATAAATTAAAAAAATAAATGAAGTTATTAGTATTTAAAATTTATAAAAAGCTTTTACTTTGATAATAATTCTAATTGATCAATTCATTTTTTAATATTTTGATAAATAACTTACTTAATGAATATTAAGATATAGACAATTGTTTTTAAGAAAAGCACTTTATATAATACAATTAAAAGGAGGCACAATGATGTTAAAAAAAATAACTATAATTGTATTATCTTTATTTATTTTTATTGGTTGTTCAAGTAATAAGCCTATAGTTTATAGCAATCTTAACAATGATGCTAGTCAGCAGGAACTAGTTACAATTTTAAAAGATACTAATATCCCCACTAGTAATATAAAACAATTTATAAGTTATATAGATGATTTTAATCAATCTGTCTCTACATTAATTGGAGATTTTAAAGAACTTCCTAATGATGGTTTTATTTATGAACATTATATATATAACAATACTAACCAAAATGATATAAATTCTCTTATTCCTACTTTTACCTTAATAAAAAACTTCATTTATACAAATAATAACGCACAAGAAAATGATGCATTTCTTCTTGATAATTTAAATTCAATTGATACAGTTAATAAATACTCAATGAACAAAAAAGATCGCCTCAAATTTATCACTACATTTAATAGTATCTCTGTTAGCGGCATTAAAAATAATAAAATTTCTCACATCAATCAAATTGTAAAGACTTTTAACGATCGTGAATTTGAAATTAAAAATAATCAAAATATTTCTTTAATAACTTTATGGTCCCATACTTCTTTACAAAATATACGTTTTATTAATCATTGTGGTGTTTTAGTAAATAGAGATAATGAACTATATTTCATTGAAAAATACGATCAGTATTATCCTTATCAAATAACTAAATTTAATAATCGCAAAGAACTAAAAACATATTTGCTATCTCGACATAATCTCGATGGCAATGAAAATGATGGACAACCACTTATTTTTGAAAATAATAAATATTTAAACGATTGATTAATAATAACCCTTAAATAAATTGTAATACATTTTAAAATTAGTACTTATATGTAACATAATAATTTTAAAAAAATTATATGACTTAGGAGCTTGTGCACTAACCATTGCATAATCAAGTTTAAATTTACGTGCATAATGATCAGCTTTACGTAGATGCCAGCTATTAGTAATAACTATACAATTTTCAAAAGCATTCTTATCCATTATTTCTCTTGCATACATTAGATTATGATATGTACACATTGCTTTATCTTCTTTAAAAAGAATATCTTGTTTAATTCCTAATTCAAGCGCATACTTTTCCATTATATCTGCTTCTTTATATCTGTTTTTTACACTACCTCCAGAAAAAATAATAAATTTTATTTCCCCTTTTTTATATAATTCAACAGCTTTATCAACTCGTGATTTCATAACTTTTGATGGTTTACCATCATTGTCAGCAGGATAGCCGCAAACTATTGCACAATCATACTTTGTATATCTGTACTTCTTTTGAGGGTATTTAAACACAATTATAAAAACAATAAGATTGATTACTCCAAACCACCCAATCATCTTTTTCAACATATTTTTACCTTCTTTCCATATTTCCCAGGAAATACGACAAAAGGGAATCAATGTCCCCTTTTCTTTGCTTTACGTTTTTCCTGTTTTAAACGAAACAAATAATCTTTTCTATCCCTTTCCAACTCTTTTTGGTTAGATTTCTTTATTTGTTTATTTTGCTCATGCTGCTTTTTTAAAGCTTGCATAGATTTTGTTCCAACAGATAAATTTGAACTTTGTTTTTTTATTATTCGTTGCATTCGTTTAGGATTTTTAGGTTTATTATTTACCCTTTCATGATAACAAGCATTAAAAGACAAGGTATAGTAGTTATATAAGATAAACTTATATATATCACCATCTTTTGGTTCACTACCAAAAACAACTTTTTCAACATAAATATCTTTACCATCTTTCACATAAAACATCCCAATCCAAAACGGACCTTCAAAAAACACATTTAATTCCATAAAGCTCTCCTCCTTAAAATAACACCAAAGAAAGGACAACCTAAGGAGGCAGGTTACTGACAGTTAATAACTGCGCCTGGACTACCAACCAGACAGTGTTTTTATCTTTGTAATTCTATTATAGCTTATTTTTCTTGTCTATTTAAGAAATAACATACGATAAATAAAACTATCCAAATAATAGCTACTATCAATAAACTAATACTGACATTATTATTCAGATAAAAATAAACTTTTAAATCATCATATAAACTCATCAACAATACTAATATAACAATAAATGCAAACATATATGGTAACTTTAACTTACCATCATCTTTTTTCATCCCTTTAAATAATTTTTTATCAAATATTTTATAAGCATCTAATAGCATATATATACCTATAATAGATCCTACAAATATAAGATCAGTAGGACAAAAGATTAAATTTGTGCTTAAATTTCCCTCTACTACCTGAGCAAAATACAGAATAAAAACAACACCAGGATAAAAAATATATGTAAATAATTTAAAATATTCTTTTAATTTTTCCATCTTTCCTCCATTAAAAATCAGGGATTACTATCCCTGATTAATATGATGCTCTCTAATAATTTTTGCAATCTTATCTTTCGCTTCAAGAATATCATCATTTTCAACAACATATTTATATTCATCTTTTGTAGCTATTTCTTTTCTTGCTTTAGCTAAACGTTGCTGTACAATTTCCTCTGCTTCTGTTCTCCGCCCTCGGATTCGTCTTTCTAATTCTTCCATACTTGGAGGTACAATAAAAATCGTAGTTGCATCTGGACATTTCTCCATAACCTGAAGAGCACCTTGAACTTCAATTTCTAATACTACATTTTTACCTTCAGCAAGTAATTGATCAACATAATCTTTAGGGGTTCCATAATAATTCCCAACAAATTGAGCCCATTCTAATAATTTACCTTCATCAATTTTCTTTTTAAACTCATCTTCTTCAACAAAAAAATAATCAATTCCATCTCTTTCAACTGGACGCGGTTTGCGTGTTGTCATTGAGATTGAATAAGCTAAATTTAAACTATCATCTTTAAACAGTTCTTCTCTTACTGTTCCTTTACCTACACCACTAGGACCACTAAGAATTATTAACATTCCATTTTGCACATTAACACCCCTTTTTTAGATATGTTCATCATACAAAATACACCTTATAATGTCAATTGTTTTCAATCTATGTTATACTATTTTGGGTGATAAAAATGGCTTATGATGGAATAATGATGCATCAAGTAATAAATGAATTAAATAATACTATAACAGGTGGTAGAATTAATAAGATTTACCAAATATCTAAATATGAATTATTGATCCAGATACGAAACAATCGAACAAACTATAAGTTACTACTTTCTTGCCATCCTATGTATGCAAGAATTCAATTAACAAATTTAGTTTATCCTACCCCAGAAAGTCCAAATCCTTTAACAATGTTATTTAGAAAACATCTTGAAGGAGGATATATAAAAGAAATAAATCAAATCGAGTTAGATCGTATCTGTCATATTCTTTTTGGGTGTCATAATGAATTTGGGGATTATATAGAATATCATTGTTTTATTGAGATAATGGGTAAACATTCCAATATAATTCTTTGTAACGAAAACAAAAAAATTATTGACTGTCTTAAAAGAATAACTCCAAATATAAATAGTGAACGTTTTGTACAACCTGGAGCAACATATCATTTCCCACCAGTAAATTACAATAAATTAAATCCTTTTAATCATGATTTTATTGAAAATAATAATTTATCTAAAGTATATCAAGGAATGTCTCCAATTCTTTCAAAAGAAATTCTCTTCAGGCATGATAACGGACATGACTTTAAAACTATTATGAATGAAATAAAAGAAAGTAATCACATATACATTAGTAGTATAAATGAAAAAGAATATTTTCATTTAATTCCTCTAACACATCTACAAGTAACACCTCAAATATATTCATTATTTGATGGTCTTGATCAGCACTTTCATCTAATTGATCAAAAGGAACGTATAAAACAACAAACTTCTAATTTATTAAAATTTATTTCTAATGAATATCATAAAAATGTTACTAAATTATCAAAATTGCAGGCAACATTAGAAGATTCAAAAAACAGTGATGAATATCGAATCATTGGTGATCTTTTATATTCTAATTTAAATTTATTAAAAAAAGGAATGAAGCATATTGAATTAGATAATTATTATGATAACAGTAAAATTATGATTGATTTAGACGAAAGACTTAATCCTAAAGCTAATGCTCAAAAATATTATAATAAATATCAAAAAGCAAAGAATTCAATTAATGTATTAAATGAACAAATAAACTTAACAAAAAAAGAAATAGAATATTTTGACAGTTTATTAACATTAATGGACAATGCATCATATTATGATGCATTAGAAATAAAAGAAGAATTAGAAAATTTAGGCTACTTAAAAAAGAAAAAGAAAATAAATACTATTCGTAAAAACAAAAAACCTGCATTTGAAACATATTATACTAAAGATGGAATTGAAATATGTATTGGTAAAAATAATCTTCAAAATGATTATTTAACCTTTAAACATGCTCATCGCTATGATACATGGTTTCATGTTAAAGATATGCCAGGAAGTCATGTTATTGTTAGAGGCGATCAATTAGATGAATATACGATTCGTCTTGCTAGTAATATTGCCGCCTATTTTTCTAAAGGTAAAAATAGTAGTAGTGTCCCTGTTAACTATACATTAGTTAAAACTCTAAAAAAACCAAATGCAGCAAAACCAGGTCAGGTTATTTTAGATAAGTACAAAACGATTTATATAGATCCTGATGTCAATTGTTTAAAAGAATTAAGAAAAAAATAGATGCTTAAAGCATCTATCTTTTCTAACGATTACAACCACATCCACCACTACCAGCAGTGTTATACATTCCATTAATTACTGATTCTCCATCAGCTGCATTAATACCACTACTATTACCATATGCAGGTGTTGCATTAGCAGCGCTTGCAAATGGATTTCCATTGCTTTGAGTCATAAAAGTACGTTCATAGCGTGGATAGTAACGTGGATAGTACACAATATTATTAACATGACGGCATTCTATTGGGCAAATAATTGGTTGTTCTACATATTGATTAGAGCAACTTGTACAAACTTTTCTAGGTGCAACGATTGGAGTAGCACGGCAACTATTCATGTTGTTATTCCATCCACATCCGTTGCAATTATTACAACCACATCCTGAGTTACAAAACATCATTACCACCTCCTTTAATATACTATATGTATTATAAAATTTAGTGCTAAGGCAAATCACACAGAAAGGAATAAAATATGAAATTTATAAAATGGGATACTGTTGAAAACATTGAAGCCTATACCATAACTAAAGAGTTAGGTGACATGTCATATAACAATGAAAATAAAAAATTAGTTTTAAATAATCGCAAACAATTAGCTGAGATACTTAATACTGATTTAAACCATATGATTGCTCCCCATCAAATTCATTCCTCTAACTTTAAAGAGGTCAGTCTTAAAGATGGAGGCTCTGGAATGTATTGTAAGGATGATGCTTTCAAAGATACTGATGCTCTTTATACTAAAGATGCTGATTTATTTTTATTATCATTTCATGCTGATTGTACCCCTATTTTACTTTATTCACCAGAAACTAAGATTATTGCAGCTATACATTCAGGATGGTTAGGAACAACAAAACAAATTGTTTCTAAAGTTACAAAACATTTAATAAAAAAAGAACATTGTAATCCAACAACAATGCTAGCATACATTGGTCCATGTATATGTCAAAATTGTCTTGAAGTAATGGATAATGTCATAGATTTAGTAAAAGAAATGGACTTTGATTCAACACCATTTTATAAAAAAACAGACGAAACACATTATCTTCTAGATAACAAAGGTTTAAACAAACAGATGTTATTAAATCTTGGTCTATTAAATAATAATATTACAGTATCTCCTTACTGCACTGTTGAAAATGATGATCTATTTTATAGCTATCGCAAACATAAAGATAGCGCAAGAAATATTACAATAATTAAAAGAAAGGCTGATTAGCCTTTCTTTTAATCTTTAATAATTTCATGCATTACTTTAGGAATCAAATTAATCAGTTTACTTGGTATTACTGTATATGAGTTATCACCAATAATATCACCACAACTACCATGTAAATAAGTACCTAAGATAGCTGCATCTTTAGGTAAGTATCCTTGTCCTACAAAACTTGAAATCATTCCAGCTAATACATCTCCCATTCCTGCTGTAGCCATAGCTTTATTAGCTGTAATATTTCGATATATTTCTTTACCATCCGTAATAATAGTATTGGGACCTTTTAACACTACAATAACCCCATATTCTAAAGCAAAATGATAAACTTTTTCTACCATTTCCAACTCATCATTATAAAAACATAATCTTTTAAATTCACCATAATGAGGTGTTAAAATAACTGGTACTGGGCATGTTTTTAATAAATCTAGGTGGTTAGATATAATTGTTAAACCATCAGCATCAATAATCAATGGACATTTAGCATTCTTTATTGTATCAATAACATATTGCTCACTTTGCTCATTTAAACCCAACCCTGATCCAATTAATATCGCATCACGATTTTCATATACACTTAAATCTAAACTATCTTTTCTAAGCAAGGAAGTACATTCAGGAGTGGTTGTTGATAAAGCATCAATAACTTTTTTACTTGAACATACACAAACTACTCCGCTACCACTATACACTGCTGCTCGAGAAGCCAATAGTGATGCGCCACGATAGTGATCACAACCAGTTATATGAAGAATTTTCCCATAAATTCCTTTATGTCCATAATAACTACGCGGCTTTAAGTGGTATTTGATCCATGAAGGACTAACTAATTTAGCTAACCCTAATTCATGTCGTAAATCCTTTACATCTAATAATTCTACAGCAATTTCTCCTGTATACATATGACATTCTTCGTTTAAAAATGCTTGTTTTATAGCTGTAAGTGTCACCGTTTTACTAGCACAAACAACTACCCCATCAGGAATACCAGTATCAGGATTTAATCCTGTAGGTATATCTATAGCAATGATATCAGTATCATATAAGCTATTAATTTCGTTAACTAATATTTTTGCAATTCCTCTAACTTCACTATTTAAACCAAAACCAAACATTGCATCAATTACTACATCAGCTTTTCTGGCATCTTTTATGAATAAAGGAATATCTTCTTCATCCATAAAAGTAATTGGTACTTCCATTTCCTGAGCTTGATCAATATAAAAATTATTTGCTTTAGATAGCTTATCAGGATTTCCAAAACAATATAATTTAACATTTCTAGCTCTTAAATGTAATTTTATTCCTAAACTCAGACCATCAGCACCATTATTTCCTGGTCCACAAACAATTACAATATTATCATAATTTTTGCAATGCGGTAAAATGGCATTACTAGCTTTATCCACCAATTCTTCAATAGTATATCCTTCTTTTAATAAAGCTTCATCATACGCTTTCATTTGTCTACTTGTTGCAACATACATATTATCACCAATACTTTCTATATATTATGTAATAATTATAAAACAAATAAAAAGAAAAGCCTACATATATTATATATTAATTGATAAACCAGCAAATAAAAAGGAATCCATCAAGATTCCTTAAATTATTTTATATTCAATTGTTTATCTTACTCTTACCGCACAAACAAAGCCTGAACCTGAGACAGATGAAATTTTAACCACATCTCCTGTTTGAGGAGCATGAATATATTTTCCACCGCCAATATAGATTCCAACATGTCCTGATTTCCACAAAATATCACCTGGCTGAGCTGCAGAAACACTAATTTGTGTCCCAGCATTCTTTTGTCCTGATGATGAATGTGGTAAAGAAACTCCCACTTTTGCATAACACCATTTAACAAAACCAGAGCAGTCAAATGCATTAGGACCTTCAGCACCCCATTTATAAGGAGCTCCTAGTTTAGAATATGCTGCGGATAAAACAGCATTCCCATAATCATTTCCTGGTGCTTCACCACTGTATACTTTATTAATTTTCACAGCCAAAGAAACACTGCTTGCATTACCAGCTTCATCTTTTACAGTATATGTTGCAGTTTTATTACCTGCTTTATCAGTTTTTGGTGCAGAGATTTCGACCTTAGCTTTTACATCCCCATCTTTGTTATCAACCGCAGATACAAGATAAGAACTAAAATCTACTGCATCACCAGCATTAATAGTAACTGTTGATTCACTTAGTGTAATGACTGGTGCACTTAAATCTTTTACTACAACATTTAAAGTACTTTCTGTTATATTTCCAGAACTATCTTGTACTGACAACTTCAATGGCTGCACTTCATCCATTTTTAAAGTATCAACAGTTCCTTCAACATTTGGTATTAATACACCATCTAAATTATCAACAACATTTACATAATTATTTAAATCAAATGCGCTACCATAATCAACAGTAACATTGTCACCCTGTAATAAATTAATCACTGGTGCTTCTAAATCACTTACCGCAAAAGTAAATGTTTTAACTGTTTCATTTCCAGAACTATCAGCAACTTTCAAAGTAATATCTTGGAAATTTGGCACTTCAGTATTTAAAGCAGCACTTGCTTCAATAAATGGTGTTACATCCCCATCAACATTATCAGTAGCTTTTAAATAACTGGCAAAATCAGTACTACCTTTTACAGGTACTTCAATAGTATACCCACTGCTTGTCCCAAGCATTTCAAATTCAGGTTTTTCGTTATCAACAACAGTAACCTTAACTTTTTTCTTTGCTTCATTAGCACCTTGATCAATAGCAACAACTTCAACATCATATGTTCCCAATTGATTTACATTTAATGAAGAAGTATCAGCTTTCACATCAATCAATTCTCGGCTATCTTTATTGTCACTAATATCAATACTAGCTAAATCAAATTTTTCTCCAAAAGGAATTTCAATTTGTTTAGACTTAATTTCAGGTTTTTCTTTATCGGCTGCAGCATATCCAACAAGCATAAAACTCGCAACAGCTGCAATCGGAATGAACATTGCTTTACGGTTAATAATATATTCATCAACCATATTTTTAAGCTTAGTCTTAATATTTATATCCATTCGTTACCTCCTTTCAATAATATATCCAACTATAATTATATTACTATTCATTTTAAAAATCCACCCATGAAAGCTGTTTCATTTTCGCCACTTTCTCGTATCCTAAGCCTAGCTTAGCTTTTAGAGAAAAAATTTTTTTAAGTTTTCTTTAGATTTTCTTAAGATTTTACTTAGCACTAAATTAAAATTACTATATCCATAAATATATATAGTTATTCTATACTTTTCAAAGACTCAACCATATCAATATTAGTTAATACTTTTCTCATTATTAAATTAATAAATGATGTAAATAACATTGTTATAACAATAGCATAAACATAACTCATCAAATTAACACTCCGTACAAACATAGCAACTTCAACTTCAACTGTAGCAATAATAAACATATGAAGCAGCTTCCCTATTCCTAATCCAACAAAAGCCCCAATCAATCCTAAAATCCGATTTTCTCTAAATACATAATCATAAACTTCTCTTGGATAAAAACCTAATACTTTAATAGTTGCAATTTCACTTTTACGCTCTTGAATATTAATATTTGTTAAATTATAAAGAACAATAAAAGCTAACGCCCCAGCACAAGCAATCAAAATTACAACTACGCTATCAATACTTCCCATCTGATCTCTAAAACCTTGAGATATTCCTTGAATAAAATTTACTGAACTAATTTTATCATCTTGATTACAATATTTACTTACAGCTTTTTGACCATCACTATTAACTAAATTAAAATAAGTATAATTTTTTAAAAGATTATTACCCGTTAATTCATGATAAAACTGTTCACTCATATAAATATGATGCTGAAAATGCAAACGCATTACACCACTGACTTTAACTTGATAATTTTCATTATTGATTTTAATTTTAATTTTATCTCCAGCTTTTACCTTTAATAATTCTGAAAGCTTAGCTGAAATTACTACTCCATCATTTTCTAATTGTAATTTTTTATGATTACGATAATCTTCAAGTTTAATATATTTACTTAACTCTTGATTGTTTTCAAATACTTCTAATGTTCCATAATGTTCCTTATTACCATATACACTAATTGTTTTTCGATAAAAACTTCCGCTTTCTTTAATATTATCAAGTTGATTAAACTTTCGCTGTTCTTGTTTTAAATCCTCTTGACTTAAATTTTTATCAAAAACAGTGACTCCATCATATGTCCATATTTCACCATACTGCTTATCAGCTAAAGTTGAAACAGAATTTTTAATTCCAAAACCAACAACAATTAATGCCGTACATCCTGCAATTCCAATAACTGACATAAAAAAACGTTTCTTATATCTAAATATATTTCTCATTGTAACTTTTTGATTAAATGATAACCTTTTCCAAATCAAGTTAATTCTTTCTAAAATTATGCGTTTACCCATTTTTGGCGGTTTAGGTCTAAGTAAATTTGAAGGTGTTTCATTTAATTCCTGATGTACTACTAAATAAGTAACAAACATAGTAATTGCAACAGAAATAACAAATGTTTGAACACATATAAAACCATCAAAAGTTATATTAATATTTGCCCCAACATTAAATAACATCTTTTGATACAAGAAATAAATAATTCCTGGAAAAAAATATACTCCTAAAATAATTCCCAAAACACTAGCAAAAAAAGTTGCTAAAAAGGCATAAATAAGATATTGATTTATAACATCTTTTTTATCATAACCTAAAGCTCTAAATGTTCCACTTTGAACCCGTTGTTCTTCTACCATCCTAGTCATTGTTGTAAGACTTACCAAAGCTGCTACCAAGAAGAAAATTAACGGAAATACTACTGCTAAAGCTTCCATTGATTCACATGTTGAAATATAACTCAATATACTAGCATTTTCCTCTCTAGTCAACGACACCAATTCCCCTTTAGGAATTTTTTTAAGATCATTACGGCCATTATCTAATTGTAATTTAGCATCTTCTAATTTGATTTTGGCATTATCTAAATCTAATTTAGTTTGATCTAATATTTTTTTAGAATCATCTAATGACTTTTTTGAATTATCTAATTGCTGTTTTGATTTTTTTAGAGTTACCTCTGTATTATCAAGCTTTATTTTAGATTTATCTAATTCTTGTTTACTTTTTTCTAATTTATCTTTAGATTGATCTAACAATACTTCCTTAGCATCTAATTCAGCCTTACTTTGATCTAATTTTTCTTTTAAACTAGTATAAGTTGTCTGTAAAACTGTTAAATTATCTTTTGTTTGATCTAAAAATATTTTCAATTCTATTAAAGATCCTTCAGGAATTCCTGCTTCGATATAGTCATTATATTCTTTTTGCTTTTCTTTATATAACTGATTTAATTGTTGATGTTGAATTAACAATTGATTATATTGATCAAGCCCTCCATGCCATTGACTTACTCCCTGATCATATTGCGACTTACCATTAAGATAATCCTGCCACCCTTGTTCATACTGTAGCTTACCCTCATTATATTTGCTTAGACCTTCTTGAAATTGTCGATACCCTTGATTATATTGTTCTAACCCTTCTTGATACTGTTGATAACCATCTTGATATTGTTTCAGACCCTTCTCATATTTAGAAATACCATCATTATATTCTGTTTCTCCTGCTAGCAACTCTTCTTCTCCCTGATCAATATCTCTATTAGCATCATCAACTAGCTTTCTATTATTTTCATCAATTTCTTCATTTAATAGTTTTTTAACTTGTTTATCAACTTTTTTTACATAACCAAGATACTCATCACTAAACACACTATAATTATGAGGATTCTTTAACAAAACTCTCAATTCATTGAATACTATTTCTCCTTGTAAATCATATAATTCCTGCGGTAATGACAAATCTTCATTTCCATTTGATAATATTTCAACAAAACCATCATTCGTCCCATCACCTAATGTATTTGTTCCTCGCTCAATAGTACTAAAATATCTAGAGTCATTAATTAACCCTGTTACAATAAACTCTTTAGTTCCATTATTATTACTTAAAACAATCTTATCACCAATATTCACCTTATTTTTTTTAGTAAAATTATAATCAATTACACACTCATTTTCTTTTATTGGTAACTTTCCTTTAACTATTTCAGATCTATTAATTTTATTATTAAAATTTTTATTAGTATATACAGTAACACCTTTACTACTATCTCTATAATTTATTAAAGCATCAAAACGATTCCCATATTCCACTGCTTCAACATCTTTAATTTCTTTAACTTTATCAACAACATCAACATTAAATCCCAAAGTAGCAATATAGTTAAGATCATTATACTCATACTTATTTAAATAATCATTCATGGTTATTTCCATTATTGATGAAGTATGACGTAACCCTGCAAAAAAAGCAGCACCTAAAAATACAATGCAAAAAATAGATAAAAATCTAGCTTTTGTTTTACGAATTATTTGAACTTGATTCTTTACATATGCTCTTTTTTTCATATTACCACTCTATTTCCGCGATTGCTTTAGGATTTTTATTCATATTCATTGATGCTACTTGACCATTTTTTAAATGAATAACCCGATCTGCCATTGGTGCCAGGGCACTATTATGAGTAATTACAATTACTGTCATCTCATATTTATCACACATTTCTCTTAATAGTGCTAAAATTGCTTTACCTGTTTGATAATCCAATGCCCCTGTAGGTTCATCACATAATAAAAGTTTTGGATTCTTAGCTATTGCTCTTGCAATAGCTACCCTCTGTTGTTCACCACCAGATAATTGTGCTGGAAAATTATTTATTCTTTTTTCAAGTCCTACACGATTCAAGACCATTTTTACATCTAATGGATTTTTTGAAATCTGTGTTGCTAATTCAACATTTTCTAAGGCAGTTAGATTTTGAACAAGGTTATAAAATTGAAATACAAATCCAATATCATCTCTTCGATATTGTGTTAACTCCTTTTCTCCATATTTAGCAACATCTTTACCATCGACTAAAATTTTACCGCTTGTTGCTTTATCCATACCACCTAACAAATTTAAAATCGTTGTTTTCCCAGCGCCAGATGGACCTACAATAACAACAAATTCACCTTTTTCGACTTTAAAATCAACACCATTAGAAGCATTAATTTCAATATCCCCTACTTTATATGTTTTTTTTACATTATCAAAGACAATGAAGTTATTCATTTTTGTCACTACCTTTCTTTAGATATTAATAATTATACCATGAAAAAAATCATGATTAAAGAAAACCCTATTTTAAGCTAATGTTATTTTTATATAAATTTTAACATTTTAATGTTAAAATTATATTACTAAAGGAGATGTTATCAATGAAAGTAATGATTTTATCTGATTCACATATTATCCCAAAAGATAACCTAATATCTTTACTCAAGCACAATCAAGTAGACTATTATATACATTGTGGAGATATTTATACATCATATGAAAAACTTAATTTAAACAACTTTTATCTAGCCAAAGGTAATAATGACTTTAATAAAAATATTCATGAAGAGTTATTTATTACAATTGATAATATTAAGTTCTTTATTACTCATGGTCACCGTTATAATGTTAATTCTAATCTTAATTACCTATATAAAATAGGCAAAGATAAAAATGCTGATATTATTTGCTTTGGACATACCCATCGTCCCTATTTTAAAGTTCATAATAAAATAATTATGATTAATCCTGGCAGTATTTGCTATCCCCGTGGACAGTACAATTCTCCAACCTATTGTATTTTTGATACTAAAAATAAAAAGAATAGTTTTTACGATGCTAATTCCCTTTTACCCTATGATCCTTTTAAAAAAGAACCATTTTAAAATGGTTCAAATAATTTTCTATTATTTATATTCATATAATTTCTTTTTTAAATCCTCGATATAGCGTTCTTCAAATTTATCAACATTTACAAATTTACCTAGTATTGAACATGGTTCAAAATAAAAAGACAAATACATCCGACACCCGCCATCCTTCAAAGGTGCAAATTGTCCACTCCAATGCCCTACATAATTATCATTTTGAATATCATATTCAAACTGAATATTTTTTCGACAGTCTGTTATTTTTATCTTAGTAGCATGATTTTTACGATTATATTCAATATATGTGTGAGCATCAACTTTTTTCACTTTTGATAAATCACTTCGCCATGAACAATCATCAATATTACTCACTATTTTAAAAACATCCTCTACGCTACTTTTAAAATCAATTTTCATTTCTACCCGTTTCATCTTCATCCCTCCAAAACAATATAGTATAAATTTATTATATTATAACATAGTCATATAAAAAAATTTAAATCAATATAATAAAAGACTGTTGATCTTATTTATCAACAGTCTAATCATTATGCTTCTAATGCTTTTTTAGCAGTATTTACAATTTCTGTAAATCCTTTTGGATCACAAATTGCAACTTCTGATAACATTTTACGATTAATTTCAACGTTAGCTAATTTTAATCCATGCATTAATTTAGAATATGAGATATCATTTAATCTTGCAGCTGCATTAATACGAGCAATCCATAATTTTCTCATATCTCTTTTAACTTGTCTTCTATCTCTATATGAATAAGCTAATGAGTGCATAACTTGTTCATGAGCTGTTTTATATAATCTATGCTTAGCTCCAAAGTATCCTTTGGCTAATTTTAATACTTTTTTTCTTCTACGTCTTGTAGTAAATCCACCTTTTACTCTTGCCATTTGTTTCTTCCTCCTATGTCAATAATTATTTTGCTAATCTAGATTTAATTCTCTTGTAGTCTGATGCACTTACCAAAGTAGCTTTAGCTAAGTGTTTCTTTTGTTTATGAGTTTTATTGTGAGATAAATGTGATACATAAGCATGGCTGCGTTTTAATTTACCGCTACCTGTTCTTTTTAAACGTTTTTTAAGACCACTATGTGATTTCATTTTTGGCATAATATATTCCTCCTAAATTATTTTTTCTTTGGCGCAATTATTGCAGTTAAAGTTCTACCTTCAAGCTTAGCTGGTTTTTCAATTTGTCCAACTTCAGCGCATTCAGCCACGAAGTCATCAATAACTTTTTTACCAAGATCCATATGAGCTAATTGACGTCCCCTAAATCTAATAGCTACTTTAACTTTATTACCCTCTTCTAACCATTTTAATGTTCTTTTTAATTTAACATTTTTATCATGAACATCAATAGTTACAGATAATTGCGTTTCTTTTAATGCGACAACTTTAGAATTTCGTTTCATTTCTTTAGCTTTCTTTTGTTGCTCAAAACGATACTTACCAAAGTCCATAATTCGACATACTGGTGGTTTTGCATTTGGTGCAACACACACTAAATCAAGTCCCTCTTTATAAGCAATATCTATTGCTTGATTCCGAGTTTTTACTCCTAACTGATCACCATTTTGATCAATTACCAAGACTTCTTTGAAACGAATCTTTTCGTTTACTAACTCATCTGGTTGTTTTGGTTTTCTGTTATCAAATCTGCTAATAAAAGCCACCTCCATTTTAGTAGTTTAAATAAAAAGTGAGCACACTAAGTACCCACGCATTGACAATAAGATAACTATCTTAGTGACATTGGCCTATTGACATTATCAATCAGGCGAGAAGCAGGCACTTCTTCTTTCCACTACTTTTCATTTACTCAGATATAGTATCATTATATTTATCTTAAGTCAACATTTTTTTAAATTTATTTATCTTCTTTTATTTGTAAATATTTAAATAAACCTATCATTGTAAATCCTATTAAAATCATAATTGTAAACATTTCATCACCATTAATAATATATGCATAATTATTTTATTTACCACTATATTTTATGATTAAAATTATTAAACAAATTTTGTTTATTCAAATATCTTTTTAAATTCCTCTGGAACTGGTGCTTTAAATTCATATTTAACTTTTGTATCAGGATGAACAAATGCAAATATATGGCTATGTAATCCCATTCTTTTTATTGGATTAGTTACTGCACCATATTTTTTATCTCCAATAATACTATGCCCTAATGATTGCATATGAACCCTAATTTGATTTTTACGTCCTGTATCTAAAAATATTTCAACTAACGAATTATTAGATGTTTCTTTTAATACTTTATAATTAGTAATTGCTAATTTCCCCTTATCATTAGTTATATAAACCATTTGTGTTTTACTCTCTGCTAAATGATTTTTTATTGTTCCATGCTTTTTCTTTAGCTTTCCCTCAACAATAGCTAAATAACCTCGTTTGGATACGATTGTATTCCAATTATCCTGAAGCTTATTTTTTATCACTTCATTTTTAGCGAACATTAATATTCCTGATGTGTCTTTATCTAAACGATGCACTACAAATATTTTTGCATTTTTATTCTTTGCTTTAAGATACTTTGCAACCATATGAAATGCTGTTTTTTCTTTTTCGCCCCCTCCTGAAATACTTAACAATCCAGATGGTTTATTAATGACTATCAGTTCTTTATCCTCATAAATAATATTTAAATCGGTTTCATTAACCTGATTTTTATCAATCACAACTTGATCACCTTTATTTAATCGATAATTAAATTGACTTACAACTTCACCATTTACTTTTATCCGCTTATACTTTAATAAGTTTTTCACATTTTTTTTATTATAAAAATCCAACAAAAACTCCATTAATAAAATATCTTTCTTTACTAGATATTTATTCATTTATTTTTCTCCGCCTTTACTGCCATTCCTGATACCTGACATTCAATCATATTATTCCCTAAATTAGTAGTTGTAAAACGAACATCAATAATTGCTGTAGCATGTCTTCTTAAAGCATGCTCAATAATAACTGACGTTGCCTCTTGTCGAGTAATATCTAATAATTGTTCGATATTTGTATTATCATCATTTTCTAATGACTTATTCATTACTTTACTACCAAAAACAATTCCTAAATTTTTAGTTATCTGATATCCAGGTAAATAATCCATAGTACAAATTTCAATCATTTTCATTCCTCATTTCTTTAAATAGTCTTTTACTTTAATAAAAAGTCAGTTAATATCAACCGACTTTATTTCATATCAATAATTCGATGAGTATTTAATAATACAATTACTACTTCTAATAAATAAATCACTAAAGCTACCCACCATGGTAATATACCAGCTATTGCAACAAGCATCATAATAACATTAATAAATAAACTCATAAAAATATTTTCATATGTTACATCTTTTTGTTTTTTAGAAATCATAAATGTTTCAATTACAGTATTCAAGTTTGAATTCATCAACATAATATCACTGTTTTCTATAACTTTTTTATCCTTTATACCACCTCTACTAATTCCTACATAAGCCTTTTGCAATAAAGCAATATCTTTTGAATTATCCCCAATATAAGCTACTGGTCCAGCAACACTAGCCTCTTCCATAACCTCTAATTTTTTCTTTACAGATAAATTATTATAAATCTGATACTGATCATTTTCCAAATCAACAGGTCCATCATTATAAATTATTAAATCACGATTAATTCTTGATAATTTTGCAAATAATTCCATCTCTTCTTCAGTTACTTCTACACCATCAAAACGATCATAAATTATAGTATGACATAAATTCAAAGCATCTAAACCACTATTTTCTTTTATCACAATATTTTTAGAAAATGCTTTAGCAACCCCTGATAAAATGGCAAATGATGAAACCTGTTTATAAGCAAAAGAACCTGAAATTGTCAATAAAATAGCACCCAAATAAACATACTTAAAATTAGCTTCAATATTGATAAATGGTACTAGTATAGCACAAACAATCCCTGCAACAACTAAAACAATCGTATAAATCTTAGATATTAACTCTACCAATTTATGGGTTCTCGATGAATTTACTGGTGCCATCATAGCAATTTCTAAAACTTTATTCATCGCACTATGATCATATGTATACAAAACCTCTATCCTTAGCATCTCACTAACATTAACACATCCACTTTGTACTTCTGATCCTTCACTAACCTTATCTAAGATATCACTACCATTAATAGCAAACATATCTAAATCACTTGTGCCAGAAATAACCTTTCCTCCCAATGGGATGGTTTCTCCTGGCATGATAGAAATAATATCACCAATATCTATATCCTCAAGCGATACCATTTCATATTCATTTTCCTTAATTTCACGTCTCCCTAATTGAACAGGACTAATTTCATTATTTATTTTTTCCATCGTTAAATTAATTAGATACATCTGAAAACGTTCACTTAATTGAAAAATCAAAGAAACTACTAATGTCTCAATATAGGCACCATAAACCCAGCCAAATAAACATGCAATATTGATAGTAATATTTTCACTGATATAATGCTTAACTTTTAAATCTTTATATGCACGTCGTAAAATTGTCTCATTAAAAATAATTATCGCTATTAACCAGGCGATATTTGTAACTATACTAGGATCATTTCTAGTTACTAACCCTAAAGCAAGAGCAACAAATAAAATAGCCAGTTTTGACATTGTTTTTAAGTACTTTTCTTGGAATAAATCTTGTGATTTAAATGGTTTTTTCCATTGTTCAACACTTATATCAGGATTAATTTTTTCAACTAAACGATTCAATCTTACTAAAATATTTTTTTGACTTGTAGTAACTTTTAATAATTTATTAGTAAAATCTAAACTAACATTTTCATAAGCAGAATAACGTGAAATAACTTCTTCTATTTCCTTAGCATCTTCTTCTGTTTCTAAATTAGTAAACATAAAGATATATTCTGTTTTATTTTCAGTTGCAATAAACTCTCGTTTACGTGAGTTTATTTCTTCTTTCAGTACTAGTTCAGGATAACGCTCTTTTAAAATCTCATGAACATTCTCTGGATGCTCACAATAAAAAGATATTTCTGTTTTACTTATTTTGATTCTTGATACTTCTTCCATGCTATTTAACAATATACTTATTTCATTTAATTTATCAGTATCATTTATATTATCAATATAGAAATTACGGGCCATAGCAATCTCCTTTCTAATCATTTATTTATTCTATCATATCTGCAAAAAAATTCCAAACCTATAAATCTACTCCATATACAAGATTTAAAATTTTAGGATAAAAACAATTAAAATCTGCTTCTATAATTTCTTTTGGATACGACATTAAATGAAAATATAAACGATGTTTTAAATTACGTACTGGAGGAACATAATAATCATATTGATCATTTAAAATAAGACCATTTCTTTGATAAAAAATGATTCGTCTTTGACTCTGTTCATCTTCGGGATGTTCGACTTCTAAAATCACTTGTTTATTTATCATTTCTAAAAAATATTTTAACATTTTACTTCCAAGTCCTTTACCTTTTTGATTACCATCGATAGCAAAATAATCAATAAAAGTAAATTCTCCACCATCATAATAGGATAAGATACCTTTAATTTTATTATCTTCCTTTAAAGTCAGCACTTTATAAGCACCCGCTATAAAAGTATCCTTCATATAATTATATTCTTTAATTTCCTTTGCTGGAAAATTATTTAAAATAACTTTATAAAAATCATCAAATTCTTTTAACTCTAAATTCTTAAACTCCATTATTTCATTCCTTTCTTTTTAATTAAAACAAAACTTTCCTCAAACTCTTCTTTAGTACAAGATAAATCAAACTCATTACCATAAATCTTATAATAAACCTGCAGATGACCACTATCCCTAATCACACAATCATAAATATGTCCTTTAGTAAATAAATCACGCTGCTCTTTACCAATAACTATATCCATTGTTTTAATACAACGACAAATGCGTCGTTTTCCTACATTTGCGATAGCAATCACCTCTTTTCGTCTCTATTATAACATGACAAATAAAATAAAAATATGAATTAACATCAAATCATATAAAACGCTTTACATAAACTATTATATTAAAAAAGTCCAGGTATTGACCCAGACTTAGAGTAAATCTAATTTTTACTAAACTCTAATAATTCTAAACCAGGATTCTTTTCACTTGCCCAACGTACTCCCCAATCATTTGTAAACAACAGTAAGTGTTGACCTTTTAAATCCTGTACTTTTTTAGTATCACTAGATAAATTTAAAGAGCTTAAATCACATCCCTCTTTTACCCAGCGAATATATTGATAAGGTAATGGCTGTTTAATAATATCAACATTATACTCATTTTTTAAGCGATATTCTAATACCTCAAATTGAAGCACGCCTACTACACCAACAATAATTTCTTCCATACCGCCGCCTAGCTCTGTAAAGATTTGAATTGCCCCCTCTTTGGCAATCTGTTCAACTCCTTTTACAAACTGTTTTCTTTTCATTGTATCTTTATTACGAATCAAAGAAAAATGTTCTGGTGCAAAAGTTGGTATTCCCTCAAAAGCAAATTTCACTTTTCCTGTAGTAATTGTATCCCCAATTGAAAAAATACCAGGATCAAAAATACCAATAATATCCCCTGCATATGCCTCATCAACTTCTTGACGTTCATCAGCCATCAATTGTTTAGATTGGTTTAATTTAATTTTACGCCCTCCTTGATAATGATAAACTTCCATACCTTTTGTAAATTTACCTGAACAAATTCTAAAGAAAGCCATTCGATCACGATGGGCTTTATTCATATTAGCTTGGATTTTAAAAACAAACGCACTAAAATCCTCGCTAAATGGATCAATTACTTTTTCACCTGTACTGCGTGGTAATGGTGTTGTAGTCATTGTTAGAAAGTGCTTTAAAAACGGTTCAATTCCAAAATTAGTTAATGCTGAACCAAAACATACAGGTGAAAGTTTTCCCTGACGAACTTTTTCTAAATCAAAGTTATTTCCCGCCATATCTAATAATTCTATATCATCTTGTAATTTATTATATAATTCATCATCTAATTCATTAATCAGTTCAGGATCATCAAATTTCATGATTTTTGTCTCAACTTCTTTACGACCACCATCAACTGGTATAAAACGAATTATCTCTTTATCATCTCGTTCATAAACCCCTTTAAACTCTTTACCAGAACCAATCGGCCAATTGACAGCGCATGTATCAATACCTAATTCTTGTTCAATTTCTTCCATTAACTGATATGGATCTTGAGCTTCACGATCCATTTTATTAATAAAAGTAAAAATAGGAATATTACGCATTGTACAAACTTTAAATAATTTTCGTGTTTGTTCTTCTACCCCTTTACTAGCATCGATTACCATTACTGCACAATCAGCTGCCATTAAAGTACGATATGTGTCTTCAGAGAAATCCTGGTGACCTGGTGTATCTAAAATATTTATACAAAAACCATTATAGTTAAATTGTAATACTGACGATGTTACCGAAATTCCTCTTTGTTTTTCAATTTCCATCCAATCACTAGTTGCATGCCTGCTATTCTTTTTCCCTTTAACAGTTCCAGCTTGTTGAATAGCCCCACCATACAATAAGAATTTTTCTGTTAATGTTGTTTTACCAGCATCTGGATGTGAAATGATGGCAAAAGTTCTTCTTTTTTCTATTTCTTTGATAAACTCACTCATTTTAATGTCTCCTTGCAAGCCTAAATAATATCTATTAATAATTAATTTGTCAATCAAATTCTATTTAGTTATAACACTTATTGGTGTCTTAGTAATAATAAATGCTATTATAATGAAAATAATAAATCCTGATGTTACAACAAATGGATAAATAATTAATTTATCTGTTTCAATTAATAATGGCAAAATTGCTAAAGCGCCAGCTGGGGGAAAATATAATTTCAACCCCTTCATCATTATTATCATTATTATTACGCTTACCATCGCACTAAATGTTAATGGTAATTTATATATCTCACTAAATAATAACCGTCCATAAGCACCGATAAATGTCATTACAAATACTAAAACTAATAATTTTATAACTTGACTTCTAAGCTTAGGATGATTACTGCTCAGCTCCACAAATGCAACAATTATAGGTGGTGCAATTAAAAACGGCAGTGATAATTCAAAAGCAATAAAGGCAACAATCATTAAAGCTCCTATTCTTTGTATATTCAAATATAAAGTATCTTTTAAATTATTTTCAACTAAAATATATTTATAATCATGACGATACTCATACTTCTCCAAAAACTTTTGTCCTAAAACGACCATAATAGCCATTATGGTTGCAAAAATAGGATATAACCACGATTCACTATTAATAATTATTGGCAATATCATGGCAGAAATTAAAGGAGCAAATGTTGTCTTTGATACATATAACCCAAATAAACAGACAACAAACCCTAAAATCACTTCGAAATAAATATCGATATTTACATATCTAACTAAAATAACTCCAAATATTGCATATAACGAAATTAAAATAACCAGTTTTATTCGATTAGTTTTCCACACTTGCTTTGGTGCTAACCATGCCCCTACTGCTAATGCAGTTATTTCAGGAAAAATAAACTCTCTTTCTTTAAATATTTCAGACATTAATACCATTATTACTACAATTACAATTGTCATTAACTCTGGAAGCAACTTCTTTTTCATCTACATCTTTTCACCCCATTTGTTCTATTTTAATATAAAAAAATTATTTTTTCTATAAAAAAGAGGGGAATCCCCTCTAAAACACAAAATTACCATCCTTAAATATCATAACCTCTTGATTATCCTTAGTTATTCCTTTAATCATCAAATCACTTGTTCCAATCATAAAATCTACATGCGTTAAAGAATCATTGACTCCCTTTTCCAATAATTGCTCTTTAGTCATTGATAAACCATTTTTAAGACATTCACTAAACCCTTTTCCTAATGCTAAATGACATGAAGCATTTTCATCAAATAAAGTATTATAAAATAACGTTTTCATATTTGATATTGGTGAATCATATGGAACTAATGCTATCTCACCTAAATAATGACTACCTTCATCAATATTAATTATCTCTTTCAAAATCTCTTTACCAACTTTAGCATCATAATCAACTACTTTTCCATTTTCAAATATTAATTTAAACTCATCAATTATATTACCATTATAATTAAGCGGCAAAGAACTGTAAACAATTCCATTTGTACCTTTATAAAAAGGACTAGTAAATATTTCTTCTGTTGGTATATTGGCAAAAAAGTATACACCATTAGTGGTATAAGAACCTCCTCCAGCAAATAAATAGTCTTCATTTAAGGTAACAGTTAAATTAGTTCCTAATGAATTTGTATAAATCAACTCTTTTAAATTTAAATTATTTAAATATTCTACTCGAGACTCAAAACTTTTACGATGTTCATCCCATGAAATAAGAGGGTCATCTTCATCAACTTTCACCGCTTTAAAAATTGCACTCCATAAAGCTTCTAAAGCCTCATTATCAGACATATCTGGATATACTTTATTAGCCCACTTCACCGAACTACTAGCAACAATACACCATGTATTTATACCTAAATCAAGACTATCATAAAATGGCTTACAAGCTGTTGAAACACTTTTAGACCACATTGCAATTTTAGCTGGGTCAACTCCCTTAAGACCCTCAGGATCATCACTATGAATAGTTAAAAAAGCTGCATTTTGCTTAGCATACCCGTTTCTAAATTCACTAAACCATTCTGGAACCTTACTAAAATCATCTTTAAAAACATATTCATATTTATAACGTGATACTACTTCATCATGATATTTTACTACAACTTCTTTTGCTCCTGTTTGATAAGCCTCTTTTGTAATTAATCTAACTAATTCTACACTTTCAACTGGTGCATCAATAACAACTATTTGATCCTTTTGTACATTTAAACCAGCTTTTACAATTAATTTTGCATATTTTTTTAATTTCGTTTCAAATGACATAGCTCTACCTTTCCTCACTTATATATTGCCTCTTTTATTTGTTGACATAATATTTGAAAACCACTGTCTAGATCATTAACATCTAAAACACTTGCCTCCATTGAACATATTCCATCTTTACTATGGTTAGTAATATATGGTACTAATTCATCATAACTATATTTTATTTGATAATCTTCAAATAATCTTTTTGCAGGTTCACTTAAAATAACTGCATGAACTGCTTTTACCCCAGAACGAATCAATAAAATTGCTACTGAACGGCCAATCACACGATCAATAATGACATAATCCTTAAAATAATCATTACTAACAATAATTTTACTCATAATTGGCTTGATTCCATGTAAACAGGAACTGTAAACTTCTCCATCTTTTAAGGCTACAAATGTATAACCATTTTCTATTAACAGCCGTTTGCCTTTTCTAACTAAATTCATTTAAACCTCCCCGTTACCTAAAATCTCATTAAATATATTTTACCACTTTTTTTATTATTTAATAAAGCAATACCATATTTTATTTTAATTTTTCTAATTCTTTTTCAGCATCCTGTAAACCTAAATCAGCCGCCTCTTGATAATACTCTTTTGCCTTTTTAATATCTTTTACAACACCATCACCATAACAATACATATATCCCACCATAAAACATGCCTCACGATACTTCATCTCACCAGCTTTACAAAACAACTCAAAAGCCTTTTGTTTATTTACATCAGTACCTATACCATAAAAATAACAGCGGCCTAAATTATATATACCTGGAGTATACCCTTGATTTGCTGCTTTTGAAAAATATCTAAAGGCTTCTTCTAAATCTTTATAATCACCTATACCATTTTCAAGATATATACCATACATATTCATCGCAGGAGCATATTCTTGATTAGCAGAAACTTGTAAATATGTAAAAGCCTTATGAGTATCTTCAGAAATAACTTTTCCCTCATCTAAATATAATGCCATTCGATACATCGCCCGAACATCATTTTGATCAATAGCCATTTCATAATATGAAATAGCTTTTAAATCATCGTGATAATCTTTATTTTGTTCATAGATCAAACCTAAATTATACATTGCAATTGCATAATTCAAATTTGCTGCTCGTTTATAAAAAGTAATTGCTTTATCAATATCTACTTCTTTTACCTTACCTTCTTCATAAGCTAATCCTACATGATATAAACCTGGAGCGTAGTTTGCTTTTGCTGCCTGCATATATAATTCAAAAGCTTGTTGATGATCACACTTTACACCCTCACCATGATCATAAAGATAACCTAAATTGCACATAGCTCTTGGATAACCAGCTTTACTAGCTAAACGATAATAGTGAATTGCTTGATCTATATCTGGTTTTGTTCCAATCCCCATTTCAAAGCAATAAGCTAAATTACATTGAGCAGCAGGATAATTTAATTTTGCTGCTCTTGAATATAGTTTAACAGCTCGTTTTAAATCCTGCTTTACTCCAAAACCACTTTCATAACAATATCCTAAAGCCACAATTGCCTGGACATCATTTTGTTTACTTGCTTTACGATACCAATAACTGCAACGATAAGGCGCATTCTTTATTTCTAAATGTGTTTCATAAAAATAACCAAGCCAAAATTGAGCCCTAACATAGCCTAAATGTGCTGCCTTTTTATAATAACTTCGAGCCATTTTTATATCTTCAATTGTACCTTGACCCAACTCAAAACAAGTTGCTAAAGATACCAAGGCTGGTGGATAATTATTTTTACTTGCCTGCTCATACCAGTAAAATGCTTTAACAAAGTCTTGTGAAGTTCCCAATCCATTTTCATAACAATACCCTAATCGATATTGTGAGCGTTCATGACCTTGGTTTGCAGCTTCTTCATAACATTTAAAAGCTCTTTCAATATCTTTTTCAATACCTTCCCCAAACTCAAGACAAGTTCCTAAACTATACAAAGCTTCACTATAACCTAATCTTGCAGCCTCAAGATAGTACTCTACTGCCCGATTTAAATCTGCTTTAACTCCACGACCATATTCATAACAATATCCAAGATTACAAATAGCTCTTGGAAAACCTGCTTTTGCTCCTCTTAAATATAATTCATATGCTTTTTGATAATCCTGTTCTACACCAATACCTAGTTCATAAAAATAAGCTAAATTACAACTTGCAACCACATTATTTAAATTCGTTGCTTTTTGATAATAATGCGCTGCTTTACCACAATCCCGTTTTACTCCTAAACCTCTTTCATATAAATAACCAATAATACATATACAATCACTATTATTTACTTCTTTACCTTTTTTAAAATACTTTAACGCTTCTTCATACTCATGTTTATCAAATAGTTTTAATCCTAATTCATATAATAATTTACCACTTAAATCATTAAGATCATTTGTTTTATAATTATCTTCTTTCATTAATAAACATAAATCAATTCCTATTACTTCCCCTTGATTATTTTCAATCAAATACTGTTCATATCCTACAAATTCATTATGATCTTGATCAATATTTAAATCATTTTTTATATCTTGAATTCTTTTTTCCAAATTACTCAAATTATTATCTTGGTCATACACTGTAATAACTTTTACAAATGCATGCTTTTCACTTCCATATGAAAGATGTTTGACACTAATCAAACTCTCTTGATCATATATATCTATCACATCATCAAAGAGCCACTGATCAAACAAAGGTTCATAACTTTTTATTCGGTCTGTAATATCCATAGTTACCTCCTTACCCATAAACAAATAAGCAGATATTTCTAATCTGCTTATTTATCATTTATCATATTTGATATTTCTTTAGAATATTTCCCAAAAATTGCACTAACCTTATTAGTCGTTTGAACAATTCCTGAAGCCCCTAAAGCTTTTAGTTTTTCCAAATCAACCAAACTATCATTATTAACAAAAAATGTTACTTTAGAAGATGTTGCTACTGTCTCTTTAAGATTAACTTTCCCACCAACAGCATCAATAATCATATTTATATCCACAGGAATATCCCCTGCTTTAATTTGTTTAGGCTGTTTATTTTTTATTACCTTTAAAAAGATAAAAGCTAAAATAATTATTACTACTAAAGCAATAATTCCATACAATAAATAATCATTCATTAACATATACCCCCTATTAATTATTATTTAATTATAGTATACTATACCAAGATAGAAAAAACTATCTTTTTTATAAGGAGGGATTTGGTGGAAGAAAAAGAAAAATCCGTAATTTGCTGGTCCTTGATTGGCTTATTATTATTACTATGTTTTATTAGCTGTCTAGGAATAAAAAGTGCTACTCCGTTGATTACCAAGGGAAACCCTAGTACATATTGGTTAAAACAGCTAGTATTTTATGGAATATCCTTTACATTAATGATTATTGTTTTTAAAATATCCAATGATCGTATTTACTCATCAATGTGGATTATTTATGGTATATTGTTAGTCCTGCTTATTGGCTTAGCTGTAGAACACTTTTTACATACCCGCCTAGGTATTCAGGTAGTTCCTATGGCTAAATATGCTGGTGGTGCAACATCCTGGTACAAGCTACCTGGTTTTGATCTCCAGCCCTCAGAATTCATGAAAATAATCTTAGTTGTCGTCATGGCTGATATTATTGATAAACATAATACTAAATATCTTATTCATAATTTACATAATGACTGTTTATTAATCGGTAAGATCTTAGCTGTTTCAATGCCACCATGCATATTAGTTTATTTACAAAATGATGCTGGGGTAACGATGATAATGTTAGCATCTGTTGTTTTTATCATTTTTATATCTGGAATACAGGCAGGATGGTTTATTATAGGAGGTATTATTGTAGCCATTGTACTTGGCATTATGGTATATATTTTCTTATATGAACATGAACTATTTGCTAATTTAATGGGAGGCGATCATAAATTAGGACGTTTTTATGGCTGGATAGATCCCGAAGGAACTTATGGAGATCAGGGATATCAACTCTTTAATGCCCTACTATCCTATGGTACTGCAGGTTTATGGGGACATGGTATGGAAACTGCTTTAATAAACTTACCAGAAGCCCAAACTGATTTTATTTTTGCTGTAATTGCTTTAAGTTTTGGATTTGTTGGAGGGGGATTTACAATCCTAATTATATGTATTCTTGATATTTTATTAATTCGAATTGGATTTAAATCCAAAAATAATCGTGATAAATATTTTACTGCTGGAATCTTTGGTCTCCTGATTTTCCAACAGGTTTGGAATATTGGAATGGTTCTAGGCCTCTTTCCTATTACTGGAATCACACTACCTTTTTTATCATATGGTGGTTCATCATTACTTTCGTACATGATTGCAATGGGAATTTTCTTAGATATGGAAAAACAAACAAGAATTATTGATCGCAAAAAAAGATACTAAAAAACGCTTAATAGCGTTTTTTCTTTATTTTAATATATTCATTTGTCAAAGGGTGAATAAACTCAATTTTAACACTATCTAAATAATACTGGACCTGATGTTTAGAACCATATAAACTATCGCCAATTAAAGGATGACCAAGTGAACTTAAATGAACTCTAATCTGATGTGTTCTACCAGTTTCTAAAATGCATTCAACTAAACTTTTATTATTATCCACTTTTAAACTACGATAATAAGTAATTGCCTTTTTACCTTTTTCATTTATTAACCTTTTAATACTATTACTATCCTTGATTATTGGCTGATCAATGATACCCTCACCTTCAATTACCCCTTCTACTAAGCAGTGATATACTCTCTTTACCTGTTTTATATCTTTAGATAATAGATAATGCGCCTGCCGATTTTTTGCAACTAGCATCAAACCTTGAGTATCTTTATCTAACCGATTAACAAGATGAATTGTCGCATTAATATTATTTTGTTGATAATAGTATACAAGTGCATTAGCCAAAGTCTCTTTAGGATAACGTTTAGTAGGAATACAGGGAATACCTGATGGTTTATCAATTATTAAATAATCATCATCTTCATAAGCAATTTTTAATGGGTAAGCAAATGGTAACATTTCTGTTTTTTCTTCTGGCCAAATCACCTCAACTATTTCATTTGTTTTGATCTGATATCTAACTGTTTGATGAACTCCATTTACCAAGATTTCTCCCATCATTTTAATTACTTTAAGAGATTTTTTACTTATACTCTGATTAATTAAAAACTCCTTTAGCAACAAACCATCATCTTTTGTTTTTACAATAAATTTCATTCGTTAATAAAAGCCCCTCTGATTCTTTGGATAAATGATTTATTCTTATATTCTATAAAATTTACTTTCTTTTTAGCAATTCTAATTTCAATATATTCAACTTTCTCAATAGAATACGATAAATGGTCTATTCCCAAATATACTTGGTCAAAATGTTGTCCCTCAAGCCTTATTACCTTAGCAACATCTAAAATTAAGCTTGAACCCAAACTCCGATATGCATTATGTTGAATTCCTGCTACTTCTGTTAACTGCATCAAAGGAGTACCTGGATAAATAACAGCACCACCAATCGATTTATTATATGCTGTTGACCCTGATGGAGTTGAAACACATAGACCATTGCCTCTAAAAACTTCTAGTAGTTCACCATTAATATAAACATCAATTACTTGTGTCGCATAGCCATGATCTATTCGCATTTCATTTAATGCTAAATAAGTCTTTATACCCTCGCTATACTTCACTTTAATCTCCAGCAAACTTCGTGGCGTAATAAAATATTTATCTTGTTTAATTAATTCAATTAATTCTATAACTTCATCTTTTTGAAAATCCGTAAAAAAACCCAGTGTTCCTGTATGGACACCAACAAAATTAACATTATGTTTCAAGTACTGATGAACAGACATCAACATCGTACCATCACCACCTACACTAATTACTAAGTCAGGATCATCCTGATTATATTCTAAAACCCCTATTAATCCAGTCCTAATTTCTTTAGCAACCTTTTTTGATAGTTCATCCTGCTTAACCACTAATGCATATTGTTTCATTGTTTTCACCACCCTTAGAGTATATACTATAGTATATACTAATGGAGGCAACTATGGAAGAAAACTTAGAAATTGAATTTAAAATATTAATAACAAAAAACATCTATAAAAAAATTATTAATGATTATAAAATTACTGATTCTTATCAGCAAACTAATTATTATTTAATGCACCCAAAATTAAATGAACTAAAATATTCTTTAAGAATACGAAAAAAAAATAATCAGTATGAACTCACATTAAAACAGCCCCAAATTAATGGTAATTTAGAAACAAATTTAATTATTAATAAAAAAATTAAAGATAAAATAATAAAACATGAATTAATAAATAATGAAATATTTGATTTATTAAAACCGTATAATCTTGATAGCACAATGCTTATTACTAGCTACTATTTAACTACTATCCGTAGTGAAATTAATACTGAGTATGGCTTGATCTGTATTGACTATAATCAGTTTAACGGCTTAGAAGATTATGAATTAGAATATGAGGTAATTGATTATAACTCTGGTAAACAAGCATTTCTAAATTTTATTAAAAAATATAACTTAACTTATATTACAAATTGTCCTAGTAAAATATCTCGTTTAATTAAATCATTAAACAATAATAAATAATAATATGAAATATTATTATAACAGTGATTTTAGTTTCAATATTAAAAAACAGTGTTTTAAAATATAACACTGTTTATTTTTCTTTTAAATAAGCTTCTTTAATTTTATAAGACTGATTAATAAACTGCGGACATGCTTCTTGACGTGAACACTCAGCCAGCTTACGAAGTTCTCGTGGAATAAATACCCTAATTTCTTCAGCATTATAACCAACTTGAAATCTTCTTTCATCAATCATAATAGGTCGTTTTAAAACAGAAGGATTATCTTGAATAAATTTAATTAATTCATTGATTGACATACTATCAATATCTATATCATTTTCCTTAATTATTTTGCTTCGTTTAGAAATGATATCATCTGTCCCATTTTCACTTCGCTCCAATAATTCCTTTAACTCAATTTCTCTAAGCAAGGTTGAAAAAATATTTTTTTCCACATACGGAATATTATGCTCTTTCAGCCAAGATTTAACTTTTCGACATGATGCACAACTAGGCGCAGTATAAATACGAATCATAATATCATCTCCCTTACTCCACTATTATACATTATTTTTATTATTTTTCTATCATTTTTTATCTGATATATAAATAAAGAACTTAATTTTAATTAAGCTCCTCTATCAATTTAATTATATCCTTTTTACAATATCCTAATTCATTCATTTCATTAACAAATATTTTTATTTTCTCAACAATGATCACTTTTTTTAAATTCTCTATTAATTCAATATCTTCACTAACAAAACGACCACTAGATCTTTTACTGTACAATAAGCCTTCACGTTCTAACTCACTCAAAGCTTTTTGAACAGTATTTGGATTAACACCATATTCTAATGCCAAGTCTCTAACAGAATCAATCTTAGTTCCTGAAAGATATTTTCCATTAAAAATTTTTTTCTTGATTTCATCCATTACTTGTATATAAATTGGTAAATTAGGATTAAAATCATATTTCATTTATCCACCTACTCTACTTCAATTTTATGATCAATTAAATAAATAGTTAAAAAATAAAAAACTCCTGCAAATAAACAATTAGACAATATTTCACAAATAGTTATTTGAATAAAACTTAGATTACTAACAAAATTATCTATTGGTATTAATGATAAAATATTCGCAATCAATACAAGTCCTAAAAAATAAACTCCTATACCAAGTACCGTTTTATACTTTGGAATATATTTTGTTTTAGTAAGGGTAATCACAAAAAAGAATGATAAGATCATAGTACTAATACCTGCCAAATAATTGACTATTTGTAAAATAAAACCACCAATATTTTCCCCTAAAGCATTAATTAATATATTACCACCCTCTAATATATCCTTAAAATCCACACCACCAACTAGCAATGATAAAATAATAACTCCAATCGCTAAAACTAAATACCCAATAAATACCCAAATCAAACTTCCCAAATACTTTGCTGCCAATAATTTATTTGTACTAACAGGCAAAGTCAAAGTTAAATAACCAGGTCTTTTATACATCGAACGATTAAAATTTAAAATTACATTTACATTAATTGCAATCGAAATTCCCATAAATGCAAATACCAATAAAGGGGCTAATATTCCACTAATAAAATCAGGTAACCAGGGTGTCATGATACACAATATCAAAAAAATAGCAAACGTTAATAAATATTGACGATATGATTGAATAATTTCATATTTTAATAACTTTAACATCTAAATACCTCCCTAAAAGCCTCATCTATTGATTGTTTTCTTTCAATTCTCAATTCTTCCGTTCCCTTATGCAATACAACTTTTCCTTCTTTTAAAAAGATTACTTCATCAAAAATTGTTTCTAAATCACTAATTAAATGAGTAGAGATCAATACTAAAGAATTTTCTTCATAATTATTTAAGATTACATCTAAAATAACTTCTCTAGCTGCTGGATCAACACCTGCAATTGGTTCATCTAGGATATATATTTTAGCTCTTCGTGACATTACCAAACATAATTGAAACTTTTCTTTCATTCCCTTTGACATTGCTTTAATCTTCATATTTTTATCTAATTTAAAACGATTCATTAATGATAAACATTTCTCATTATCAAAATCTTTATATAAATCACTAAAAATTTCTAAAACATCTCTAACATACATCCAATCTTGAAAATAATTTTCATCTGGTAAATAAGAAATAATTTTTCTTGAACTTTCACCAATCTTTTTACCATCTACTTGGATTTGTCCATCATACTCTTTTAATAGACCGTTAATTATTTTAATTAATGTCGTTTTCCCAGAACCATTGGGTCCAAGTAACCCAATTATTCTACCTGCTTGTAAATTTAAAGAAACATTGTCTAAAGCTTTAAAGTGCCCATATTTTTTATTTACATTATTTATTTTTAATAATTCTTGCATACTTTCCTCCTTTTGTATTAATACATTAATACAGTAACACATATATTTATTATTGTCAAATAAAAGATAGAGCAAGAACTCTATCTTTTAACAAACTCGTTATACAATAATTCATGAATAAAAGAATAACCTTTTTCTAATTTTTTCTTTAACCTTAAATACATTCCAATACTTTTTTCTTCTTTGATTTCCAACTGTTTACAAATTTCTAAAAACTTTTCATAATCTTCAACATATAATTGATCAACCATATTTTCAACATATTGCTTTTTTATCCGCTCATTTCTAGTTAAGCCATATTCCTTAATTAACCCTTCATCATACATATGATAATTAAATTTAATCTGATTTTGATTCTTTAAGTATTCATTAATTAAAGTGCGCTGATTAATCATTGGTAAAGAACGATAAACAAGCTTACCAGCACTATTTATTTCAACAACCACACTATACTTACCATCACCTACAATAAAGATACTATTGAAATAATCTTCATTAAACAAATTAATACATCCATAAATAAAATCATGTAATGTCTTTTCATCTACTAAATATGCTTCTAAGACAGAAATAATCTCTAAATCATCATCTTCATCCCATTCGTATGGTTCTAATAATTCTTCGTCTTCTTTAACCCAATTAACAATTATATCTTTCATATTTCCTCCCATATAAGTATATGTTCATTTTAATAAATCATGTTTTACTATATTTTTATTTTCAATTAAGTTATAATGTTTGCCGAGGTGAAAACATGGAACTAATCAAAAATATTATTATTTATGGTATTCTTGGAGCAATTCAAGGTTTTAGTGAACCAATTCCTATTTCTAGTAGCGGACATTTAGTTATTTTTCAAAGTATTTTTGAAAAAATGAATTTAATGGTTCCCCAAATGAACGATGTAACATTTGAGGTAATTGTAAATACAGGATCACTCCTTGCAATCATGTATTATTATCGCCATGATATTATTAGATTATTCACTGCTTTCTTTGGTTATATCCAAAAACCCAAAAAAAGAACTTATTATGAAAAAGATTTTCGTTACTGTATTTTATTAATTATTGCTACCATCCCAGCTGCAATTGGGGGATTTATATTTAATGATAAAATTGAAACTGCTTTTTCTAATCCTAAATTAGTTGGTTGTATGTTACTTATTACAGCAATATTTTTACTTTCAGTACATAAATTTGGTTATACTGGTAAACGTTCAACAAAAAATATTAATCTTTTTGATGCCTTACGGATGGGATTATTCCAATTATTTGCTTTATTGCCTGGAATTTCTCGTAGTGGCTCAACTTTAACAGGCGGAATGTTAGGTGGTCTTAGTCAAAAGGCAGCCCGTGATTTTTCTTTTTTTATGTTTATGCCTGTAAGTATCGGAGCTATTGTACTTAAATTAAAGGATTTCATAACCTCAAGCACTCTACAAACTCTATGGTTACCATATTTGATCTCTTTTATAATCAGTGGAGTTGTAACATATCTAGCTTTACACATCTTATTTAAATTATTAGAAAAAAGAAAATTAATTGTTTTTTCTCGATATTGTTTAATATTAGGAATATTAGTAGTATTATTTTTATAAACTAAAGGACTTTGAGATAACTCAAAGTCCTTTAGTTTATTTCATTGCAATTACTTCTATTTCAATCAATGCTCCTTTTGGTAATTTTGCAACCTCTACAGCACTACGAGCTGGAAATGGTTCAACAAAATAAGTAGCATAAATATCATTTACAGTAACAAAATCATCCATATTATCCATAAATACTGTTGTTTTAACTACTTTGGAAAAATCTAAACCTTGACTCTCTAATAAGCCCTTAACATTTTTTAAAGCTTGATGAGTTTGCGCCTCAATTCCTTCAGGCATTATACCAGTAGCTGGATCTAAAGGAATTTGACCAGAAAAAAAATACATATCCCCAATATTAATTCCTTGACTATAAGGACCAATAGCTCCAGGAGCTTGATCTGTTTTTACTATATTTTTCATATTAAAATCCTCCATGATCATATTATAACAAAAAATTACCATTTTAAAAGATATCTAATTAAATCTCTACTATTAAATGCCTCTTTTAATAAAAAGTTAAAAATTATTTATACTGATTATTTATTAAGAAGATAAACTTTTTAGTACTTTTCTAATTTTTTAACGTATAATTTAAATGAGGAGATAAGTGTGAAAAAATAACCAAAACAGATAAAAAACTTAAAAACAAGTTTCAATTATATCGAAAAACAGAAAAATAAAATAATATCGTTTAGTTAATTTAGAAACATTATAACCTAATTTTTTAAATTCAGTTGCTGATTCTTCAGTTAATTTTGTTTTAACTACTGACTAGTAACCCTTTAATGATTCATACTGACAAGCTTCATTCATGCAATAGCATAATAACTTCTATGTATCCCCGTTTATTTTTGATTCTAGTGTACCTAACCTTAAAATAACTTTCTTATCTTTAATTGCACCAAGTGTATACTGGATAAGCAATGGTTTTAAATATTGATCTGCTTTAAAGATACGAACAGATTTTTTCTTATTATCACTTTCAATACCAATTTTAAAGATAAGCAATATTGCTGATAAAGTACTGGTTCCTGGAAGTACACTAATCTGCATGAATTAATCAAACATAGAAGATACACGCTTAATCATTTCGATGATATGAACTTGTAATTCATTCATATGAGTCATTGTTTCTTTCATTTTGAATCCTTGATCAGTTTTAATGTTACATTTTTTAATGGAATTAAGAATTTTATCCTTGTTCTTGTAATGTATTTTAGGGTTTTGTCTTCTTCAATGATATCTGATTCAAGAACTTATTTCATGATTGCTTATGCAGATTTTCTAAAAGAATCTAGTAGTACTGAAACGTTACCAGCAAGCTTAAATTTTTCTTGTCAGTTTTCTTTCCATTGATTGCTTTAACGTATTTGGGATAAGTTAAGCAAATATTGATTTCATCTTCTAGGATATTAAAAATAGAAATTCAGTATTTACTAGTTGATTCCATGCATGCATTAAAGTATTTGTAATTAATAGGCCATTGTTTAATTATCAATAACTCAGGGTTAAGAATCGAAAACGTTTCCTGGATGTACTTGGTAATACGTGTTTTCATATCGATAATACCAATAGTGGCCATAATAGATTAGTTTAACAATCTTCACGAAAAAACTCTCCTTTCACTGAATTATTGACTACTATCTAAGCTAAATCACTTAGTTGATAATTCAATAATATGTGTCCAGGCATTAAACCTTACTTAATTGACAAGATATTCTATTTGAGTAAAATTACCTACTCTCCTCCACGTGCTCTGTAGTGTATGTTTGATTATATTATTTTATAGAGGTACAAACTAAAGTTTTGATGGATTTGAGTTTGATGAAATATTTGTGTCCGCGCACTTTAAACGCGGAGAAATGGAGGTATTTATGAAACAAGCATTAGTATTAGCTGGTGGTGGAGCAAAGGGAGCATATCAAGCTGGTTGTATCAAAGCAATGCGTGAAATTGGATATGATTTTGATATAGTAACTGGTACATCAATCGGTGCCTTAAATGCACTTTTAGTTGTTCAAAAAGATTATGAAGCATTATACAAGTTATGGGATGAAATAAAAATTAGTGATGTTTTAAAAGATCCAATTAATCTTGATTTTTCATTTGAGTCAATGATATCACAAGCAAATCTAATTAAACCTTTTTTTAAATCATATATTAATGAAAAAGGTGCTGATATTACCCCCCTTAAAAAATTAATCCATTCTCTTTATAATGATAAAAAATTTTTTGATAGTAATATTGATTACGGAATTGTAACTGTAAAATACCCAAATCTCTCACCATTAGAAATAACTAAGCATGAAATGAAAACAAATGAGCCTGTTGAATATGCGATTGCTTCTGCTTCTTGTTTTCCTGCATTTCCTGTGCACTATATTAATAAACAAGGTTATATTGATGGCGGGTATTATGATAATCTTCCCATTTCTTTAGCCTTAAAAATGAAAACCAAAAAGATTATTGCTATTGAATTATCTAAAGAAGCTAATCATGATTATTATATAGACCGCCCTTATATTAAATTAATTCGTCCTAGTTATGATTTAGGAGGATTTTTAGATTTTAATCGTGATATTCTTAATTGGCGTATTAAACTTGGTTATTATGATACATTAAAAACATTTAAAAAATTAATGGGTTATCGCTTTAACTTTAATAAAACTACTCTTGATCAAACTATTTTAGATAAATTTTATTGGTCAATCATTAATTATGAAGACGCTATTAATAAAAGTATTATTACTAAAAATATCTTTAATTCAAATATACCTTTAACAGATTTATTAAAAGCAGATGTCTATCTTGATAAGCTTAAGTTAGAAGATTATTTTATTCGTGGTGTAGAAATAATGATGGAATATTTTCATTATGAAAGTGATTTAGTGTATGATTTTAATCATGTATATATAGAAATATATAAAACCTTTTTTAAGGAATATCAACATCGATATATTTCAAATGAAAATCGGTTTAAAAACCTTCCAATCAAAGAAATATTTACTACTATAAAAAAATTGAGCAGTAAAGATGCTATTTGTGCTTTCTATCATTCAATCAAAAATAGTGAAGAAATTGAACCTAATATAATCAATGATCTATTTTTAAATGAATATTTGATTGCATTAGTTTTATCTTGTATAGGATAAATAATTCTGTTAAACTTGCTACCAGAGGTGATTTATTTGAATCCAAAAGTTAAAAATATGATTTATTGTTCAATGTTCGCTTGCATTGTCGCATTACTTGCTCAAATTAAAATTGATTTACCTGGTTTAGTTCCCATTACCCTCCAAACACTTGGAATATATATAATCGCATGTAGTTTAACTCCAAAATTAGCTGTTATTGCTACTATGGTGTATGTGTTAATGGGTTCTATTGGCCTTCCTGTATTTACTGGATTTCGTGGCGGCTTAAATTCTTTGCTAGGACCAACTGGGGGATATATCTTTGGATTTGTGATAACATCACTAATTATTAGTATAATTATCAATAATAAAAATTCTATTATTCGTAAAATAACTGCTATGGTCATCGGTACTGCTGCTTGTTATTTAATTGGAACTATCTGGTTTATATATATAACAAATAATACTATCATTACTGCTTTAACAATTTGTGTTATTCCATTTATTCCTGGGGATATTATTAAAATAGCTATTGCATCTACTCTTTCAACTAAAATAAAAGCAAGATTATAAAAAAATAATAGACACTTTAAAGTGTCTATTTATTTATTTGCCTCTTTTACTTCTAGCCGTTTATAGGTTTGATAAAATAATGTAGCTGTAACTGATACTGCAATTGTATCAGCTATTGGCTCAGCTAAGAAAACAGCAAAAGTCTGATTAGAAATAAATATTGGTAAAATAAAAATCAAAGGAATTAATAAAATAATCTTTCTTAAAATTGCAAGAAATACTGATGTCTTAGCATTTCCAATTGCAATAAAAGTTTGTTGACAAGCAATTTGAATCCCAAAAATTCCTGAAGCTGCCATATATACTCTAAGTGCCCAACGGGTATGTTCAGCTAGATTACTATCATTAGTAAAAATATAAACAAATACATCTGGTATAAAAATTGCAACTGCCCATAACAGCATTGAATAAAATAAAGAACATTTTAATAATAACTTAAATGTATTTTTTACTCGATTAATATTATTAGCTCCATAATTAAAGCTGATAATTGGTTGTGCTCCCTGAGTTAGACCTTGTAATGGTAACATTGAAAATTGCATTACACTAGTAAGAATCGTCATTGATCCAACTGCTATATCCCCACCATATTTTAACAATGAAGTATTAAAACATACAGATATCACACTTTCTGTAAATTGCATAATAAAAGGTGAAAGTCCTAACGCTAAACATGGTAATATAATTTTATAATCTAATTTTAAATTACTTATTTTAATTCTTAGTGTGCTTTTTTTACTTGTAAGAAAATATACTACCCATAAAGAAGATATTCCTTGTGAGATAATTGTTGCTAGAGCAGCCCCTTTTACCCCTAATGAAAACTGAAATATTAATATCGGGTCTAAAACAATATTTGTGATTGCTCCAATTGCCACAGTCAACATTCCCATTTTTGCAAAACCTTGGGCATTAATAAAAGCATTTAATCCTAATGCTAATTGTACAAAAATCGTTCCAACAGCATAAATTTTCATATAATCTAGAGCATAACCAATTGTTTTTTCACTTGCTCCAAAAATTAACAGTATATTTTCTCCCCATATCAGAAATACTCCCGTTAATATTATTGCCATGATTATAAGCATTACTGTACAATTTCCTAAAATTTTTTCAGCCTGCTTATGATCCTTTTTCCCCATCATTATTGATGCTCTAGGTGCACCACCCATAGAAACTAAAGCTGCAAAAGCAGATATTGCCATGATTACCGGCATCGTTACTCCTACTCCAGTTAAAGCATCAGGGCCAATTTTTGGTATATGACCAATATACATACGATCAACCATATTATATAAAACATTAATTATTTGTGCTAAAATTGCTGGTAAAGCTAATTTTAATAACAGTATTCCTAGCTTATCTTTTCCCAAATCTGTTTCTTTCATTTAATTACTCCTTTCTTCTTTACATACAGTTTAATATTATATCACTTTTTTATTCAAAAAGTACTTAAATTATTTATACAAAAAAACTAGCAGTTGGGAAAAGGCTGCTAGTTTTAAAATATAGATATCAGGGAAAGGGATATCATTTTATGTAGTCGATTATATTATTAAGAGAAAGGAATGAAAAACTATAAAGTTTTCTGACTACACTTGTAAGTATAGACAATAAATGTATAAAAAATTCATTTTAATCTAATTAAAAAGTAACAGAAAGATGGTTAATTGTGTTATTAGTTGATATAATGCATTCAGGAGGTAATAATGAAAACAATTAGAAGAATGTTTATTTTTATTCTATGTGGATATTTAATAATTGGTTTAATCTGGATAAGTAAAGATATAATAATACACTATTTAAATATTAATGGTTTACCAATTTTAGGATATCATGGAGTTGTAGAAGATAATGATAAAAAAATATATTTTAGTGACTATACATATTATATGGCTAAGTCTGACTTTGAAGAACAAATGGCTTATTTAGCTAAAAATAATTATCATACATTAACTATGAAAGAAATTGAAGACTATTATCATGGTAATTATAAATTACCCAAAAATGCAGTTGCTTTAACTTTTGATGATGGTTTATTAAATTTTAAAACTATTGTTAAACCAATTTTAAAAAAATATAATCTTAAAGCAACCTGTTTTGTAATTGGTTATAAAACAACTCTAAAAAATAATAATGATCCCTCTAAACATCAATATTTAAGAAAAAAGGACTTAATTAATGATGAATATGTTGAATTTTACTCACATTCATACAATCTTCATCATAAAAATAAATCTACTAAAAAAGTTGACACCCTAAACATCAAGCAAATAAATAATGATTTTAACTTAAATAAAAAAATTGTCAGTGATAAATATTTTGCTTTTCCTTATGGTACAACTAATAATAATATTATTAATGTTTTAAAAGAACATAATGTTTCATTAGCTTTTGGTTATAATCAAAATCGTAATATGACCATTAATGATAACCAATATCTTTTACCTAGATATTTAATGTTTAGTGAAATGCCTATGTTTTATTTTAAATGGATCACACAATAAAAAGCTGCTTAGCAGCTTTTTAATTATTAATCCCTTGATGTGGAGCAAACGAACTATCATTAATAGCCTCAAACCGATATCCTCGAGCTAAATAATTTTCAATAATGGCAGGTAAGGCCTGAACTGTTGTCGATTTAGCACTTGTATCATGAAAAAGAATATTTATATTATTAGACTTGCTTGAAGTTGCATTAGCGATCAACTTATTAACTGGTACATTATTTCCAGAAGCATCAGTCGAATCACCGTTCCAATCATAATATTGGTAACCCCTATTTATAACCTCTTTAGATAAAGTTGTCATAATTCCAGGTGTATATTTACGAGAAACTGTATTTGAAGAACCTCCAGGAAAACGAATATATTTTGGTGTATAACCAATTAAATCTTTTACCATATTACCAACTTTTGTTAAATCATCAAAATAAGCCTCAACTGATGAATAAACAGTTTTATAATCATGACAATATGTATGTAATCCGATAGTATGTCCTTTATCATGAGCTTCTTTAATTAAATAATTATAATTTTGATTTGTTCCAGTAACAAAGAATGTTGCCTTTGCATTATATCTTTCTAATATTTCTAATATTTTTTGTGTGTTAGCTGAAGGACCATCATCAAAAGTGAGATAAACAATTTTTTCATTACTTTGTTGTGAGATACCTATATCTTTCTTTTCAACAACTTTAACAGTACGTTCCTTTTTTGTCTTATTACCAGAACGATCAGTAGCTGTGTATTTTGCTTTATATGTTCCTAATTTATCTATGTCTACTTTTGAACTATCAATATCCAGCTTGGGATTAGGATCGCGATTATCAGTTACATTAACACCGCTATTATAATCAGCTTTTCCTCCCTTAGCAACTGTCAGTTCGCTGATTCCATTAATCTCTGGACCAACTTCATCTTTAACTAATTTAACCTTTGCCTTTTTCTCACTTATATTACCAGCTTCATCAATTACCCGCACAACTACAGCGACAATACCCTCTTTATCAAATTTATAATCTTTTTTAAATTTTACAGTAGTTTTAGTTGCATCTTCGATATTTTTCACCATACTTTTAGGGGATATTTTCATCCCTACATCCAAATCTAAATCTACTATTTCAAATTTAGGTTTTTTTGTATCAACAATTTCAACACTAACTTCATAATCATTGTCATTATAAGTATAAACAATATTATATTTACCTAATTTATGATAATTAACATCTTTTGTATTTATTTTTACATCATTAATTTTCCCATTTTTTACTTCCAATATATTTTTAACAGCATCAAAATCCTCATTAATTTCAACTTTAACTTTTTCTTCTTTAAAAACAATTGGACATTTTGTAACAAAATAACTAATGACTCCTGCTACTATTAAAAATAACAATACCCCTATAATTGTTATTTTCCCTTTTACTGAAATATTTTTTAAACTAACCCTTTTCATTTATTTCACCTTTCTTCTATAATGTTATATTACAGTAAAAGACAAAAGTAAACAACTTTTACACATCTTAAAACAAATTAAGATAATCATTTATCTAATAAATCCACAAAAAAGAGTAACAAAAGTTACTCTTTAACAATACTTCTTACACTAATAATTCCTTTTGCAGATTCAATTCTTTCAATAATATCTTGACGTACTTCATCATTAGTATCAATTATTGTATAAGCATATTCACCACGTGAGCGATTAACCATATTTTCAATATTTAAATTATGATCAGCAAATAGCTTTGAGATATTTGCTAAAATATTTGGAACATTTTTATTAATTATACATAGTCTTGTTTTAGAAACTCGTGCTTGATTTACACCAGGAAAATTTACAGAATTAATAATATTTCCATTTTCTAAATATTCTCTAACCTCATCAACTGCCATTTTAGCACAATTATCTTCTGATTCAGGTGTACTAGCGCCTAAATGTGGTAAAATAATTATGTTTTCCTGACCTATTAATTCCGGTGCTGCGAAATCACTTATATACTTTTCAATTTTACCATTTGCAACATTTGCTAATAAATCTTCATTATTAACTAAATCCCCTCGAGCAAAATTTAAAATCTTCACACCATCTTTCATTTGTGCAAAAGCTTCATGATTTAAGAAACCTTTAGTTTCCGAATTACTTGGAATATGAATCGTAATATAATCACATTCTTGATAAATCTCATCTAATGAAATCGCATGTTTAGCATGCTTAGATAATGCCCAAGCAGCATTTACACCAATATATGGATCATAACCTTTAACTTTCATACCAAGTTTAATTGCTGCATTAGCAACATTAACTCCAATTGCCCCTAAACCAATAACACCAAGTGTTTTTCCTTCGATTTCTGGACCAACAAAGTTACTTTTACCTTTTTCTGCAGTTTTAGCAATATTTTGATCATCTTTTAAAGTATCAACCCATCTAATACTTTCAATAATTTTACGAGATGATAAAAATAATGCACATAATACCAATTCTTTAACTGCATTTGCATTTGCACCAGGTGTATTAAAAACAACGATCCCTTTTTCACTACATTTATCAACTGGGATATTATTTACGCCTGCTCCAGCTCTTGCAATTGCTTTTAAATTTTCCCCAAAATCATATTCATGTAAAGAGGCAGATCTAACTAAAATAGCATCTTCATCAGCCATCTCTTCATTATAACTATAGTTTTCATCAAAATTATCTAATCCTACTTTAGATATTTTATTTAATAATTTTATATTATACATAACAACTCTCCTATTTATTTGATGCTTCAAAATCTTTCATAAAGGCAATTAATTTTTCAACACCTTCAATTGGCATGGCATTATAGATAGATGCTCTAATTCCCCCAACAGAACGGTGCCCTTTTAAATTAGTCATACCCGCAGCAATACTTTCCTTAACAAACTTTGCATCTAGATCCTTATTTGGTGTTGTAAATGTAACATTCATTAATGAACGATTATCCTTATCACTATGACAAATATAAAAATCACTTTTATCAAGATAATCATATAATAGATTAGCTTTTTTTATATTTCTTTCTTCCATTACTTCTAATCCACCTAAATCATCAATCCACTCTAATACTAAGCCTAAAACATAAATTGCATAAGCTGGCGGTGTGTTATACATTGAATCATTATCAATCATTAATTTATAATCTAATAACACTGGTGTTGTTGGTGCTACTTTTTGCAATAACTCTTCTTTAATAATAGCTACTCCTAAACCAGCAATCCCCATATTTTTTTGTGCTCCAGCATAAATCATTCCATACTTAGATACATCAACCGGTTTAGATAAAATACTAGAAGACATATCAACAATTACTGGAATTCCATTAGTTTCAGGAACATATTTCCATTCTGTACCATAAATTGTATTATTTGCACATAAATGTACATAAGAAGCTTCTGAATCCAGATTTAATTCATCTTGTGTTGGAATATGTTTAAAGTTATTAACACTTCCATCATATGCAATATTAATTTCCCCATACTTTTTCGCTTCTGCTGCAGCTTTTTTACTAAATGCCCCAGTAACAATATAATCTGCTTTACCATTTTTTAATAAATTCAATGGCACCATTGAAAATTGTTGTGTAGCTCCCCCCTGGATAAACACAATTTTGTAATCATCAGGAATATTCATTACTTTCTTTAATAATCCTTTTGTTTTTTCAAAAATGTCTAAGTAGGAAGAGGATCTATGACTCATCTCCATTACACTCATCCCACTATTTTCATAGTTCAACATTTGTTTAGCCGCTTTTTCTAAAACCGGCACAGGTAACATTGAAGGACCTGCAGAAAAATTAAATACTCTCTTTTCAGTCATATAAATACCTTTCCTTTCTTGTAATGTATTTATTATATTGTATACAATTCTTTTTGTAAAGCAATTTTATAAAAATTGTATACAATTAATCCAAAATCACCTAATTTCCGTCATATAATCTATTTAATTTTTATATACATCATCGTAATATATGCTAGAATTTATAATTTATTATAAAAATACTATTTGTTTTTTGCTTTCTTTAATAAGAGTCTCAAAATCCTTTTTAGTTTGTAAAATCTTTTATTTACACCTAATTAAAATGCACTAAATATAATATTTAAGGTTAGAAAAATAAAACATCTATAACACTTCATTGACAATATCTAACAGTTTACCTAAAATTAATGTAAGGGGTAACATTTATAGCCGTATTGTTATCTTTAACAAAAGAAAAGGAGGAAAAATCAAGGGCGTAAATATGTAGGGAATTGAATTTAAATAAAAATAAAAATATGAGGTGAATAACACAAATGGGAAAGAATTTTTATAAAAAGATAGGAGCAGTCTTATTAACAATTGTTATGATAATACCTATTTTACAAGCAAATGTAAATGCAGTAGAAAAACCTATCACAATGCAAACTAAAAATGTTCAAGGGACTTTAACAAGAGCTCCTTCAGTGGCAAATTTAGAAGAAAATGGGAATTTAGATTGGGTTCATTGTAATGTTAAACAACAATCACAATGGGCAGGAGCAAAAAAATCATTAATTAAAGACATTGTCTTATCAGGAACCCTTGCTCAAATTATGAGTGATACAGATTCTAATTTTATTTACACAAATAGTCAACCTGATAACCATAAAGGGCAGGTTATTAATGGTTTAGGTGGAAAAACAACTTTCACTTTACCGGCAAGTATAGAAAAAAAATATGTTTCTATTTTTACTGGTTCATGGGCTTCACAAATTAAACTAAGTGTATATATTAATGATGAAGAAGTATATTCAAATGTTCATGGAAAAAAAGAAACCAGTAGTGGTGCTGAAAGTTTTTTAACACAATTTACTTATCACACTAATACTGATAAAGATGTTGTAAAGGTTAATATTGAAACAATAGAAGTATTTGATTCTATTTATGGAAATCAAAGTATTCAAGCAATTGCTTTATCTGACCATGAACAAAATTATGATTCTCCACTAAGTAAAGATTTAATAATTGGGGAATTAGTTGATGCACCAGCTTATATCAATTTAACAAAACAAGGCCAATTAGACTGGATACATATGGATTCAGCACAATTTGGCAGTTTTAATAGAAAAAATGTATTAGATGCTGGAATTACTAATATGACATTGATTGGTAATAGTGACTATGTTACTGAAAATGTGAAAACAGATTTTAGATATAGTGATGGTATGTCAAATCTTATATCTCCAGACAATAACAAAAAAGGGTTAGTATTTACAGGATTAAATAATGGTTTTTCTTTTAATGTACCTGGTAGTGTAGAAAATAGATGTTTAGATATCTATACAGGTGCATGGGCAGCAGATATTAATGTTACTGTAGAAATTAATGGAATCAAGGCTTACGAAGAAGTCTTCGGTAGTAATGATACAACTTCAGGCAGTCCTGCTGTTTATCGTACTTTAAAACTTGATTACCATACTGATAAAGCTGATGATGAAGTTAAAGTTACGGTTAAAGTTATTAAAGTTTACGATAGTAAATGGGGTAATATGAATATTGGAGGTATTACTCTAGGAACAAAACGCGTAAAAGATGATGGCAGTCTAGTTGGGGGAGTTTTGAAAACCGCTCCAGCTAATGTTGATTTAACACAAGATGGAAAATTAGATTGGATCTATCTTAATGACGAAATACTAAAAGATTATAATAAAAAAGATATTGATAATCACCTTATTAATAATGTTAGCTTAATAGGAAGAGCTCAAAATGCTCCTATTGTTAATAAGGCTAAAACAGCTTTTTCATATAGTGATGGTATTTCACCAATTGAGGAGTCAAACGGACACTTTTCTTATGTATTTCAAGGAAAAGGAAGTGGAATAGAATTTGACCTTCCTGGAAGTACAGAATTGAAATATGTAAATTTCTATGCCGGAGCATGGGCCGCTGATGTTAAAATAGAAATACTTGTTAATGATGTAGTACAATATACAACAAATTTTGGTAGTTCAAGCACAGTCGCTGATACAACAAACTACCAGGTCGCTAGATTACAATATAAAACAGTTAATGATAATGACATAGTAAAAATTCGTGCTGTTGTTACAAAAGACTATGATGAAACATGGTCAAATATGAATGTAAGTGCTATTGCAATATCTGACCAGGCACCTGTTAATTTAGAGGAAACAATTAAAACAGATTCATGGATCGTTAATCATTCAGGTGGTGAAATATCTGAGTTAAAATCAAAGATAGCAGGTGAAATGTATAATATTCCTGTAAGAACCGATCAGTATAGTGGTTTTGTATGGAATTTAAACGGGGAAAAAATATTCTTATCATCAATTAATGAAGATGATAAAGGTAATATTATTTATACAGGTAACTATAAAAAAGATAACAAAGATTTAACATTTACAATGAAATATTGTGTAAACGAGCAAGAACAATTGGTAGTAAGTGCATCTATAAAAAATAATAAAGGTGAAGAGATTGCTATAGACCAGGCAAGCATCCAAATCGGGTTCAATACATACCTTGAAAAATATCCTGATTATAATGATCAGCTCTTTCCAACATTATTAAGATGTGAAAAAACACATGCTTGGGGGTATTTTTCAACTCCATCTGGTAGAATTATGTCTATTGCAACAGATAATCCTGTAGCATCATATACATTTGATTATCAAAGTGGAGCACATAGAATATATAGTGCATCTTTAGATGTTTTACAATCAGGAAAACTTCCTGAAAGACATCCACAAAATTATGATAAGTTAAGTGCTAATGAAGAAAAAACATGGAATATCTATTTAAAACCTATTGATGAATTAAATGCTGTAAAAGAAGTTAAGGGGGTTATAGCAAATAATACTGATTTACCAATGTTTGATGCTGATCGTTATACATTAGCACAAGGTGAAGAAAGTATCATTACATTATTATCTCAATTACCGATAAAAGAGAACAAACTTCTTATTGAAGATCCTAATGGTAACACTTCAAAATTAACCATTACAAAAGATGCAAATGAAGTTTATAAAACTACTTTTAAAACAGATAATAAAATAGAAGGTGTTTATAAAATAACAGCTGAAAATGAAGCCGGATATAAATCTGAAATGTCTTTAAGTATTCGTAAAGATTGGTCCTGGTATATTCAAAAAGCCAGACAGGCAGCTGTAGAAGCACCACAAAAAGGAACATCACATGGTGAATCATATTATGGAATGTATTCTGCTTATATTGCAAAAAAATATTTTCCTGATGCAAAATGGGATGAACAAATTGATGAAAAATTTGAAGAGATATACCCATTAATGTATGATGTAAATACTGGATTGCCTACTTCATGGCAAAATCGTATTCAAAATCATTCTACAACATTAGGAATTTTTGTTGATCAGTATCAAAGTTCAGGAAATATTGAGTCATTAAAAAAAGCAGAAGATCTAGCAGATTATTTAATGACTAAGCAAAAGGCTGATGGAGGTTATTATAATGGTAATACCGATTATACATCTGTCATCTACCCTGCTAAATCAATTATGGAACTAGTTCACGTAGAAAAACAATTAATGGAAGATGAAACACTTAGTGAAGCATATAGAAATTATTATCGGGAACGATATGATTTACATATGACTTCACTTACAAAAGCTATGGACAAATTAGTACGTGTTGATGGTAATTTCGATACTGAAGGACAAGCTACTTTTGAAGATGGTGCCAACTCTTGTTCAATTACACAATTATCAGAATTCGCTCTCATGTTCCCACAAGGAAGTCCACAACGGCAAAAATATACCGATGCAGCTGTTAAATACATAGCTCGCCATACTTCACATCAACAAACAATTATCCCAGATTCAAGAATGAACGGTGGAACACTTCGTTTTTGGGAAGCACAATACGATGTAGAAATGGGCTTAACATCTTCTGCTCCAAATATGATGAATTCACCTCATGGATGGAGTGCATGGAACATTTATGGTTTGTTTAATCTTTATGAATTAACTGGTAATGTAGATTACTTAGAACGTGGAATGAATGCAATGGGTTCATGTGCACAATTAATGGGATATGATGGAATCCTTAACTGGGCATTTATTGCTGATCCACAAAGGGATACAAATTTCTTTGTTAAAGATGAAGAAGCTTCTACAGGTGATAAGATTGTTGGTAAACACGTTAGAAAAACAATTGGTGAAGAATATGTACCAATGATCAGTTACTGGTGGAGAGCACCAAAAAATACTTGGGTACCTGGATATACTGCGATGGGAGGAAGTGTTGTTCAAGGTGCTGCTTGTGATAATGATGTACACGAAATCTTTAAAGCAATGGGAGAAGTCGCTTTAACAAAAGCATATGTTGTTGAAAAAGAAGATGGAAGTTTTGAGGCATATAATGCAACAGTAGAAGCAGCAGATGACGAAATTAAAATTGTGCCATCTGAAGATGTCGTTTCAAATATAAGCGTTCAACTTATCAATGATAAAAAAGTATCTGTTGATTTCTATAACGGTACAAAACAACAAGTTATCCATAGCGGTAATCCAGTATGGATTACAACTAAAGAAAATGCAGTTGACACAAGCAAGCTAGACAAAGATAGTAGTTTAAAATCATTAGATGTTTCAGGCGGAAAGCTTAATCAAGAATTTAATAAAGATGTACATGATTATTCTATAGATATTGGTAATCAGTTAGGAGAAATAGTTATTACTCCTAAGACTTCTAGTGATAAAGCGATAGTCTATATTGATGGAAATAAGATAAAAACTAATGAAAACTATACTATTAAATTAAATAGCCCTTTAATGGAAAAAGATGTTAATATTATAGTTAAGTCTGAAATGCAAGCTCAATCAACTACTTATACTATTAAAGTATCAAACATGGGAAATTGTGAAGTTATTCCAACTAAAGGTCAAAGTGCAATTGCTGGTAGCCAACATTCTTCTAGTGGAACTGAAGGACCTGCTGCTAATGTATTAGATGGTGATATCAGCAGTATCTGGCACACTAATTATAGTGGTGGAATTGTTCCATTAGAAAATCGTTGGATAGAAATTAAACTTGCCAAACAACAAACTATATGCGGTCTACGTTATTTACCTCGTCAAAGTGGAGATAATGGAAAAATATTAAGTTATGAAATTTATATTAGTGATGATAACGGTCAAAACTATAACAAAGTAACAGATGGACAATGGGATATCTCTAAAGAGTGGAAAACGGCTACATTTGATGCCACAACCGCAACAAATATTAAAATAGTTCCTACCCAAACCTCTGGTGAATATGCTAGTGCCGCTGAAATACGTATAATTGGGTTAAATGCAAAAGTTAATAAAGATATCTTAAATGAGGTAATTAAAACAGCAGAAGCATTGAATGAAGAAAATTATACTGCAGAAAGCTGGAGTGCAATGCAAGAAGTTTTGACTTTGGCAAAAGAATTATTGACTAAAGAAGATGCTACACAAGATGACATAGATAATATGACAAATCTATTACAAGATGCTAAAGATTCATTAGTTGAAGTTACTATTGAAACAAATAAAGCAGCATTATCAATTGCAATTGATATGGCAAAAGATGTAACTCAAGAACAGTTAGGTAAATTAGTACCAGCAGTAGCTGATGAATTCAAAG
>NZ_JBKTWO010000014.1:0-666 GCF_047249845.1 Thomasclavelia sp.
TAAATAATCCAGAAGCAACAGCAGAAGAAGTAGAAAAAGCGATAAATGGATTAACAAAAGCAATGGCCGGATTAGAAGCTAATCCATCAGTGGATAATGATGTTAATCCTGTAAAACCAGGAGACACAACAGTAGCTGCTGTTAAGACTGGAGATACTAGTAATTTAGCTGCAACATTAGGGGCAGTAACTTCATTAAGTGTAATTGCATATTTATCTAGAAAGAAAAAGAAATAATTTATATAAAAAAACAACTATATTATTATTGATAAATCAATGATAGTTTATAGTTGTTTTTTATTTATTTGCTTATATGTTTCAAAATATTTAGTGCGTAATTGTCTTATTATAAATATTAAGTTATAATATTTATAGAGAAAAGCTGAAATTATCTAGTAAAATCAGTTGAAGGGAGGATAGGAATATAGTTTTATTTTGACTAGATATTCAAATATAAAAGTGAGGTAATGAAAATGAAAAAAATAATGAAACTTATCTTATCGTTATTAGTATCATTAACTATGGCATTTGGTATGGTTGCTAATGTTTTTGCTAATGATGAAGAATCAAGAATTATTGGTGAATTGATATCTTATTATGCCCAATATCAAGATGGTGCAACAACAGATATTTATCGTTTAGTTGATGAACTAAAAGAGGTTAATGC
>NZ_JBKTWO010000014.1:676-55680 GCF_047249845.1 Thomasclavelia sp.
TCATGCTAACACTGGTGAAGCTTGGGAAAAAATCATGAACTATTGGATCTACGTTAATAAAGACATGGTTGTAAATCGTGATGTTGTTCCTGATGGGTTAGTTAATGATAATAGTTTATGTTTTGTAGTATTAGGTTTTCAGTTAAATCCTGATGGTACTATGAAGGACGAGTTGATTGGACGATTAAGTGTTGCTCTTGCTAGTGCGAAGAAATATCCTAATGCATATGTAGCTTGTACAGGTGGTGGAACAGCTGCTGATAATCCAGATGCTACAGAGGCCGATTTAATGGCGGAATGGCTAATTGCTAATGGACTTTCTGCTGATCGGATAATTATTGAAAATAAATCAAAAAGTACAGTTGAAAATGCAAAGTTTACATATGCGATTTTAAGAAGTTCATTTCCACAAATTAAATCGATTGCAATGATTACTAGTGATTATCATGTACCACGTGGTTGTGTTTTATATAATTCACAATTATTACTTTCTGCTTATGAAGCAGGGGATCAATTACTAACGATTGTTAGTAATGCTGGATTTACTACTGGTACACAAGGTTATGAGTCATTTGAGTTACAAGCAAATGGTGTTAGTCAAATTGCTGGAGTTAAAATTTCTCAGGAAGATTTACCATTATCAGTTTTACAAAATCTTACGATTGAAGGCAATAGTGAATATAAAAAGGGTGAGATTTTAGATATTAAAGTTATTGCTAGTTATGATAGTGGTTATAAGCGAGATGTGACTGAGTTATCAAATATTAGTGGATATGATGCAGATAAATTAGGAAAACAAACTGTTAAAGCTGTTTATTTAGAAAATGGTATTGAAAAAATAGCAGAGTTTGATATAAATGTAAGTTTAGAAACTAAACCGATTGTTCCACCTAAAGATGATATTAAGACTGCCGTTAAGACTGGTGATTGTCTTGATTATATGGGTTATTTTGGAGTGATGATAGTTTCTTTAGGAATCTTTGTTATTTCTAAAAAAAGGATATTTAATTAAAAGGTTAATGATCAGTTAAAGCTGATCATTTTCTTTATTTAGAAATATTTCAAATAATTGTCATATTGTTATTGGGTTTATGATATAATGGGTACTATATATTTGGAGGTAAAGACATGGAATTATACAATAAAGAATTATTAAAAAGTTTAAAGGATACTGTAGATGATAGTGGATACTATATGCCTAAAGTACTTTTTAGTGGTAGTAAGTTTGGAAATGTACGATTAGAAACTAAACTAGCTTATGTAGCTTTGTTAGATACATTATTAAAAAAACCTGTTTATAATCAAGAAAATTTGGCTTTATTAAAGATTGATAATCCGGTAATTGGGCAAACATTAGCTATTTTAGCTAATAAAGAAGTTAATCAAGAGAAAGTTGCTAAGTATTTAGATGAATTAATTGAAGCTAATTTAATTGAAATTAATAAAAAAGATATTTATATATATCATTTAGATTAAAATGTTTAAATTTTTAGCAAAGAAATTTATTAAAAATAATACTGAATTTAATAACTCTAAAGTAAGAGAACAATATGGCACACTTTGTTCGATTGTATCGATTGGGTGTAATATTGTTTTAGTTATTTTTAAACTTACAATGGGAGCTATTACACACAGTATTGCTATTCAAGCAGATGGATTAAATAATTTATCTGATGTAGGTAGTAATTTAGCTTCATTATTTGGTTTTAAACTTGCAAATAAACATCCTGATATTGAACATCCTTATGGACATGGACGAATTGAATATGTAGCAGGTCTAATTATTGCATTTTTAATTCTATTAGTTGGTTTTCAAGCTTTACGAGATTCAATTTTTAAAATAGTTGATCCTGAGAAAGTTAATTTTACAATTGTTGCAGTTATTATTTTAGTTGTTTCAATTTTAATCAAACTATGGATGGCAGCTTTTAATCGCTATGCTTCAAAAAATATCAACTCAGCAACACTATTAGCAGCTAGTCAAGATAGTTTAAATGACGTTTTAGCAACTTCAGCAACTTTAATATCTCTAATTTTATCACTATATACTGATTTACCAATAGATGGAATAATGGGAGCCATTGTTTCAGCCATTGTTTTAAAAGCAGGAATTGGAATCTTTAAAGATACTGTAGATCCCTTATTAGGAATGGCACCAGATAAAGAATTAATTAAAGAACTTGAGGAGTATGTTTTATCATATCCTGAAGCTTTAGGAATTCATGATTTAATGATGCATGATTATGGACCCGGTAGAAGATTTTTAACATTGCATGTAGAAGTTGATTGTAATGAAAATATTATGGCAACACATGATGCAATGGATAGAATCGAAAGAGCAGTTTTAGATAAGTATCATATTTTAACAACTATTCATATGGATCCAATCGATTCTAGTGATGCTTTGACTAATGAATTAAAAGAGATTGTAATAGGAGTTGTTAAAGAAATAAATGATGAATATAGTATCCATGATTTTAGAATTGTTTCAGGACCAACTCATACTAATTTGATTTTTGATGTATTAATTCCTTCTAATGATCAAATAAAACATAAGGTATTGAAAGAACAAATAAATGAAAGATTAAAGGCTATTGATCCTAGTTATTTTACAGTAATGCAGATTGAACATAGTTTTGTATAAAAAATAAAAAAATCAGAAATTTCACAAAAGTGTAAAATCTGATTTTTTATTTACTATTATATGCATTATAGAGGTTAGAATTTTGAATATATAAATATTTAAATAAAATCTATACTATTAATAAATTCATGTTTTTCTATCTAATATAAAATGTTTAAATATATTCATCATAATTAAAACGGTAATTAAAATACTTAGAAGCTTCCTGCAACAAGCAATGTGGTATCTTTATTAAGTAGTTTTACTTTATATACAAAGCTAACTGTTTATACTCATCTTGTTTAACTTGATTTTTCATAGACTCTTGGATTACATTTTTGTTATTATGTTTTCCAACAGTTGAAACTTATGCCAATAAAACACTTATAAACTGTGATTTTATCATTACTTGTTATTTGATTTATCGGCATAAAATAGTTGTAATTATCTCAAGGAGATGATTATATATGAACAATTTTAAAGTTCTTGCAAAAGATATGAAAGTAAAGATAAAAACATTTTTATGATTATCATAATAAGGAGCTATTGCGTTATGATGGTATTGTAAAAATTATTAATTCTTTGATGGAAAAAGAAGAATGAATATTTTCTTTTGAAATTTATAGCTGTTGGCTAGATGAATGTACTTTTAAATTCGCTAAATGTACTATCTAAAGATATAGAAGAATTATTTATTAAACGATAATTATTATGGAACTCTTGATAAGGGGAAAGTATATCCAACCAATTTATGCTTGACTCCAACATCTGATATATTCGTTTAAAGTTATTTATGAGTATCAAAAATTCATGGATGTAGAAGGATATTTAAATAAAACTTTAATTTGTAAATTACATGACGCCCTTTATTTTCTTGCTTATCTTGAAGAAATTGATATGCATGATTTTAATAAGTTAAACAACCAGATATTATTAAATTATTTGTTGTCCATTCACTTTAAAAACAGAAAATCAAGTAGAATAACTGGTTTAAGAAAGTTTATTATATAAGTGTCAAACTAAAAGGCTCTATTATTACTGTTAAGATAACAGTTTAATAGAGCTGTAGTTATTTCAGTTCTTCCTTTTTAATTGGTAGTTTCATTTTATATGACTGATTCACTATTTCCTAGAGTTTATTGATTTGACGCTTACCATAATAAAATGAAAGCGGGATTTATTAGAATTATATCATTAGGTAATAACTCTAAGCTCTAAAAATTACTTCTTCTTTTTCATACATCATCTTTGCACCAATCATAGCGATTATTACATATACTACTGACCAGCCAATTGTCATATATAAATGTGTATAGTTTAATTGATTAAAAATGATTTCTTTAATTACAATAACTACATTCAAAATTGGAATATTCATCATTGCCATTGAAACAGAACTTGGTTCCATGTACATAGTAATTACTGAAAGTAATACAGGAATTAAAGTAACGGGTGTTAAATACGTATTAGCCTCTTTTAATGAACGAGCATATGTTGAAACTAATAACATTACTGCAGAGATAAAAATCACATATAATACAGCTAATAAAACAATTAATAACATACTTTGAATTGATAGATCAATCGTAATAGCCATAGTATCACTCATTCCAAATTTAAAGGCTAATAGTAACCCCACAGCAGATAGGATCGATGTAATACTTCCAAACGTAGCTGTAACGATCAGCTTGCCAATTAAAATAGAACTTCTTGATATACTGGTAGAAAGCAATGGTTCTAAAGTTCCACGCTCTTTTTCACCAGCTCCTAAATCAGTAGCAATTGGAACGATTCCGGAACCAGAATAGCCAATAATCATCATTGGAATCAACATCCCTAACATCATTAATGACATACTGTCAGCTTCTTCATCTTTAGCATGCTCATTATAAGTAAAAGGTTGTAGTATTTTACTTGAGAGATTATTTGCTTCTAAATATGAGGCTAAATAGCTGTTTTGGTAGTTGCTAAACATTGTTTGCACTGTGCTAATAGCGGTCATTGCACGCTGAGATGTAGTATCATAATATAGGTCTACCTCTGGGGTCGTACCTTTTATTAATGATTCATTTATATCTTTTGCAACAATGTATGCTGTAATTTTACCATCATAAGCTTCATTGATAGGGTCTTTACTATTAACAAGTTCATAAATTCCAGCTTCTTCAAAAATAGCTTTTATTTCAGGATTATTTGTATCTAAAACAATTTTATATTTATTATCTTCGCTTGGAGCAGCCATATCCCCAACAGATGAAAAGATAAAAGTAAAGATTAAAGGCATAACAACAATAGGAATAACAAAAGTCATTAATAATGTCTTACGATCTCTTAAAATATCTTTAAATTCTTTTTTTACAATTGTCATTATATTATTCATTATTGTCACCTCCAATACATTCAATAAATAATTCTTCTAGATTATCTTTTTGATAATCCTTTTTTAATTGTTCAATTGTACCACTAGCAACAATTTTACCTTTATGAATAATAATAATACGATCACATAATTTTTCAGTTTCATACATATTATGACTAGAAAAAACAATAGCTTTATTTTCTTGTTTACACTTTAAAATAAAATCATGAATTAATTTACTTGATAAAACATCCAAACCTGTTGTCGGTTCATCAAATAACATAACATCAGGATGATGGATAATACTACGAGCCAAAGAGACTTTTTGTTTCATCCCCCGACTGTATTTTCCTACCGGACGATCAATATAGTCGACCATTTCTAAATCACGAGCGATTTGATCAACTGCTTGTTTAGCTTCATCATCATTCATACCGTTTAATTTAGCAAAATAAGTCATATTTTCGCGTCCTGTTAAACGATCATATAAAGCAACATCGCCACCAAATAAGATCCCAATTCTTTCCCTAATTTTACTAGGATTATCAATAATATTATAATCATCGATAATTGCGTTTCCGCTAGTTGGTTTCAACATCGTTGCTACCATTCGTAATGTCGTTGTTTTACCAGCGCCATTTTCACCAAGCAAACCAATGATTTCTCCTGGATTAACTTCAAAAGAAACATTTTCAACGGCATTTACCTTTTTAAATGTCTTGGTTAAATTTTCAACTCTTAACATTTTCTTCCCTCCATTAATTATCATCTTCTTGATGATAATGATTATAGATAACTTTAATTACATAGGCGATAAAAATAATGATATAAAATGAGGTGAATATTAATTCACAGCCAACTACAGAAAGCTGATTATTAATAATCAGCGGATTTCCTTGAAAAACCAGCATAGTATAGTATCCAAAAAAACCAACCCCATATATTCCTGATAAAATAAATAAGATTCGATAACGGGGTTTAGTTAGGGGATATATCTCATAATAGATCATCGAGACAATACAATATGTTAAACTAATAAAAAGAGCAATTAAATATTCCCAATCATTAATAAGAGGATCGAAATCAAACATCTCTTGACTAAAGAACAGAGCAACTATTATAAAACTCAAAATAGAAAAACTTTTAAAATAGATGTTCCCCCTAATTTTTAATTCTCGTTCATCAAGTTTGCATTTAAATAATGATTTAAATTTCTTCATCAATAATATCCTCCCAAAACAATTCATCTAAGCTTTTATTCAAAACTTTACAAATCTTGATACAAAGCTTAACAGTAGGATTATAATCGCCTTTTTCGATGGCGTTCATTGTTTGACGTGATACGCCTACCGCATCGGCTAAATCTTTTTGAGTCATATCTAAAGCAGCTCGAGCTGCTTTGATTCTTAAATTTTTAGCCATCTTATCACCTCAAATATATAGTAATCTATAATTGTTATAATGTCAAATATATATTACTTTTTGTCAATTAATACTTTTTATTATAATACAAATATAAACAACCACGAATAATTAAAATAATAAAGATACAAGTAATGATTCCTAATAATAGATCGAAGCTATATAATGGAGCTATTACGGATACTAATGCCATACTAGTTATTTCTATAGTAAATACAGAATTATTGCCAACTTTATCATATATAAATAGTTTTCTTTCATCATGATCATTTATATATTTATTAATTAATTTAGTTTCATTTTTTACTAAAAAAAAGTTAGAAACTAAATTGATACAAGGAAATACAAATAACGAGCATGATAAACCAGCTTGATAACCGCGGACAAAGTCTTTGTAATGCTCATTGGTCGAATTAACAGTTAAAACATTATTAAAAAATAGAATAATTAATATTAATGAAGCAACCATTAAAGCAATCATATAATAATTTGTTTTTTTTAAATCTTCACGAGCTAAAATAATTCTTTTATCCATTAATAATCTCCTCCTCAAAGTCAAATACATCTTCAATCATTAAATCAAAATATTTAGCTATTTTATATGCTAAAATCAACGAGGCAGTATATTTGCCTACCTCAATTGAGGTAATTGTCTGTCGGGTTACCCCGACAGACCTTGCTAATTCCTCCTGAGAAATTTTTCTAGCTTTTCTAAGTTCAGGAATTCTAGTTTTCATCGTACCACTCCTTAGTTGCAAAGCTTGCTTTACATATAAAGTATAGTTAACTTTGCATGTTTTGTCAAGTTAACTTTGCAAAATAAAAAATTCATCATCGATGAATTAATTTTTAACTGGATATTTTTTAGTATTTTTAATAAGTTTTTCAGTGATGATTTTATCAGTATCAAGATTTAATGAGTAGGCTAATTGAAAACAATAAATCATTACATCAGCTAATTCTTCACTGATTTTATCTCTGTCATATTCATTATTCCATTGAATACATTCAAGTAGTTCACCTGCTTCAATAGCAATACTTTTAATTAAACTATCAGGATGCTCTAATTGATCCCATTTACGTGCTTGAACAAATTCAATTATTTTATTTTCTATTTCTTTCATAAGGACCTCCTGATAATAATTATATAAAGATATTATCTTAATTCAAGTAATTTGAATAAATGATGATTTAAATGGGGATAAATAAGTTAATAAAAACAACCATAGTAAAATAGTAGGAATTATTTTAAAATTATTCTTGACTTTTTAAATATATTTGGTTAATATAATTCCAACGACAATGAAAAGAAGAGTAGTTCATGGTAGCTTGATAGAGAATCCTTGGGTGGTGGAAAAGGATAAGTGAATGTGGATGAAGATGGTCTTGGAGTCTTATAGGCGATATTTAGTCTATGACGGGTGTGCCCGTTAGCGCGCTAGAGTATGATAGTACTCGAAGAGGTTATTACTGTGAGGTAATAATGAATTAAGGTGGTAACACGGGTTATAACTCGTCCTTTGTAGAGGACGGGTTTTTATATTTTAAGGAGGGTTTTATGATTGAGATTAAACGAGTTAGTAAAGTATATCGATTAAAAAGTCGAGAGGTAATAGCTGTTGATGATGTCTCATTAACTATTGAAGATGGTGATATCTATGGAATAATTGGTTATAGTGGAGCAGGTAAATCAACGTTAGTACGTTTGATTAATCAACTAGAAATTCAAGATAGTGGAAAGATTTTTATTGATAATCAAAATCTAGGAGATTTATCTTCAAATGAACTTAGAAAATTAAGAACTAAAATAGGCATGATATTTCAGCATTTTAATTTATTATGGTCACGGACAGTTAGTGAAAATATAGAATTAGCTTTAGAAATTGCAGGTAATAAAGATAAACAGATACGTCAAAGTAAAGTTCAAGAATTAATTAAACTGGTTGGATTAACTGGTCGTGAAAATGCTTATCCTAGTGAATTATCGGGCGGGCAAAAACAACGGGTTGGAATTGCTCGGGCTTTAGCCAATGATCCGAAGATTCTTTTATGTGATGAAGCGACTAGTGCTTTGGATCCTGACACAACTAAATCAATCTTAGATTTATTATCAGAAATAAATAAAAAGTTAAAAATAACAATAATTATGATTACTCATCAAATGGAAGTTGTACAAAAAATATGTAATCATATTGCTGTTATGTCTGAGGGAAAGGTAATTGAAACTGGTACTGTCAAAGAAATATTTACTGCTCCTAAACATTCGGTGACTAAAAGCTTTGTTCAGGAAGTAAAAGGTCATAATGATTTTAATGAAGAAATATTAAAACAAATTTATTCTCAAGGAGAGTTGTTAAAAGTTATTTTTGATGAGAAAGTAAGTCGTCAATCGGTTTTAACAAAGGTAATTAGAGAATGTGATGCAGATATTAATGTTATTGAAGCAAATTTAAATAATACGATTGACAGTTCATTTGGGATTATGATCTTACAAGTAATTGGAGACTATCAAATAGTAAAAACATTATTTGAAAAATATTTGACTAAAGTAGAGGTGATGTAAATGAGTAATATTTTAGAAAATATTGATATTAATATGATGGTTAATGCTTTAAATGAAACATTATTTATGACATTTATATCTTTGATTTTTGCAGTAATTATTGGATTAATTTTGGGAATCACAATTTATTTGACACAAGAAGATGGTTTATATCCTAATTCATTTGTTAATAAAGTTTTAAATTTAATTGTTAATGTGTTAAGAGCGATCCCATATATAATTTTATTGATCTTGTTATTACCATTAACAACAACTTTAGTAGGATCAATGATTGGAGCAAAGGCGGCATTGCCTTCGTTAATCTTATCTAGTGCACCATTTTATGGCAGAATGGTAATGATTGCTCTTAATGAAGTTGATAGTGGTACAATTGAGGCGAGTAAGGCAATGGGAGCGAATAATTGGCAAATTATTATTAAAATATTAATTCCTGAAGCCAAACCGGCGCTGATTTCATCAATTACAGTTATGGGGATATCATTAGTTGGTTATACTGCGATGGCTGGAGCTATTGGAGCAGGAGGATTAGGAAATTTAGCATATTTATATGGAATGGTTAGAAATAATAACTATATAATGTATACAGCAACAATTTTAATATTAATTATTGTGTTTATTATTCAGTTTATTGGAGATTATTTTGTTAGAAAGATAGATAAGAGGTAGGAAAAATTATGAAAAAATTATTTACTGGAATTATTAGTTTATTATTAGCAATTACATTAACTGCATGTGGTGGAAGTGGAGAACGTGATAAAAACACTTTATTAGTGGCTGCAACTTCAAAACCTCATGGAGATATTTTAACTGAAGCAAAATCAATTTTAAAAGATGAATATAATATTGATTTAGAAATAAAGATTTTAGATGATTATTATATTATTAATAAGTCATTAAATAATGGTGATGTAGATGCAAATTTTTTTCAACATATTCCATTTTTTGAAAATGATATTGAAGAGAATGATTATAATTTAGTTAATGCAGGTGGAGTACATATTGAACCATTTGGTTTCTACTCAAAACAAATTAAAGATTTAAAAGAATTAAAGAAAAATGATGTGATCGTTATTTCTAATTCAGTTGCAGATCATGGTCGTGTATTAGCAATCTTAGAAGAAGCTGGTGTGATTGAATTAGATAGCAAGGTTAAAGTACAAAATGCAACTATTGAAGATATTAAATCAAATCCTTTAAATTTACAATTTAAAGAAATTAAACCAGAGATTTTAACAAGTGCTTATGAAAACAATGAAGGTGCATTAGTAGCAATTAATGGAAACTATGCAATTGATGCTGGTTTAAATCCAACTAAAGATGCTATAATTCTAGAATCAGCTGATGAAAGTAACCCATATGTAAATATTGTAGCATGTAAAAAAGGTCATGAAAAAGATGAGAAAATTAAAGCTTTAGTTAAAGTGTTAAAATCTGATAAAATCAAAAAGTTTATAACAGATACTTACAATGATGGTTCTGTAATTCCTGTTGAGTAAAGATGCTAAGTGTAGCATCTTTTTATAGTTAAATTGCATATCTAAATAAAATCACTTATAATTAAAATAAGGAGAAGAAAAATGCAAAAAGTAGAAGCAGTAGATTATCTAAATCAAGAGATTAATATAATAATTGATCGACCATTAGGGTCAAGACATCCTAAACATAATTTTATATATTTGCTTAATTATGGATATGTACCAGAAACGATTAGTGGAGACGGTGAAGAATTAGATGCTTATTTACTGGGTGTTTTTGAGCCAGTTGAAAATTATACAGGTAAAGTAATAGCAGTAATAAAAAGAATCAATGATAATGATGATAAATTGATTGTTGTGCCTAAAGGTACTAATTATAATAATGAACAAATTAGAGCTTTGACAGAGTTTCAAGAAAGATTTTTTATTTCGGAAATAATTAAGGGGTATTAAATATGACTAAAACAGTAGATGAATATATTGATAGTTTTCCAAATAATATTAAGGAAAAATTAATTTGTTTAAGAAAAATTGTTATTGAAAATGCTCCTGATGCAAAAGAATGTATATCTTGGGGAGTACCGACTTATAATCTAAAAGGTTTTCTAGTTCAGTTTGCTGCTTATAAAAAACATCTTGGATTTTATACTTCACCAGCGACGCTCACATGCTTTCAAGAACAATTAAAAGTTTATAAAACTAATTCTAAAAATACCGTTCAATTACCGATAGATCAAGAGTTACCTGTTAATTTAATTAAAGAAATGGTATTATTTAAAGTTAAGGAAAATAACGGTGATTAGAGAATTTAAAGTTATAGATATTGATAGAATTATGCAGTTATGGTTAGAGGTTAATCTTGATGCTCATTATTTTATTGATGAAAATTATTGGTTAAAGTACTATGAAGAAGTTAAACAAATGATTTTGGATACAGATATATATGTTTATGAAGTAAATTATATGGTACTAGGTTTTATAGGAGTAGTTGATAATTATATAGCAGGTATTTTTGTTGATAAGAATTACCGTTGTCAAAATGTTGGTCATCAACTGATCAACTATATAAAAGAAGATCATAGATATTTAACTTTGTCAGTTTATCAAAAAAATCAAAAAGCAGTAAATTTTTATATAAAAGAAAAGTTTAAGATTATTAAAGAACAGATTGATTTAGATACTAATGAAATAGAATTAATAATGGAGTATAATCATGAAAGAATATAATCGAAAGAACCATTTATTTTCCTTATGTGGTTTATCATGTAATTTATGTGTAATGTATATAGGTGGGTATTGTCCTGGATGTGGTAATAATAATCATTCTTGTCGTTTGAAAAAATGTGCAATTAATCATCAGCAAATTGAATATTGTAATCAATGTCGTGAATTTCCTTGTCATGAATATGAGAGAATCAATGAATATGATTCTTTTATTACTGGAAGAAATAGATTTAAGGATTTTAATCATTTAAATGAAATTGGTGAAAAAGCTTTTATCAATGAGTTAGAACAAAAAGCTGGTATATTAAAAATATTATTAAATGATTATAATGATGGTAGGAAAAAAACATATTATTGTTTAGCAATAAATTTATTAGAACTTAGTGATATAAAAATAGTAATGAAACAAGTGAAAGAATTAATAAAAGATTCTGATTCATTAAAGGATAAAGCATCTAAATGTGCTTCTTGTTTTGATGAAATGGCAAGAAAAAGAGATATTATTTTAAAATTATATAAAAAAAGAAAGTAAAATAAATATTTCAGTTTAGATTATAGATAATTATATTTATTAAAGATGAGGATAAGATAAATGCAGTTAGCAACAACGTATATATGTGTAAAAGATATTGAAAAGTCGTTATATTTTTATAAAACTTTATTAAATCAAGAACCACTTTATTGTAATGATAATCGTTGGATTACTTTTGATTGTGGTAATTATTTATCACTTTATAATAAACAATATGATTTAAATCTAATTAGAAATAAATTAGAACATAATAAATTTAATCAAATATATATAGAATCTTTATTACAGGAAGAAGTAGGACATAATAATATTGTAGTATTTAATTTTGAAGTAGAGAATCTTAGACAAGAGTATCAAAGGTTAAAGTTTTTACAAATAGGGAAACTTTCTGAAATACATTATGTAAATATTCATATACCATATTGGTATTTTACAATAGAAGACCCTGATGGAAATATATTAGAAGTTACTGGAAATATATGATTACAGTAGGTGATTTGTATAATATTCAACATAAAAGTAAGTATATTTGAGCTAAACAGCTTATATTAGGAATTTTAAGCTCTTTTTTATTAATGATTTATATTTTTTTATTATAATCTTAATATTTTAGTAACAGATATCTAAATGGTTAATTTAGTTGTAATATATATTTGACAAATTATTTTTAAGATTGGGGAAGATATATGCTTAAAGGATAAAGAAAAATTATATTCTTGAAAGCACAAGCCCCTATATTTAACAACTATGAGAGATATTATTATACAAGTTTAGATGAAATATATGTGGATTACATTAATAAATATATAAACTATAATAATTTATTAGATTATAATATTGATACAATATCATCATCAAAACAATTGGAAAAAGAAACACTATCCAAGTATATTGTTGTATTAGGTAACTATATTGAGGAGTTATTAAAATTAGTTGGTGGTAGAATCTGTTTTAAATTAACAGTTTTTTATGTTTGTGATTTTGAAGAAGGACTAGTGTATTTTCAAAATTAAAATTTAAGCAAAATCCTGAATATGCACAAAATAGAATTGTGGAATATGTATCAAGTAATGTTAAAAAGGGAATTTTCATCCCCGAGTTCCTATTAGAGCGATTGTTTATTTTATAAGTAGTTTAGTTGATGAAATTGCTCAGACTTTAGTAAAGACAGTTTTAATAAAAAAATCAAGTAAATAGGGGAGAATTAAATATTATGTTATTTTTAATTATAGGTATTATATTAATAGATTTATTAGTTATCATCATTAATTCATCAGGTAAAATTAAACCATTAAAAGATAAAAAGCAATGTAATTCATGGTTCTATTACTAAAAAAGTTTGGATTGAAATTAAGCAGGGGATGTTTATTCGAGGAGAAGATTACCAAAATCACCCTTACCCATACAAAAATAGGTTGTAAGAAGAGATTTAATAAAAAAAAGCGGGAATACAAAAGGGTTCCATTTTATGGTAATTTTAAGTAATTTAGAGTATTGAAAATTAATAAAAAACTATTTATTTTAGTCTGTCACTATACTTTTTTAAATCACATTTTATCTTATTAGAGAGTTGATTATATTCAATGTTATCAATTGCTCCTTGAAGTGTATATAAATGAACTAGACATATATTTGGATAACGTTCTTTTAGTAAATAGAAAGCTTCTTTACTCCCAGTCTTGACTAAGTCTTCAGCTGAATAAATACCTACAGACATAAGTTTTATTTTCATTTCTTTTCCAATATTCATCATAGATTCTAATTTTGCCATTTTATTATATCCTTTCAAATTTAATTGCATATACAAATACTATATCATAGTTAAATTCATATTACTAACTATCATGATTTGTTTTAAACATACTATTATTAGATAATACTTTTATAAAAGACTATATTTTTCTCATAAATATTAATAGATACTTAGTATAAAACTAATGATTGGTAGTATAATAATTAACTAAAGAGTGGATATTTAGTGAATAAAAAGGAGAAGATTTTACTTACAACTTTTGAGCTTGCTTCAGAAAATGGTTTAGGTTATATTTCATTATCACAGATTGTAAAAAAGTTAATATTCAAAAAGCAAGTTTATATAGTCATTTTTCTTCAAAAGATGATTTGATAAATTGTCTTTATGAATTTTTAAGAGAACGTGTTAAAAATACTAATAACGAACCGATTGATTATGGGAAAATGGTTAGTGGTCAGGATGCACGAGAAGTTTTACATTGTGCAGTAGATAATTATATAAAAATATGAGAATATTTTATAAATTTATTATATCAGAAAGAGTATTCAGTAAAGAGGCAATTAAAATTATGATTACAGAAACAGAAAGAATGATACTTGCAACTAAACAGCTTTTTTATGCAATGCAGATTCATAAAGTTATGAACTTTAAAATATAGATATGGCAGAAATTTCTTTTGCTATGACAATTCATTCATTGATAGATTATCAAAATGATAAAGTATTTGTTGAAGCGTTGGATACAAAGGAGTTAATCAATAAATATATTGATTATTTTTATAAAACATATAATAGGAGAGAATTAAATGAAAAAAACATTGATTAATTGGTTGGGCCTATTAGGGCTTATTAGTTTATTATCTTATATAGCGGCAGTTATTTTTAGTCCTTTAGCATATCCTGATTATAATTGGATGGCACAAGCAGTTAGTGATTTAAGTGCTGCAAATGCACCATCTAAAATGCTATGGAATCAGTTATCATCTCTATATGGGATATGTCAGATGGTTTCAATAATGATGGTTTGTGTATTTGTACAAAATAAATTAACTAAAACACTTCGAATAGGTATTTACTTATTTGCAGTTATGAATTGGATAACTAATATAGGATTTTCCATGTTTCCGTTATCAAATAGCGGTTATGCTGGAAATTTTCAGGATATGATGCATGGTTTTGTAGTAACACCATTAGTTATATTATTTTCAATTGTTTCATTAATTGTAATTATAATAGGCAGTTATCAGTACAAACAATATAAGACACTTGCTAAATGGGCAGCTGCTACACTTTTTTTGATGATTATAGGAGCAGTTGGGGTAGGAATTGCTCCAAATGAATATTTTGGTATTTTTGAACGATTTAGTGTTTTTGCAGTAGCTGGATTTAATGCCGTATTAGGTGTATATTTATTTAAAGGTTTTAACGTAGAGCATATTTGGAAATAAAATTTATAGGTTTATGGAAAAAGCAAAGCCATCTTGCTTTAGATATATTTTTCTTGTTTGGTAAATTAAATAATTTATCAAAATACTATGTTAAGATGGTTTAGGAGGTAAAATATGAAACGTAAATTTTTCTTTTTTGATATAGATGGAACCTTGGCAGTTGGAACACCTGGTAAACAATATATTCCTGAATCAACAAAATTAACTATATCTAAACTCAAGGAAGCTGGTCATTTTTTGGCAATTGCAACAGGGCGCAGTTATGCTATGGCAGTGGATCATATGAAAGAGTTAGGGTTTGAAAATATGGTCAGTGATGGTGGTAATGGAATTACAATTTCTAATAAATTAATTGGAATAGAGCCATTAGACTATGAAAAGTGTTTAATGTTAGTCGATGAGTGTATTGAAAAAAATTATCCTTGGGCTATTTCACCAGACAATAGTAAAAAACGATTAGCACCAGATAAAAGATTTAATGATTTTACTAATGATATCTATATGGATACAATTGTTCAAGAAGGTTTAAATATTCGGGATTTTCAAGAAATTTATAAGGTATATATAGCTTGTTTTGCACCAGAAGAACAGAAGTTAGAAAATTTAAAAAATTTGCCATGGTGTCGTTTTCATAAAGAGTATATTTTTGTTGAACCTGGTGATAAATCTATAGGTATTAAAAAGATGGTAGATTATTTTAATGGGGATTATCAGGATGTAGTAGTTTTCGGAGACGAGAAAAATGATTTGAGTATGTTTAGAGATGAGTGGATAAGTATTGCTATGGGGAATGCTATTGACGAATTAAAACAAAAGGCTGCTTATGTAACTGAGGCTTGTGATGAAGATGGTATTTATAATGCTTGTAAATATTTTGGGTGGATTGATTAATGTCAGTTAGTAGGTTATTTGAAACTTTATATTATTTAGTTGAGCATAAACAAACTACAGCTAAAGAATTAGCGGATTATTTTGAGGTTTCAATTAGAACTATTTATCGTGATTTAGATCGGTTGCTTGCAGCTGGTTTTCCTATCAATACTGTTCAAGGAAATAATGGTGGGATATCAATTGATGAAAGCTTTGTTGTAGAAAAAGCTGCTTTTAATCCAAAAGAACAAGAACAGATTTTAACAGCAATCCAAACTATTGAACATTTACAAGGTACTGATCAAAAATCATTAGTCACAAAATTAACTGCCATGTTTGATCAAGAACAACGTGATTGGATTGAAATAGATTTTAGTACATGGCATCAAGATAATAAACTTAATCATAAATTTGATTTGTTAAAAGAAGCAATCATTAATAATCAGATAGTAGAATTTAATTATATTAATTCTTATGGTGAAAGTTCTAAACGACAAGTATTACCTAATAAATTATTTTTTAAAAGCAATACGTGGTATTTACAAGGATATTGTTTGATTAAATTAGATTATCGAATTTTTAGGTTAACAAGAATCAATGACATAATCTTAACTACTGATAAATTTAATGAAGCAATTAAATCGCCACCTCCAATAACTACATATGATAATCATATCATGATGAAAAAGATTAAGTTAAAATTTAATAAAAGTTTAGGAAGTGTTGTTTTTGATGAGTTTAATAGTGGTGAAATTTTAATAGATCAAGAAGGTAATTATGTTGTGGAAACTAGTGTTTCAGATAATTATTGGTTAATAAGTTTTATTCTTTCATTTGGCAGCCAAATTGAAATAATTGAACCAATTGAATTAAAAGAAAAATTATTAGATGAAATAGAAAAAATAAAAAAAATATATAAATAAAAGTCTTTAAATACTCTAAACTTTATAAAAGTTTGTTATATTATAACTAGTAAATGAAATATAATACTTGACTTGTCATAAAATTTTCATGTATAAAAGCTGGGATTATATTGTGATTTTAAATTATATAAATGTAAGAATTTTAACTGGTTTTCATTAATTGGACAGTTATATTTATATACGTTTAGTAATTTTGAATGAATTCCTGCTTTGTTATGGAATCATTCCATATATTTAAATATTAACTTACATGCTTATATAGTCATTTATTTTATATCTATTTAATCACTTGTTTTGATTATAAAAGATAGATTTAATAAATATATTATTTTAGGAATTTCTTTTATTTAAATAATGTTAATTATATCTTTTGTTGATTCTTGATATTTTGAGGTATAGTGCATTTTGTGGTCATTTTGAATTACTACTGAATTTGCACTTTTTTGTTTTAAGGGGTCTGTGATACTTAATTAATTTATACTTATTGACAAAAGGATAATATCTAACAGCTTTATGTAATTAATCAATGAAATAATCGGTACATAACTAAAAATGCTATAAATATAAAAATTGAGAAACAGAATAAATATTGTATTAAAAATTATTACTCTCAATTTTCTATGCTGGAAAAATATAACTAAGTAAAGAGGAGCGTCGTATAACAAGTATTAGTTATTTAGATTGTAATTGTTTTTAAACACAAAATATGATATATTCTAAAAGATGATGCACTTAGATAAATATATTCTTTTACTATAGTATAATATCTTATGTGAACACAACATAATTATAAATTGAAGATAGAAAATTTTAATTATAAAAAAGTAATTAAAAACACCAATCTAAAAATTTAAGAAGAGAATTTTTTAAAAGAATTACAGATTTAAAGTATAAAATAAGAGATAAAAAAGATGGAAATATGTTTTTAACATACACCATCTTATTAATTAAGTTGTTATAATGTGATAATTGGTAACTTTATATAGTCTGCACTTACAATATCAGATGCTACTTCAAATTGTACTTCTAGATAAATATATCCAGTATTAGAAACATTATTTTCAGGGATTATAAATCTATACTCTTTATATGATTGAGGGGCAGAAGTTAAGTGATATGATCTATCTTTTTGGGGTATAAATATTTCACCATCTTTACTGGTTGCATTATGTTTAAGCCATAATACACCACTTGTATCATTTAAGTTTATTACCACTTCTACAGAATTATTTTCTAATTTAGTAGCTTTTGCATTAAATGTTGCTGATTGATTAATATAAGAAGATGTAAATTGTTCTCCTGGTTCTAAGGTTCTAAAATTACTGTTTGTAGTGTTATAAGAATTATAGTCTACAGGTATTTTATAATATTGTTCATTATATAGTTGATTGCCATCTATTGGAGCAACTGCAAATTTTAAATATACATAACCATCAGAAGAAACACTATCAGCTGGATAAAATATTGAGTAGATACCCTCGGAATTAGAATAATAAACTATATTTTTACTTGGAATAAAATATTCGCCAGTTAAATCTGTTGCAAGAACTTCATAATATCCTCTTACAGTATGAAAGGTTTCATTAATTGTGACTTCTACAATTCCATTTGTTTGACGATAAGCAGAAAAACAGTGTTCAATATATGATACAGAATGACCTACAAATTTTACATCTCCAGGATTCATTGTTGAAAATGCAGTTTGGTCAACAGGAATAATAGAATTTTCCTGTGACGGTAATTGAGCAGCACTAATATTGATGCATGAACCTATGAATATTAAAGTAGATAACATGAAAGCTAAAATCTTTTTCATAATATAAATTTCTCCTTTTACTATAGTTTAACGTTCCACGAGAACCCCACATAACTATAAAATAAAGACGAAAAAATATTAATAACAAAAATAATTAATCAAAATGTATAATTTTTATATCCCTCCTTTTTTGAAAACATAACTTTATCCCATTGTTATGTAAGCGCTCTCTTTATAATTAAAGTATAACATAAATAGAATTAAAAACCTATGGGAGATAAATATTTTAAAAAGTAAACAACTTATTTATATATAGAACGATAAAGCATGTGATTTAAGAAAACTAAACATAAAAAGCTAGAGGCAGTGTTCATGGGTGAACAAACCCTAGCTTTTTATTATTCATTTTTTTCATGTTTAATAATGTCTTCAACTTCGCAATCTAATGAAAAGCAGAGGGAATCGATTGTTTTAGTCGTAATTGATTTATTTTGTTTAATACGATAAATAGTATTTGATGAAAATCCATATTTATATATTAAGGCATATTCAGTAATCCCTTTTTTATATAAAGTTTCATAAAATGGTTTGTAACTGATCATATATATCACCACATTTAGAATACCATACTTAATTTATTGACTATACTCAATATATTGACTATAATTTACATAAATATATGTTTATGACACAATTATGATAAATAGGTGGGAGAAATATGCAGGAAAAGGAATTGAATAAATATATTAAAGGGGTATATGAATTAGAAAGTAGAGTATATAAACAACAAAAATTAATTCAATATATTGAAAATGAAATTAAATCTTTATCTGATTATGAATATAAAGAAAGATTTAAAACTAATAAACTAGTAAAAGAAATTAGATTTTATATTTATGGAGTATCTTTTTCATTAGGACCAATTTTAGGAATTATGATATCTTTTATTATCAATAAACAAACTGTACAGTTAATTGATTTAGTTATTTGGATAATAGTTTGTACTTTAAGTTTATATGCAGTTCTAAGGTGGTTTTATCGAGTCGAAATTATGATTATAAAAAGAAATCAAAAAACAGATATTCAAAATAATTTAGATCTTGAACAATTATCTTTATTTCATTATAATTTAAAACTTGCTTATATTAAAACAACAATTACTTTAAAAGAATATTATAATAATGAAATTATTATTCCTAAATATCAAAATTTAATTGCAATTAGTTCCTTTTATGATTACTTTTCATCAAATAAATGTACAGAATTAATAGGGATAGATGGGGCGTATCAAATATTTGAAAATGAAAAAGATAATCTTATAACTGATATAGATGTAATAAAGTTAAATTTAGAGCAACTTAAATTAAAACAAAAAAAGTTGTATAAAGTAATTATTGAAACAAATAAACTAATTAAAGAATTGCCAACAATAATTAATTGTGAAATAGATTATTTAATTAAAATTTAATGTATAATATGAGATTTAAATATAAAACAAACCTGACAGACTGTGTCAGGTTTGTTTTGATATAATACTAATATAAGGAGATGATTGTAATGGAAATTATAACAGTTAATGAAAATAATATTGATAAAGAACATATTTGCTGTGCTATTTCATCAAATAATGATATTCAAGTAAAATCAAAAAAAAATTGGTTAAAGGAACGTTTTAGGGAAGGATTAATATTTAAAAAGATAGATGTTCGAGGAAAATGTTTTATCGAATATTTACCAATCGAAAATGCTTGGATTCCTATTGAGGGAAGCAATTTAATGTATATAGATTGTTTATGGGTTTCTGGGAAATTTCAAGGGCAAGGTTATGCTAAAGGTTTGTTAGATAGTTGTATATTGGATAGTAAAGAAAAGAATAAAGATGGATTAGTTATTCTTTCTTCAAAAAAGAAGATGTCATTTTTAATGGATAAACAATTTTTATTAAAATATAATTTTGAAGTAGTAGATTGCATTGATGATAAATATGAGTTAATGTTTTTAGCTTTTCATGATGATGTAAAACAACCAAAATTTAAAATTAAACAACTAGAATTAGAGGAAAAAGGTTTTGTGTTATATTATACGCATCAATGTCCATTTACTGCTAAATATGTTGATTTGTTGAATAATTATTGTAATGAAAATGATATTGATATAGATATAAGATATATTGATAATAAAGATATAGCGCAGACTAGTCCAACTATTTTTACGACATATAGTTTGTTTTATGATGGTAAATTTATAACTAATGAAATACTTTCAGTAAAAAAATTCGAAAAGATTGTGGAGACAGTAAGATGAAAAAAATAGATTATAAAAAGGAATATAAAGATTTATATTTGCCAAAGCAAAAACCAACGTTAATTGATGTGCCTAAAATTACTTATGTAACTGTATGTGGTAAAGGTGATCCTAATACTTGTGATGAATATAAAGAAGCACTCGAATTATTATATGGTATCTCTTATACAATTAAAATGTCTAAAATGACAAATGATAAAATTGATGGTTATTTTGAATATGTAGTTCCACCTCTTGAAGGATTATGGTGGATAGATAAAAAACCAGAGGATTTAATGATTAGTGATAAAAGTAAATTTTATTGGAAATCAATGATAAGGTTACCGGAGTTTGTTACATTAGATGTTTTTGAGTCTGCTAGAAATAAATTAAAAGCTAAAAAACCTAATTTAGATATAAATAAAATTAATTACGAAGAAATAGAAGAAGGCAAATGTGTTCAAATAATGCATATTGGAAGTTATGATGATGAGGCTGTTACAATTAAAAAAATGTATGATTTTATCAAAGAAAATGATCTGGAAATAGATATAAATGAACGTCGCTTACATCATGAAATATACCTAAGTGATCCAAGAAAAACAAAGGTTGAAAACTTAAAAACAGTGATAAGATATCCTGTAAAATAGAACTTATTTAATAATTTTTCATATTTTAATTATAGGTGATAGTATGGAAAATTATGAAAAAACAGTTTTAAAAGTATCAACTATAACTTTAATTGGAAATGTTATTTTATCAGTTTTTAAAATATTAATTGGATTTATTTGTAGGTCAAATGCCATTATTTCTGATGGGATTCATAGTGCTTCAGATGTTTTAAGTACAGTTGTTGTGATGATTGGAGTTAGGTTATCCAGTAAAGAAAGTGATAAAGAACATCCTTATGGTCATGAGAGATTTGAATGTGTGGCAGCAATTATTTTATCAGTAATGCTTTTTTTAACCGCAAGTATTATAGGTTATACAGCAATTAAAAATCTCTTTGTTACTAATAATGAAATTCATTTTGGGATGTTAGCAATTATTATTGCAATTATATCGATAATTTCAAAAGAGGCAATGTACTGGTATACTAAGATCAATGCAGATAGAATTAATTCAAGTGCACTATTAGCAGATGCATGGCATCATCGAAGTGATGCATTTTCATCAATTGGAAGTTTAATTGGGGTAATTGGATTTTATTATGGTTACTATATCCTCGATTGTATTGCAGGAATTGTGATTTGTTTTTGTATCTATAAAGTTGCTTTTGATATTTTTAATGACGCAATTAATAAAATGATCGACCATGCATGTAGTGAAGATTTTGAAGATGAATTGATTACTTTAATAAAGAAACAAGATGGAATATTAGGAATTGATGATTTTAAAACAAGAATGTTTGGTAATAAGATATATGTAGATATTGAAATTAAAGTAGCTGGTGATGATAGTCTACAACATGCCCATTTAATAGCGCATAAAACTCACGATGTAATTGAAAGCATTTATCCAATTGTAAAACATTGTAATATACATGTAAATCCAGAAAAATAATCGGTGATTAGCCGATTTTTTAGTTAAAAAGATTATAAATTGACATAAAAAAATTATACTAATTATAGTTTACTTTATTAAAATATTTGATAATGATGGTTTCTATTGTTATGTTATTTTGGTAATAAAATTATGTACAAATTAATAAATAAGTACTAAACTATATAAGGTAGAGTAGTTTTATGCTTAATTAAATAATTGTTTTTTTAATTTAAAAAATTAATTGTAAATAAAATATGAGGGAATAATAAATATATAGGAATTTAGATATAAAACTTATTAAATTAATAAAAGGAGACTAGGATGAAAATTGTAGTATATAATTATCGTGAATTTGATGAAGGTAAGTATTTTGAGAAGTTTAGTAAATTATATAATGTAGAGATTATTAAATGCTATGATACACCTGATTTAAAAAATGCTAAATTAGCATTAAATTGTCATGGGGTAAGTGTTATAACTACAGCTATTAGTGAAGATATTATTAAAGCCTGGCATGATTTAGGAGTAAAACATATTTCTACAAGAACGATAGGATATGATCATATAGATATTCAAGCAGCTAAGAAATATAAAATGGAAGTAAGTAATGTTACATATTCAACTGCTAGTGTTGCTAATTATACAGTAATGACAATGTTAATGGCACTTAGAAAAATGAAAATGATTATGAAAAGATCAGATAGCTGGGATTATTCACTAAATGATAGTATTGGTTTAGAATTAGAAAAGATGACGGTTGGTGTAGTTGGTACAGGTGCGATAGGTCAAAAAGTAATTAAAAATTTGAGTGGTTTTGATTGTGATATTATAGCTTTTGATCCTTTTATTAAAGAGGAAGTAAAAAAATATGCTAAGTATGTAACCTTAAATGAACTTATTCAAACAAGTGATATTATAACTTTCCATGTCCCTGCAAATAATGATACATATCATATTATTAGAAAAGAAACAATTGCAAAAATGAAAGATAAGGTCATAATAATTAATACTGCAAGAGGTAGTGTGATTAATACTAGTGATTTAATTAATGCATTAGAGTGTGGTAAAATTGGTGCGTGTGCTTTAGATGTTATTGAAAATGAATTAGGTTTATATTATGGAGATTATAAATATAGGAATATTGGAAATCGAGAATTATCGATTTTACGAGATATGCCAAATGTTTTACTTACACCACATATGGCATTTTATACAGAACAAGCTGTAAGTGATATGGTTGAGCATTCAATTGCAAGTATTGTTGCTTCAAGAGATAAAAAGGAAAATAAATTTAGAATTTGTTAAATATTGTAAAATTTGAATAATTTGTATATATTGTAGCAAACTATTATTGGGGTGATAATAATGAAAAATAATAATAGAAAACAATCTAAATCAAATGAGGCTCAAAAAACTGCAGTTAACAATCAATGGACTAATAATAATACAAAATATTATCCAGATAATAGGGAACGTCAGGATGGTCCAGGTGGTAACTAAGAAACTTTATTTAATTAAAGTTTCTTTTTTTATCAAATAAAATTCTTGTCTAAATCCCCAAAACCATTGGCAGAGTAAGACTTTAAGAGATTTTTTCTAAAAATTATAAAAAAGTAAAATTGGCTGGTAAAAAAACATAAAAGTGTTGATATATAAAGGTTTTGAGGTATAATGGAATATGAGAAGTGGCTTATTTATTAGGGTTTAATAACAACATAAGATGTATTGAAATTCTGGAGCATTGTCTACAATTACATAGTCATAGTCGTTTAATAACAACATAAGATGTATTGAAATCTTATTATTGCATGATGAATTGAATCCAGAAAATCAGTTTAATAACAACATATAGGATGTTTACTTTTTTAATTAAAAAAATCTTAGAAAAATCTAATGTCAATATTTTGCATTAGATTTTTTTATATACTAATATCAAATTATATTCTTTTATAAGAAAAAAGAGTTAAATGATAACGTTTTCATTTAAAGTGTGTTAAAATATATGTATTATAGCTAATGATAAGGATATTTCTAAATCAAAGGGTAAACTAATTTTATTATGTTTAGCCATTAGTATGTCCTCTAATGGCTTTTTATATGAGGAGGTAAAATGGATAGTAGAATTGCAATACTTGGTATATTTGTTTATGAGATAGAAAGTGCTAATAAAATTAATGATCTTTTACATGAGTATAGCCAATATATTATTGGAAGGATGGGAATTCCCTATAAAGATAAAGAGGTTTCAGTTATTTCTGTTATAATAGATGGACCAAATGATGTTATTGGGGCTCTTTCTGGTAAGATTGGTATGATTAAAGGAGTTAGTGTTAAAGCACTGTATTCAAAGGTATAAAATGGAAAATATTGAATTGATTGATAAACTAAATCATAATGGAGAATTAGATTTTAATGAATTTAAACAATTATTATCTACTTATAATCAAATAGATTTTGATTATGCTAAAGAATTAGCTGCTAAGATTACAAAACAAATATTTGGTAATAAGATATATATTAGGGGGTTAATAGAGATTAGCAGTTATTGTAAAAATGATTGTTATTATTGTGGACTTAGAAGAAGTAATTCTAAAGCGATTCGTTATCGACTTAGTAAGGAAGAAATATTGCTTAGCTGTAAGGAAGGATATAAGTTAGGATTTCGAACGTTTGTATTACAAGGTGGTGAAGACTTGTATTATCAGGATGAAATGATGGTTGATATTATAAAATCAATTAAGCAATTGTATCCAGATTGTGCAATCACGTTATCACTTGGTGAAAAAAATAAAGGGACTTATCAAAAATACTATGATGCTGGGGCAGATCGATATTTATTAAGACATGAAACTTATAATGAAGATCATTATTATATGTTACATCCTCATGCTATGTCTTTTAAAAAACGGATTGAATGTTTGCGTAATTTAAAAGAAATTGGTTTTCAAACTGGATGTGGATTTATGGTAGGCAGCTATCATCAAACAACAGATCATTTAGTTAATGATTTATTATTTATTAAAGAATTAAAACCAGAAATGGTTGGAATTGGACCCTATTTAGTTCATCATGATACACCATTTAAAGATTTAAAGAATGGTAATTTAAAGCAAACTTTATTCATTTTGAGTATCATTAGAATTATGACTAAAGATGTTCTTTTACCAGCTACTACAGCATTAGCAACACTTGATTCTAATGGAAGAATTGAGGGAATAAAGCATGGTTGTAATGTGGTTATGCCAAATTTATCACCTCTAGAGGTTAGAAAAAAATATTTATTGTATGATAACAAGGCTACAACAGGTCAAGAGGCTAGTGAAGGATTAAAAGAACTGATTGATATGTTGAAATGTGAAGGTTATGAAGTAGTGTATCAACGTGGGGATTATTGTAAATTTGACTACAAGGGATAATACCTAAGTAATAGAAGGAGAAGAAAAATGTATAATGTAAAATCAGATAAAGCTGAGGAATTTATTAATGATCAGGAAATTTTAGAAAGTATAGAGTATGCGAAAAAGAATAAAGATAATCGAGAATTAATTTTTTCTTTGATTGAAAGAGCAAAAGATTGTAAGGGATTAAATCATCGTGAAGCAATGTTGTTATTGGAATGTGAAATTCCTGAGGCAATTGAGGAGATGGAAAAAGTTGCTAAAATGATTAAAGAAAAGTTATATGGTAATCGTATTGTTATGTTTGCACCGTTATATTTATCTAATTATTGTATAAATGGTTGTGTTTATTGTCCGTATCATTTAAAAAATAAACATATTGCAAGAAAAAAATTAACTCAAGAAGAAATAAAAAAAGAAGTAATTGCACTTCAAGATATGGGACATAAGCGATTAGCATTAGAAACAGGTGAGGACCCAATTAATAATCCAATTGAATATGTTTTAGAAAGTATAAAAACTATTTATAGTATCAAGCACAAAAATGGTGCTATTCGTCGTGTTAATGTAAATATTGCTGCAACAACAGTGGAAAACTATCGTAAATTAAAAGATGCTGGAATTGGCACATATATTCTTTTTCAAGAAACTTATAATAAGAAAAATTATGAAGCATTGCATCCAACTGGGCCAAAACATAATTATGCTTATCATACTGAAGCAATGGATCGAGCAATGGATGGCGGAATTGATGATGTTGGAATTGGCGTATTATTTGGTTTAGAAATGTATCGATATGATTTTGTAGGACTATTAATGCATGCAGAACACTTAGAAGCAGCTAAGGGGGTTGGTCCCCATACGATCAGTGTGCCAAGAATATGTCCAGCCGATGATATTGATAAAGATGATTTTAGTAATGCAATTAGTGATGAAATTTTTGAGAAAATTGTTATGATCATTAGAATGGCGGTACCATATACAGGAATGATAATATCAACGCGTGAATCAAAAAGAGTTCGTGAACGGGTGTTACAGTTGGGAATATCACAAATTAGCGGTGGTTCAAAAACTAGTGTTGGAGGATATGATGAACCAGAAAGTGATGATGAAATTACTTCTGCTCAATTTGATATTAGTGATAACCGTAATTTAGATGAAGTTGTTAACTGGTTGTGTTCTTTGGGCTTTATTCCAAGTTTTTGTACAGCCTGTTATCGTGAAGGTAGAACAGGGGATCGCTTTATGCAGTTATGTAAATCAGGACAGATCTCAAACTGTTGCCATCCTAACGCCTTAATGACACTTAAAGAATATCTTCAAGATTACGCAAGCGAAGATACTAAGAAAAAAGCTGATGAATTAATAAAAAAAGAATTAAATAATATTAGTAGTGATAAGGTTAGAAAGATTTGCCAAGAACGCCTTTTAATGATTGAGGAAGGGAAACGGGATTTTAGGTTTTAATTATGGCTGGATTTAATCAAACTCCTGGAGCTAATCGTCTTCACATTGGTTTTTTTGGGAAGCGAAACAGTGGTAAATCATCATTAATAAACGCTTTTGTAAGTCAGGAGGTTTCAATTGTTTCCAGCGAAGCGGGAACAACAACTGATCCTGTTTATAAGGCTATTGAGATTCATGGACTAGGGCCATGTTTGTTAATTGATACTGCGGGATTTGATGATATTGGGACACTTGGCAAACAAAGAATTGATAAAACAAAGAAGGTTAGTGAAAAAATTGATATTGCTATCATCCTTTTCACTGATGAAAATATAGAACAAGAATTGAACTGGTATAACCATTTCAAAGAGAAACATATTCCTGTTATTCTTGTAATTAGTAAGATTGATTTAAGTATAACTAATAATTTAATAAAAACTATTTTTGAACATTTCAAAAAGGAACCAATTTTAACTAGTTCAATAACTAACCAAGGTATTTTAGAATTAAAAGAAGCTTTAATAAATAATTTACCAAAAGATTTTGAAAAAGAAAGTATTACTGGAACACTTGTAAAAAGTGGAGATTTAGTATTACTAGTGATGCCTCAAGATATTCAGGCTCCAAAAGGAAGGTTGATTTTACCTCAGGTTCAAGTATTACGGGAATTACTTGACAAAAAGTGTCAAGTAATATCTGTTACTACAGATCAGATGATTAATGTTTTAAATAAATTAAAAATGGAACCGGATTTAGTTATCACAGATTCACAGGTTTTCAAATATGTTGATGAACATATTTCTAAGCAGACTAAGCTAACATCTTTTTCTGTTTTGATGGCAGGATATAAGGGGGACCTGAATTATTATATTGATAGTATCAGAAAGTTAGAAAAATTATCCAATGATTCAAATATATTAATTGCTGAATGTTGTAGTCATGCTCCATTAAGTGAAGATATTGGTCGGGTAAAAATTCCTAGAATGTTGAAAAAACGTTATCCTGATATTAATATTGATATTGTTAGCGGAACTGATTTTCCAAATGATTTGGCAAAGTATGATTTAGTGATTACTTGTGGGGGATGTATGTTTAATCGTCGTTATATTATGTCAAGAGTTGATCAGTCTAAAGAACAACATATAGCGATGACTAATTATGGTATTTTTATTGCTTATGTAAATAATATTTTAGATAGGGTTGTATATTAAAAGGGGTCTAGCCCCTTTTCTATTATTTTAAATAAGAAATATTTAAAGGATTGAAACGATCAACTAATGGCTTGCTTTCATTGCTATAACCTATAGCAACAATACCAACTGGATATTCATCTTCAGTTAATTCAAAGTATTTTTTAAAATTATTAATTCTTTCTTCAATAGGAGCTATTCCGCACCAGCAGGTTCCTAATCCTTGATTAGTAGCTTCAATTAGCATATTTTCAATTGCAGCTGCACAATTTATTAAACCATATTCTATGTTTATTGCTTTGGTTAAATCAGCAATCACTAAAATAGCGCAGGGTGCTTCTTGCATCATTGATGTATATGGAGAAAGGTGAACCATATTATTTAGTGCTTCTTTGTTGGTAATTACCTTAAATTTCCACTCTTGTGTATTTCTAGCAGTTGGTGCATTCATAGCAGATTTTAAGAGTTCAATTATTTTTTCCTTTTCTACTGAAATATTTTTGTATTTTCTAATACTCTGTCTTTGTTCAATTTCTTTTAACATTATATTACCTCGCTTTTAGTACATTATAACGCAGTTATATAAAATGTTTAAGATAAAATAGTAATAAAAATACGACTAGATTATGGTATAGTAATTCTAGAGGTGAAATAAATGTTGGAAGTGAAACATATTAAAAAGAAAGTTAAAGGAAAATATCGTTGTATTGTAGTTAGTGATCTTCATAGTCATCTAGATCGTTTCAAACTGTTGCTTGAAAAGGTTAAATATTGTAAAGATGATTATTTAATAATTGTAGGAGATTTTATTGAAAAGGGCGACCAAGCCATTGAAATAGTTGAATATTTAATACAACTTCAAAATCAAAGTGATAAAGTATATGTACTTTTAGGTAACTGTGAATATGCGCTTGAAGAAATGGTTAATAACCCAAAATATGCTAAACAGGTGATTCATTATTTAAATCATATTGGTAAAGGAGGAATGATACGTCAAGCAATTAATAGATTATCATTAAACATAAAAAGTGATCAACCTGAATTTATCCAATTAAAAGTAAAAGAATTTTTACAACCATATTTTAATTATTTTGCTACTCTTCCAACAACCTTACATTTTAATAATTTTATTTTTGTTCATGCTGGAATTGAAAAGCGAAATGATTGGCAAAATTCTAGTCTTTCTTCAATGATCGAGATGAAAACATTTTATTTTGAAGGTCATTGTTTAGATGAATATGTAATTGTTGGACATATTCCTACCTCTAATCAATATGAAAATTCTATTAATAATGAAATTATTATAGACAATGAAAGAAGGATAATTAGTATTGATGGGGGTACTGGTGTAAAGTCTATTAGCCAATTAAATGCTTTGATTATTAATGGCGATAATGATTCATATAATTTTGTAAAAGAGTTTGTTCAGCCATTACCATTGTATCAAGTATTAGTAGATATTAATTCTTTACCAAAAGTAATTGTTAAAATAGCCTGGCCTAATTTTGAAGTAGAATTATTAGACGAAAAAAGTAATTTTTCAAAGTGTAAACAAATAAATACAAATAAAATTTTAAATATAAAAAATGAATTTCTTTATCAATATAATAATAAACTATATTGTTTAGATGATTATATAGATTGTCAGCTTTCTTTACATAAAGGGGATATAGTTAAGTTGATAGGAGTATATGGTATATATGCATATGTTGTTAAAGGTAATAAAGTAGGATGGGTTAAATATCGTTATTTAAAAAAGTTTAGATATCAATAATATATGATTTTTTTAAAATAATATAATTATAAATATTTGGATAATAAAATAGTAGGAAAATAAAAAAAGTCTGTTATAATAGATTAGTGCAAAAAATGTTTTAATTTAAGAATAATTTTTTGTTACAAGTATAAATATTTTAGAGGTTATTATGTCAAAATCAAAAAAGATCGTTTGGTATAACTTAGCTTTTATGGCATTTTCAACAGTTTGGGGATTTGGAAATGTTGTTAATGGTTTTGTTTACTTTAACGGTATCCAGGTAATTTTTAGCTGGATTATGATGTTTGCCTTATATTTCGTGCCATATGCTTTAATGGTTGGAGAATTGGGCTCGGCATTTAAAAACGCTGGAGGAGGCGTTAGTTCATGGATTCATGAAACAATGGGACCAAAACTTGCATATTATGCAGGGTGGACATATTGGGTAGTACATATGCCTTATATTGCTTCTAAGGCATCAGGAGGACTAAAGGCTTTTAGCTGGGTTCTTTTTCAAGATTCGTCATTTTATGATTCATTAGATATAAGATTAGTTCAAGTTATTACCCTTATACTTTTCTTATTTTTCGCCTGGGTAGCATCAAGAGGCTTAAATCCATTAAAGTCTTTAGCAACATTAGCAGGCTCATCAATGTTTATTATGTCAATATTATTTATTATCTTGATGATGGCAGCACCAGTACTTAATCCTGATGGAGGGTATCAAACAATTGATTGGAGTTTTAAAAATTTGATTCCATCATTTAGATTAGAATATTTTACATCTTTATCAATTTTAGTTTTTGCAGTTGGGGGCTGTGAAAAGATATCACCATATGTAAATAAAGTAAAAAATCCGTCTAAAGGATTTCCTAAGGGAATGATCATGCTTGCAGTTATGGTTATTGTTTGTGCTATTTTGGGTACAATATCAATGGGTATGATGTTTAATGTAGCTGATATTAATGCAAACTTTGACTCATATGTAGCAAATGGTGCATACTGGTCGTTCCAAAAATTAGGACAGTATTATGGTATTGGTAATACATTTATGATTGTTTATGCAATTTGTAATATGGTAGGGCAATTATCAACATTAGTTATTTCAATTGATGCACCGTTAAGAATATTGTTAGATAATGAAGATGCAAGACAGTTTATTCCAACAAAGCTGTTAAAGAAAAATAATAAGGGAGCATATGTAAATGGAATCTGGTTAGTTGTGGCAATTGTTACACCATTGATTTTAGTTCCAGCAATGGGAATTAAAAGCGTTACTTCATTTTTGAAATTTTTAACACAATTAAATTCAGTGTGTATGCCACTTCGCTATTTATGGGTATTTATAGCATATATTGCTTTACGTAAAGCAATCAATAAATTTCCAGCTGAATACCGTTTCACAAAAAATCAGGCATTTGCTAAATTTTTTGGCTGGTGGTGTTTTGGAGTAACAGCAATTAGTTGTGCTTTAGGAATGTTTAAGGGAACACCGTTTGAAATTAGTATGAATATTATTACACCAATTATTTTAGTTGGATTAGGAGCAATTATGCCAGCTCTTGCAAAGAGAAATAAAACAAAAGAATAATTACCAACATATCCTTTAACATTTTGTTAAAGGATATGTTATAATTTGCAAAGAATAAGGAGGATAATGTTGATGGATAAAAAAATATCTCAAGAATTAACATCTTTTATTAAAAAGAGTCCAACAGCATTTCATGCTGTTGATAATATTAAACAATTATTAAAAGTTAATGATTATATAGAATTATTAGAAGGAAAAATATGGAAAATAGAAGCTGGTAAACGCTATTTTGTATCAAGGAATGATTCTAGTATTATTGCTTTTAATATTGGAACTGAATTAGATGAATATAGTTTTAATGTTGCTGCTTCACATAGTGATTCGCCAACTTTTAAAATTAAAGAAAATGCAGAAATTGAAGTTAAAGGTAAATATACTCAATTAAACACTGAAGGATATGGTGGGATGATATGTTCTACTTGGTTAGATCGACCTTTATCAATAGCAGGAAGAGTATTGGTTCAAGATGGCAATAGCTATATCACTAAACTTATCAATATTGATCGGGATTTAGTATTGATTCCTAATGTTGCAATTCATATGAATCGTACAGTTAATGATGGTTATTCTTATAATAAACAAGTTGATATGTTACCTTTATTTGGTGGTAGCGATACTAAAGCAGGTGATTTAAAAAAATTAGTAGCTCAACAATTAGATGTTAGTGTAGAAGATATTTATGGTGCTGATTTATATCTATATAATCGAATGGAGCCGTCTATTTGGGGGGCAAATGAAGAATTTATCTCATCTCCACAATTGGATGATTTACAATGTGCTTATACCTCATTGCAAGGTTTCTTAAAAGGAGCTAACAGCAAATCGATTAATGTTTTTGCTTGCTTTGATAATGAAGAAGTAGGTTCTGGAACAAAACAGGGTGCTGGTTCAACTTTTTTGTATGATGTTTTAAAGCGTGTTAATAATGCATTAGGAAAAACAGAAGAAGATTATTATCGAGCTTTAGCATCTAGTTTTATGTTAAGTGCAGATAATGCACATGCTGTTCATCCTAATCATCCAGAAAAAACAGATATAAATAATTGTGTTTATTTAAATGAAGGAGTAGTTATTAAATCTCATGCAGGACAAAAATATACAAGTGATGCTCTTAGTATAGCGGTTTTTAAAGGATTATGTGAAAGTGCTAAAGTTCCAGTTCAGTTCTTTGCAAATCGTTCCGATGCTTTAGGTGGTAGTACACTAGGAAATATTGCAATGGCACAAGTTTCAATGAATAGTGTTGATATAGGGTTACCACAACTAGCAATGCATTCATCATATGAAACTGCTGGAGTTAAAGATACATATTATATGATTAAAGTCATGGAAGAATTTTTTAATAGCCATATTGAAGAAACAAGAGCGCATGAATTAAAGGTTACTAAATAATGAAGAAACAGAAACCAACTAAAAAAGAGCTTGAAAAATTAAAGAAAGAAATACTTGAAAAATACACGATTGCTGGCTTATGGCAAACAATGTGTGGCTATATTGTATTATTATTTATAAAAGAATTATTAACGAATAATTATTTGATTAGTTTTTCAGTTGATATTCTAGTCGCAATTATTGCTTTTTATATAACAATACATAATTTAATTAATCAATATAAATTAATCAAAGAATACAGTATTTCAATGAAACCATTTTATTTTCAAATATTTGGCTTTGTTATAGGATTATTTATTATAATTATAACTTTAAAGAGTCCATTTGATATTTCTTTTGCAATTTTAGTTGTTGCATTATTAACAAATAAGAAGATATTTGAAAAAGAATTTAATGAAATCAAGAAACTTTAAGCTATAAAGTTTCTTTTGTTTTACCAGGCATAATTTATGATTAAACTTTTAAAACCGTTGGGAGAGTAAGACTTTAAGAGATTTTTTCTAAAAATTACAAAAAAGTAAAATCGCCTGGTAAAAAAACATAAAAGTGTTGATATATAAAGGTTTTGAGGTATAATAGAATATGAAAAGTGGCTTATTTACTAGGGTTTAATAACAACATAAGATGTATTGAAATAATTTCCTATAGAAACTGTAAAAGTTCTAAATATCGTTTAATAACAACATAAGATGTATTGAAATTTTTTCTTTCTCCTCATTATTTTCCTAAATATTCTTCGTTTAATAACAACATAAGATGTATTGAAATATGATTGTCTCTTTTGTGCTTTCTTCTATGTAGTCTAGTTTAATAACAACATAAGATGTATTGAAATTTTTCTAAAGATTCTACCGTTGGTTCTTCTACCGCATGTTTAATAACAACATAAGATGTATTGAAATGGTTTAAAACAAGCCAATGATGGAACATTCCCTCTTGGTTTAATAACAACATAAGATGTATTGAAATTAAAAATACTAGTGTTAAAATACTAGTAAGGAATAAGTTTAATAACAACATAAGATGTATTGAAATTCTAAATATAACCTTATAGCTCCCTCTTTATATTTAGTTTAATAACAACATAAGATGTATTGAAATCAGCTAATATAAATATTATTAGAACTGTTATGATTAGTTTAATAACAACATAAGATGTATTGAAATAATCCCTCTTTTCTAATAACACTCTTAAAATAAATAGTTTAATAACAACATAAGATGTATTGAAATGATACCGGGGGATAAATCAGATTTCTCTGATTTTTAGTTTAATAACAACATAAGATGTATTGAAATTGAGAAACAACAAAAGTTAGATGATTCATACGGTGTTTAATAACAACATAAGATGTATTGAAATTAACTGCATATTTATCATCCTTATGCCATCGTTCAAGTTTAATAACAACATAAGATGTATTGAAATTGATCAGAGAACGAAAAACAAGAAATTACGGTTTCGTTTAATAACAACATAAGATGTATTGAAATTTTAGAAATGCCATATCAAAAACCTTTTGTTTAGAAGTTTAATAACAACATAAGATGTATTGAAATGAAGCCAAAATCCCTAAAAATTTCATTAAATCGAAAGTTTAATAACAACATAAGATGTATTGAAATAAACATTATAGAAAATGAAGCTGCTAATAGTGATTGTTTAATAACAACATAAGATGTATTGAAATAAGCAGGATATTACAACAAATAAGGAGTTGCCAGGAGTTTAATAACAACATAAGATGTATTAAATGAAATATTGTTAGATTAGAATATAAAAAAACTGTATGGATTATTTTGGTATATACAGTTTTTTAATTTATATTTTAATGATACAAGAGTATAGATTATAATTATAGAATATACTATTTAAAGTAATAAATAATTATATAGAATTATTGTTCTAAAAAAAGGCAATGAATTATAAAATCATTGCCTAAGTAATATGATTAATTTTCAATTGGTTCAAAATCTACGACACCATGTTTACATAAAGGACAGATATAATCATCAGGTAGAACATCACCTTCATAAATATATCCGCATACTTTACATACAAATCCTTTTTTACCTTCGGTATTAGGTTTAGGTTTAACATTTTCTTGATAATATGTATAGCTCATTGTTTCAATATCAGACATAACACGGGCTTCAGTTACTTTACAAATAAACATACCATGTGTTTCTAAATCAACATATTTTTCTACCTCAAGAGACATAAATGCATTAATATAGCGAGGTAAAAATGGAAGTCCATTATCTGAATATAAGGGTTTAAAATCAATAAATTTGTCAGCAGTTCTACCACTTTGGAAACCAAAACGTTCAAAAATACTAAATGGTGCTTCTGTTGATAAACAGTTTACATTTAATTTACCAGTTTGTTTAATAACATGATGAGAATAATTTTGTTTACTAATATTTACAGCTATTCGATTAGGTGAATCACTAACCTGTGTAACTGTATTAACAATTAAACCATTATCTTTTTTACCATCATTACTTGTTACAACATATAAACCATAACCAATTCTAAATAAAGCGCTCATGTCATGTTTATTTGCTTTATCATCAGATTGAGCAATATAATCACGGCATAATTCTTCTGATAATTTATCAATTGCTTCAGTACTATCAGATTTTAGTGCTGATTTAATTGTTACTGTATTATCAGCAAAAGTTATTTTTCTACATCCTGAAAACATTTCCTTCATTACTTTAATAGCTAGAGGTGACCAAGAACCATTTTCAATTAATGCAACTGTACGGTTTTGAAAGTTCCTTTCAGTTAAATGATGAATATATTCTTTCATGAAAGGAAATACATCAGTGTTATATGTAGTTGTAGCTAAAACTAATTTACCATAACGGAAAGCATCTTCTACTGCTTTAGACATATCACAACGTGCTAAATCATGAATAACTACTTTTGGACATCCTTTCTCTTCTAACTTTTCAGCTAGCACTTCAACTGCTTTTTTTGTATTACCATAAATTGAAGTATATGCAATAACGATTCCTTCACTTTCAACACTATATGAAGACCAGATATCATAAAGATTAATATAGTACCCTAGGTTTTCAGTTAGTACTGGACCATGAAGTGGACAAATGATTTCAATATCTAAATCAGCCGCTTTTTTAAGTAATGACTGCACTTGAACTCCATATTTTCCAACAATACCAATATAATATCTACGAGCTTCATCTGCCCACTCTTCATCTATATCATTGGCACCGAATTTTCCGAATCCATCGGCCGAAAATAAAACTTTATCTTTTGAATCATAAGTTACCATTACTTCTGGCCAATGCACCATTGGGGCAAAAACGAATGTTAGAGTATGTTCACCTAGACATAAAGATTCACCGTTTTTAACTTCTTTTCTTTTAACAGATGCATCTAAAGTGAAAAATTGATCAATCATAGCAAATGTTTTTGCATTAGCTACAATTGTAGCGCTCGGGTATGTTTTAATAAAATTTTGAATATTTGCAGAATGATCAGGTTCCATATGCTGAACAATTAAATAATCTGGTGTTTTATTATTTAAAACATCAGCAAGATTATCTAACCATTCATGAGTAAAATTAATATCTACAGTATCCATTACTGCAATTTTTTCATCCATAATTACATAAGAGTTATAAGCCATCCCATTAGGAACGACATATTGTCCTTCGAATAAATCAACATTATGATCATTAACCCCTACATAAAGAATATCTTTTGAAATTTTCATAGTTCTCTCCTTATCTTACCTAAATAGTTCATTAAAATTATAGTACATTGTTTTTTTAAAAGCAACGAATTCGCTCTACTTATTAATTAGTAAAAACTTCATCAAAAGTATTATGGAGTAATTATATAAATATTATTATCTAATAAATAAAAATTATTTAATATTTTATTATTAGCTGTAATTAAATATATATAATATAATGATTATTATGAATTATCTATTTAATGTATACGCTAGCATATAAGACTATTTTATGAATATGTTTCATTTAGATGATACAACGATTATTGATGAGTGATTGGTTAATTGTAATTAGTAAATCATTTAATTAAAGGTGACGATTTATATACCAAAATAGTTGTGGTTAACCACTTTACTAGGATATGAAATTGGATATAAGATTTTTTAAAAGTAAATCTATATTAGTTCACCACAACGAATTAAAATATCTCAAGCTTTTTGGAATAGAGAGGTAAATAGTTATTACTTAAAATTGATGAGACAGTATGAAAGACTAGATTACTTGAAAAGATGTCAAAAGATAAAATGTAGCGTTGATATAATTTATAGTCAATATAGTTTTAAAATATTAAGAAAAGGGCATTTTCTATTTCTTGATAAAACATTAAATGAAATAGTATTATTATAAATTAATGAAATAAGGATGGGCTGTTATGTTTAAAATAGGAGAATTTTCAAAATTAACACAAGTTACTGTTAGAATGTTAAGATATTATGATGAAATGGGATTATTAAAACCTGCTAAAATTGATTCCCTAACAGGATATCGAATGTACTCTAGTGAACAAATTTTGGTGTTAAATAAAATTATATATTTACGTGATAGTGGATTTAGTGTTGCTGAAATTGCTAGTACTTTAGATAATGATACTGATGGTTTTATTATTGAACAATTGGATAAAAAGTATATTGAAATTGAAGAAAGTATACTTGCTTTACAGGCAAAATTAAAAAAAATAAAATTAGCAAAAAAGGGACTACTTACAGGTAAAAATGAAATGCACTATAATGTCATAATTAAAAAAATTCCTAGTTATTTTGTATTATCATTAAGAAAAGTTATTCCTAATTATTATGCTGAAAGTGAACTATGGAAAGAACTATCATTATTTGCAAATAAACATAAAATTAATGTTTCAGCAAATTGTTTTTCAATTTATCATGATGATGATTATCGGGAAGAAAATGTTGATGTAGAGTTATGTGTGCCTGTAAATAAGGTAGTTAAAGCGGTTTCTCCTTTTTGTTTTCGTACTGTAGAAGCTATAGAAACAATGGCTTGTATGATGGTTTATGGTGATTTTTCTAATATTGGAGCAGCTTATTTATCATTAGCTGTCTGGTTACAGGAAAATAGACAATATAAGATGCAAGGTGCAAGTCGACAGATTGTTCATCGCGGTCCTTGGAATGAAGATAATTTTGAAAACTATTTAACAGAGATCCAAATCCCTTTAAAAATACTCCAATTTTGAATTTGACAATTAATAGATTGACTCTACCATGGTGTGAGGGTTTATTTTATTATTAGTAATAAAATAAATGGAGGAAAATAAGATGTCAACTTATGAAGTAAATTCAATTGGAAAGATTTACAATAACGAAAAGGAGGTATGTATTAAATTAGATTCAAAATTTATCCCTGCATTAAAAGCATTAGATGGTTTTAGTCATCTAAATGTTATTTGGTGGTTTAGTGATTTTGATAGCAGTGAGTATCGAAACGTTCTACAAACTTCTCAGCCATATAAAAAAGCTCCAGCGGAAATGGGAATATTTGCCACTAGATCACCAATTCGCCCTAATCCTTTAGCTTTAAGCACAGTAGAAATCATTTCTATTGATTATCAAAATGGTATGATACATATTCAATATATTGATGCCAATAATGAAAGTACAATTTTAGATATAAAACCATATACACCTAGTTTAGATCGAGTTGAGATACCTAGTGTACCGAAATGGTGTGATCATTGGCCAAAAAGTCTAGAAGAATCAGAAGATTTTGAATGGGAGAATGAATTTAATTTTTAAATATATTATAAACTGGAAAGCTTTATGCTTTCCAGTTTTGTATAAATAATGTAATTATTTATAAAATAGTTACATTATTTAAATTAGCGCCAACGCTTTTTAAATAATTGTAAGTTATTTTATCAATAAAAGCACCATCAAAGTTAATTGTAGCAAGTGCTTTATAGTATTTATTCGTAATCGACATTCGTGGTTTAAACGAAACATTATTAAGTGTTGCTCCTTTAAATGATATATTTTCTAATATTGCTTTACCAATATGAACATTTCTTATAATTTGGTTATCAAAATTTTGATTACGCAAATCTGCACAATCAAAATTACCACCATCAATTATACAATTATCAAAAACTACGTTTCTTAAATCTATGATTGAAAAATTTACATTGATTAATTTAAGATTTTTAAACTTAACATTTTCTAAAGTAGACTTATTAAAATTAGTCTGTTTTAAAATTGAGTTATTAAAGCTGGCATTATTAAGATTAGTAATTGAAAAATTACAGTTAGTAAGATTGGCATAATCAAAATGGGAGTTTTCTAAATCACATGTTTTAAAGTTACTTCCAGTAAGATCTGAGCTAGAAAAGTTAGCATTTTGTAGATTGCTGCTTGTCATAACACCATTATGTAGTACTATATTTGAAAAGTCACTTCTTTTTAAATCTGTACCATTGAACTTTATTTGGTTTTGTTTTTGGGGTGGACAATTAGTTATTTCTATTAATGTTTTTTCTATTTCTCCGATACTTTCAAGTGTTTTTGTCAAAGCCATTTCTTCATTTATACCTTGTTGTAATAGATCAAGATAACGGTCATTTAAATCAATTAAAATATCGTTTTTTAGTTCAGATACACTTTTAGAACCCTCGTATGGTTTAAAGAGTATATCAATATAACTAATAATTTTTTTATTCACGTTTAATTCTCCTTTATAATAGTTTATCTAATATCTGTTTAGAATATTCCCAGTTTCCTTTGTTTTGTTGATAAGTTTTTTTACCTTTTTGGGTGATTTTAAAATATTTGCGTCTGCCACCTTGAGTTTCATCTCCCCAATACCAAATAATGTCACCATCAGCTTCAAGTCGACGAACAGAAGAGTACATTGTGGCTTCTTTAAGTTCATATTTTCCTTCAGAACGTTCAGCAATTAATTTGACAATTTCATACCCATAACGATCAGCTTCAGATAATAGTTTTAGTATCATAGTATCTGTGTGACCACGTATTAAATCAGATGTTATTTTATTTTTGACCATAATTTAACCTCCTGTTTTGTATTGTATACTATAGTACTATATCTGTCAAGGTAATGTGATTGGTTGTTAAAATAGTAACTATAATAAAAAAGGATGTAATATGAATTTAGTTGTTAAACATCTTCAAAAGATTTTTGAAGATTTAATATACGGCACTATATGAATATGATAGATACTTAATATGTATAAAAAAGCCATGAACTTTTATTCATGACTTATATACTTTTTTATTTTCGTGTCCTTGATATGGGATATAGTTTATTTGGAATCAAAAGAATAACCATATCTATCAATTTATTTTAAATCAATATAACCATATTTTTTGTTCTTTATTAAAAAGTAGAGAGTAACAAATATACCTAATAACTCAGCTGCTGGTACAGCGATCCAAATACCAGTCTTACCAAATAGGTTTGGAAGAATTATAATTAAACCAATTATAAAGATAAATGTTCTAGAGAAGGATATAATAGCAGATGATTTTCCATCTGAAAATGCAGTGAAAAAAGCTGAAGCAAAAATTCCTAATCCCATAATCATAAAAGCAAATGAATATGTTGTAAAACCATTAAGTGCAATATCATATACATTACTATTTTTTGAAGTGAAAATAGTCAAGGCATCAGTTATTGTTAAATGAATTAAAGTGTTTGATATTATCGAACTTAAGATTAAAAATAAAATACTATTTTTAAATATACTTTGTAATTGTTTTTTATCCCCATTTCCATATTTAAAACTAATAATAGGGGCTATACCATTAGAGTAACCAAAATACAGGGCTGTAAATATATATTGAAAATATAGGATAATAGTAATCGAAGCAACACCATCTTCTCCATAAAATTTTAGTAATATATAATTAAATAAAAATGTTGTGGCAGCATTTGCTAAATTCGTTACCATTTCAGATGAACCGTTTGTGCATGATTGAAATAGTATGCTCCAATTAATAGCTGGTTTAGTAAAATGCAAAGGATTGTTTTTTGCAAATAAAAAATAAGTTAAGCCAATAATTGCAGGAATACAATAACCTATCCCCGTAGCTAATGCTGCACCACTAATTCCCATATTTAATGGTGCCATAAAAATATAATCTAATACGATATTAGTAAAACCGGCTAATATTGTAACAATTAAACCAATAGCTGGTTTTCCGGCAGTAACAAAAAAAGTTTGAAAAGCGGTTTGAAGAAAAAAAGCAGGTGCAAAAGTAAATATAATCTTAGCATAAGAGATAGATAAAGGAGCCTGCATACTACTTACTCCTAAAAATGTAATAATCTCATCTATAAAAAGATTACTAATAATGGCAATTATGAGACCAATTACAATTTCTACAGTAACTAAGAAAGTTAAGTTTTTTTGTGCTTCTTTTTGTTTACCTTCACCTAACTTTCTAGCAACGATAGCACTACCTCCAGTAGCAATCATTATAGCAATTGCCATTTCTAAGCAAATAGCAGGATAGACCATGTTTACAGATGATAATGCGGTTGTGCCAAGAAGACGTGATACGAATATCCCATCGATAATAATATACATGGACAAACTAATCATCATAACAACATTTGGAAGTGCAAATAATAGTAACTTTGCAAAGTTGAATTTTTTAGCTAATATATTATCCATTTTCTATTTCTTCCTTTAATAACTCATAATATTTTTTATTGCAAGTAATAAGCTGTTTTCTTTGTTCCGTGCCTAATTTTTTCATAGCATTTTCTTCCATATGATATAATTGTTCTAATATTGAAGAAGCATAAACTTTTCCTGTTTCAGTAAAGGTAATAAGTCTTTCTCTCTTGTTGTCAGGATTAGCACTGCTTGTAAGATATCCTTTTTTTTCAAAATCAAGCAAGATACCATGAACTGTTTGCTTTGGTAGAGCCCACCATTTACATATTTGTTTTTGGGTACATATTTTATAATCATCTAGAGTATATAAAATAACTAAAGCATTATAATTTAGTTTGTGTTTCTTCGCCCATATTCTATATAAATCTAAGGTTCCACTTAAAGCAGCGTTGACAAGTCTAATTTGTTCCCGAGTTTTCATATTATCCCTCCATTTATAGTACTAATTAGTACTTATAATATAGTATTAATCCGTACTAATGTCAAGCTTTTATTTAATTTAATATTAGAGTTATCAAGAAAGTTGTTTATAATTATTATTTTTTAACAATAAGGAATATATAGTTATATAAAAGGTCCTATAAATAATATATATTTGACATCGTTAATATTGTCTTATAGTATCAATACAATTGGATTAAAAAGTTCATCACTTATTAAAAAAGTCGTAAGTTAGGTAAAAAGATTGTTTATCATGCCCATAGTAAAGAAGAAGATTTTAAAAACTCATTTATATTATCAAATTGGCTTGCCCCTGCCTTTAAAAAAAGATTGCTTAATTTATATACTAAAGCAGATTGCATTATAACACCAACTCCTTATGCAAAAAAAACTTTTAGAGGGGTATGGGATTACTGTACCAATTTACGTAATTAGTAATGGAATTGATTTAAATCGTTTTAATTATAATGAAGAAAATATTCAGCAATTTAGAAAATATTTTGATTTACAATCTGATGAAAAAGTAGTTATATCAGTTGGCTTATTTTTTGAAAGAAAAGGACTCCTTGATTTTATAGAAGTTGCAAAACGACTGCCAGATTACAAATTTATTTGGTTTGGTCATGTACCGCTTTATACAATTCCTAAAAATATTCGTAGGGTCGTTACTAAAGATCATCCTGATAATGTCTTTTTTTCTGGTTATATTAGCGGCTCTGTAATAGAAGGCGCTTATTGTGGTGCAGATGCATTCTTTTTTCCTAGCAAGGAAGAGACAGAAGGAATAGTAGTATTAGAAGCGCTAGCTTCATATCAACAGATAATTCTACGAGATATTCCGGTATTTAAACCATGGATGAAAGATACTGTTAATTGTTATAAAGGAAATAATGTAAATAATTTTGTGAGACTGATAGAGGGAGTTGTAGAACAAAAATTGCCAGATTTAAAAGAAGCGGGTCGTATAACTGCTCAAGAAAAAAGTATACCAAAAATTGGTAAACAATTAAGGCAGGTATATGAGCTATTAATAAAAGGGAAACGAATATTTTAGTTAAGCTGTATTTATTAGCTTTTTTATCTATTAAAATGGTGTTTTTGATAAAATATATAGTCTTTTTTTAATAAAAAATACTTTTTGTTTATTTTCAGTTTATAATAAAGTAGTAGAATTAGCTTAACATAAAAAAGGAGATAAATTAAATGCTTCAAATACAGAAGATAACTAAAGAATATATTACAGGAGATTTACATCAGGTAGCATTAGATGGAATATCATTAAATTTGCGTGATAATGAATTTGTTGCGATTCTTGGACCAAGTGGTTCAGGGAAAACAACACTTTTAAATATAATAGGTGGCTTAGATCGTTATGATAGTGGAGATTTAATCATTAATGGGATTTCAACAAAAAAATATAAAGATCGTGATTGGGATTCTTACCGAAATCATACCATTGGATTTGTATTTCAAAGTTACAACTTGATTCCTCATCAAACAGTTTTAGCTAATGTTGAGCTGGCTCTAACAATATCTGGTATCTCAAAAAGTGAACGACGAAAACGAGCAATAGATGCTTTAAAGCAGGTAGGGTTGGGTGAACATCTTCATAAACGCCCTAATCAGATGTCTGGTGGTCAAATGCAGCGGGTGGCGATTGCTCGGGCATTAGTAAATGACCCAGATATTCTTCTTGCAGATGAGCCAACAGGGGCTCTTGATAGTGATACTAGTGTCCAGGTTATGGAATTATTAAAGGAGGTAGCTAAGGATCGTTTAGTAGTAATGGTAACTCATAATCCTGAGTTAGCTCAAAAATATGCTAATCGAATTGTCAAAGTACGTGATGGGAAAATTATTGATGATACAAATACTTTTAAAATTGATACTGATAAACAACCCCCTGTACAGCATAAAAATATGGGTAAAGCATCAATGTCATGGTTAACATCACTATCTCTAAGTTTTAATAATCTAAAAACAAAAAAAGCGCGAACTATTTTAACATCTTTTGCTGGTTCAATTGGGATTATTGGGATTGCTTTAATTCTTTCTCTTTCTAATGGAGTAAATCAATATATTCAATCGATTGAAGAAGAAACGCTTTCAGAATACCCTTTACAAATTCAAAGTACTGGTTTTGATATAACATCGATGATGACGGATGCTCACCCAAATCAAAATAAAGGTGAAAAAGATGATACTAAAATCCATGTATCACAGATGATAACAAATATGTTTTCTAAAATAGGTTCTAATGATCTAACTTCATTAAAAGAATATCTTGATAGTGGAAAGAGTGATATTAAAAAATATACTAACTCAATTGAATATAATTATAATATCGCACCACAAATATACAGTACTAGTTTTGAAAAGATTAGGCAGGTTAATCCTGATAAATCTTTTTCGTCTTTAGGTCTTGGCTCTTCCACCAATACAAACAGTTTAATGTCCTCAATGATGAGCACGGATGTTTTTTATCAGATGCCTAGTAATTCAAATCTTTATGAAGATCAATATGATATAAAAGCTGGAAAATGGCCTAAGAGTTATAATGAATGTGTGCTTGTATTAAGTAAAAATGGTAATATCAATGATTTTATGCTTTATACATTAGGATTACGTGATTATTCAGAACTTGATAAAATGATTGAACAGTTTTCAAAAGAAGAATCAGTAGATATTCCTAATAATATCAATTCTTATTCATATAAAGATATTTTAGGAATTGAGTTTAAACTTGTTAATGCGATTGATTATTATCAATATGATAGTAATTATAATGTTTATAAAGACAAAAAAGATGATCAAAATTATATGAAAAATTTAGTTGAAAATGGTGAAAATATTAAAATTGTAGGTATTGTTCAACCTAAAGATTCAGCCACAGCAACGATGTTACAATCAGGAATTGGCTATCCTGCAACATTAACAACCCATGTAATTGAACAGGCTGCAGCAAGTGAAATAATTAAAAAGCAGTTAGATAATCCTAATATTGATGTTTTCACAGGTAAAGAATTTAGTGATAAAAATAGAAATCAACTAGATTTAAACTCATTATTTACAGTTGATGAAGAAATGTTGAAAAGTGCTTTTACTTTTGACCAAAGTAAACTTTCTATGGGAGATTTAGATCTAAGTCAGATTAAATTGGATTCTTCTATTTTACCAACAATTGATGTAAATAATATTTTTAGTGATATGAAAGTAAATATATCACAAGATAGTATTGAAGGTTTAACTAAAAATGTTATGACTCAATTTCAAAAATACTTAAAAGAAAATGGATTGACAGATCCAACTAAGATGAATGAATATTTTAGAGCTTTTTTACAAACTGAACAAGCTCAAAAATTGTTTCAAGATGAAATGATTAAACTTATACAAGCAAGTGATTTAACTGAACAGTTTGAAAGCCAGATACAAAAACAAATGCAGATAGTTATGGCTGAATATACAGAAACAATAAGTAAATCATTGAAGCAGCAAATAAGTTTGCAAATTAATAAACAAATGGGTAATCTTGCTGGCAATATGCAAGATGCAATTAATATAGATACAAGTGCATTTGCTAAAGCAATCAAGATGAATATGAATGAAGAAGAACTAACAGAATTAATGATGTCTTTAATGACTTCAGAGGTATCATCTTATGATGGGAATCTAAAAAACTTAGGTTATTGTGATTTTAATAAACCAAGTGCTATAAATATCTATCCAAAGGATTTTGAAAATAAACAAAATGTAATTAATATTTTAGATAAATATAATGATGATGTTAAAAAAATTGATGAAAATAAAGTTATTTCTTATACTGATTATGTTGGTACATTAATGTCATCAGTAACTGATATCATTAATGTAATTAGCTATGTTTTAATTGCTTTTGTTGCTATTTCATTAATCGTATCTTCAATTATGATTGGGGTAATTACGTATATTAGTGTATTAGAACGTAAAAAAGAAATTGGTATATTAAGAGCAATAGGAGCGTCAAAGAGAAATATTTCTCAGGTTTTCAATGCCGAAACTTTTATTATTGGTCTATTGGCTGGGGTTTTAGGGATTGTAATAACATTACTATTACTTATTCCTGGTAATGCACTAATTCATGATATAGCTGGAAATACAAGTGTCAGTGCTATTTTACCAATTGGTGGAGCTGTTATTTTGATTGTTTTAAGTGTTGTTTTAACATTGCTAGGGGGCTTGATTCCATCTAAAAAAGCTGCATTAGAAGATCCAGTAACAGCACTTCGCAGTGAATAATTTTAAATGAGTTTCTTATTTGTTTAAATAAGAGACTTTTTTTATTTAATTGTTGTTAGTATAAATATATGATAAAATTATTTAAAAATTAAAGTATAAAAAGTGGGGAGAAATTAATATGATAAAGAAAAAAATAGGTATCGGTTCAGTATCATTGCTTTTAGTTATAGTTGCGGTTATTTGGAGCTATAACATATTAGATTTTTGTATGGGTGATAAAATATTAACTTTTTTGAACTTGCCAACGTGGTCTGGGAAGGAAAGTGGGCAACAGATTATAAATACATTTTCTATAGTTCCATTTACAAAAGATGGACAGAGCATTCATTATACTGTTTTCTATTCTTTTATCTTACTATTTCCAGCTATAGTTTTAGCAATAAGAAATAAAAATGATTTATTTGCAAATATTGGAAAATGGTTAGCGTTAGTTTTTATAGTATTATTATTGGTAAGTCGATTGTTAATAATATAATATTTCTAGTTTTATGATGGATTTAAACAAATTATTCATATGAAATCAAAAACTGCTATAGCAGCTGTTTATTATTAATATTTGTTTCATTATAATAAGATGATGAAGAAATTTATGGTAGTATATAAAAGGATAAGGAAACTAAGAGTTGAAAAAGGTGTCTTAAGAAAAATACATCAGGGCAATTTGTAACAGAAAGAGGAGACAGGCATATGCAGGTCTATTAAGCGTTATCGAAACATCAAGATAAAATAAAAAGAATGGTTTAGAAGAGTTAGAGCAGATGTTTACTAACTAGCCGTTCTTTTTCCAATATCTAAACTAACGGTATTTATTCTTTTGGTGAATAGTTACAACAAAATATTATAACTTTAGTAAAATTATTGACAAAAACTAACTGAATGTTATACTTATTACGTAAGTGGGTTGTTACTTTTAGTAGGCAAGACCAAGTACAGTTATACTATATTTTAGTATAGAACTGTATTTGGCTTTTTTATTTTATTATCCAGTTACTATTATACAGATAAGAAAGGAATGGGAAAATGGAGAAAAAGATTGGAAAAAAAGCAGTTGCACTAGGTTTATCAATGACGATGTTGTCGGGGCAAATAGCATCATCATTAACGTTGCTTTCAGCTCAAGAAACAGATAATTTAGAAGATTATAGTGATACGACAAAAATGAGAAGCATTGATACATTAGATGCTAATGCAGTAACTGTTGATAAGAATTTTAATGTATCACCATTGTATGATATTGAAAATAATGAGTTATTATTACCACGTATCAAAGGTTATAAAGTTGAGGTTTTTGGTAGTGATAACAAGGCCACTATTTCATTAGATGGAAAGGTAACACGTCCCTTAGTTACTCAGACTGTTAAGTTGTTATATAAGATTACTAATGAGTCTGATGGTACTTTTATTACAACTGAAACAAATGCAATGATAAAAATACCAGCTAAAGAAACTGATGTTAATGGAGAAAACTCTAAACCACAGGTGATTCCTGAATTACGTGAGTGGGTAGCTGGTGATGGAGAGGTTGATCTAACAAATTCTAGAATTGTTCTAGGTACAGAAAAGTTTAGGGAAGCAGCAAAAACTTTTAAAGCTGACTATGAAGATCTAACTGGTCGTGATATCGAAATTGTAACTGGAGATGGAAAAAATCTTCAAAAGGGTGATATTTTTATTGGTGAAGCTACTGATGAAACAATGCTTGGTGATGAAGGATATTACATGAATGTTGGCGGTGAAAATGCAAATCAGGATTATGTAGAGATTAAAGCGATACACAATACTGGAGCGTTATATGGAACAATTTCAATTTTGCAGATCTTAAAACAGGATACAACAGGACAGAATAATATCTCAAAAGGATTGGTTAAGGATTATCCTAAGTTTGAACAAAGAGGAATGATGTTTGATGTTGCTCGTAAATGGATTCCAATGGAATATTTACAGGATCTGACAAAACAAATGAGCTGGTATAAATTAAATATGTTATCATTGCATTTAAGTGATAATGATATTTGGAATGGTTTATCCACTGAAAATGGTCGTAATGGTGACCCTGAAGGATGGTTCCGTTTAGAAAGTGAGCGTTTCCCAGAATTAAATCAAAATAGTGATGGTTATGATCGAGGTGAGTATTATACTAAGGAGGAATTTAGAAATTTACAGTATAACTCTATGGATCTAGGAATTGATGTAATTCCTGAATTAGATACACCAGGTCATGCTTTAGCATATACTCGTGCTTGGCCGGGTTCACAACGTGGAGATAATTCAAAGTACTTGGATGCTAAAAATTCTGATAATTTAGAAAAAGTAAAAGAATTATTTTCAGAATATATTGAGGGATATAACGGTGGAGAACCAACATTTGTTGGTCCGAATGTTAATATTGGTACTGATGAATATAAATCAGGAACTGCTACTGATAAAGAAGCTTTTAGAGCATACTGTGATGCATTATTAAAACATGTCAAATCTTTAAGGAAAGAACCAGTATTTTGGGGTTCATTAACTGAAAATAATGGAAGTACTCCTGTAATGAGTGATGCGACTATGTTTGCATGGTATCAAGGATACGCTAATGCTAAACAGTCATTGGATGCTGGATACAAGATTATTTCAATGGAAGACATGGAGGTTTATATCGTTCCTGGTGGTGGTTATTATTCAAATCAGTTTGGTCGAGCTGAATATTTATACAATAACTGGTTACCTAATAAAAATTCTGGCTGGGCTGGAAATAATGCTCCAGATGCTCATCCTGGAGTAATGGGTGGTCAGTTTGCGGTATGGAATGACTTTGCTGGAAATGGTATTTCAGTTCAGGATATTAGCTATCGAATTCAACATAATTTGTATACAATTGCTCAAAAAACATGGGCTGGGACACAAGCTAAAGATGAAGGTAAATCATATGATGATGTTAAACAATTAGCTAATACATTAGGTGATGCACCAAATGCAGATTTCTTATATGAAATTGATGAAAAAATTAGTAATAATGAAGTTATTAAATTAGATGATGTAGCTGTTAATAAGATTACAAATGGGGTTGATATTACTAGTAATACTAATGTTAGTGAAAATGCTGCTGGTAAAAATGGTAATGGTCTTAGATTTAATGGTGGAAGCAGTTATTTAACTACAGAACTAAAATCTGCTGGTTTTGGGTGGACTTCTTCAATGTGGATCAATCCTTCTGCAGACGGGATTTTAATGGAAGGTAAAACAGGGACATTAAGATTAGAAAATGGTAAATTGAAATATGATGTTGAAAACTATACTCATACGTTTGACTGTAATATTGAAAACGGTAAATGGACACATATCGCATTAACAGGAACATTTGAAGGGGTTAGTTTATATATTGATGGAGAAAAGTTTGATTCATTGATCGGTAAACCATTCCCTAACTGGAATAATAATTCAGGATGTAATTCATGGAATGGAACTTATCCTACTAATGATAAAGGACAAAGAACACAGCGATATTATGAAACATTAATGTTGCCAATGGAAGTTATTGGAAGTAAGGAAAATTCAGTAACTGCTTCAATCGATGAGCTAAACATCTACAATAAAGTTTTAACTGATGCAGAAATCGCTAAACTTGCAGGGACTCAGGCTGGAGTAGAATATGAAAATCTAGCATTAGGAAAAACAGTTACTGCTTCTGGTCAAGAAACTGCAACCTGGACACCAGATAAAGTAGTTGATGGTGATACTACAAGTAATAACAGCCGCTGGTCTTCAAATTATAGTGATGAAGCCTGGTTAACAGTTGATTTAGGTAAAGGTCAAAATGTTAATAATATTAAAATATTCTGGGAAGCCGCTTATGGTAAGAAATATAAAATATTAGTTAGTGAAGATAATGAAAACTGGCAGGAAGTATATAACGAAGAAAATGGAACAGGTGGTATCAAGGATATAAAATTTGATATGAAAGAGAATATTCGTTATGTTAAATTCCAAGGTGTTCAAAGAACAGCAGCAAGCGATGGAGTGAAATATGGTTTCTCATTCTATGAGATGGAGGTATATGGCGATAAGACTGCTGGAGATTATGAACGCCAAAATGTTGCTTTAGATAAAGCGGTTGAAGTAGGTAACTATCATTCAGCAAGTACAGAGGGTGACCGTTCAGGAAGCAAAGCAGTTGATGGTGATCTGGATTCACGTTGGGAATTTGATCTAAATAATACTAATACTAACTTTATTAAAATCCCATTAGCAAATGATGAAGATGTTGATAAAGTAGTTATTAAACAAATGGTATGGGGTGGTGCTAACCGTATTACAAAATACCGTATTACTGCTGTAAATGGTGATCAGGAAACTGAAATTTTACCAGAGGCATCATTTGATGGTGGTGATATTGACAGTGCTAATAAAATAGCAACTAAAGTAATTGAATTAGGACAGACAGTAAAAGCTGATGCAATTAAGATTTATCTAACTCCTAAAGCAGCAGGACCTGATGATTTAGTTAATATTCGTGAAATTGAATTATATGGAACAAAAGCTAAAGATGAAACACCAGTGGATCCAGTAATAACACGTGAACATACTAAAATCTCACAATCAACAATGAGTGCTAGTGCAAGTAGTGAACATCCGAATGTAGGTTCTGAAGGTCTTGCATCAATGGCGATTGATGGTAATAGTGGTACCTGGTGGCATACTAACTGGAGCAATCCGGTAGCTTTACCGCAAAGTATTACGCTAGACTTACATGAAATAAAAACAATTGGTAAATATACTTATTTACCTCGTACAGGTGCTGGTAATGGTACTATTAGTAAATACACATTGGAATCAAGTATTGATGGTGTAAATTATACAAAAGTAGCTGAAGGTACATGGGAAGTTAATGTGGCTGAAAAAGTAGTTGAATTTGCTCCAACTCATGCCCGCTATATTCGTTTGACAGCACTTCAAGGTGTTGGGGGATTTGCTTCAGCAGCAGAGTTAAATGTTTATAAAACAGATGCTAAGTTAAAGAGTGATCTACAACAACTAGTTGATGAATCAGAAAAAATTGATTTAGATGGATATATCGCTTCAAGTACAATTAAATATCAAACAGCAATTGAAACAGCTAAAAAGTTACTTGAAAAAGAACCAACAGAAAAAGAGATTGCTCAAGCAAGTAAAGCAATTCAGGCAGGACTTTCTGCATTAGATTCATTAGGTGATAAAACTGCACTTGTTGAATTATATGAAGCTAATAAAGATTTAATTGAAGCTAATTATGTAAAAGGTAGCTTCAAAGATTTTACTAAGTCAATGGAGGCAGCTAAATCAATAATTGATAGTAGTGAAGAAATTGGACAAAAAGAAATTAACAAGGCAAGAGATGCAATTAACGAGGCTTTAGAAGGATTAATCAGTATAGTAGAACTTAGAGAAAAGATCGCTTTAGGTGGAATTTATGATATAACTGATATGACAGCTGCTTCTGGTGATGAATTAACACTTCGTTTGGCAAATGCTGTTAAGGTTATTGCAGATGAAAATGCAACACGTAATCAGGTTGAAATAGCACTTTATCGTTTAGATATTGCAATTGAAGAAATTGAAGTTGATACTACTGCGTTATCTCAATTGATTAATCGTCTAGATAATAAAGAACTTTATACATCTTCATCATGGGATACATTTATGATTGTTTTAGAAGCTGCAAGAAGTGCTTTAAATAGTTCAGAAATATCTGTAATTACAAATGCTCGTTTAGCTTTACTTGAAGCTGAAGAAAATTTAGTTATAAAAGCTGAAGCTTCAGTTATGGCAGCTTTACAAGATTTAGTTAGTCAGGCTGATAGTCTAAACAGTGAGGATTATACTGCTGAATCATGGCAAGGATATAGTGATTTAATTGCTAAAGCTAGAGTATTATTAGCTGATTTAGATGATGCTAGTCAAGTAGAAGCAGTTGATCTTGTTACACAAATAACTATGTATGATTTAATAGAAAAAGAAACTAGTGAAGTTAATACACAGGCTTTAAAAATAGCAGTAGAGCTTGCTAAAGAAGTTAGTGAGACAGATTTAGAAGATGTTGTACCAGCTGTAGTAACAGAGTTTAAAGCAGCGTTACTTGAAGCTGAAGAAACTTTGAAAAATCCTAATAATCAGACAAAAGTAGATGCTTCATTTAACCGTTTAGCCCAGGCAATGCATATGTTATCATTCATAAAAGGTGATAAAACTGAATTGATAAAACTAATTGATAAAATCAATGGATTAAACAGTCAGGATTATATTACAAATTCTTGGGATTCAATGCAGCTAGTATTAAAAGAAGCTAATGATGTAGTAGCTGATGAAAATGCTTTAAAAGATGATGTGGCTAGGACATATGATAGTTTAGTTAGAGCATTCATAAACTTGAGATTGAAACCAAATAGAGATCTATTACAAGACTTAATTAATAAAGTTGAGAATTTAGATAGAGCTAATTATACTGTTGAATCTTGGAATTCATTAGAAATAGCTTTAATCCAGGCTAAAACAACGCTTGCAGATGAAAATGCAACTGTAGAAGATATAATGCAGGCAGAAACAATATTGAAGAATACAGTTGATAATCTAGTAGTAGTAAATCCAGTAGACCCAAATTTACCTGCTGAAGCAGTTAAACCTGGTAATACAGCTACTGATATACAACAATCAGCAACAAAAACTGGAGATGATGTTTCATTACAAGCATTCTTACTTGCTAGTGGAGCTGCATTGGGTGCGATGTTGATTTCTAGAAAAAAACGTAAAGAAGATTAAGATATTAAAATAACCTGCTTAAAATAGAATTTCTATTGCAAGCAGGTTTTTTAATTATAAAATAGATTTTAAGGATAGATAAGTATAGGATACTAATAGAAGGTTATTAGATGAAATCTTTGCATGAAACTAAAAGATCAATTTTTTTCCATTGAGTCTTTTCATCAATACAGTTACCTTCTTCGACAGAAGCAAAGCCGCATTGTGGCGATAAAGCAATATTATTACCTATAATCTTTTTTGCTTCTAGAAACCTTGTTTTAATTTCATTATATGATTCTAAGTTAGGATTTTTAGTTGAAATTAACCCTGCAACAAAAGTTATATCAGTATTTTTTAATCTGGCCCATGGCTCAAATGAGCCAGAACGATAATCATCGTATTCAATAAATAATCCATCATAAGGTATCTGACAAACAATAGGTGCAATTGAATCATATAATCCAGAAAAGAGAGGATAACCTTTGAAATTCCCCTTACAAAAATGATTTGCAATAATCATATCATCAGGTTTGTTTTCTAGTGCTTTTGTAGATACTATTTTAAACCATTCTAATATTTCCTTTTTTTGATAACCCAAAGAGGATACTTTTGTTAGAAAGTTATTATCGATCATATAAGTCCATGAAGTATCATCAATTTGTAAATAACGACAACCATGATCATAAAGATCTTTTATAGCATTTTGAAAAGCAAGACCGATATCATTGATAATAGCATTAATATCATTATTATAATAAGTGGTTTTCTTTATTCCGAGTTGTAAAAAATGATCTACTAATATCATATTTGGTCCTGATATACATTTTTTAGCTTCTATGCCTGAATATTTTTGAACTAGTTGATATAAATAGTCCCAAGCAGCGATTTCAGGATGATTCTTATTTTTATCATATCTAATTTTCCCATTAATCATCCCAAGTTCAATATGATTAGTTACTCCATTTCTAATTTTATCAAGATGTTTTGTAGTAAATCCATCAAATTCTTTTAACCAATCTAAGTGCCACCATCTTCGTCTAAATTCGCCATCAGTAACAAATTTAAGACCATGTTTTACTTGTTTTTCAACAAGTTTATCAATTTCTTTATCTTCGATTTTTCTTAATGTGTCTAAATCAATTTCATGATTAAAGTACTTTAATCGTGCTTCTTTAATTTCCTGTGGTCTTAAAAATGAACCAACAATATCATAGTTTATATTTAACATAATTTTCTCCTTTAACTTAGAATATAAAAATATTATAGGTAGAGCACATATA
>NZ_JBKTWO010000015.1:0-55176 GCF_047249845.1 Thomasclavelia sp.
TTCCCTGCTACAACAGTAGATAAAATAACTGTATCATTATATCTTACCAATACAGATCCATTAGCCTGTTTAGCTAATTCTCCAACTTCCACACTTAGATTTTTACCATAAAAATCCATACTAAACACTTGTTTACTCATTCTTTCACCTCATCTATTATCTTAGCCATTATAACATATAAATTTCTATTTCAAAACAATTTATTACTTAACTACTGCAAATCTATGGAAAAAAATGTTATAATACTAACCAGAGGTGATTTTATGAATGAAAATGAATTAAAAAGCTTAGAAGTATACAATGCTAAATTTAAAGAAGATCCTACTTCCTTCAATGATTTTCAGGCTAACGACTACATAAAATTATTGAAAAAAAGCGACAACAACGAAGAAGCAATCGAGGTTGGAAAGACATTTATGTCACAATGTCCAAACCTAAAAGGGTATTTAAATCAATATGGTTATGCCCTTTACAACAAATTCATCAATGTTGATGATGAAAAAATCAAAGAAAATGAAACACTTTTCTTTAGCGTACTTGAGGATATCTTAGCTGTCTGTAAACAAGAACGCTATTCACCAATGGAACCATCTGTAAATCGGGCAATTAAATATTTACAAAGAGAAAAATCTAGCGATTATGAAAAATTAATTGAAATGCTTGATCTATTAGATCCTAATTTATTAGATGATAAACCATTCACTAATTCTGAGGGTAAAGAATTTGAATCAAAAAAAGAACGGTATTATCGACTAAAAGTAAAAGCTTTATATGATGCTAAAAGGTATCAAGAATGTGTGCAGGTTGCAAACAATGCTTTATCCTTACCATTAAAATGGCATTTCAATACTTTGCAATGGATCAATTATCAAAGAGCTTGTTCATTAGTTGAATTAGAACAATTTGAAGAAGCAAAGAAAGTTTTCTTATCTTTACATAATCGTATCCGTAACATTAATTTCTATGAAGTTCTTTATAAAACAAATGCTAACATTGGTAATATTAAAGAAGCTAATGCCTACTTACTATATGAATTCTTTGAAAATGGTTACAGTTTTAATCATTTAGGAATTTATTTACGATTAAAAGAAGCTACAATGAAGACTAATGATCCTGAATTAATAGAAATTGTTGATGCTTTCTTAACTAAACTTTGCCAAGAAAACAATCAAGAATATACATCAGAAAAGGATTATGGTGATAAATATCTTGATTATGATTCAAGTGAATTATATGATATCATGTATGAAAAAATCATGAATAATTTAGGTAAGTATGTTGAAAGAGTTGAAGGAACTGTTGTTCATTACAACAATCAAAAAGCCTTAGGAACTATTTCTAAATATGATGAAGATGGTATCTTCTTTAGACAAGCTGATTATGTATATGACGAAGAAGTTCAACGTCATGACAAAGTTGAATATACTCCAATTGAAACATTTGATAACAAAAAAGGAATTGTTACAAACAAAGCTATTTTAATTATTACAACTGAAGAATACTTAGATTTTGGGTATTAAAAAGCGCTTTACGAATAAGCGCTTTTTTATTATTACCTTTAGCTAAAACCTCATCATTTAAACTCATATACCATAACTCTTTCACCCTTGGTATCATATTCACCATTAAAATAAAAACCAATTTTTTTATAAAGATGAATTGCAGCTTTATTAATATCATACACACTTAAATAGACTTTATTTTGCTTATATTCATCTTCTAAAATTCTCAACAACTTTATTACTGCCTTTTTTCCATAACCTTTACCTTGATAATCTTTATCTATTAATAGACGGTCTAACCAAACTTGCCCTCTCGATTGAATTTCTTGAAAAAAACCATACATAGCAAATCCAATTAATATTTGATCATCATATATACCAACAGTTTTCCAAATATTACTTTCATCAGCTTCGATTAAACATTCTTTTACTGTTTCAATATAATCTTTTTGATTAGGAAATAGTTTTAATTTCTCTATTTGCTTTCGATTTTCTGATGTAACTTTTTCAAAATGTAAAGTCATAAACTCCTCCTTATATTTAATATTATTATATAACGTTTAGCAGCTGTAACGTCAATAAATTTTCAAAACAAATAAGACACCTCTATTTGAAGTGCCGTTTAAATATTTTTTACTGCTCATTTTAAACCTAATAAAGTATTTACATCCAAAATAATCTTTCAACCTTATACATTAATCCAGTTTCTCTTTTGGGTAATTTTCCATAAATACCTGCATAGCCTTGATGCTCTCATCAGAAATAACATGTTCAATTAAACAAGCATCAGTATCAGCAATTTTTTCATCAATATTTAATACTTCAATAAATAATTGTTTAATTGTTTGATGCTTGCTACAAATAAACTCTGCAGTTTTTCTACCTTTATCTGTCAACTTAATATCAGCATATTTTTCATAGTCAACATAACCATTTTTAGCCAATACTACAACCGCATTATTTACACTTGGCTTCGAGACCCCAAGTTGTTTAGCTATATCACTAACACGTGCTTTTTTTCCATCAAGAGATAACTCATAAATTAACTCTAAATAATTTTGCATTGCAATCGTCATTTCTTCCACTATCTATCACCCCATTGCTTTAATAATAGCACATTATTATAAAAGCCTCAACATATATGCCCAGAAGCAATAATGATATTTGCATATTAATAAATGAGGTGAAATAATGGAATATTTACTATCATTAAGTCCATTTATAATTGTATTGATCGTAGCAACATTTAACTGGTTAATGACTTTTTTAGGGGCTTCATTAGTGCTATTTGTTAAAAGTGCAAGTAAAAAACTAGTATGTATTGCCCTAGGCAGTTCTGCTGGAATCATGGTGGCAGCTTCTTTTTTCTCTTTAATTCTTCCTGCAAAAGAACAGCTTGAAAATGCCGGAAAATTAAATTTATTAATTGTACCAATAGGTTTTATTTGTGGCGTGGGATTGTTAATGTTAATTGACAAACTACTCCCTCATGAACATATGATGTCTCATGTTCAAGAAGGAATTAATCCAAGCCATTATTCAAAAAATAAGTTACTAATGCTAGCAATGACATTGCATAATATCCCTGAAGGCTTAGCTGTTGGCGTGGCTTTTGCTGGATGTCAAAATGGTAACTATCTACCAGCATTGATCTTAGCTATTGGAATTGGAATCCAAAATTTTCCTGAAGGAACAGCTATTTCACTACCGATGCATCAATGTGGCAAAAGTCGTTTTAAAGCAATGATGTATGGTCAGTTTTCAGCAATTGTAGAAATTCCGGCAGCATTATTAGGATTTATTTTTGCTACACTAATAAATGGAATATTACCATTTGCATTATGTTTTGCTGCTGGTGCAATGATGTTTGTATGTATTGAAGAATTAATTCCTGAAGCTAATGCTACAGAAGGAATCGATATTGGAACGATTAGTTTTATGATTGGTTTTGTTATAATGATGTCATTGGATATTTTGCTTTCATAATATGTTTATTATTTTCGCTTATTGACAAATTAATTATGATAACGTATCATAAGAGTAACAATTTATTAAACAAAGACAATGAAGTGAAATAGTAAATATAACTTAGACATCAGAGACATTGTGGTTGGTGCGAACAATGCGTTAAGAAATATTGAATTCATCATGGAGTCGGATACTGATATGTAGGTAATCATCGGTCACTAACCGTTATCTAGTAAAGTTTTACACTTATTGAGATTATTAGCGTGAGTTAATAATGAATTTGGGGTGGTACCACGACTCTGTCGTCCTCTTTAGAGGACTTTTTTTGTTTAATAATTGAAAATATGGAGGGACGATTTATGAAAAAAATATTAGGTAGTTTATTAGCTTTAGCCATGTGTGCCAGTATTACTGGATGTGGTACCGGTGAAGGAGATAGTGGTGAGGCAAAAGATTTATCAGATGTTAAAGTTGGGGTTATTCAATTAATGCAGCATGATGCACTAGATGCTTCATACAAAGGGTTCAAAGATGAATTAGTTAAAGCTGGGGTAAAAGAAGAAAATATTGATTATAAAGTTGCCGGTGATACATCAAATTGTACTACGGTGGCTGATAAATTAGTAAATGATGGTAATGATTTGATCTATGCCATTGCTACACCTGCACTTCAAGCAACAGCTGCTGCTACCACTGAAATTCCTATCATTGGATGTGCAATAACTGATTACGAAAGTACAAAATTAGTAAAAAGTAATGATAAACCTGGTGGTAACGTCACTGGAGCAAGTGACTTAACTCCTGTAAAAGATCAATTTGATTTAATGGAGAAAATGTTACCAGACGCTAAAAAAGTAGCAATTATGTATTGTGGTAGTGAAGATAACTCAATTATTCAAGGAAATTTAGCAGAAGAAGCTGCAAAAGATAAAGGGTTAGAATATAAGGTTTATAAAGTTTCTGATTCAAATGAAATCCAAGCAGTAGCTAGTCAAATTGTTAGTGATAATAATGATGTTGTATATATTCCTACAGATAATTTACTTGCAACGTATATGAGCAGTGTTGAAGCTATTACTACACCAGCAAAAATTCCTTGTATCGTAGGGGAAGAAGGAATGGTAAAATCTGGTGGATTTGCAACTTATGGAATTAATTATGAAAATTTAGGTCATGAAGCTGGTAAACAGGCTCTTGCAATTTTAAAAGGTGAAAAAACTGCAGCCAATACACCAATCGTGACACTAGGGGTTAAAGATTGTACGTTAGCAATCAATTTAAAGGTAGCTGAAAAATGTGGCATTACAATTAATAAAGAAGACTATCCTGATGCTTCTTTTATTGAAGAATAGGAGTTTATAAAATGGGGTTATTTTATACTTACTTAGGAGCAGTTGACCTAGGTTTAATTTGGGGATTTTTAGCACTAGGTGTCTATATTACTTTTCGCTTATTAGACATTGCCGACTTAACTGTTGATGGCAGCTTTGCAACTGGGGGTGCAGTTTGTGCAGTCTGTGTCTTAAACAACATTCATCCCTTACTTGCAATCTTAGTTGCTATCCTAGCAGGATTTTTAGCTGGAGCGATTACTGGTATTTTACATACAAAATGCAAAATACCAGCAATTCTAGCAGGTATCTTAACACAGATTGGTCTGTATTCAATTAATTTAAGAATCATGGGTAGTCGTGCTAATTTACCTTTAACTACAGCAAACACATTATTTTCAGACTTGTCTGTAGCCTTAAATATTAACAAATATTATATTACACTGATCGTTGCTTTGATCTTTGTAATTATCTTTATCGCTTTACTTTACTGGTTTTTTGGAACCGAGACAGGATCTTCACTTAGAGCCACTGGTAACAATGAACAAATGGCTAGATCTTTAGGAATCAATACTAATACAATGAAATTAATAGGATTAATGATCAGCAATGGATTAGTTGGTCTATCAGGGGGATTATATGCATTGTATGGTCAAGCAACTGATGTCCGGGTTGGAACAGGTGCTATTGTTATTGCTCTAGCTTCAATTGTTATTGGTGAGGTTATTATTTCTGGTAAAAAGAGTGGTTTTGCTTTAAGATTAGTATCAATTGTAATTGGTTCTATTATCTATCGTATTATTGTTGCTCTTGTACTACAAATGGGATTAAATACCGATGATTTAAAGTTATTAACAGCAATTCTGGTAGGTATTGCTTTAACAATTCCAATTATGCTTTCAAAACGAAAACAAGTTGCCACATATAAAAAATTAACAAAGGAGATTGATGAAAATGCTTAAATTGCAAAAAGTAAGTAAAACATTTAATCTTGGAACTGTTAATGAAAAAAAAGTTCTACATGAAATTGATTTAGAATTAGAAGATGGTGACTTTGTTACAATCATTGGTGGAAATGGTGCTGGAAAATCTACATTATTAAATATGATTTCAGGTTTATATCCTCTTGACTGTGGAATTATTACTCTTGATGGTGAAAACATTTCTTTACAACCCGAACATCAAAGAGCTAAAAAAATTGGTCGTTTATTCCAAGATCCTATGTTAGGAACTGCTGGCGATATGCAAATATTAGAAAATCTTGCTCTTGCAAATCGTAGAGGTAAACGTCGCGGTTTATCATGGGGTGTTACTAAAGAAGAAAAAGAACAGTATCGTGAACTTGTCAAATCATTGAATCTTGGTTTAGAAGATCGTTTAACAACCAAAATGGGCTTACTATCTGGAGGTCAAAGACAGGCAATTACATTATTAATGGCAACTCTACAAAAACCTAAATTATTACTATTAGATGAGCATACAGCAGCCTTAGACCCTGCTACCTCAGCAAAAGTTTTAAAATTAACTAATGAAATTGTAACTAAACAACATTTAACTGCTATGATGGTTACGCATAATATGCGTGATGCTATCGATGTTGGTAATCGCTTGATCATGATGTATAATGGACATATTATTTATGATGTAAGAGGCGAAGAGAAAAAGAAACTAACGGTTGAAGATCTACTTCGTAAATTTGAAGAAGCCAGTGGTGAAGAATTTGCTAATGATAGAATGTTACTTGGATAGAACTGTTTAACAGTTCTATTTTTTTATTACTAGTAATTTATCTTTCTCTAAAATACAATAAAAAACATCTTCAATATGATTGATATGTTGTTTTTTTAATTCTTTCTTCAACCAATTAAGATCTCGATTTAATAATTTTAAGTTATCTTCATCAACAATTCCATCACAAATCAAAGCATCAGGAAGTTCTACTACACATTCATCTTTAGAAATTATTGATAGCGAGCCATTAGTCTCTAATAAAGCAAATTCTACTTTAGAAATACTATCAATATCATTGACTCTTAAATGATGTGATAAATCATCAACAGTATAACGTTGTTTCTTCATTTTTTCCTGATCTAACTTTCCTTTAAAAATAATATATGTAGGTCTTCCTTCAAATATATCACGCAGCTTCTTTGATTTCATTGTTATCATCGAAACCAGACGATCTACCACAATTAAAGTTACTGTTGCAACAACACCATGAAAAAAAGTAAAATCTTTATTACCAACTGTATCGGTCATAATTTCAGCAATAATTAAAAATACAACAAAATCAAATACATTTAATTGACTAAACTCTTTTTTACCAAAAATTCTTAATAAAACACTTAAATAAATATATATACAAAGACTTATTAAAAACACTTCGAAGATATTCATATTTCACCAATCCTTAAATATAATGTTAGTAAGATAAAAAGGAGGAAATATGAAATCATATTTAAAAATATACTTAAAATTTGCATTATTTATCCTAATCACCTTTACTATAACTAGTCTTATCTTAGCCTCTATTATTAGTTTTATTCATTTATCTAATTTTATTTATCATACTATAGTAAACCTCTTTGCTGGTATTATTATGATTATTTGGGGATTTATGATTGTTAAAACTTTTTCTAAAAATGCTATTTTGCATAGTTTATTATGTGGATTAATTTTTGCACTTATTGCTTTAATGATCAATATTAATGATATTAATATCATTAATATTATTTCTCGACCATTTATTTTAATCATGACAGTAATTATTCTATCTTTATATAAAAAGAAAATAGCAGTTTAAATCCAAAAATTTATATTATAATTTATTTTTTAAAACAACCTCGATTATAAGAAGGGTATTTACTCTATAGTTATAATAATATTTAAATACCATTATTATGACTTTAACTCAAATCAATGATATATATCTAAATAAAAAAGCATCAGATTCTGATGTCTTTTAATTTCTCGATTAGATAAACAATATCTCCTCAGTAAATTTATTAATCTTTTTTAACTAAGTAAAATTAAGATTCATAATCATTATAAGTATATAGTAAAATTTATTTTGTATAGCTATAAGAGAATGACTTTAAAATAACTAAGTATATTACTATTATCACTGAAAACATTTTATTAATCCATAATAAGATATAATAATACTACTGCTTTTCTAACATTTGCTACTAAAACACTTATATTATTGCATGAATTATCAATTCTGATGAATAAATTATTTTATTTACGAGCTAATAATCAAAATAAATATAAGTTAATCTTTGGTCACTAATTCACACAAATATTTATTTTTTACTATAGAAATGTATTGTAATTATCACACTTTATTCACATCAAATTCACACTCATCAAAAAAGAACTAGTTATAATAACTAATTCTTTTTTTAGCTTTTAAATTCAATATTAACAATTCTTACATCATAAGGTTCTGCAACCCCTACTGTAACAATTTCATTTACACCATGTCCTAAAACTGCTTTAGCAAGTGGTGATTCATTTGAAATCTTACCGTTTAAAGGATCAGTTTCAGTAAATCCTACGATTTGATAGCTTTCAGGTTCTGCATCCTTTTCTGATAAATCTAAAATAGTAACTGTAGTTCCAGGTTTAACTACTTTTAAATCCATTTGATCTTCAGAAATAACTTCTGCATTTTGAAGCATATAATCAATTTCTTTAATTCTTGATTCTAAGTGAGCTTGTTTTTCTCTTGCTGCATCATAGTCAGCATTTTCTGATAAGTCACCTTGAGAACGTGCTAATTGTAATTCTTCAATAACTTTCGGTCTTTCGACATTAATCAAGTTATCTCTTTCTTGTTCTAATTTTTCTAACCCACTTTGAGTTAACAATACTTTTTCTTGTTCCATTATCTCACCTCGTAATCACTAATATAGCATATATCTAGCTAAATATCTAGTCCCTAATCCTCAACGATCGAACAAATTTTAGTTATCAATAAATCAATTGCAACTATATTACTTCCACCTTCAGGAATAATAATATGAGCATATTTTTTAGATGGCTCTACAAACTGCTCATGCATTGGTCTTACTGTCGTTAAATACTGATTACAAATAGAATCTAAACTTCGTCCTCTTTCTTCCATATCACGTCGTAATCGTCGAATAAAACGTATATCAGCATCAGTATCAACATAAACCAAAATATCACAACGCTCTCTTATTTGCGGCTCATTCAATACAAATAAACCTTCTAAAATAAAAACATCACGTGGATAAATAGTTTCAATCTCTTTAGCACGATTATGAACTTCAAAATTATAGATTGGCTTATTAATCTCTTGACCAGTTTTTAAACAATCTAGATGATTAACCAATAGCTCCATATCAAAAGCAAAAGGATGATCATAATTAGTTAAAACTCTCTTTTCCATTGTTAAATGTGACTGGTCCTTATAATAATCATCTAATTTAATAATTTTAATCGTATGCTTTCCTTTAAAATATTCATACATTTTAAAAGCAACCTCCGTTTTACCAGAAGCACTTCCTCCAGCAATCCCAATAATAACGGGTTTATCCATCAAATTACTTTCCTTCCCATATCATCCTTTTCTAATTCAACCTCTACAGGAATTTTCAATATTTCCATAGGATGATTAGCAACAACGACTTCCTCATTATCCTCATTAATTATTTTTGTTACAGGAATAATAATATTTTCATGTCGAGGACTAAAAAATTCAATTTTATCACCAACTTTAAAATAATTGCGTTGTTCAATAATCGCTAATTTATTGATCTTATCATAACTAATTACTCGAGCACAAAACTCCTGTGTAGGATGTTCATCACGTTGATTAAATAGTTGCTTAGAGTTATCTGCCTGATTATCATAAAAGCCGGTACATAAAGCACGATTTGCCGCTTTTAAAAGCTCTTGATAATAATTTTGACTAAAAACAAAATTATCAGGATCCTTACAATAATCATCTATCAACTTTCGATAAGTAGAGACTACTGTAGCAACATAATGCAATGATTTCATTCGCCCTTCTATTTTAAAAGAATCTACACCCAATTCAATTAATTCTGGTAAGTGATTAATTAATGACATATCTTTACTTGACATACTAAAAGGAATTTTACCTTCATTAATCTTTTGACTACCATCAAAAATATCATAATACCAGCGACAAGATTGTGAACAACCACCACGATTTGCATCACGATGAGAAAAATAGTTTGATAACATACAACGCCCTGAATAATGAATACACATAGCTCCATGAATAAAATATTCAATATCAATATTTGTCTTATCTAAAATAGTTTTTAAATCTTCATAACAAACCTCACGACCTAAAACAACCCGATCCATTCCCAGATCCTGATAAAACTTAATTGCCTTCGTATTTAAAGTAGAAAGCTGAGTTGAAACATGAACCTCTAAATTCAAATCCAAATCCTTAGCTATTTTCATAATATAAGGATCAGCAACAATAATAGCCTTAACACCAGCTTTATCTAAAGCTTTTAAATACTCTTCTATTCCCTGCAAATTATCTTGATGCAAAATAATATTACATGTCACATGAATCGTTGCATTATATTGTTTTGCAAAATCAACAGCTTCTTTAATATCTTCAAGAGTAAAGTTTGATGCTCCAGATCTAAGAGAAAATTCCTTTCCTCCAACAAATACAGCATCAGCACCATATCTAATTGCAACTTTAAGTTTTTCAAGATTACCAGCTGGTGCTAATAATTCCGGTTTTTTTATGATTACTCTTTTACCATCAATAATCTTACTTATGTTTCTCATTTTCTTCTCGCTTTCTTACATCATCAATCTTATATACAGTAGCATCAAACATAAAACTATGATGATAATCCACGTCAGGTTCTACTTGATGAAGTTGCGGTAATAATTCTTTTCGTTCTTTACCATATGTTCCAATACTAATACTTTTTAGTCCATCTTGATATAAATTTACTATTTCTACTAATTTCAAATCATCAACAAATAAAGATTCAATATATAAATAATCAAAGTCAATAAAGCTACTTAAAATATCCAGTCCACAAATCTGTTTTTGACTTAATATATGACATCCAAACTGATCTTCATATATATGACATCCATAATTCACACCATTAGCTTGAATAATTATATTATCATTTACAGAAACTGATTTCTTTAAATTTGTTTCCATAAAATAATTTGATAATAATTTTCTCTTTGAGTATGCCATATATTCAACTCCATGAATTTGTGTCATAGTCTTTATAGATGTATTTTGAGCAATCATAATTTTTTCATCTAATGGTATCTCACGTGCTAAAAAAGCACTTTTAATTCCTAATGTAGCTAAATAATTTAATGTAGCTTGATTAGTGTTTAAAGTATCAGGACTATAAATTAATTCAAAATCATAGTTATTTTCTTTACATATTTCTAATACACCAAAATCTTGAAATAATATTCCATCTATCTTTAGTCTATATAATTTATCTAAATGTTTAGTCAATTCATCTAAATTATGTTCTTCAATTAAAGCATTAACTAATACCCATATCTTATTATTCTTTAATCTATCTTTTAAATCACTTAATTCCTCATAATCAAGTGATAATGCTTGTCGACAAGAAAAATATTTTGTTCCAACAACAAAATATTTAATCCCAATATCAATAAAATCATTAACAAATTTTACACTATTTAAATGTACTACTAATTCCATTATGTCACCCTTTTTCTTATTACACATATTCCATCACCAACTGAATGGTATGTAACTTCGTATTGTTCATTATCAAAAATCCAATCTTTAAAGCGTTTGATTTTTTTTACTAACTGCTTAGTATTACGATTTTTAATATTATCTATATCAAAAATCATTCCATGGAAATCAAGATTATCAACAATACAAATACCATCATTAGAAATTAACGGCATATATTTCTCAAAAAACTTTTGATACTGCGCTTTAGCAGCATCAATAAAAAGACAATCATAGTTATTCAAAACAAGATTACTTACCTCAAACTGTAAAGCATCATCATGATGAATAATAATTTGACCCTTTAAATTATTATCTACTATATTCTTTAAAGCTTCTAAATACCTTTCATTATTTAATTCAATTGTTTCTACTTTGAAATTTTCAATATTGCTTACCAGCATCATCGCAGAATAGCCAATTGCACTACCAATCTCTAAACAGCAATGACAGTTATTTTCTTTAAAAACACTGATCATAAACTCTAATCCATCACGTTGCATGACAGGAATATTACGATTAATTGCACTCAATTCTAATTCTTTATAGTACTTCATTTTAATACCATTTATTTTCCTTTACTACTTTTTGATGTTCATCATATGTTTTTGAATAAATCACGGTTCCATCTTTCAATGCAAAAAAGAATAGATCATCAGTTGGCTGATAATTTAAACATGATTCCATAATCTCAGTTGAAACCATACTTATAGGTCCTACAGGCAGTCCCTCATACTTATATGTATTATATTTAGAATCAACTTCTAAATGATTATATGTGACTGCTACAGTTTTAATTTGATTAGCATAATTAACAGTTACATCACTTTGTAAACGCATTGGCTTTTCTAAACGATGCATAAAAACACCTGCAATTTTAGACTGATCTTCTTTTTTTCCAGATGATTCACATTGTACAACTGAAGCTAATGATAAAAATTGGTGAACAGTTATATTATTACCATTTATCTTAAATTCTGCAATTTTCTCTTTAATTGCAGTTAAGTTTTTATCCATTTGATCTAACATTAATTTAGTAACATCTTCAATCGTAGTCTTTTTTGAAGTAATTACATATGTTTCTGGTCCAAAATATCCTTCTAAAGGAAACATAATTTCACTACCTAAAATACTTTGATCCAAAAACCAATATTGATCAACCAAGCTTTGTAAATATTCCTTATTAGTCCATTTCTCTAATACAACCTTGGTTTTTGCTGCCAATATCTGTTCCTCATCCAATCCATTAGTATCAACTTCAATGTTTAGTGCCTTAGCTACCTGTTTAGCACATTCTGGAATTGTATTACCATCAAGAATAGTAATTTTAGCAGCAGATATATATTTTTTATCACCCTCAAGAATTTTAAAGATTGTCTCAAGATCCATATTTTTATCTAATACATAAACATTTGCTATAAATTTATGTTGATTTAATTTTGCATAAATACTAGCTACCATCTTATTTTTAATTAATCCTGCTGCATCTAATTGATCTATTACTGTGCTAGTTGACCCTGAAATTTCAACTACTACTTGTTCACTTTTTGAAGACACTGCTTTTTGACCATTAAAATAAAAAAATAGAATACTAAAAACAATGACCAAAACAGCAGCAGTTATCCCAATAATAATTTTCTGCTTATTTTTCATAATTTCCTCCGTTTTTTACATTATAAGATATTTTTCATCCTTATTCAACTTATCTGTAAATATAACAAAAATTGACAATTATATTATTAGTATAACCAATTTTTATGCATCCAAAAAAGAGATATAAATATCTCTAATAAATTGTATTAAATTCCTTTATCAAAAAAAGCTAAAATAATTTAGCTTTTTAATTATCATTTTTATTTTTACAACACTCATGGTTGTCATGACCATGACCCCCACAGCATTCATGATCTTCTTCTTCATGGCAACATCCACCATCACCATGATTTCCACAACATTCATGTTCTTCTTCATCTTCTGCCATAAAACTTTGGAAAACTTCTTCTACCATTTCCCATTCTTCAGGTGTTTCAATTGGATATAATCTTCCTTCATCATCAAAAATCGATGCAAAAACACTAGGCTCCTCAATTGTTGAATCATAATATAAAACATATTGTTTATTTAATTCATCATTATTAAAAGTAAACAACACCTCAAATTCTTTTTCATTTCCTTGATCATCAATTACTTGAATTTTATTTGCTTCCATTAAATTTCCTTTCTATTGAGCATCCAAATATCCTTGTAATATCGCTACTGCTGCCATTTTATCAATTACTTGTTTTCGTTTTTTTCGTGAAACATCAGCAAAAATCAAGCGATCCTGCGCTACTTTTGTAGTTAAACGTTCATCAATTAAAATGACATTTAACCCCTCTACTCTTTTTTCTAACATTTCTTTAAACATGATTGAGACTTCTGCTCTTTTACCTAAATCACCATTCATATGCTTGGGTAATCCTAAAACAACAGTTCTAACCTGATTTTCATCAATTACATTTTTAATGTAATCCGCTGCCTTATCATAAGCATCTTCTTTAAATCGATATGTTTCAATACCATGAGCAAGCATCCCCAAAGCATCACTCATAGCAATTCCACATGTTCTTGAGCCCAAATCTAATCCTAATATTCGTTCCATTTTATTTCTCCAAATATGACTTGACTAATTCTTCAATAATTTCATCACGTTCAATTTGTTGAATTATATTTCTAGCATTTTTATGACTAGAAATATACGCAGGGTCATTAGAGATTAAATAACCTGCAATTTGATGTACTGCATTATATCCTCTTTCATTCAAAGCATCTATTACAGTTTGGAGATTACTACGAATCATCTCCCGACGCATATCTTCGGAACTAAATACTTTTGTCTTTGTTAAATCATGCATATTATTCGACCTCCTTTAAGGCATCGCCTATAGAATTATTTTACACCAATTACTAATAAATTAAAAGAAATTTTTAAGTTCATCATGAATACTTGCAATTTTTTCATTTATTGGACAGCCACCTTGAGCAAAATCAGGTTTTCCACCACCACGACCATCAACAACTAAATTGATTTTTTTAACAAGATCTCCAGCTTTAAAACCATTTGCAACATAATCTTTAGTTACACCAACAAAATATGAACATTTATCCTCAAAACGAGAAACTAAGATTACAATTCCAGAATTCATTTTATCCCTAAAGTCAAATGTTAATTGTTTAGCTTTAGCACTTTCCAAACTTTCTTCAACATACAAAACTTTAACACCATTGATATTTTCAATATCATTAACCTTATTAGCTGCATTTAATGCATTTAATTTAGCAGTTAAAGCTTCAACCTCTTTTTTTACTGCTGATAACTCATCATTTAAAGCATTTACCTTTGCAGTAACTTCTTTACGATTTTTTAACTTTAATGTTTTACTGATCATATCTACAGTTTCTTTTTCCTGAACTAAAGCATTATAAGCACATTTACCAGTAACTGCTTCAATTCTCCGAACTCCACTACCAACACTTTCTTCAGTTTCTATTTTAAATAATCCGATATTAGCACTATTAGTTACATGACAGCCCCCGCACAATTCTTTTGAATAATCACCAACTGAAACCACTCTAACACTATCACCATATTTTTCATCAAATAAAGCCATTGCTCCACTAGTTAGCGCTTCATCTTTTGTCATATTAGCAATCTCTACATTAATTCCTTTAAAGATTACATTATTTACTTTTTCCTCAACTGCTTTTAACTGTTCATTAGAAATTTTTTCAAAATGAGTAAAATCAAATCTTAATCGTTGTTCATCAACATAAGAACCAGCTTGGTTAATATGATTTCCAACAACTTCCTTTAAAGCCGCTTGTAATAAATGAGTAGCTGTGTGATTAGCAATAATTTTATTTCGTTTTTCTTTATCAATATCTAATGTCAAAACATCACCAATATTGATAGTCCCTTTTTCAATCTTAACAAAATGTAAATGCTGCTGATTAGGCGCTTTTAATACATTTATAACATCCGCTTTACAATTTTCATTATAAATTATCCCAGTATCAGCACACTGTCCTCCCATCTCAGCATAAAAAGTTGTAACATCAAAAACAACTTCACCATAATCATCTAGGACATCTGTTTTGATACCATCCTTAAATAAACCTATTACAATCCCATTAATATTAGCTGGATCATATTCAAAAGCTGATGGTAAATCAAATGACATTAAATCTGGTTTTTGACTAGCCATTGACTCATTATCCGCTCTAGCTCCACGAGAACGCATTTGTTGTATTTTCAACTCTTCTTTAAAACCTTCTTCATCTACTTTTAAATTTGATTCTTCAGCTATTTCTAATGTTAATTCAAATGGAAAACCATAAGTATCATATAACTTAAAAGCATCTTCACCACTAATAACACCATCAGTATTCTTTTTAATCAAACTATTTAACAGTTTTTCTCCATTAGATAAAGTTTTATGAAAAGCTTCTTCCTCTTTTTTCACTAAATCACTTATGTAATCAACTTTCTCTGGTAAATAATCATAAAATTCTTTCATAATATCACTAACAACAGCTACCAAATCATACATAAATGCTTTTTCAATTCCAATTTGTTTTCCATAACGAACAGCTCTTCTTAAGATTCTTCTAAGTACATAGCCACGTCCAGCATTATCAAATAAAGCTCCATCTGCTAAAGCAAATGTAACAGTACGAATATGATCTGCAATAACTCGATAAGCCATTTTATTTTCGTTATAACTTACATTCGCTAGTTTTTCTGCAGCATGGATAATCGGTAAAAAGAAATCAGTATCAAAATTTGTTTCACCATTTTGAATAATACTTGTAAGTCTTTCTAAGCCCATTCCAGTATCAATATTTTTTTGTGGTAATTCTTTATAATCTTCTCTAGCTATGCCTTCTTGTGAATTATATTGTGAAAATACTAAATTCCAAATTTCAATATAACGATCATTTTCCAGTTCTTCATAAAATAATTTTAATCCTAAACCATCAGGATCATATTTTTCACCACGATCATAGAAAATTTCTGAATCTGGTCCACATGGTCCTTCTCCAATCTCCCAAAAATTCCCAGGTGTTTTTAACATATGACTAGGTTCCACACCAATTACATCAACCCAATAATTATATGCTTCATCATCATGATCATGAACTGTAATATAAAGTTTATCTTTTTCAAAAGCAAACCACTCTTCACCTGTTAATAATTCCCATGCAAAGTCAATAGCATCTCTTTTAAAATAATCACCAATTGAAAAATTTCCTAACATCTCAAAGAAAGTATGATGACGTGCAGTTTTACCAACATTTTCAATATCATTAGTTCGAATTGATTTTTGAGCGTTGACAATCCGAGGATTGTCAGGTTTTATAGTTCCATCAAAATATTTTTTTAATGCTGCTACTCCAGCATTGATCCAAAGTAAAGTCGGGTCATCATTAGGAATTAATGAATGACTTGGCTCTACTTTATGTCCTTTACTTTCAAAAAAATCTAAAAACATTTTTCTTACTTGATTTCCTGTTAATTGTTTCATTTTTTATCTCCTTTATCCAATATAAAAAGTCGTCCTATTGCTAGGAACGACTTTAATCGCGGTACCATCCTAGTTCATGAATAATTCATGCCCCTTATTTAGCTAGTAACGCAGCTTACACGGTAATATTTAATTACTCTCCAAAGTAGCTTTCCTATAAACATGATTAGTATTTTCACCTGCCATACTATCTCTATAAAACATCTTTATAGTACTCTTCTTTTTCAACGATTTATCAAATTATAAACTATTGAAAACTATTTTTCAAGTCTCATCTTTACATCTTTGCTTTTAAATTATCCATCATATCTTCAACACATTCGCATTCACTAAATAAAATCATTAGTGAAGCAACGGTTAAGCCAATCAGTAATTTATTTCTTGCCAACATAATCTCACCTCAGTATAGTTTGTCATTATTCCATAAAATCATACACATTTAATTCTTCATCAGATTCAAATCGTATTTTCAAAGTTGTTTTACGTCGGCCATCCTGATAATTCTTTAAACCATGCATAAAAGCTTTAGAATTACCCAAAATAAAAAGAGATTGTTTTGCACGAGTTATAGCTGTATATAATAGATTTCTTCTTAACATTACATAATAATCTGACAATACCGCCATAATTACAATTTTAAATTCATTTCCTTGTGATTTATGAATTGACATGCAATAAGCATGTGTAATAGTATTAAAATTTTGTGAAGTATATTCAACAATATTCCCATCAAAATCAACAATTAAAGTATCTTGCAAATATTCAAAATTATCTTTACGACAAATTTCTATCAAAGTACCAATATCACCATTAAAAACATCATCATCAGGACGATTTTTTAATTGCAAAATTTTATCACCAACCCGATATTCAATCCGTCCTATTTTATAACTCTCTGTAAAATCACTCCTAGGATTAAAAACATCTTGCAAAGCATCATTTAAAGCATCAATACCAGCTACCCCCTGATACATAGGCACTAATACTTGGATATCATTTACATCATACCCTTCACTTATCGCCTTTTTAACAATTGTTTTAACATTTTTAACGACATCATAGTTTAAACAGGTAAAGAAGTTTATATCCCGATATTGATTAAATATTTCCATATCTTCGATTTGTCCATCAATAATATGATGAGCTAATTGAATAATTCCAGAATCTTTAGCCTGCCTAAAAATCTCATCTAATTCTATCATTTTTACGCTAGACTCCATTAGATCCTGTAAAACATTACCTGGTGCAACCGATGGCAGCTGATGATAATCGCCAATAAATAAGATTTTATTAATTTTTCTTCCTGCATCAAATAACTTACTTAAAAGCAAACAATCGACCATTGAAAACTCATCAATTATTAAAACATCTATATCTAAAGGATTTGTACTATTCATTGCAAATGTATTACTATGTAGATCCCATTTTAATAAGCGATGTATTGTACAAGCAGGAATCCCTGTTAACTCAGTTAATCGTTTGGCAGCTCTTCCAGTAGGAGCAACTAAGCCAATTCGATCCTCTGGATATAAAGTTGAATAAATTTTTAATAATGCTTGAACAATTGTTGTTTTCCCTGTTCCTGGTCCTCCAGTTAAAATCATTACTGAAGATTTTAAAAAATAATTAAGGGCTTCTTTTTGTTTTTCAGCATAAATAATCCCCTGTTTTTTTTCATAATTACTTAATAAAAATTCAACTTTATCTTCATCGAAAATTTCTTCGGGACGATTAATCCGAACTTTTAAATATTCTGCAATATTTTTTTCAGCTTTATACATTTCATGATAATAATATCGTTCATCTTCTTTTACAACTAAACCTTCATCTATCAATTCTTCTAAATAATCATAAAAAACCGATTCATCAAGATTATAAATAATTTTACTAAACATATTTATTATCTCATCAATTAAACAATATGTACTACCAGTATTAAAACCATATTGCTTGATACTATAAACTATCCCTGCTTTGATACGATTAGGATTATCTAATGAACCACCAGTTTTTAAAGCTAATTCATCAGCTGTTTTAAACCCGATTCCATCAATATCCTCAACTAATTGATAGGGATTATGTTGTAATATATCTAGTGTTTTTTCCTGATAATAAGCTTGAATCAATCCTAGATTTTTTAAACTTATTCCATGTCCCATAAAAAACTGCATTACTTCTTGATCATAATCACCACTAGTCAAAGTATCATAGATTGTATCACGGCGTTTCTCGGTCATTCCAATAACCACATCTAAACTATGTTTATCTGCTTTGATTTTAGATAGACATTCTTCCCCTAAACTATCAACTATCTGTTGAGCTAATTTTTTACCAATTCCTTTAAATAATGGACTAGATAAATATTTAACTATTTCATCACTTTCTTTAGCTAAAACAATTCGATATTCATTTAGTTTAAACTGTTTACCATACTTAGGGTGAACTTCATATTCTCCAATAAATAAATACTTATCATAATCATTAAAATTATTCATATATCCATTCATTGTTATAAGCTTATCTTCTTGTTCAACCTCTATTAAAGCTACAATATAATTAGAAGATTCGTTATAAAAACGAATCTTCCTAATATAACCAGTATACTCAATCATTATAAATAATCAATCGGTTTACCATCTTTATAAACGGTTTCGATTGTTCCTCCTCCCAAACAGATATCACCATCATAAAAAACAGCTGCCTGACCTGGAGTTACTGCTTTAACGGGTTTGTCAAAAGTTAAATATACAGTGTTTTCATCAACAAATTCTAACTGAATTGGATTATCTTTTTGACGGTATCTAAATTTAGCATTACATGAAATTTTATCTATTGGTTTATTGGTAGCAATCCAATTGACATCACTAATTAAAGCACCAGATGAATACAACCAGTCCTTTTGATCACCCTGACAAATATATAAAATATTTTTATCATAATCTTTACCCACAACAAACCATGCCGCTCCAGGACCACCAATCCCTAGACCTTTTCTTTGACCAATCGTGTAATACATTATCCCAGAATGTTCACCAATTATATCCCCAGTTTCTATATCTACCATTTTCCCAGGTAAAGCAGGAATATAATTTTGGAGAAATTCTTTAAAATCGCGTTCCCCAATAAAACAGATTCCCGTACTATCTTTTTTATCAGCAACTGGAAGGTTTAATTCATGTGCTAATCGCCGAACTTCTTTTTTATCAATTTCACCTAAAGGAAATAAAGAATTTTGCAACTGCTGTTGATTTAATTGACATAAAAAATAGGTCTGATCTTTATTATTATCAATCCCTTTAAGCATGAGCGAATCTTCGCCTTCATGATGAACTACTCGAGCATAATGTCCAGTAGCTATATAATCAGCCTTTAAGGTTTTAGCAAAATCTAAAAATGCTTTGAATTTAATATGTTTATTACATAAAATATCTGGATTAGGAGTTCTCCCTTTTCGATATTCATCTAAAAAATACGTAAAAACATGATCCCAATATTCTTTGATAAAATCTACTCTCTTTATTTCAATCCCCAAACACTTCGCTACTGCCTTAGCATCATTAAAATCTTGTTCTTGAGGACAGATATCATTATCATTAGTTGGATTACCTAAAATATCATTATTAAGCTGACTATCCCAATTACGCATAAAAACACCAATTACTTCATAGCCCTGTTCTTTTAACAAATAAGCAGCAACTGCCGAATCAACACCACCACTTAATCCTAATACTACTCTTTTTGACATTCTTGTCACCTCACTTGCATATAATAACATTTCTATAAAAAAAAGAAAAGGAAATTAATCCTTTCTAACCAAGTCTTGACATTGGTAACATCGCAGCTCCAATAGCTCCACAATCTTCAAGTTTAGTTGCTAATAAGGGAATATATCCTCGCATCCCAACATGAATTTTTGAATTAAACTGTTCAACTAATTTATCATAGAAATATTCTCTAGATTTCATTACTCCTCCACCTATTATAAAACAATGAGGATCCACTGTATGCGCAATATTAGCAAATAAAGTAGCCAGCTGTGATACACATTCTTCAACAATACTTTGTGCCTTTAAATTACCCTCACTAGCTAATTTAAAAACATCCCCCGCATGATTCACCTTATCTTCACCTAATAACTCTTTACCTTTTCTAGTGATTGCCGTACCACTAGTTTCTCCTTCAGCAGCCCCAGGATTTAATGCTCCAAATTTATAGCCATTATTTTTAACAATAATATTTCCTATTTCACCGGCATGTCCTCGTCCACCAGATATCAACTTACCATCAACAATAAAAGCTCCACCAATTCCTGTAGAAACAGTCACATAATAACAAGTAGGATAATCTTTCCCTGCCCCTAATAAAGCTTCCGCTAATCCAGCTACATTAGCATCATTATCAATAAATACAGGTAAATTAAAATGGTCTGATAATTTATCACAGATTGGATAATTTTCAAAACCAGGTAAATTAGTAGCCATGATCATTGTTCCTTTTACTGTATCCACAGGTCCTGGTACACCAATTCCAATTCCACTAACTCCCTTTAACCCACCACAAGCAAACATATCTAAGCTTTCAATTTGTTTGATAATTTTAGCACACACATAATCAGGTCCATTTTCTCTTTCTGTATTATCCTTTACCTCACTATATGTTATCCCATTTTCATCCACCAGTAAGGTACGAACATTTGTTCCACCTAAATCAATTCCAATATAATATTTCATTTTATTCCTCCTGCACATATATAGATAATTATACAATAAAGATAAGTCTAATAAAAGATATCTAGAATAAACTTTTTTCTATTTTTTTAAACAGCTCAGGCTCAAAACAAACGATTTCTTTATCTTGCAAATAATCCAATACCCCAAATGTCTTAACAAATTTTATTTTATAAGCATGTAAAAGCTGATTATTTAATCCAAATTGTTTTTTCATACACTTATTAAGTTCAAAATCTCCATATTTACGATCTCCAATAATCGGATGATCAATACTTGCAAGATGCACTCTAATTTGATGCATTCGCCCTGTTACTAAAGTTACCTCTACTAAACTATAATCATGATTAGATTTTATTGGCTCAACTAGCGTTTCCATCGTTAATGCACCAGGATAATTTTTATTAACCAATTTTACTTGTGCCTTATCTTCAAGTTTTACTATATAACCTTTAAGATTACGTTTTTGGTTTAGCCTTCCTTTACAAATTGTCAAATATGTTTTTTTTATACAATGTCTTTGTTTGATCATCTCATTCAATATTTGTAATGCCGCCAATGTTTTACCAAAAATCACAATACCACTAGTATTACGATCTAAACGATGTACTGGCCCAGGCATAAAAGTATTTTCACGACTTAAATCCAGCTCATTTTTCTCAACCAGATAACTTAAAACCTGATTAGTTAAAGTATTGATACTTTCATTAACATCTTCATGTACAAGTAATCCAACCGGTTTATCTACTATTAAAACATGTTTATCTTCATAAAGAACTTTAAAAGTCTTAGCTACTTGATATACATTTTTTACAGTCGTAAATTCTTGAAATTTATCTTCATACAAAAACAATTCAACAAGATCATTATTTTTTAATATATATTTTTCATCTACTTTTTTTCCATTAACCTTAATATCTTTTTTTCGAAACATTTTATAAATAAAATTAGTTGGTGCATTAACTAATAATTTCTTTAAATATTTATCAATTCTCTGATTAGCATCATTTTCAGTTATTCTAAGCTCCTTCATCTATATCACCGCTAATCATTATACCAAATTTTATAATAAATACCTACTTATTTTAATGAAACCCTTTACATTTATTGGTTTGGATGCTATAATGACATTGTCAAGTGAAGATATTTCGCTTTACATACCCCCTATTATCACCCTTACGTGAAATAATATAAAAAAAGTATGCACCCCCGCATACTTTTTTTGTTATAATTCAACTGAGGTGAAACTATGGAAAAGAAAATAGATAGCCATTTAATTTATGATGGTAAAATTATTAAAGTCTACAAAGATACTGTAAAATGTGAAAATGGTAATGAAGCATTTAGAGAAGTAGTAAGACACAATGGCGGGGTAGGGGTTTTAGCAGTTGTTGATAATAAAATTCTACTAGTAAAACAGTATCGTTATCCTAACGCAACTGATACTTTAGAAATTCCCGCTGGCAAACTAGAATTAGATGAAGATACTAAGATTTGTGCTTTACGAGAACTAGAAGAAGAAACTGGATACAGTGCTAAAAGCATTAGTCAAATCGCTAAATTTTTACCGACACCAGGCTATAGTGATGAATGGTTATATGTATATGAAGCTAAAGATGTTTTCAAAGTCGAAGATCCACTCAACTGTGATGAAGATGAAGAAATTGAAGTTATCACTATGGATATAGATGAAGCATATCAAAAAGTTGTATGTGGTGAAATTTTCGATTCTAAAACAATGATTGCAATTATGCATGCTTATATTAATAAAAAAGACATTTAATTTAAACTACTGAAAAAGTAGTTTTTTCTTACTTAAATATATGCACAGTGTATCGATATAAAATTTATCTTATTTTAAATAAAAAATCAGATTCTCACTTTTTTAAGCAAGTTTTCTGATTCATTAATTAATCTTTTTTATTATTTATTTTCATTTGTAATAAAGTTTTAATATCTGTTAAATATTCTATTGATTTCACTTGGTAATGAATCCATCCCCCATTACCACAAGGATACCTATTATCAATTAGTTCTTTTGTATAAATTGACATATCTGGATAAAGCTTTTCAAACTGTTCATCACTCAATCTAATCATAATAGTAAAAGCTTCTTTTTCAGCAAATATATCACAAATATGTCTATTCTTTTTATAATACTTTATCCCCCATCCATAATTATTACCATAAGGAAACCTTATTAATTTATCTAATCCATCTATACTCATTATAAAAGCATCTAAGTCAATTAACAATTTTTTGCATCTTCCACAATAAGAAAAAAACTCCTCCCATGATGGTTTATTATTTTTATCCAACATTCTTTCAAACATATTTACACCTCCTAATCAATTACTATATAACCATATATCTCATTTTAGCAAACAATTGCTTTTAAACAAGCTTTTATCTCTTCTAACTTTTCAACCGCTTGATCAACTTGTATTTGAGCCTCTTTAATTTTTGATTGAACCATCCAATCAGCAACAATTCCATCAAAAAAATAATCAGCAAGCTTTAAAAAATCATCAATTTCTAAATCTACATCAATAACTTCATTGACATCAAGAAGTTCTTTTTTTAAGTTCTTAATTGAGTCTTTAGCCATCATCAAAGCTTCCTTTGCATCATCCATTTTTCCATGTTTTATCATTGTGGCAAAAAAACCGCCTCCCAACATATCAAAAACACCCCAATTACCAGCACCACGTAAATATTTCTGCGCTTCTATTAAATGATCTAAAGTATAATTAACAGCCTCAATAGCCTCATCGATTTCTTTTCTTTGATCAAATTCCATAAACAATCTCCTTATAGTTAACTTAGTATTTATTAAATAATATATCACATTGGTTTTAAGTTCTTTTTTAAGCGATCAATAATCCATGTTAATCGTTTAGTGCGTCCATTCTCCGTTTTAGCATCTAAATAAGCTCTAGTATATGTCCTTTTAACTGATAACGACATATTTTGAAAATTATCATAAGCACTTTTATATTCTTTTAATAATTCCATCAACGTTTCAATTTGTTTATCTGTAATATTAGAAGGTTTGCTAGCATTATCCCACTGCCCATTTTCTCTTGCTTCATTAATTTTAACTCGACCAAGATTGCCCATTAATCCTTGTTTTTCTAAACTAATTGCAAGAGATTTATTTTTTTGAGACCACTTGCTATTTTTTCTACGTACTGAAAAATATTTCATGTATGATTTATCATCAATACGTTTCATTACATCATCGATCCATCCAAAGCAAAGTGCCTCCTCAAGTGCTTCATTTGCTTTTAGTGTTTCTACTTCCTTAGTTTTTCCAAAACCTAGCCAAACCCCTTCACTTGTTGAACAATTTTCTATCAACCACTTTCTAAAATCATCACGTGTTTTAAAATATAATGGTTCAATCATCGGATTACTCCCTTCTAATGATTTTTAATCTTTTAATAATACACCAAACAAATAATATTAAGAGCTTCAATTATTATTTACAATTATCAAATATAACGTCTAATCTTATTCATATATTCTAAATACTCACTTCCAAAACTTTCAATACACCATCTTTCCTATAACAGGATAACAACTTGAAATATTATAACAATACCACATATATAGTCCAAAATAAAACTACCTGAAAAAATCTATTTTAACATTGAGAAAATATAAATAAATAAAATCATAATATTTAAAATCTGATATACCTAATATACTGACCTTTTTTCCAAACATTGTGAAAAATAGGCAGCACGTTGTAATGCCCCCTTATTTACAATATATAAAATTCCAAATCTAATTAGTAAAAGTGGTCTCAATAATAAAAATTCATTCATATTTATCCCTATATAAACCTTCTAACTTCATATTACTGCATTATTTAATTACTAACAAGAAATATCGTATATAAACAAAAAAAACAACCCTTCAAAGAGTTGTAATATACTTATTGGCGGTCTGGACGGGACTCGAACCCGCGACCTCCGCCGTGACAGGGCGGCATTCTAACCAACTGAACTACCAGACCATTTAAATGGCGGAGACAGAGGGATTTGAACCCTCGCGCCAGTTTCCCGACCTACACCCTTAGCAGGGGCGCCTCTTCAGCCTCTTGAGTATGTCTCCGTTTCCTCAACTGCCTATATATAATATCATGTTTAAATACATATTGCAATACATTTTTTAATTTTTCATTGAAATCATTATCTTAAATTACTGATATTTCTAAATTATTCTGTTTATATCATATTTTTTTATTTTACGATTTTAAAAATTTTTTTGTCTTAATTAACGATATTTATAATTATTTCTGTTCTTTTTGATTTACTAATTTATTGGCTACTTCTAACCCTTTTGTCAATACTGCCGGAACATTATATCCAGCTTCTACAAAGTTTTCTACAATACTTCTAAGTTCATTTATAGTTAAAGATGCTAAAACAAACCACCCTAACAGTCTAGTCACACCTAAATCAATACCTAAAGTTTTTCCGATTTCTACAAATGTAACTGAAGCTAAAAAAGCAATCAAAACCATCAACCAATAACCCAACTTTTTTAATACTCCTTTAAAACCAGTTACTGAATTTACTTTATTAGTCATTACTGCTTTCATCCATCCAGTTATAAGATCAATGACATTGAATAACAAAAATAAAGCAAATAAAATCCAATGCTCCCCAAAAATAAAACTCAAAAACGCAACAAAAGCACCTATTACTGCATTATATGAATCAATATACTTTAAATCACTTAATGTATTCATTTAAATCCCTCCTTTTATTATTACTTTATGTTATTCTCTTTTATTTGGTATAGACGCTATATGGTATTATTTAATTAAAAAACAGTCAATTTCTAATAAATATATGTCGCACTTTCTTTAGTAACTATAATATGAAAATGTAACATTGATCATCACATAATAAAAACGTGTATTTAAAATATTTCGTATATCTTAAGTTCACGCCATTGTTTATGAGATTAATTTTACATATAAAGAAAATACTATAACAATAAAACACTATAAAATTAGTTTTGTAACAAAAAGTCCAAAAATATAAAGTACCTAAAAAAATAAAAAAAGATAACTAACAATAACTTCTAAAAAGACTTTTAATGAAGTATATAATGAATCTTTAGATATAGGAAGTTCTCAATATCAGGCAAATACAATTTATGAGACAAAGAAATATTATACTATTTTGAAAAAGAATCGGGAAGATATTATACATTAAATCAAAAATCTAAACTTGATTATAAAGCTTCAAAATCAAATCGGGGTAATAATTAATCTGTCTCAAGATTCAAATCCAAAAGTTTGGAGTATATTGAAATTTTTGTTAAGTTTATAAAGGATTAAAAAAGGAAGGCTCGAATGAAATTTAAAAGTTCCAATGCAATTATTTCTCTAACTAATGTTTTAAAAGATATTATAGTTCAATAGTTTAGCGAAAACACATATAACAAAGTTGTATATGATGTTAATAGTAATAATATAAATCCCAACATTAAGACAAGATGTAAAGAAAATAGCTAATTAAGAAAAAGGACATTTATATATGTTATCGCATCTTTGCTACTTGTCTTGTTAATTGAGGTGTAAATATAAAACAACCCAGGAATTAATGGAACACAGTAGTTTCAATACAACAATAATTTTATATACACGTGTTGATAATAAACATAAAAAAAGGGATTAAACAAAATTTTTAACGATTGCGTGCATGGGGTTATTCATAAATAAAAAAAGCCCCGATTTATCGGAACCTCTTGCTTTTAAATGGTCTCCCCTCACGGTCTCGAACCGTGGACCCTCTGATTAAGAGTCTGTGTTTATAAATCTCTAAAACCTCTTATGTATCAATAATCTTAGAAGTTTATTTTTTGTTTTGACTACCATTTTGACTACTTTAATCATTAATGAGTAACTTATTAAAGTTGTTGCAAACTCTTATCTATTAAATATATAATGTTTCGAGAAAGGATGGAAAATGTAAAACTTAATATAAAATTGAATATATTTCTTTAAATAAAATAAAGGAGTATAAAAGATGAACAAAATAAACTTAGATGAATTAAATGATTTAATCTTCAAAAAAGGAAAAGAACTATTAAATAATTTAAACTATGTAGAAGACGAAGAAGAACAAGAAGATAAAAAAAGCGGTATGATACTGAATGATAAATATTATAGTTTATATGATGAAAATAAAAATTTGATTGATATGGTATCTTATGTTCGCGCATGGGATAGTCCAAAAAAACAATCTTTATTATATAGTTATTGGGAAAAAGTTGAAATTGAATAATTTAAGCACCTATTTGGTGCTTTTTTTTGTTATTAGTTTGGATAAGCATAACTTACGTATACATCTAATAGGTTATAATGCTCTGGATTATACATTAAAGACAGTTCTAGCGTAATCCGCAAACACAAGACCACGTAAAAACAAAACCGTTTTTAATTTTTTAGTTATCATTTTTATACACCCCCTTATCTAATGATAGTGTTATTAAAACACTACTAAAAAGGTGTGTAAAATATTGTTTCCAAGCTTGGTGCTACAAAGTAAGAATAATTATTGTACTTTTCTGCAATATCGCTTAATTCTATAAATTTATTAATAATAATATTATTATCTCCTCCTTTTCTTTTATAACTGTTATATAAATTATCGACCATTTTTTTAGGTCTTAATGGTCCCCCGCATTGTGTTTTTGTAAATAGTCTTTCCAATTCTCTAAGTGTTTTTATTTTATCTCCATATAATTTAGCTACTTCTTTTAATACTCCATCAAACTCTTTTACAAATTCTTCATAAATTTTGTTTTCCATTTTTCTTTTCTCCTTTTTAAATATTGCTTAATTCTACATAATTTATTTTACTGTTGTTCCAATATTTAGACATACCATTAGTTGTATAATATGCTCTTGTTTTACCGTAATTTTGCCATAATTTGAATTCAAAATCATAGCATTCACTAATTCCATAATAAGCTCTTATTTGAGCTTCTTTTTTAGCCATAGCCCAAGCCATTTTTAAAGCTTTGCTTAAACTAACACCCCATTTTTTAATACATTTCCAAGCGTTTTTGAATAATTGTGATCTATTTACTTTCATTTTCCTTATCCCTATGAGTTTTTTAACTCCCTTTCTTACCTTACACCTATATTATAAAAATATATAGTTATATTGTCAATACTTTTTTTGTAAATTTATGTAAATAATTCAACAAAAAAAAGCCTAGGTCTAAATGATCTAGGTAATTTCTTTATGTTTGTTTTGCATATCCTCTCTAATCAATTTTTTTATGTATCCCATTTTGCTAGGGGTTACATTTTGTAAATGTTCTATAATATCTTTATCAGTGTTTTTATTCAGCTTTACAAGTACGCTGGTTGTGTTTTTTTTATCGTACTGATTGCTTGCCTTAACTTGTGCTTTGGTTGCCATTATTATCATCCTTTACTTCTTTATCATTAAATTCATTATAATACCATTCGAGAAAATCGTCAAACAAAGCCTGTTCTGCGACTTTTCTAACTTTTAATGCTTCACTAAAACTGTGATACCTACCTAAATAATAAATCTTTTTTTTAAATGTTATTGTTGCTTTCCACATTCCTCTTGGTTTGTCATATGTAACCCCACTGTGAGGATTTTTTTTAGAACGTTCCAACGCTTTAATATCAGTATCGTTTATTCTAAATTCATTACGTTTAGCACTTGCTTTCTTCATGTTATTACTCATTGTTTCTTTTTGCAAGCATCCACAACTTTCAATCTCACCTTTCACTAATCTAGACTGACTTACATATAACATTTTCCCACAGTTACATTTACATAACCATATAACAGAGCCATTATATTTATCACGGTCTTCTGTTGGTTTAATTGCGGTCAATCGTCCAAATGAATGATTAGTGATGTCTATTCCTTTTTTATAATTATTCTCTTTGTTATAGCAACCACAGCTTACTACTTTCGGATTATTCAAAGTGTCAGAACGCATCCACTTTTTATTGTGACAAATTGGACAGACTGAATAAAAATAAGTCCGTCCATTTTCACGCTTGTAATCTAAGATTTTAAATCCTTTGACCGTTGTTCCTATACGATCTTTTGCTAAAATTCTAACCATTTTACCACCTTAATATTTACAGTACACATCAAATTCTTGACCATCCACTGTTTTGACACTGAAATAATTATATGATGGGTATCTACCAGAGTATCCCATTATTTCAACCCCAACAATTTCTTCATGCTCTTCAACAAATTCAACTTCATCTTCTGTTAATATTTCTTTTTCTAATAATTCTTTTAATCTTGCATCCATTTTATTTCTCCTTTTCAAATCTTTAAATGTCAATAGTAATTAAACTTTAATATTCATATGTCCATATATCAGTTATAATCTTGTTTTTATCTACGCTAAACAAGTATTGAATCCCAAATGGTTCATTTATATATGCAATATAATCATATCCTTTGTTTTCTGATTTTTTAGCAATGACTTGTTTGTCTGTATAAAATGCACATATTACATCTTCATAATCCCACTCTTGACCAATCAACTCTTTAAGTTGTTGTTCTGTTATTTGTTCCCATTCTTTATTATTTTTATAAATCTCATAGTCATATTCATCAATTTGACAAAAATTACTGTTAATCAATTCATTTAAAACAACTCTACAATTGATATTTTTACCATTTTCATAATCATGATAACATTGAGATTTTAGATAATTAAACATATCTATTGCATCAGATATTGTGTTGAATGATTCTTTATCACTACTCAAGATTACCTCATAAACTTCTTTTCCCATTTTTCTTCCTCCTTGATGTTCTGCCCCATCTCTTACCTTACACTTATATTATATAACTATATAGTTATATTGTCAACTGTTTCTGGCAAATAAATGAAAAAAATTTTAAATAATTTAACACAAAAAAACCTAGATCATTTTAAGACCTAGGTTCGAATTTTATATATTACCGTTTACATAAATTTATAATATCTTAATCTCGATAGCTTCTAACTGTAACCCTTGTCCGACACTTCCTAATGTACTAATCCCATCCGCTTTAGTCCAGCTCGACCACCCCACATTAGCTTGGTGAACTCTATACATTAAATTAGCATTTGTACAGTTTAAACATAAACATTCCAACGCCTCGGATTTTCCGACAGTTCCGATTACTGTGTTATTGTCTATTTTCCCGTAATCATGCCATCCCTCATTTGCAATATGAGCTTTAACGTATAAATCTAAATTAGAATATCTAGTGTCGATATGGATTGCTTCTAATCGTCTATTTTGTCCGACTGTACCGCATGTAGCACCATCGCATACCGCATCATTCCATCCTAAATTTTGGACGTGTCCGTTATATGCAATTTTAGGTTTGCTAATATTAAGATTCATCCCTGTTAACCCTTTAACAATCGCATCTGCCATTCTATCTGCATTATATAAAGATGCATCAATCTCACTGTCACAAAAACAACACTCAATTAAGATAGCTGGTGCTTTTGTCTTTTTAAGCACGTATAAATCGGTTCTCTGTTTTACACCGCGGTTCTTAAATCCTAATTCCGCTATTGCATTACTAATATTTTGCGCTACCTCTTGTGTTTTGTTAGAATATTGTAAAATTTCAACTCCATGTCCCTCACCGTTTGAAGCATTAAAGTGGATACTAATATCCAAATCAGCAGTATGTGCATTACATTTTGAAACGATGTTTTTTAGAATTTCATTCTGTGTTTTTCCCTTATCATCGGTACAGTCATATACAGTAAAATTTAAAGAACGTAATTTAGATATTACAATATCTTTTACCTTTCTATCCTCTGTAGTTTCACTAAAATATCCATATGCGCCACTAACGTTAAAATTATGACCGCCATGCACATTTAAAATTTTTAGTCTCATTTTATTTCTCCTTTTCTAAATTAAATATTCTTAATTCATGTCTATCTATAATTTTTTCTGTCTGTTGTTGTCGCTCTACAACTTTATCTAATTTATCACTGTGCGCGTCTAGGCGTCTATCTTGTCTGGTGTTATCTTCTATTATCTTTTCCAACAAAGTATTCATACGAGTGATATTTGAGTTTAATTTAAGCATCGGGGTGACAAAACTTATTATTGCCACCCCTCCAACAACAACTGAACCTATCATTTGTATTTCGCTCATATTATTTTTTACTTGGTTCGTTGTATTCTAATGCTCTTTTACTGTCTTTAACACCACTTGTGGTAGGATCATTAATTGCATTCCATACACTAACCGCAACTAAGCTAAGTACATAAGGGTTAGAAATTGCTTCTAATAACAATCTTCCCAACGCTCCCCAAGTTGTTAAATCTTGTGCGGTTAATCCTGCATAAGCTAAAACAGGTGTTAAAATAGCAAGAATAATTTGAGCTATAAATACAGGGTTTTTTAATCTAACTAACCAATTCATTTAATCACTCCTTTCATTAAAATTATATCATTTAAAGAGTTTGCTAATTTAAAAAAAGGCACTTGAAACGCACCTTTTAAATCTTTAAATTAAGCTGTTCTTTTCCACATATAACATGTTATATATGGTTGTAAATTGTTATGGGGTTGATCGCCTCCGATGGCATCACATTGAAGTTGGTATTGACCTGTTCCGCTAGATGGATAACCCGCTATTTTACTGTTACTGCCTCCGCTCGTGCTTCCCGTCCATGCGTTTGTTACTTTTGGTTGGAACGTCGGAAGTTCTTCTAATGTTAATGCATGTTGCTTTTCTCCGCCTGTTTTTTCTACTGTATTAAAACTACTATCACTTGTATCTACACCAACTGGAACTCTACCATTACCCCAGCTGATCCAAGTACCACCAAACAAAGTTTTTGGATTAATATTATTTGTACTAATGTATATAGAGCCTACAGGATATATTTTATTCCAAATATTATCAATTTGTTTTTGCAGATTTCCCGCAACATTTTCATTCATTATATTTTTAATTGTATCAAACCATTTTAAAAATTCTTCCTGTTCTGTATTTTTAAATTCCAACAAATCACTTTTAATTTGGTTGTAAAAAGTTGTTGTATCTATACTTTTTATAGTATTTGATACAATACCGCAATATTCACTGTTCAATCTCAAATCTGTTATATTTGACTGATAAACTGTTATAATATTTGGTTCTAGTGTTACTTTAGCAACAACCAAATCATAGATTGTTTCATTCCTAATGAATACAGGTAAATTATTTCCGATACTGCTTAAGATTTTAACAGAAGTAGCGCGTACATTGTGGCTATCATCGTGCCTAACAATAACCGCTAAAGTTACAGTTGTATTGCTTTGTATGTATTCTGTTATGTTTATTGTTTGATCATTTTCCAGCTCTGCATATACACCGTTAATATTTGCACAACCAGCCTTTACTATAATATTTTTACCATTCGCCAAGACTTGAAACCCTGTACTTGGATTAGGGAACACTCCTGTCGTAAAATACTTGCTTAATAAATGTCTGTATAATTTACTGTCAATCGCCCTGTCTAATGTTACTGTTTGATCTTCTCCAATCGTCATTAAACTGTCGTATGGAAATGCTAACATGTTAATACCTCCTATTTTCTTAATTTCTCATATTCTGTTATTATTTTGTCACCAATTTCTAATTCTATTGTGTGTTTCCCCTCCTTGAATACTTCATATACAGCTATTATTCTTGCTTCTACCGCTAATTCTATATCATTTATAATTACATCACATTTAGTTCCTAAATCATAATCGGTCAAATACTTAAATGTATCACCGATTACATTAAAGTCTATGTTAACGATACGTTTATAATCTTCTAACTTTTCAAGCCCGTTTTGATTTAATTCTAGCTTGTACTGCTCTAAAGTCTGTTCTTTATTGTTAAAGGTTGTGTTTCTGTCGTCGACAAAAAGTTTTTTTATTCCCTCGTGTGAACTAGAACGAATATCAACGATTATATTAATTCTTTCTGCACCCTCACCGCTTCCCGCTACTACTGCATAGTTTTTATAATTGCTATCATCGACATATACTATAGGATTTTCGATGTTTCCCCACTCGCTAGAGAATGTTGTATAAGCTTTGTTTTCGCTTGCCTGTGTTTTATCCTCTCCTTTATAAAATTCTAAATATATATGTTGTTCTTCGTAGTTATATGTTACTCTGTAGGACATTTCCTGTGTTTTTAATATTTCATACAGTTTCATTCCTAATTCATCGCCTGTTGCTTGAAAATCAATTTTAGAGCCTATACATAGTGTTGTTATATCGTATAGTCTCCATAAATCATCAATTTCAACTTGGTATTTTTCTATCATTGTTTTTAATACCGCAGTTATTTCACCGCTTCCATAAAATGTTGGGTAAATAATCGCGTTATCTAATACTTTTTCTAAAAAATAACCCTGTATTTCAACTGTGCCATCATTTTTTACGGTAGTTTTATTAACTATTCCTACCTCTTTTCTTTCATCGCATGAAATGTATTTTATGTTGTTAGTGTACTGTTTTTTAGGCATTGTTATAGCATAATCACCGCATTCATGATATTTTCTATTCCACTGTACTATAACAGGGTTAATAATTCCTATAAGCTCAAATCCTATATCTAACGCTCTAAACTCCATCTATAAACCTCCGTAACGTTTATTAAAATATACTGTAACGTCCATTAAATTAGCTCCCGTTTGAGCATCATACGAAAAATCATTACTCCCTATTTCTATTTTAAAATTTGTAAAACTTGATCTTCTGTCTGTTTTACCTATTACATTCGTATCATTTAGCATTACCTGTGCTTGATCATTTGTCAAATCAATTGTTAATACATCATTGGTTTTTAATATGTCATTATATTTAATATACTTATCATTTATCATTACTTTAGGATTGGTTATTTCTCCGTTTGCATGGATCACAATTCTTGGATATGTATATATATCACCATCATTTTCGAGTATTGCGCTTTGTGCATACTTTAGAACACTAAAAACAAAACCCTTGTTCACTATAGACGGTAGAGGAAATCCAAACTTAGCATATCTTTGCCCGATGTTTTGACCAAATTCATCAGCGCTTAACAAATAAGGCTGGGGGCTTAATATCGTTACTGTTAGTGTTAAAAAATCATAAATATTTTTAGTCGGCAGTTTATAAGCATACAAATAACCGCTAAATTTTCTCTCTACACCATTGTAATTTATAAAAACATCAAATACCCTCTTAACACCAAAAAAGCTCCTTAAACGCTCTCTCATGGAATTATTTAATGCTCTGTTTAACAAAACCGCGGTTATAGTTCTATCCTTTTCGCCAACTGTGGTTGATTGATAAAACGAACCGTCGTTATACGCTTTTTTATGTGTTGTTATTAGAGGGTTTATATAGTCAAATCCCTCTAATCCGTCACTTGGAATTTTCCAAGTTTCACCATCTATAAAAAATTCCTCATTATCATCCCTAATAAATTTTACTGTTACCATTCAATCACCCCACCATGCTATACCTTTGTTCTAAACGTAACCGTCTTGCTAATTCGTCACTTGTTTCTACAGGCTGGTTAATTTCGATGTATTGGTTATTTGTGGTGTTTGTTGTTGTATTTCCGCTACTAAAATATGGCATTGCCATAGAACCTCCGACACCATAACCAATATCATTAATATTTTTCGAAACTGTTAAATTAGCCACTTTTAAACTCGCTTCCATATCTTTTATAGATTTAGGCATTTCATTTTCAAACCCAACTGCTATACCTTGTGGTAGAAATTTACCGACCAAATCACGCAATACATGAGATGGAGACTTAATACCAAAAAAGTCTTTAAACCCATCAACTACACCGTCACAAAATCCGCCAATTTTACCGAATAACCAGTCTTTAGCTCCCTTTATACCTTCCCATAGACCTTCGACAAGCCATTTTCCTACATTCTCAAGTGTTTTAGGTAATTCCTCTACTTTTTCTTTAATTGTGTCGACTAAATTTTGCGCGCCCTCTAATCCTTTTTTTACCATCTTCGAACCCCAATCACCAACACTTTTTACCGCTCCTATAATAGCATCCCAAATTTTACTTGGTAAAGTTACAAACCATTCTACAATACCGTTAACAAACTCTGTCACTACCTCTATGCCTTTAGCGATAATATCTCCGCCCCACTTGGCAATATTTGTATAGGCATTAACGAGCCATTCCCAAATTCTGCTTGGCAGAGTTGCAAACCAATTAATTATCTCGCCTATAAAATTCGGTATTGTTACTGTTGCAAAATTCCATAAATCCAGCCCCCACTGTACAAACTGCGCAATTACATAACCGACCATATACCCTATATAATAAGGTATCTTTTGGAAAAACTGTATTACACTGTCTATCCATGCTGGTATTGTCTGCGTGAAAAATTCAATAATACCGTTCCACATATTAACAAAGAAAGTTTTTATGCTTTCTACAAAACCGCCAATAAATTCTATAAACCCGTTAAATGCTTCGGGGATAGTTTTAGTAAAAAATGATACTATTGAGTTTACTACATCTTTAGTGATCTTTTTAACTTTGTTCCAAACGCCCATCCAAAACTTTCTAAATCCATCGCTTGTATTCCATAGATATAAAAAGCCAGCAACAACCGCCATTATCGCTCCGACTATAAGAGCGGTTTTGTTTGATGTTAAACTTATAGCGATTTTTAACAATTTCAATCCAGCAGTAACAATTTTTGTTGGTGCATCTAAAGCAAATAATGCAATCCTATAAGAAACAAACCCCGATACAAGAGCCACTATATACGGTGTAGCTTCTTTAATTATATTGGCTATTGCTTCTATGTCGATGTTTTCTATAAATTCTATTACACTTGGCAAAATATCTTTTAATTTATCATTTACAATTTGGAACGCTTCACCTAGTTTACTTTTTACCGTATCTCCTAACGTTGATAATTTACCATTTAATGTTTCAGATTGCTTTTCCATTGATTGGAAATATTTTCCACCCTCACTGGTTGAACGTTCCATAGATGCGGTTATTTCGTCTACAGACATAGTACCTTTAGAAATGCGATCATATAAACTTCCCATGCTTTCGCCTGTGGTTTCGCTTATCTCCTGTAATGGGTTAAATCCCGCTTCTATCATTTGTTTAACATCTTCCAATAGAACTTTCCCCGCACTGCTCATTTGACCGTATGCAGTCGCAATACGGTTCATTTTATCGGAGTTACCTTGGGAAATATCACCTAACATTGTCATTTTTTCTATTGCGCCATCTGCGCTAAACCCATAATTCATTAAGAGCTGGGTTGTTTCTGCTAAACCTGTTAATTCAAAAGGAGTTTTTGAAGCAGTAGTTTTTAATGTTTCGACTATTTCCTTAGCTTTTTCTGCACTTCCTGTCATTGTTTCGAAACTTGTTGTATACTGTTCTATTTGTGCATTAAACTGCACCCCTTGGGTTAGTGCATCTTTAAAAAGATTAACACCAATATATGTCCCGACAACTTTAGCAACATTCTTCAAAGAAATTAAACTTTTCCCGTTCCCTTGAAGCCCTCTGTCCATATCGTCGGTGGCTTGTTTGCCTTTTCTCTTTAATTTATCTACGTCTTTATCAAAACCCGCGTGATTTACGCCTGTGTTAAACTCTAAAGTTCCATCCGTCATACATTCACCTCCTACTTAAAATAATCATCAAATTCTTTTATTTTTTCCTGTTCTTCCTGTGTTAACTTTGTTTTAAAACTCCATGCTTTTCTTTCTCTTTGCCAATACTTATCTTCTGTATCGTTTTTAGATGGCTTTTTATACCCTCTAGCTCTCTTTGCGTGTAAGAATATACCAACGTCCAAATCGTCGCATAATGCTTTAAATTTATGCCAGTGCATATCTGCTTCTAATAAATCAATTCCATATTGTCTATAAAAAGCACTATATATGTATTCGCCATCCAAATAATAATCAATTATTTTACCGTTTGTTTCATTTGCTTCATAATTGGGAGTTTCATTTGGATTATATAAAAACTGCATAATAGCATTGCTTAACTCTTCATTATATTTCGGTTCAATTTCAATTTTTTTATCTTTTACAAGATTTTCTATTTTAGCATTACCGTTGTCGCTTAACTCTTGCCAAAATTTTATCCATACTCTAAAGTCGGTATTTAATAAAATAAACTTACCTCCCACTTTTATCGAGGTTGGTAAGTCTTTTTTTGTTAAATCTATCATTTTTTCATGTTGTTAGCGACATTTGCAAGATTATCAAGCGGTAAATTTGATAATATATTGTTTATTTTATCTATCTGCGGTTGCTGGATCATATCATCGTACGCCATTACAATATCATTAGACAACATATTCAATTGGACTAAATCTACTTTATTTACATCTGTTGTTCCTAGGATTTCTTTAATCTTATCTTTTCCTAATCCTGTAACAACAAAATCCATCATAGCAGCATAAGCGGTTTTGGTTGATTTTGCATTGTTAATCGCTTCTATTTTATCGTTTAACGCCATTGTCTTTTTTGGTAGTTCATATTCAATATCATTAAAATACATATTTATTCTCCTTTTGTAAATGTTGGTGTTCCATCTGTCATTTTTGCAGTCCCTAACGTAATATCGCCAAAATTAAGCGTGAAATTAATCTTACCGTCAACACCGTTTAAATTATCATACATAATGTTTGCTTCTGTTTCCCATGCCTTGTAGCCTGTTGTTTTATCACCTTTAAACATAAATACAATCATAGCTTTAGCTTTTACTTCAGGCGATACAGGAAGATTATAGAAATTATCAAAGAAGTATTCAAAATCATCTTCACCTTGTATCATCACTAAATCCTGTGCTAAAGATACTTTGTAGTTCTTTAACAGTTCTTCGGGATTTACATTAGCGATAAAGTCAAATTCTTCTGTGTTTGCTTCTGTTGTTATCTCTAATTCTGTAGATTTTTTAATTCTTTTATAACCTGCGCCGTTACCGCTTGTGTCTATAAACAATGCGATCATATATTTTTTGATCATGGTACCAGCACCGACCTCGTCAGCAAATAATTGAATATTTAAAGGAAATTTAGTTTTTTCCATTAGTTAAGCTCCTTTCTGTATATAACCTCTATTGTAAAAATATATATCCCGTTCCGTTCTCCATTTTCAAACAAATACGGTACGGTAGAAAGAGAAATATTGTCACAATAGCGGTTGTTCTTTAATTGTGGCAGTTCGCCATTATAATTTTTTTCACTAATCCAGTCTTGAAATTCTTCAAGAAATTCATCATATTTTTTTCTCAAAATTTTATTAGTAACGATTTTTTTAGCTTGAAAAGTATAATATTCGGTTCTTTTTTCTGAACCGTCTATGAATGTTTCGATAATTGAATCGGGTTCTTTTGCTAAAGCATAACTTGTTTCAGTGCTTAGTACATCTAATTCTATCTCGTCACTAATTTTAAAATTTGGGTAATTATTTAACCATTTTATTAAACTTTCTTTAACTGTTATTTTGACCAGCCCTTTCTTTTAAGCCCCTGCAGAATAGCTTTAGCTCCTCCATTTTGCATACGACGTTTAAACCACTTATTGCCACGAGGTGGACCTCCTGTAAAATTAGCTTTTTTGTAATACCATTTCTTGCCGTAAGGCGCTTTTCTACCGCCTTGTCTAATTACCCCGCTTCCGATTTTCGTTAATTCATCGGCAGTTTCTATTAAAGTTCCTTTATCTTTTGGAGTATAAGCGGACATTAGCCTTATAACATTACTGTCGATATACTTTTGTACTTCCTGTCCTTTTAAAAGTCCTCTGTCACTCTTTAACTTCTTATTACTGTTAATTTTAAAACCCATTATTTACATACCACTTTCCAATGTTGCAGATAAGGAACTTTTGTATTATCTGCCACACTTTGTATGACGCCTATATCATCATAATCACTTAATAAATCTTGATACAGTAATTCGTCTATATCCTCTTTGTATTCCCCTAGAATGATCAAATCTTCGTTATTGGGGTTTAACGTCCAATAATCTTTAACTTTATCACTTGGGGTAAGACGATATTTATTAGGCGATAAATAACCGTCTTGAAACAATATGGTTACAGAAAAACAATCCAACATCTTTATATTACTGTTTTCAATTGTTTTTTCTGTTTTCTTCTTCCACATACAGTTATTTAAAACAGTTTTGTTAAACGATACTTGTTTGGTTATATGATCTACATGCTTGTTAACCACAGTTACGGTTTGTTCAAAAACGAATCCAGCCACTTTTTTTTAATGCTCCTAACCAAGTGTTAAAAATCCGTTCTAATTCTTCCTCTATTTGTTCATTTGTTTTTCGGATATATGAAACCGATAATCCGTCGTTCGATACGCTAGACTTATTACCCTGTGTTTCTAATTCGCATTTGTAGTTAATAACATTGCATATACAGTCTTTAACTCTTGTTAATTCACTTTCATTCAAAGTGTCAACATCTTTTATTAACCTGTCTGTTGTTAGTACTGTACACATATATACCATTTTATTAAAATCGTTATTAATTAATTTTGGAAAATGGGAGTTGTAATACTCCCAATCTAAGATATTCATATTACACCTCCCAATTAATTTACTATTCTTTTTTAGGCTCTTCGGGCTTTTTAGTTTCTTTAGGCTCTTCGGGCTTTTTAGTTTCTTTAGGCTCTTCGGGCTTTTTAATCTTTTTTACAGGTTCAGGAATAAACCCAACAATCTTCCCCATTAAGATACCCCCTTGTGAGAACATCTAATACCAGCAGTTTTATTTTCGTAAACATCAACAATACCGTATTTGCGGTATTTTTGCATATAAGCATCACTTGTTTGATTATCTTCGGGACGAATAATGTTATTCGCAATATGCTTACCATCTTTAATAACCGCTGATTTTTCTACAATAAGAAAGTTTAGATCACTAGCTCCTGTAGCTTTTTTATATCCACCTTTCATATTGTTGTCTTTGTCCGCTTCATCATTTAATAATTCAATGGCGCTATACATTCTTGACTGTGGTGTTTTCTTTACCGATGCAAAATCATCTAAAACTCCTTTGTCTTTGTGCTTGTCTACACTTCTAGCTAATCTTAACAAAGTAGGGGTAATAAACAGGTGTCGGCTTTCTGCTGGTACTTCGTCCTCGTCCATTTCGCTTTGAATAGCTCTTAACGATTCTAATACCTGTTCTCCTGTTGTTAATGTTTCTGTTTTTGCTTTTGTATCTTCACTGGCTAAAGCGGAAATTGTAACCGCATCCGTTTCGGGCGCTACTTTAGTTCTCATAAATTCAGCTCCCAAACGTCCAAATGATAATTCGATTGTTTCCTCGTTATCCATTGTATCGACTTCAAATTTAATTCCGCGGTCATAGTTATATTTAAGTGTTTCCCACTCTAATTTAACATCACCTTTAGAGTAACCACTGTTTCTTGAATAGTCTTTTAAACCATCCATGCTTAATTTAGCAACTAAAATTTCATTTGCGTTAGCACCAGCTCTAACTGTTCCTGCGTCACTGTCTAATACGCTTGTTACCGACGCTTCTTTGTAAACTTCGTCCAACATTGGGACATAATTTTTAGATAATGTAATATTATTTGGCATTTATTTAATCTCCTTTCGTGGGTAACCCCATTGCTTCACGCAACTGTTGATCATGTAAATCTAAATCTGTTTTTTCGACTTTTCCACCAGCGTTAATAGTATCTACTTTTTTTGCTTCGGGTTCTTTAAATAACATAGCCTTACTTTCTACAACCGTATTTAAAGCATTGTCTAAATCGCTTTCTTGATTTTTACTTGTTAGCAGATCATCTAAATTAAACTGTGTAATTGCTAAATCTATGTCTAAGCACCCTTTTTCTCTCAATTTGTCTTTTAATTTAGATGTTAAATCAAGACGATTTAAATTTTTTTGATATTCAGTTTCCTTAGTGTTTAACTGTTCATTTAGTGTGTCAACTTTTACTTTAAGTTCTTCAACGTCAACACCATCATAATTTTTTTTGAAGTCTTCAAAAGCTCCTTTAGTTTCTTCTAATTGATCGTTAGCCAATTTCAATTTATCTGCCTGTCTGTCGTAATCAGCAACGGTTTTGTAATTAGCTTTAACTTCATCATTAATTGCTTTTGTCTGCTCTTCTGTTAATTCAATGTTTTGTGATTTTAAAATCTCAATAATGTTTTTCATGTTTTTTTCTCCTGTCCTTACAATTTTAGTTAAAGGTGCTTGCCACCTTAGAGGCTATAATAATTATAACATTTGGTATTTTTGACTTTTCTAATAAAATGGCTTTTAACGTACCTTTTTGGCAACAAAAAAAAGGGTGTTATACCCTTGTTATTCTGTATATATCCTTGTTCTGTTAGTACGTGGATATGTATTGTATGCCTTGCAAAATTCTCTATACTCTTTCTGTTTGTATCTTAATTTTGCATTTACTTTTTTATCTGTTAAGTTATTTTTGTCAAGTAAGGCTTTTTCACGTTTCAAAGCGCGTATTTGTCGCTCTAAATATCTCATGTTCTGCTTTGCTTTATATCCGTCATATTCCTTTCCTTTAAAAGTAAACGGGTTGGTATTAATGTTTTTTAGCATTTCTTCGGTATACATTGGAGCATCATTTGGATCGGTTACAGGATAAGCAAAATGGTTACAACCGTAATCGCTTAACGAACCATTACCGTGAGAAATTTCTTCAAATGTTGGATAGTATTTACCTGTTATATCATATCGTTTACCCTGCCACACTTGATGGCTCGGTCTTGCGTCGGGATGTGCATCAATATCGAAGATTGTTATATCATTCTCTCTAGCAAATTGAGTTCTTATATCATGTGCAGACATTTTCTGTGCATATAACAGTTCCTGTCTAACATAAACATCTATATTTCTTATAGTGTTTTCATACGTAATAATTTTAACACCGCTATCACTCATTTTTTTAATTGCTCTTCTAACTATATTGTCTATTGTGTCTGTTCCGTCAACAACCGCTTTTATTTCACTGCTGCATAAATTATAAAAAAACTTTTCTAACTTTTGACCATCTAATACTAATCCTTTTGATCTTACATACTTTCTAATGTTTTTATTTATTTTCTTATCCCAATTTGAAATATTTTTAGAATAATGTTTTAAATCATTTTCTTTATCTAAATCTTTAATCACTTTTATGCTTGTTTTATTTAGTGCATCTAATGTACTAATGGTTATTGCTTTAACGAACAGACTTATTTCATTATCTGCGTTTTTGCGTATATTATTTAAAGCAATAGAACGTTGTTTTTGCGTGTCATTTTCTAATACTTCTTTAAATTCATTTAATACATTAGACATAATCGCGTATTCTAACGACTGTGCTAAATCTACACTTTCTTGTGTGTTTTTTTCATTATCCATTTTAACCACCTTTAAAAAATAGGGCTATACGCCCTAAATTGTTTCTATTCCTAATTGCGGACTAATAATTCCGTCCAACTTAATGCTAATCTCTTGGTACTCCTCTTGGCTAATTCTCTGCATTGCTACATACAGGTCCATTAGCGATTTTAAGTATTCTGCATACTCTACGTCTATCTGCCCCGCATCTTCCTTTAGCTTTATAAGCCTAAGCAACATATCGTAAGTTTTTAACATTATATACCTCCTTGTAATTTTAATAAATCCATGTTGTACTGTGTTTCTAAAGCAGACTGTAACTGCATAACCTCGAGATTGTTCTGTTTAACTTGCATGTTATAGATAACGTCCTTGGCATCTTCCACTTGTCCGCTAACTACTTTGTGCCATGCGGGCATATTTAGCTTGTAAGCGAACTCTAAAGGTACGTTGCTAATAATATGGGTTATAGGGTAGAACGTTTTAAGCGTCTTTAGTTTTTCTATAAGCTCGGGTTCTAAAGGTTCGGTGGTTGGGGTTTCTAAAGCATAATATATATACTCGTTTCCCGTTCCTTTTAGCGATTTTATGTATACGTCTAATTTTTTAGTTCTTTCTGCACTAGAATCGTTACTATTTATTCCTATTAACAAATTTGGCAAAGAAATATGTACTTGCTGGTAGTTTATGGTAATACCCGTTTTATCATAAAGCCAAACACTTTGTACATAAGGTAATATACTCGACATAACATTTTGGTGGTTTGGACTAGCTTTAGCATTAGAACTTACATTAAGGTTATAAAACCTATTTGTTGTGTTTGTATGGTTATAACTACCCGCATTATCTACCGAACTAACTGTTAGCGTTGTAATATCTTCTTTGTAGATATTATTTTTTCTTTCTAATTTATTTAAATCTATGGTATCTGCATAATCTCCGACTTTTAAAAGCGGGATTGCTAAAGTGTGGGTAATAACAGTTTCTTTGTAAGGTTCGTACTCGGTTGCGGTGTCGCCTTCTTCGATTTGCAACCATCCTAATACATCCCAAGTTTGATTTAGTTTTTCTTGGTTACTCGTTGCAATAATTATTTCAATTGTTCCATCTTCTGTTGATGTAATGTACCCCTTATTAACATTTATGTTTTCGTTAGTAGTATGCACCATCCAAAATGATGCAACTCCTTTTATCCATACATAACAGTTAGTACCTAAACCAACGGTATCTCTTCTAGAAACTACATACTTCGTACCAGGTTTAACACTTACTATAAATTTACTGTACCAGTTTCCAAGAGAAACATAATTGCTATAATCTTTTGCTAAAGTTTCGTTCAACAAATTCTTTCCGCATGCTTTTATATTTAGAACTTTTACAGACTCTATAGGAGATTTAATATTTGGACTTGGACTTGTTGTATCTTGGGAACTAATACCAAACTCGCTAGTATCGCTTTCGACATAAGGGATTTCTTCGACAATAGGAGTTTCTAAAGCATAATAAGCAACTGCGTTTGGATTATTAATATAATCTAAGAGAGCTTCTTTAGTGTGCTCTGCAACATTACTGTCTTTAACAATAACAGAAAGTGTTTTACCACCGCTCGTATTACCACCGTATATACTTTCTTTTGTATAATCGTAACTTTTGTAGCTTGGAAAACTGTTAGAATATATCTCACCGACGTGTTTTACAGTTGGGTTAAGTGGAGCGTAAAACCTTGTATAATCTGTTTTAGTATCGTTGTACACAAAATTTAGATTGTTTAAATTTACTTCTTGTATATTCCTTTCTATCCAACTTTTTTTATTAACGTGGTCCACGATTTTGTAGTCTCTAACGGTTGGTGCAACGTAAGAAGATAGTGATGAAACTCCTTCCGATATAACAAAACCATTATTTACAATTGCTAAATCGCTGATTAATGTTGAACCGTTAATTGTAACACCACATCTTACATATTTGCATTCGTTAGGTGTTACATAAGGTCGGCTATCAGTTTTACTAATAAATTCTTTATTTTTGTTATAAAAAAATATTCCCGAACTAATAATAGCGCCACTGTTAAATGTTCCACTCATGTATTTTGTATTTGGCTTTACTTTTATAAACCCAGATGAAGCGTAGCTTTTAAAATTAGAATTTAATACCCCGTTATCATCTAATAAACCGTTTTCAAATCCATACATTTTAATGTCAAATAGATTGCTACTTTCTTTTAAGCTCCTAAGTTCCACGACTTCTCCATTAACTGCTATTTTCTTACTAACAATCGGCACTGGTCTATCTGGAGTAGGGACAATATCTGTTTCTACTTTCTGTGTGCATTTACCGTAGATTTTCAAGTTTCTTAACTGCCCTTCGTCGCTATCGGAAATGGTAGCGTTCTCGATAAGAGGGCTAGACACGTACGGTTGTGTTAATTTAGTGTCGACTACATCCTCTAAGTGCTTAACCTTATCCACTGCTTGGCTAAGCTCCGTAGCCTTAGAGGTCGCTATATTAGCCTGCTCTGTAGCAACAGTTACTTTACCATCTATAGAATTATTAGCATCTGCAATCTTCTTATCTAGGCTGGTATTAGCATCTAACACTTTCTTGTCTATATCTGTGTTAGCTTTTTCTATTTTTGCATCTAATGTGTTATTGGCATTTTCTACATTAGAATTAAAGTTATTTACTTTTTCCGTATAATCCGCATTAAACGCATTAACTTTCTCTATAACATTGTCTAAATGCTCTTTAGCTTTGTTAGCGTTATTTAAAGCACTAGAAGCACTGCTGCTACTAGCTAATGCATCTTGTTTTACCTCTTTAGATAACTGTTCAAATTCTTCACTATGTTCATAGTCTTTTCCGTTTTCACCGTTAAATTCTCCCGCAACTAATTTTCTGTTTATTTCATTTGTTGTATCAACCATACGATCGTATTCATTTTTAAATGCTGGTGGCACAACCTCTTTTATTTTACTGCTTTGTGGAATAGATGTTTTTAAACTCATTTTAAACACTCGTCCATGAGCTATTAATTCGTTATCTATTTTATAATAAATTTGCCCTGTAAGGAGTGTTTTTTGAGTATATGTATTTGTTATTTCAAATTCGTTGTTTGGTATTGGAAACGCTTGATAAGATTGAGTATCTTGCAGTTTTAAATAATAATTACTGTCCTCTAATCCGTCAAATACAATTTTTGTTGCTTTGTGATCAAATTGATAGCCTATGTTAATTTCTTCCTCTACTGTAAAAGGGTTAATAACTATCTCTTTCATTCTTCGTCACCGTCCCCATCTTCTTTTTGTTGCGCATTATCAAGCCATGCTTGCGCTTCCTTTTTAGATAAATTATATTTAGTCATAAAATATTCTAATGTTAACTGTGGAATATCGAAAGATAAAGCGTCATTCCTCATACTTTCTGCTCTAGCTTCTTTGTCTACGATGTAAGTATCGTCAAAATCAATATTTATTTCATCATCTTTTAAATCTGTGTTGTATAAAGAATTTTTAAACCAGCGAATAGCTTTAACAATCCCGCTTATATACTGCTCTGCTTCAAATCTTTGTTTATTTACTTCTTGCATTGCATCTTGTCTAGAACCGATATATTCTGTTGCGGTTACTATCCGTCCATCTTCGAATGTGTATTTGCGCGTTCCGAATCCAAACATTAAAGACAACATACTTAATGCTAATTCCATGCTTTCTCTAACATCGTTGATCCTAACGACAGGGTTATACTCCTGTACCAACAAATCTTTATTTGGAAGTGAGCTGGAATCCACGTGCAAAAATATTTTTTTACATTCTTGACTTGGAAGCTCATATTTGCTAGTTTCAGAATTATATTTTCCTAACTCCTTAGACAAAAATACCATCTTATCGCTTTTGTCTATATCTCTAAACCACATATTAAATGTCATATCCAATATTTGCAAATGCGGTATAGCATTAAATAGTTTCGGTAATCCATATCCCGCCATTTCTTCTAAGTTATTAACCTCTGCAACTCTCATGATTGCAAAAGGCTTTACTTCTCCATATGTAACTGTTGTTTCGGTTATAAATTTACCGTTTTCATCAAAATAAGCAGTTCTACAGACATATTTTTTATCATTATTAAGTTTAAATGACACAATAGAATATTTAGAACCCTGTATGTCGTAACTCCCGCCCATAAAAGCACATTCTAATATATCGTTGTTTACGCAATTTAATATAACTATGTTCTTAGCTTCTACCCAATTTATAACTATCTTACCGCCTCTTATCTCGCCATTTTCTAGCAAATCAGCATTTTCTATTCTTAGATAAGCTCCTACTGTGCCCGCTGCACTCATTTGCTCTAACTGTTTACGATACATTACATCAAAGTTATTGCTTTTCAATACATCTAAAATAATATCATTATCACTTGTATTTGTTTGTGCATTTATCTCTATAACCTCACACAAATTAGCATCATCGGCGCATAATCTCTTACCCATGTTTAGTCGTTCAAGATCATATTTTACACCCGATATAGTTTCGCGTTCATGGAACTTTGTTTTTTTATTCCTGTACCATTCGTTAGCTAAGTCTATATATTCAAACGCTTTTGTGTTTACTTTGCATCCTAATTTATTTAGATACTGCACCATAAACTCTTGATTGTTTTCCATCTTATACCCCCTACATCCGCTCGATATATTCTGTGTGCGTTATAAACGTATAACAGAAGCTATCGTAATAGTCGTTTATATTGTCTATGTTTTCATCTTCGGGTCTTGTACTGTCTTTTTCATCCCAAACAAGACTTCGCATAGCTTTTCTTAAATTCTTACATTTTCTATTTATCTTTAACCTACCACTACGCAGCAGTAAATCTATTGTTCTTGGTCTGTCTGATACCTCATTTTTAACAACGCCTGTTATTATATCTGCGTTTAGCTTTGCTTTCCTACACGCAGAAATTAACGTATTTATTAAAGTATTTGATGCACTGTCGCAAAAAGCGAATTCGGGATAACCATAGTTTTTTATAACTTCTCTATAAAACATTATAAATTCGTTACAAAGTCTATCCGTATCAATCCCGTTTGATTTCTCTATATCACGTTCGGTCAATACTGTTAATGTATACCAATCGTTAGTATATCCCGTTGCATGGAATGAATATTTTGAACCACTGTCACCAAAATCCACCCCTATAATGATATGATCGTATCTTAACGGTTTTCCTCTTTTATCTATTAATTCATCATCATTTACTAAATACTGTTCTTCGTTATTAGGATAGTATGGAAATATCAGCCCCTCCGCAACTCTTCTTAAACCTTTTATATCACGGTCATACCAGACCGTACCTTTTTCGTATGTGTTTAGAATGTTTCTTAATTTTGTGTTAGATATACTCATGTTGTCGGCTATAGTGAAATGACCATAGTTATAACCGTATGAATCATCTAACTTTTGTTGTTTCTCATGAAAGCCTAATATTTCATCATAATAATAATGGTGAGGGTCTTTTGGGTTAAGATCATGGAATATTTTTCTATTAGAACTCGATAACGTTCTGTCCGATACTTCTTTTAAAAAGTCTTTGTGACACTCGTTGGCTTCTGTTATATACGAACTCCCTAACGTAAATCCTTTTATAAATGCTTCATCGCCTTTTTTTCTACCGCCAGCAACTAATATAACCTTTTCCCCGACTTTTGTCTGAACGTATATACACTGTCGATCTTGAAACTTGCCCTCTCGGTATCTGCCCTCAAAGTAATTAAATATTCCAAATCCGTCGCATACTGCAATATTTATTCTTGCGGTTGAATTAGTTACTCCAGCTATTAAATGTATTTTATCGGGGTGTGTTTCTAGGTTAAGACAGAAAGCGTATGTATTTAGTACATTCTTGCTTCCTCTTTTACCGCCCTCTGCAACATTTAGCCAGCAGTCAAACGTATTTGCTAAATAATTTAACTGCTTTTGATTAAAAGGTGCTGGTATGTTCATTATTCAAATTCCTCTAATTTACGCGTTGGGGCTATGTTGCTTAATACCGCTTTAGATAATGTGTTTATATTCTTAGCAATGTCATTAATGTCAATTTCATCAACAGGCTTATCCCTCCATTGTTTCGGCTTGCGGTTCTTTAACCAATATATCATTGCGGTTGTATCGGGTATAACTTGTTTAGTTATCTCTTTGGTAACAATCAACTCATATTTCCCTGTATCGGGATTTAGTTTTCGTTCCTTGGTAACTTCTACATAGTTGTATCCTACTGCACGTTTATAAAGCGAATTTTCTACCTCAATATCGGGAACTTCTTTGCCTCTTTTTAGGGCGTTGCCAATGTTGGGATATTTCTTAGCCCACTCACTAAGTGTTTCTCTTCTTATTCCAATGTTGCGGGCTATCTGCTCGTTGATCAGCCCGTCACGCGCCCACGCTTCTATTTTAAGCAAGCCATCGGGCTCTAGCCATTCTTTATATTTACCTTTCGCCATCGACTCACCACCCCTTTTAATGTTCTAACTCTATTTATACTTTTGCAACTATAATTATACTATAAAAAGACACCTGTAAAGTGCCTTAATTGCTTCTTAACTTACCTAAATCGCTTCCTCTTTATTTCCTCAAAATATTTTTCAAATTCTTCACAGGTCATTTGTATTTCATTGTAGTATCTTCTTGTTTCTTCATTGATCTGTGTTACTTTTGTTGCTAATTTAATTATGTTTCCTCTCCTGTTATGGAAAGGATCGTATATATATATTTTACCTTTTGGAATTTTAACTAATCTTCTCCAATTATCGTTTATTTTTTTATATGCTAATACATCTTTTACGACTCTAAAGTATCTATTTGCGTCGTGTTCTAACGAATAAGCATTATAACGTTTCCCGTTTCTTATTTCACCGTTACGCAATTTCCTTACGTGTTCTGTAAAAGTTGTTAATGACATTCGCATATATTCCGCACATTCTTCACGTGTTCCTATTTTTACTAAATTGTGGTCTAAATCATAAACAACATACTTTTTTTTGCGTTCTGTATCCATTAACCAACCTCCATTAAATTAGCCATTTGTACGGGATAGAAACGGTTTTCTTCGAATTTCATATCTAATTTTCTTATTTCTTCTAAATTCTTATAAATTCCTAAATAACTGAAACATTTAACTCCGATGACTGTACTTACAAAAGGTTTAATAACATACAAACATTCCTTTTCTACATTATCCCAAACCCATGTTTTAGGCTTTAACTCTTCAAATTTATAAGGCTTTATTGTATTATTAGCTAATAATTTTTTTAGCTTTTTGTATTCTTCAAGAAAATCTTTAACAAACGATGTTGCAAGTGGAATGTTATTTTTATATTTATCTTCTTGCAACATTTCTTCTAACAAAGGTATTTCATAATCTCTAAGCATCTTCATCACTCCAATCTATTGCTTGAGCGCAATTAGAACAATATTTAAATCTTTTGCTATACTCATAATCGAATATAGTATGTTTCCCACAATTAGGACAAACACATATTGTTTCATTTATATAACCATCTTCATCGTAGATGGTTTCTGTGTCTTCGTCTTTAAATATTTCACTTAGATGTGGCTTTTTAGGTGTCGCTTTATCAACTAACTGTTGTAATGTATCAACATATTCTTTTGCCGTACTGTTGCAAATTTTATTTATGTCACATTCAGCGCAACTTACTTTTTTAGCACATGAAACCTTTACTAAATCATCTAATGCTTCTTGATATTTATGCATACTTCACCTCATTATCTTGACTTCTAATCCATATTGCCATTGTTTTTCACTCCTTTCATGCATGTCCGCACATTTTACCAACTAGATATGTTTCGCGTTTACCATAGTTGTTATAACGATAAATTTCACCATGTAACGGACTTTCGACGATAATTAAGTAGTGTCCGTCTTTATTTAAACCGTCTAATAATTCCTTTAAAGAAAAATACGGTTGTTCTATAAGTAACTCATTGTTTTTAATTACTTCATTATTGGATAAATTAATTACTAAAGCACCCTCTAACCCAAACGGACTAATTAATATGTCCGCAGGATTAATTTCTAACATTTTCATCTTCTAGTAGCCCCTTTTTTACTTCTATGTATGCTTTAAACTTTATTTCTCTATTCATTTTTATATTTCTCCTTAATTTTTATATCCACCATATCTTTTTATTTTCTAATGCTGGTATGTTGTAACAAACCCAGCAACACGCTTTATTAAACGTTCCTTTACAGTTTTTAAATTTAATACGTTTTTTAAAAATACCAATAGACAATCCGTTTACATGCTCTTCGTACATGTTTGCACGTGTAAGAGTTTCTAAAGTGCTTAAAGGAAGTAACAATGCAAAAGACTTTATTTGTCCGCTATCAGCAAGATAGAAAGTTCTTTCAATTATCTTGTTTTGTTCTCCAAAAGGTGGATTGCTTATTAAAAGTTCGCATCCTATTGGCGGTAAGGTTTTAAAAAAATCATTTCCTAAATCGTCAAATATATGTGTGGCTGAATATTTTAAATTCAGTTCATCAGCTCTTAGTTTAAATTCACTGTCATAGTTATTGAATGGAAACCATATATTTTTAAATTCCTTAATCCCGATAATGTTATAAATACATTCAACTACAAACCTTGGCGTAGCAACGTGATTAGGATCATTTACTTTTGTTTCTTGATATAATTCTTCGTTTGTTTGAAATAAATTAGTTTGCATATATTACCTCGGCGCCATAATCAAATATTGTCATTTGCCTATCTATGGCTTTTGTTTCTCCTAATATAATTTTTCTAAAAATGCTTTCAAAAATTGTAACTGGAATAGAATTTCCCGCCTGTTTATATAAAGCGGTATTCATTTTATTTTCGTGTTTGTTTGGGTTGGCTTCTAACGCCTTATAGTAATCGTCGTCACTGTATCCTTGTAATCTCCAGCACTCAAGTTCTGTTAAATACCTATACTGTCCATTACCTAAATCAATAACACCCGAGTTAGGTGCACGCATTTGTTTGCATGTTATTGTATAACAATAGTCTTTTATAACTTTTACCCCAAACGAAGTACTGTTTTCGATATCTATTTTTTTTAGCATAGATGGTTGTGTTACCAAATATTTATCATTAAAATCATTTTCTAAAAAATCATTAATGTTTTTCATTTTGTAAGTTATAAGATCATCAAACTCAAAAGGGACGCTGCCTAAAGTTGAAACTGTAAATACTCTTTTTCGCGCTTGTGGAAGTCCAAAGTCTCTTGCGTCTAAAATTTTATAACTGTTTGTATATCCTAGTTTTTCCATTTCGTTTAAGTATTTTACAAAATTTTTACTCATTTTCTTATGTAAAACACCTACTACATTTTCCCAAATAACATATTTTGGTTTCCATTCTCCCATCTGTTTAATTATGTTAACTGTTTCCCACATTAACGATGATCGGGTCCCGCTGTTTTCGTCATTTCCCTTTTTCAGTCCCGCTATAGATACATCTTGACACGGACTTCCATGTATTAAGATATCAGGCTTTAAATTCCATCCAACAACAGATTGGGTTTTATACTCAAGTTCATCAGCGAACATAGAATTATATGATTTAACTGCTTTTTCATCAATTTCCACATAATCAATTGCTTTTGTATTAACGCCTATATTTCTTAAAGCGCACCGCGGAGAACCAACGCCGCCAAACAATTCTAAAATCTTAACTTGCTTCATTGCGTTATCTGCGCCCCTAAATCTAAACGCTTCTTAGTTCCTAATGTTACATACCCGTCTTTGCAGTAATCTTCAACTACGCACATTACTTCTACGTGGATAAAACGACCTGTATAGTCTTTGTTGTACTCTTCCAAACACAATATGTCACCCTCTTTAAAATCACGATCATTTAAACGTATTTCAAAGTTCTTTTTATCCTGTAACTGTAGGTTAAAGTGTTTTGGTTTGGTTTTTAATCTTATAATTCTCATGTATGTATTCTCCTTTATCAAAATCTCGCTAGGGATTAATCCCTAGCTTAGATATTATTTAATCAATTCCAATCATAATTGGCTTAGGCGCTTCCTGTACCTCACCGTCGATATTAAATTGTCCTACCGCTACGTCTGTAATCTCCTGTAGCATATTTGTAACTACACCTGTCGAATTATCTACTTTTTGCATATTAAATAAATTCGTTTCAATTTTATTTAGTGGTCTTAATTTAGATGTTGTTGTAAAAGTGACTACTAACTGTTTTTTATCCTTTATAGGGACAATTTTTATTTTAATTGCTATTTCACGTGGCTTATCATCCGTGTTAATATCATTAATGTTATTAACAACCTTATCAAGTTCATAAGCAACGTTTTTTAACAGTTGTCCGTCCTGTATTCCTAATATCCCTAATTCTTTTACATCGCTAATTTTTAATTCATCATTCATATTACTGCTCCTAACCAATTATTTTAACCTTGCCATCGTTAATAAGTTCTTTTAAACTTCCATTAAGATACTTAACGATGCGTTTTTGCACATCGTATCTCCATTGTCCGCCATCCGCTTCGTACAATATCACTTCTCCTCTTTGATCAACTCTAAATAAAAACTTAGATTCTACCTGTTCTATTTCTGCATATGATCTTATTGGCTTTAATTTAACAATAGGTTGTATCGTATATTTCTGGTTTAACTGCGCTCCTTTTTTCGCAGTAATAGTCTGCCCTATTCCATCATCATTAAATTCTACATCCTCAACTATTCTCAAACTTGAAATAGAATTTATAAACTTGGTTGTATTTTCTGTTTCTATGAACGCGGTAGACAACTTGATTATTAGTTCCTCTACACTTTGTCTACGATCCAACCCTAAATCGGGAATTAATGGATATGCTTTAATAATTTGGTCCATTTCTCCCGCGATGTTATGAGAAGTAGATACAATAATGTCGTTTACATCCACGTTAACTACTAAAGCTGGTATCCCTAATACTTCGTTTTTGATAACAACTTTGACCATTTCAACAAGACCGTTTAAACTGTTTACATTAATAATATCCATTCTTGGTTTTTTTAACTGTTCATATCCTTTAGCGGTTTTTATATAATCAACTCCGTTAATTGTTTCTAATTCGGGTTCTACCTGTCCATTCACTAATTCTTCAATCTTTTCTGCTAATTCTTTTAACATTATTCTTTCCTCTTTCTTAATCAAATTTTATTACCAGCCATGCCCACGATTTATCAAGCGGGCATATATTTTTTGTTTTAGGACACTTTATAAAATCATTTGTGCATTCGATCATATTTTGTTTTTGTTCGCAATATGGTAAATACTGTCCTAAATCGTGAGTGATATTGTTTATATGTTTCTCATTTTCTATACATTCATGTACTGCATTTTTAAACTGTTCATTACTGTAGTTCATAAATCTTGGGTAAAGCATTTTTATATGTTCGGGTGAAAAACCCTTATTGTTTATATAGTTCATCCCTAGAAATGTCATAGCTTTTGTAAATTCTTCGAGTGTCATTTTAATAGAACTCGCTAAAATCCATTACAGGAGCTATATCCTTAGTTGTTTGTGTTTTTCTAGGTTTGTCCTGTTCACGTGCTAACCACCCGTTTACGAATTTAAGTATTCCCCGTTTGGTCTTTCTTTTGGTCGGGTTAGCATCAAGCCACCCTTTCATATTTCGTAGGCATTGCATAACTTCTACATTAGGGTATAATTCTTGCCATTCATTTAACTGCTTATTTGTAATCGGATATAGAGATTTATCATTTAAAACAAGTTCGATTACAGACGGCTCTAAAGCGACTTGTTCGCTTGGAGCAGTATATATATTATTATTTATATTATCTTCTATAT